>CAYOBN010000251.1:0-1519 GCA_964402175.1 uncultured Planctomycetaceae bacterium | reverse complement strand
GCTGGAAGAGCAGCCGCGCCAGCGCGATCTTCTGCTGATTGCCCCCGGAGAGGCTCCCAGCCGGTTGTCGTACCGAGCGATAACGCACGCCGAGGCGCTCGAACAATGCGCGCGCGGCCGCGGCCTGTGCGCCGCGCCGTACGATGCCGTACGTCGCGACCGAGGAGAGCCGGCTCAGGGTCGCGTTCTCGACGAGCGAGCGCGTAAGCGCAAGCCCTTCGCCTTTGCGGTCCTCGGAGAGGAATCCGAGGCCCTGCCGGACGCGCGCGCGTGGTCCCACTCCGCGATCGCTCGCAGCCCCCCGGCGCAGCTCGCCGGCGAGGAGCGGGTCGAGACCAAAAAGCCCGCGGAGCAGCTCCGTACGCCCCGCACCGACCAAGCCCGCGATCCCGAGCACCTCCCCAGCGCGCAGCTCGACATCGACGGGCCGCGCGAGCCGCGCCGTCCTGAGCCCGCGTGCGACGAGCGCCGGTGTGCCGCGATCGTCCCGCTGCCCCCATGCCGCGCTCGAACGCGGCGGATAGAGCGCCGCCACGGCGCGCCCAGCCATCGCCGCGACGAGCCCGACGTCGTCACACTCCGACAAGGCGCCTGTCGCGACGGAGCGCCCGTCACGCAAGACGGTGTAGCCCGTGGCGACGGCGCGGACCTCCTCCAGGAAATGTGACACGTAGAGGACCGCGACGCCGTCCCGCGCGAGCCCCTTGAGGACGTCGAATAGCCGAGCGACGTCGTCCGCAGCCAACGAGCTGGTCGGTTCATCGAGGATCAACACCCGTGCATCTGACGCGAGCGCGCGAGCGATCTCGACCATCTGCCGGTCGCCCGGCCCTAGGGCGCCGACCCGGGTCTCGGGGTCGAGGTCGAGTCGCCCGAGGCGCCCGAGCGCGGCCCGCGCGGCGGACGCGCGCGCGCGCCGATCGACCACCCCGAGCCGCCCGAGGAGCCCAGGCCGGCGCCGTTCCTGGCCGAGCGTGATGTTCTCGGCGACCGTTTGATCCAGCGCGAGCGCGAGCTCCTGGTGGATCATCGCGACGCCGCGCTCACGCGCGTCCCGCGGCCCCCGCGGTGCGTACGCCGCGCCTGCAAAGCGCAGCGTGCCGCTGTCCGGAGTGACAACTCCGGCGAGGACCTTCAGCAGCGTGCTCTTTCCCGCGCCGTTCTCTCCGAGCAGCGCCTGGACCTCACCCTGCCGAACCGTCAGATCGACGCCGTCCAGCGCCGTGACGGCCCCGTAGCGCTTGGCGAGGTTCTGCACCTCGAGGACAGGATCGCGGCTCGACACGCGGTGCTCAGCGCCCGAGGATCGAAAGGTCGGGACGCAGCAACGCCGCGATCTCCGCCGATTCAAGATTCTCGCGCGTGGCGATTGCCACGCCGGTGTCGATACGCGGCTCGACCGGCTCCTTGCGCGCCGCCGCCACGGCAGCGCGGACGGCGAGCTCGCCCATGCGGACGGGGTCCTGCAGCACAAGCGCGTCCACTTCGCCCTTCTGCAGCCCCTGCACGAGGCCCTCCG
>CAYOBN010000250.1:0-1519 GCA_964402175.1 uncultured Planctomycetaceae bacterium | reverse complement strand
GCTGGAAGAGCAGCCGCGCCAGCGCGATCTTCTGCTGATTGCCCCCGGAGAGGCTGCCCGCCGGTTGTCGCACGGAGCTGTACCGCACCCCGAGGCGCTCGAACAACTGGCGCGCGGCCGCAGCCTGTGCGCCGCGCCGCACGATGCCGTAGGTCGCGACCGACGAGAGCCGGCTCAGGGTCGCGTTCTCGGCGAGCGAGCGCGTGAGCGCGAGCCCTTCGCCTTTGCGGTCCTCCGAGAGGAACCCGAGGCCCTGCCGGACGCGCTCGCGCGGTCCCGCGCCGCGGTCGCTCGCAGTCCCCCGGCAGAGCTCACCGGCGACGAGCGGGTCGAGGCCGAAGAGCCCTCGGAGCAGCTCCGTGCGCCCCGCGCCGACGAGGCCCGCGATCCCGAGCACCTCTCCCGCGCGCAGCTCGACATCGACGGGCCGCGTGAGCCGCGCTGTCCTGAGCCCACGCGCGGCGAGCGCCGGTGCTCTGTGGTCGTCTCGCGCCGCCCGCGTCGCGCTCGAACGCGCGGGATAGAGCGCTGCGACGGCGCGCCCGGCCATCGCGGCGACGAGCCCGACGTCGTCACACTCCGACAGGGCGCCCGTTGCGACCGAGCGCCCGTCGCGCAAGACGGTGTAGCTCGTAGCGACGGCGCGGACCTCCTCCAGGAAGTGCGACACGTAGAGGACCGCGACGCCGTCCCGCGCGAGCCCCTTCAAGACGTCGAACAGCCGAGCGACGTCGTCCGCGGCCAACGAACTGGTCGGCTCATCGAGGATCAACACCCGCGCATCCGACGCGAGCGCGCGAGCGATCTCGACCATCTGCCGGTCGCCCGGCCCGAGGGTGCCGACCCGGGTCTCCGGATCGAGGTCGAGCCGTCCGAGGCGCTCCAGCGCGGCCCGAGCAGCGGACGCGCGCGCGCGCCGATCGACCACCCCGAGCCGCCCGAAGAGCCCAGGTCGACGCCGCTCCTGTCCGAGCGTGATGTTCTCGGCGACCGTTTGGTCCAGCGCGAGCGCGAGCTCCTGGTGGATCATCGCGACGCCGCGCTCGCGTGCATCCCGCGGCCCCCGCGGCGCGTAGTCGGCGCCTGCGAAGCGCAGCGTGCCGCTGTCGGGAGCGACGACTCCAGCCAGGACCTTGAGCAACGTGCTCTTGCCTGCGCCGTTCTCTCCGAGCAACGCCTGGACCTCACCCTGCCGAACCGTCAGATCGACGCCGTCCAGCGCCGTGACGGCCCCGTAGCGCTTTGCGAGGCCTTGCACCTCGAGGACTGGCTGGCGACTCGACACGCGGTGCTCAGCGCCCGAGGATCGAGAGGTCGGGACGCAGCAACGCCGCGATCTCCGCCGATTCAAGATTCTCGCGTGTGGCGATCGTCACGCCGGTGTCGATGCGCGGCTCGACCGGCTCTTTGCGCGCCGCAGCCACGGCGGCGCGGACGGCGAGCTCGCCCATGCGGACGGGGTCTTGCAGCACAAGCGCGTCCACTTCGCCCTTCTGCAGCCCCTGCACGAGGCCCTCCG
>CAYOBN010000249.1:0-1533 GCA_964402175.1 uncultured Planctomycetaceae bacterium | reverse complement strand
AGAGCCTCTGGCAGGCCTGGCACGCGCACGCGGGGGCGCGCTCGCTGGTCTTCTGCTGCTCGATCGCACATGCGAACTTCGTTGCGGATTGGCTCGCTGCGAAAGGTGTGCGCGTCGCTCGGGTCTACAGCGCGCCCGGTTCGGACGAGCGCGACGAGGCTCTTCAGAAGCTCGCCGCTGGCGATCTCGACGCTGTCTGCGCCGTCGACGTCTTCAACGAAGGGGTCGACGTCCCCGCCGTCGATCGGGTGGTCATGCTGCGGCCCACCGAGTCCGGCGTCGTCTTCCTGCAACAGCTCGGCCGCGGCCTGCGAACTGCCGAGGGCAAGACGCACCTGACTGTCATCGACTTCGTCGGCAACCACGCGGTCTTCCTCGAGCGCCTCCGCACCCTCCTGACCCTCGGCGGCGAACGGCCCGCGGCGGCGCTGCAGGCGCTCTTGCACGAGGGACGGCTCGAGCTGCCGTCGGGCTGCTCGGTCGAGCTGCAGCTCGAGGCCAAGCTGCTGCTGCAGCAGCGCCTCCTCGGCTCGGGCAGGGACGAGGTCCTGCAGCTCTACCGCCAGCTCCGCGACTCCCGCGGGCAACGGCCCACCGCGGGCGAACTCGTGCGCATGGGGTACTCGCTCGTATCCCTGACGCGACAGCACGGCACGTGGTTCAGCTTCGTGCGCGACGAACGGGACCTCGACGAGGCCCAGCAGAGCGCCCTCGTCGCCGCCGCAGGTTTCCTGGAGGACCTCGAGCGCACCGAGATCAACAGATCCTTCAAGCTGGTCACCCTCGACGTCCTGCTCGACGCGGACGCTCTGATCGAGGGCATGGCGCTGCGCGAGCTGGCCCTCGCGGGATGGCGGCGGTTGCGGCGCTCGCCCGAGTTGTTTGCCGACGTGCCGCTCGCGGAGCACCTCGACGAAGCGAAAGGAGATGGCGGTGTGCGGCGCTGGGTCAGCTACTGGCGCTCGAACCCCGTGCGCGCGTGGACCGGCGAGAAGAGGAAGCGGCACGGGTGGTTCCGCGTCAAAGATGACGATCGGTTCGTGCTGAACTTCGAGGTTCAGCCCGAGTGGCGCCAGGCGTTCCTTGGGCTCGTGCGCGAGCTCGTCGATTACCGCCTCGCGCGCTACGTGCGTCGCGGCTTGCCCGTCGCCACGGGCTTCACCTGTCGCGTCGTGATCCGCGACGGCGCGCGGGCCCTCGTTCGCTCCGGCGAGATGTTGCCCGAGGGTGAGGTCGACGCGCGCTTGCCCGATGGCGCAGTGTGGCAGTTCCGGTTCACGGGCGAGGGTTGCGCGTTCGCGCGGCCGGCCAGCGCGCAGGCAGCCGGAGCTCGCGCGAACAAGCTGCCCGAGCTGCTGCGCGGCTGGTTCGAGTCGCTCGTTGTCACGGACGAGGCTTCTGAAGAGGGCGCGCACGAAGTCCGTTTCGCCGCCAGCCCCGACGGGCTGTGGGTCGCGCCCGTGGACGCAACGCTCGCGCCGCCGCGGCCGCTGCGGGCGATCGCCGAGTACCACGACCTGGCCGCCGCCGCGC
>CAYOBN010000248.1:0-1536 GCA_964402175.1 uncultured Planctomycetaceae bacterium | reverse complement strand
GCGGGAGGGCGCGATGGCGTGGTCGAAGCGGAGCATGGCGGGAATCTACGGGATCCTCGAATCTTCGCCGCAGGCAAGGCGGGCGCGCACGCCAGGACCGTCCAGCGAGCGCTCCCGCGGCTGCGGCTGTGGCAGCGCTCCGCGCGATGCCACTACACTCCGCCCTCTCATGACCGCGCCCAACCTGCCCAATCGACCCGACGAAGACCCCGAAGGCTGCGACATCGTCCGCAAGATGCTCCAGTACATCGGGGAAGACCCCGAGCGTGAGGGACTGCTCGACACGCCTCGCCGCGTCGTCGGAGCCTGGAAGGAGCACTTCGCGGGCTACTTCCAGGATCCCCTCGAGCCCCTTGCACGCACCTTCAGCGAGGTCGAGGGCTACGACGAACTGGTCCTGCTGCAGGACATCGAGCTGCAGAGCCACTGCGAGCACCACATCGTGCCGTTCGTCGGAAGGGCCCACGTGGCGTACATCCCCGACGGCCGCGTGGTGGGGCTCTCCAAGCTCGCCCGGGTCGTCGAGATCTTCTCCAAGCGCCTTCAGGTGCAGGAGAAGCTGACCGCCCAGATCGCCTCGGCGATCCAGGAGGCCCTCCGCCCACAGGGCGTCGCGGTCATCGTGCAGGCTCGTCACTTCTGCATGTGCTACCGCGGCGTGCGGCAGCCCGGCGCGTGGACGACGACCAGCAAGCTGCACGGGATCTTCCTGAAGAGCGCCGCGGCGCGGATGGAACTGTTCACGCTGATCGGCATCAAGCCGGAGGCGTGAGCCGCGGCGACCGTGCCCCGCGACGAAACGCCCGCACTGACGCGACGCGGCGGGGCCGCTCGGTCCATCTCGGTGAAAGGGGTCGGAAGCGTGGGTGTTCTCCCGCTCCCCTCTCTCCGAACCGCTTCGTCGCTGCTACGGCTGCTCTGACTCCTGCACCGCCGGGTCGCCCCGTCGCTCGCGATGCAGGTCTCACTGGTTCATCCAGATCAGCTTCCAACCGTTCCGCCGCCAACCACCCGAACACGCCCCGGCATCGCTTTCGCACGCTACCCCTCAGCGTGCCGGGCATCCCCGCAAGCGCTGCTCGCGGAGTCTGGGCTTCGTCACTCGGTCGCAGACTCGCCGCCGTGTCAGGCCGAATCGCGTTCGTCATCCTGCGGACCAGTCGTTCACCTCCAGTTGCTTCCGACCCCGCCTCGCGGCGACGCCGTTTCCTTTGGTTACGGGCCGGAGAGCGTCTGCCCGGCAGGGACTCGCACCCTGCTGCTGAACTGGACTCCCAGTCGCACGACCGCGGGCCTCTGGCCTCCTCTCCGGAGGAGCGAAGCGAGGCCGGGGAGGTGCCGAGCGAAGCGAGGCGGAGGGCACGCGTGGACTCGGGAAGCGTCGTACGTGTCACGCGCCGATGCAGGCGAGATGCCCTCGGTCCGCCGCACTTGACGTCCATCGACTCGCAGACCCGTGGACCGCGCCTCGCGGGCGAACTGCAGCCCCCCGCTATCATCCGCCCCTTCGTCTCGATTCTCGGCAAAAAGCGGCAA
>CAYOBN010000247.1:0-1553 GCA_964402175.1 uncultured Planctomycetaceae bacterium | reverse complement strand
CGCGATCTCGGACGACGAGACGCTCGAGACGGTCGCCGGTGGCGCGACGAACGTGGTCGTCTCCGAGCGTGCGATCAAGGACTACGTCGACACCGCGGTCGCGGGCGTCGGCGGCGGCGGAATGCCCGCTGGTACCTCGTTCCCCGGCAGCCCGACGAACGGCGACCAGTTCCTGCGCACGGACCTCCGCGAGGTCTTCCTCTACGACTCCGGCATCGCGGCCTGGGTCGGCGCCACCGAGCGCGAATGGCAGCACTACGGCGCGCGCTACGACACGGGCACGGGTCAGGGTGCCGGTGCATACCTGCTAGGGACGGGCGCGACGGTCGGCTTCCGCGCGCCGTTCGACGTGCTTATCACGGGCTGGGAGGTGCGCCACCCGGTGCCCGACACGGGCACGATCACGCTTCGTACGGCGCCCGAAGGCGGCAGCGTGACGAACGCGCAGCCGGTCTTCATCACCTCCTCGCGCACCGCTGCTTCGACGACGGCGCTCGAGCTCGCCGCGAACACGATCGTCTCGATCCACGCCTCGGGCTTCGCCATCGGCATCCTCGCCGCGTACATCTCCGTCCGTTTCCGCCGCCGCATCGACGTCTGACGCCATGGACTTCTACTCACACCCGACGGCGCCCTCCAACCGCTTCGTCAACGCCGACCCGCTGCTCGGGACTCCGGCAACCCTGCTCGAGGCGAGCTGGTTCAACGCTGTAACCGACGAGATCGTCCGGGTCATCACCGAGGCGGGCCTCACGCCCAGCTCGGCCGACCTGACGCAACTCGCCCAGGGAATCCGCATCCTCGGCAGCGGCGGGGGCGGCATCAAGAACGCCGTCATCAACGGCGACTTTGTCATCTGGCAGCGCGGGCAGACCTTCGCGGGCATCGCGACCGCGCCCCGCTACACCGCCGACCGCTGGGAGGTCCGCGGCGACGGCACGGGCGGCGCGGGCGTGGCGACGGTCTCGCGCCAGGGCTTCGAAACAGGCCAAACCGCCGTTCTCGGCGCGCGCTTCTTTCTGCGCTACTCGCAGATCGCGGGCAGCAACGCGGGAGGCGGCAGCATCCGCACCAAGCTCGAGGGCATCGAGTCGTTTGCCGCTCGGCAGGTCACCGTCTCGCTGCACCTGCGCGCGAGCTCGGCGATCACGGTCGGCCTCGACCTGGTGAACCAACTCACGGGCTCGGGAACGTCCGTCGTCGGCTCGCAGTCACTGTCGGTGACGACGAGCTGGCAGCGCTTCACCCGAACCTTCTCGCTGCCCTCGATCGCGGGCGAGAGCATCGACGCCAACCTCGCGCACCTGCGCCTCGAGCTGAAGCTGCCGGCGGGCACGCCGCAGCTCGACGTCGCCCGGGTCCAGCTCGAGCGCGCGGCGCTGCCCAGCGCCTTCGAGGAGCGCCCGGACGCCCACGAGCTGATGCTCTGCCAGCGGTACTTCGTGACCTCGTACGAGCCGGGGATCACTCCCGGCACTGCGAACACCATCCCTGGCGCCGTCACCGGCGTCGACGGGCAGGACCAGATCGAGTCGATGCAGACGCGCTTCCCG
>CAYOBN010000246.1:0-1649 GCA_964402175.1 uncultured Planctomycetaceae bacterium | reverse complement strand
ATCCCTTCGGACAGGCCGAGGTGCTCGGGTACGTCGCCGGATCGCCGGCCGAGCGAGGGTTCTACCTTATCTACTACCCGAACGCGTACGACTCCGCAGCGCAACCTTTGCCGCTAGGCACGCTCCAGGTAACAAACAGCGCGGGCTCCCAATCGGGGGCAGCGGTGCAGTTCTACCACCCCGTCACGGGTGTCCCTGCCTCGTCCGCAGTGCTCTACGTACCTAGCATCAGCGGCGGCGTGGCCTTGAGCGCTCCGCCCGCGAGTGTGTGGGGAGCGAATCACCCCCGCGATCTGGCCTGCATCGTCACCATCCTGCCCTGAGGTCGCCCATGAAGCTCTTCTTGCACACGTCCATCGCGATCCTGTTCGCAGGGTCGGTGGGTGCTCAGAACACGCAGGTGTTGCACTCGAACAACTTCCAGACCGGGAGCCGCTTCGGCCGTGGGGTCGGGGTCTCGGGAGATACGCTCGCGGTCGGCTCAGGGCAGAGTGCGGGCTCCCCTTCCGAGCCCGGCCGACTGTCGATCTTTCGCCGTTCAGCGGGTGGCCAGTGGGTGCTGAGCCAGGAATTCGGCCGGAGGCCACACTTCGCTGACACCAGCCACCGGAGTTCCAGCAGATTCGGGACCGGTGCGACGATCGTTGGGAATTCGATGATGGTCGAGACGGATACGGGCGAGCACTGTTTCGAGTTCATCAAGGGTTCCGATGACCTCTGGCATCCGCACGTCGCGATCGGTCCGGTTCAGCCAGTCGGGGTCGACATTGGCGGGTCCAGAGATTCCGCCTATGACGGGGAAACGCTGGTCATGGGTTTCCCGCAGGCGGGTAACTTGCCGAACCAGCCCGACCCGAACCTGTATTTCTTCGAGCGCCGGGGCGGGAACTGGACCATGGTGCGACGCTTCACGGCCCTTGGCATCGGCCTCACCGGTACGGACGAGGGAAAACACTTGGGTCGGGCCGTGGCGGTGTGCGGTGACTACGCCGCCTGTGCGACGCCGAGGGCGCGAGAAGGCGGCGTGCAAGACGTCGGACTTGTCGCGACCTTCAGGAGGGTCGCTGGCGTGTGGGAGTTCGACCGAATTCTCCGCAGGCCGGGTTCACCTACCCACAATCACTGGTACGGGACCGAGGTCGCCATGGACGAGAACTGGCTCTTCGTCACCTGCACCTGGGACGACGGTCGCATCCCGTGCATCTACGTCTACCGCAACGATCCCCAGGCTGGTTGGGTCCTGGATTCCCGGATCCATGTGACCCCGAGCGGCTCGAATCCGGCGACCCACCTCGGGTTCGGCATGAACCTGCGCTGGGTCCCGCCGACGCTGGCCGTCTCGGCGCCGGCGTATCGACTGCCGGTCCAGCCAGGTCTGCCCGATGTCGGTGGTGAGGGGGCCATCCTGCTCTTCGAGCGCTGCACAGATGGCATCTGGAACCAGCGTTTCGGACTGCACGCTCCGGCGGAGCTCGGGGCCGCGGGGGGCATAGGTGCCGTCAACGACAGTATGGACTTCGACGGCAAGACGTTGGTCGGAGGGAGCCCCGATACGTTTGAATTCAACTGGCAGGTCGGCATGGTGGCCGTCGCTCCCGCGCCGCAGCGTGTGATCACCGAATGCGACGAGATCGGCCGACCCGCGTGCA
>CAYOBN010000245.1:0-1674 GCA_964402175.1 uncultured Planctomycetaceae bacterium | reverse complement strand
AGGCGGGGGGGACGCGGAAGGGTGGGCCAGGCGTGGCGAGCGGAAGGGCCCACCATCGGCACGGAGAGAGATAGATCAGGGGTAACCCTCGGGGATCGTCCCACGATCCGCCCGATGACAGATCGTTTAAGGGGACATCCCTGGGACATGGTTTCCGTGATTCCCTAGGAAAGACCGGGAATCCTGCAGGGGTCGGGCGCAAGGCGGGGGTCAGACCCGTGCCGCCGCGATCGCGATGTTGTCCTCGCCCCCAGCGTGGCCGTCGACCCCGGCCAGGGCCAGGCGCACGAGGCCCTCGACGAAGCGTTCCGTGTCGCCCGCCGAGCGGATCCAGACGGATTCCAGGTGGGCCGGGCCGATCGAGTGCGCGGGGTTCCCGTATTCACACTCGTTCACGCCGTCGGTGTAGACGAGCACGAGCTCGCCCGGGGACACGGGGCTCGAGAAGGCCTGGAAGCGGGGCCGGGCCAGGGCGCCCGCATCGTCGGGGGCGGCGTAGAGCGGCGCGGGGCGCGAGAGGACCTGGGCTCCGCGATCGAGGCCCACCACGACGGCGCTGGAGTCCCCCAGCGACACACCGCGCACCTCGCCCCGGCGGCGGTCGAGGACGAGGGCCATCAGGGTCGACTCGCTGCGCAGGGTCGCGACCGAGGTCGCGGGCCCGTCGCCGCGCGACGCGGTGGGCTCCGTCGGAGTCGCCACGATCGACCACAGGTCCTCGGTGCTGGGCGGGCCGCCCCGGTGGGCTTCGACGCGCTCGGCGATCGCGTCGATCCACGCGTGGCTGGCCTCGACGCCGTGATGGGCGTCGGCGACCGCGAGCAATACCCAGCCGTCCCCCTCGGCCACACACAGGGCGTCTTCGTTGGGCGCCGGGTCGTCGGCTTTGCGCTGCAAGACGCGCGGGCCGCCGACCGACAGGGCGCACCACACGCGGCCCGACGTCAGGCCGTGCATCGCGAACTCGTGCGGGGTCGGGTGGTCCTCGCCGAAGAGTGCTGCGATGTCTTGCGTCGTCATGCGCGGCTGTTGTAACGCATCGGTGCCCTTGGCGGAAACGGGGCAGAAACGCGCGACGGCGACCGCTGCGCGATCGCCGTCGGATGGTCGACTGGGGCCGGTGCCTGCGCTCCGGCGAGGGGA
The DNA here is from genome assembly GCA_964402175.1 of uncultured Planctomycetaceae bacterium. Lineage (GTDB taxonomy): Bacteria > Planctomycetota > UBA1135 > UBA1135 > JAWKUK01. The sequence goes on along the minus strand of CAYOBN010000245.1, from coordinate 531 downwards.
GCGCGGGGAGCGCTCAGATGTCGGCTTCCGCGGACGGGCCGTTGCCCGCGCCAGTGCCCGGGGGCGTCAGCGGGACCGGGACGGCGACGACGACCGGCGAGAGGCTGGTCGGGGGCGGGCCAGTGATCACACCGCCGCTGCCGCCGAGGTTCTGGGAGACGGTGTTCTGGAAGCGCAGCACCGCGGCGCGGTTGCGAACTTGGGCGCTGACCGTCACGGCGAGTGCGGTCGCGGCTGCGACGACGAGCGTCTTCTTGGCGAGGCTGTTCATGGGAGGAGTCGGGGGACGCCGCGAGGCGCCCGGCGGAGTGGACCGAGGAAGGGCGGGTAGGCGCACCCGCGTCCTGGGCAGTGTAGGCGAAGTGGGCTCGGAGGTGTCTAGGTTCTTCGGGGGAAAATGGGGCGGGGGTTGAGGATCCAATGGAATCCTCATTCGGGGTTGATGGATTGGGGGGTGGGGTGTGTCGGGATGACACAGAAGGGGGGCTGGGGGGGCTCTCGGGTGGACGGGGTGGTGCTGTACACGATGTT
>CAYOBN010000244.1:0-1718 GCA_964402175.1 uncultured Planctomycetaceae bacterium | reverse complement strand
GGTTGCTGCCAGGAGGCCGCGAAGGCCGCCACGGTCGCCGACAAGAAGGCCGGCGGCTGCTGCGCCACCGAAGCCAAGGCGCAGCGCGCGTCGAACGGCTCGGCGTGCACGCTGAAGGCTGACGGCTGAGCTCCAGCACGTCGCGCCGCGGCACTTCAGGGGCCCCTCCCGCGGGCGCAGCTTGCTAACGTGTCGCCCCGTGCTGAGCCCCCAGGTCTTTCCCGCGCCGCCATTCCCGGACCACGCGCTGCTCGACAGCGGCCACGGTCAGAAGCTGGAGCGCTTCGGCGAGGTCCTCCTCGCGCGGCCCGACCCCCAGGCCCTCTGGCGCCCGCGGCTGACGCGCGCCGAATGGGAGCGCGCCGACCTGACGTTCGAGCGCGAGAGCGACCGCGGAGGGCGTTGGCGCCCGCGGCCGGGCCTCTCCGCGGCGCTCGCACGCGAGGGGGCGGAGTGGCACATCCAATTCGACGGGGCGCGCCTCGCGGTGCGCCCGACGCCGTTCAAACACGTCGGCGTCTTCCCAGAGCAGGCGGCGAACTGGGCCCTCGTCGCGGACGTGGTGGCGACGCTGCGGCGCGAGCTCGGGCGCGCGCCGCGGGTCCTGAACCTCTTCGGGTACACGGGCGCGGCCAGTGTGCTCGCGGCGCTCGCCGGCGCGAGTGTCACCCACGTCGACGCCTCGCGCGCGTCGCTGACATGGACGACGGACAACGCCGAAGCGAGCGGCCTCGGCCGCAGCGCGCTGCGGGTCCTGTGCGATGACGCGCTCGCGTTCGCCGAGCGCGAGGTGCGCCGCGCGTCGCTGTACGAGGTCGTCCTGGTCGATCCGCCGCACTACGGGCGCGGCCCGAAGGGCGAGGTCTGGCGCTTCGAAGAGGGCTTCGCGCCGCTCCTGGAGGCGCTCAGCGGACTGCTCGCCGAGCGCGCGCTGCTCGTCCTCTCGACGTACGCGATCGGCTATTCGCCGCTCGCGTTCCAGAACGTGCTGGCGGAGCTGCCCGGCGGCAGCGTCGAGGTCGGCGAGCTCGCGCTCACCGAAGACGAGCGGCCCGGTCTGCCGCGGCGCCTCCTGCCCGCGGGCTTCTGCGCGCGTTGGTGGCGCGGTCTCGAGCTCGGCTGAGCGCCATGCACACCGCGCTGCACGTCCTGCACGCCGACAACCACGTCCTGGCGGTCGCAAAACCAGCCGGGATGCCGACCGTGCCGGACGAGAGCGGCGATGTCAGCCTCTTCGACGTCGCCCGCGAGTGGGTGCGGGTCACGTACCAGAAACCCGGCGCGGTGTTCCTGGGCGTCGTGCATCGGCTCGATCGCCCCGTTTCGGGGGTCGTGCTCTTCGCACGCACGAGCAAAGGCGCCGCCCGACTCTCCGAGGCCTTCCGCGCGCACACCGCGCGCAAGCAGTACGTGGGCCTCGTACCTCGCACGCCCGCGCAACCCGAGGGCGAAGTGCGGCAGTGGCTCGTGAAGAATGACGAGCGCAACCACGTGTCCGCCGTCGCGCCCAACGCCCCTGGCGCGCGCGAGGCCCACACCCGCTGGCGCGTGCTCGTGCCGGCGCGCAACAGCGCTCCGGGAGCGCTCCTCCTCGCGCCAGAGACCGGCCGCCCGCACCAACTGCGCCTCGCGTGCGTGGCGCTCGGCGCGCCGCTGCTCGGCGATCTGCGCTACGGGGCGAGCGCGCCGCTCGCGGACCGCAGCATCGGACTGCACGC
>CAYOBN010000243.1:0-1903 GCA_964402175.1 uncultured Planctomycetaceae bacterium | reverse complement strand
AATGGCGCGCGGGTGACGCGGAGCGCCGTCAATCTCTCGTGCCAGGTGCAAAGTAACTCTGCACCTGCACCCGCGGGAGGGACGTCCGCCGAATCATGAGCGAGCCGAGCGATCAGCCCGCCGCGCCGTTGCCGAAACTGATGAGCCCCGCGCAGTACGCGGCGCACCTCGGGCTCAAGCGGCCGTCAGTCCAGTACGCCATCACCAACGGCAGACTGACGAAGGCGTCGTGTCGCTTCGATACCGAGCGCAAGCGTTGGCTGATCGACCCTGTGATCGCCGACCGGGAGTGGCACGCGAACACGCGGCAGCGCCGCGGCGTCGGAGTCGCGGCGCAACAGGAGCGGACTGCGGCCGCACCGGGTAACGACCTCGTGCTCCAGGAGTTCGAGGGCTCCCGGGGGATCGGGCTGCACGACCTGCCGTGCGACGAGAACGGCAACCCTCTGACGCCGATGATGGTCGCGGCGATCAAGACCAGCGTCGAGGCGCGCCTGAAGCAGCTCGAGCTGGAGAAGATGCGCGGGTCCCTCGTGCCAGCCGACGCGGCCGAGCGGACCCTCGAGAACGTCGCAAGGCACCTCCGGGACACGATCCTCTCCGTGCCCTCGCGGATCGCGAAGCAGCTCGTCGGGCTGACGGACGTCGTGCAGGTCGAGATCATCCTCGAGCGCGCGCTGACCGAGGCGCTCGGCGAGCTCGTGAAGAGCCAGGAGCGGGCGGCGTGACCCTGCAAGAGCTCGACCCAGAGGTGGTCCAGCGACTCGCGGGGGCGTTCTGGCGCGGGCTCCGACCCGACCCGCTGCTCACGGTCGCCGAGTGGGCGGCGACGTACCGCGTGCTCTCGCGGAGCACCTCGGGCCAGCCCGGCCTCTGGCGCAACGAGCTGACCCCGTACCTCGTCGAGATCATGGAGGCTCTCAGCCCCTCGAGCGCGGTCGAGACCGTCGTGTTCGTGGCGGGCTCGCAGATCGGCAAGACTGAGGTCCTCCTGAACTTCCTGGGCTTCATCGCGCACCAGGCGCCCGGGCCGACGATCTTCGTTCTGCCGACCGAGGGGGTGGCGGAGAACTTCTCCAAGGAACGCCTGACGCCGCTGTTCACCGAGTCCGAGGTCCTGCGCGACATCGTGCGCGACCCGAAGAAGCGGGACAGCGGGAACACTCTGCTCCGAAAGGAGTTCCCCGGCGGCTCGCTGAAGCTCGTCTCGGCCGACTCCCCGGCGCAGCTCGCCTCGACCCCCGCGCGCTACGCGGTGGGGGACGAGGTCGACCGCTGGAAGCCGAACCCCGAGGGCGACCAGACCGAGCTCGCGAAGCGGGGCCAGATCGCCTTCCGCCGCCGGAAGAGCTACTGGACGTCGACACCGACGCTCGAGGGCGAGAGCAAGATATGGAACCTGCTCGAAGCGACGGACGTCCGGCACTACCTCGTGCCGTGCCCGCACTGCGGGTACGAGCAGCGGCTCGTGTGGGACCGCCTCAAGTACGACGGGGAGAAGCGCGGCGCGACCCTGCGCGAGAGCATCCACTACGTGTGCGCGTCCTGCGAGCAGGCGATCCAGGAGCGGCATAAGCCCGACATGCTGAGCCGCGGTCGCTGGCAGGCGAGCAAGGAGAGCGAGAACGACAAGACGCGCGGGTACCACATCAACACGCTCTATTCGCCCTGGTTCGGCTGGGACGAGCTCGTGCAAAAGTGGATCGAGGCGCAGAAATCGCCCGACCGGCTCAAGACCTTCGTCAACATCTTCCTCGGGGAGTGCTGGGCGGAGAAGGGCGAGAAGCCCGACTGGCGGCGCCTGTACGAGCGCCGCGAGGCCTGGCCGGCAGGCATGGCCCCGCACGGCGTGACGTTCCTCACCGCGGCCGTCGACGTCCAGGGCGACCGCCTCGAGTACGAG
>CAYOBN010000242.1:0-1911 GCA_964402175.1 uncultured Planctomycetaceae bacterium | reverse complement strand
CCAGGCCGCCGGCGAGCGCGCCGGCCATCCGGCGCTCGGAGATCCCCGAGGCCGTGTCACGCTCGCGTGTCACGCTGACTCGCGAAACCCGCCCTGGCGTGCTCTGGCGGGGGGTGGCTGAATCGGCCCCCTGGGGGGCGAAAACGGCGCTAAGTGCCTGCCCCGAGCCACCTTGGGAGGTGGTGTGGCGGGAGCGCATGGGACCTAGACCAATCGGATGGTACGTCATCGTTAAGTGCCCGTCGGGCAGTGGGTTAGGAGACTTGGGCTAAGGGTGCGGCAGGCCTCTAGCGTGACAGATGTCACGCAAACCGCCGCCAACTGGGTACGCTCGCCCAAGTGAGCACCCAGGATTCGGGACATCGGGGCAAGCGCCCCGCGCGACCGCGGCGAGCCTTTCCGGGCATCGCGGCGGTGTTCAGTGGTGGCCGCTGGCGCTGGCGCGCCTGCATCGCTGTGAAGGAGCTCGGTGACGACGACGTCCCCGTGCGACGACAGCGCGTCGGGCCGCTGCGAGACGATCAGCGCGAGGCCGCGCGCGACGTCGAAGACCTCCGCAAGGCCGTCAAGGAGGAGCGCCGCCACGGGTGGACGGTCCTCGAGGCAATCAACGCGGCGATCCAGCGCAAGATCGACGAGGGCCTCGCGCCCCACTCGATCACCGGAGACTGGCGCAACCCGGCGAAGGCCATCCTGCGGCGCTTCCGTGGCGACGCGCTGCTCGAGACCTTGACCGTCGAGGTCGTCCGCCGCTGGGCTCTCGAACAGCTCGACGCTGGGCTGGCGCCGCGCACCGTCAGCAAAGGACGGCTGAACGTGCTGAACGTCGCGTTCGACTGCGCCAAGATCCCCTCGCCCGTGCCCGAGGTGAAGCGCATCCTGCGGCTCCGGCTCCGGCCGCGCGACACTGAGGTCCCCGGCCTCGAGCTCGACGAGTTTCGCGCGTTGCTGGAGCGGGCGCGCGCATGGCGCAGCGCCCACCGCCGCCAGACCCCGAACCGGGAGGTCGACCTGCTGCTGATCGAGCTCGTAGCAACCACGGGCATCCGCCACGACGAGCTCGCGCGCGTCCGCCGGCGCGACGTCTGGATGGAGCAGGGCGCCGTAGTGGTCACCCCGAAGGTGCGCCGCCGGACCCGCATGGAGCCGATCGTCCCCGAGCTGCGAGAGGCCCTCGCCGCGCGGCTCGCCGCGCTCCCCACCGACGACAGCTACCTCGTCCCCGGGTACGGCGTGGCGCGACCCGGCGAGCCCGCGTGGGCACCCCAAACCCGCTACCTCGGACGGATGCGCGAGCGCTGGAAGAAGCGACTTGGGGAGCCCCGCTTCAGCCTGCGCGTGCTGCGACGCGCCCACGGGACCGCGCTCGACTCGATGGGCAGCCGATACGCCGTCATCCGAGAGGCGCTGGGGCACACGCGCACCTCCCAAGAGACGACGCGCTACCTCCAGGCCGACCGGCGCGCGGTCACCGAAGCGAAGCAAGGTCTCGCGACGCATCTTCTCCCTCCTCGCGCTCAGGGCCATTCCGGCGGCCAGACCGAGGGCGACGGCGGGGCCGAGCCGCAATCCGGCGGGCCACTTCCCGGCGCATGACCTCAGTCGAGATCGGGAGCTCGACCTCGGGCACACCCACCGTCGAGCGGCGCTCCCAGTCGCGCAGGTCGTCGAGCAGCACGCGCGCCGTCTGACGGTTCACGGCCAGTACCGGCGCGAACTCCCCACGTGCCGCAAGCTCACGCAGAAGCGCGGGCGACACCTCGAGCACGGCGGCGACCGTGCGCAGGTCCAGGGTCACGGGCTGTGAGCGAGCACCCATGGGCGGATCCTCCCCAAGGCGCGTGAGTAGGCCGGACCCCGGGTCCCGCGCGACAGGGGCGCGGGCCCGGTGCCCGTCCCCTCACGCTGCCT
>CAYOBN010000241.1:0-2011 GCA_964402175.1 uncultured Planctomycetaceae bacterium | reverse complement strand
CATGCCCGGACCATGCACACCCGACGGGGGGTGGGCACAGAGGGGAGGCCGACAGGCAACGGACGCTAGCGATTCACCTCTGCTACGGCGGCGTGCATGTCACACCTGCAGTCTCACGTCCGCCACCCCGTCCCTAGAGAGTGAGGAGAGCCGTTACTTGCCGCGAGTCTGGGTCTCTTTCATCGCAGCGAGAGAATTGACGGCATCCCAGTACTGCAGCTTGAGCTCTTTGAGATTCTGGAGCTCCCCGTCGAGGGCGGGGAAGTCGAAGGAGTCAAAATGCATTGTAAATGACCGATCGCCGACGCGAGTGGATGTGTAGAAGAAGAGATTGCCGCGGCGTTTGCTCACACCACGCTCTTCTGCCCATTGCCTACGATCGTGTGATGTATCCGCTGGGTTCCAGACTTCGATGGTTCGCCCACGGTCCCAACACTCGTGAACGTAATTCGGGATCTCATTTGCGAGCCGTAGGGCCTTCTCAGCCAGCTGCTCCAAGCTTGGCCGCAGCGTCGAAAGTTGTTGGTCCTCAGACGCTAGGGCCATCTCGACCAGTTCCCAACTCTCGAAGCCGCACATGCTCGCCGCGCGCGTTCGTGCACCAGCAGTTGCGTTACCCACGCAACTCTGACGCGCGATTGCAGCGATCTTGTTGTCGTACTCTGGACCAACGGCAGACCGCTTCACGTGCCCTGACCGCAGTTCGCCCACCGAATACTGCCGTTCGCTTGCGCCGACGTGGAGATCCACAGGCGCGAGCTCCTTGCGTGGTCTCGGAGCAGATTCTCCCAGTACCCGAGTCGTCGCGCTGCCCGGCCGCTGATCTGTGGACGGGTCAAGGCCGAGGATCTTTGCTGGCTGATTCGGATTGTCATAGAAGAATGCTGCAGCACACAAACCGCAAAAGGCGACCGAGATGGTCAAGATTTGCCAGGTGCGCCCAGGGCGATTTGAGGGTGTGAACATTGTGGGCTCTCCTGCTGCTTTAGGGACGGGCTGGGTGGCGGGTTCGGCCTTGAATCGGCGATAGGGCGCCTTCCTCGATGTTTCCGGAAAGGGGCGTGAGTGCGCATGAGGTGAGCGGCATGCTGGGAGTCTCGAAGCCGTCAGCTCCACCCACCCCATGCACGCCACCACGCTACTCCGATTGCTCTTCGCCATCTACCACGTCTTCGGCACGGGGTTCACTTTCGACGCCGTCGGCGTCGGACTTCGAGAGCATGGTCGTCGCCCTCGCTGAGCGGCAGCTCAGGGTCGAGCGCGAGTCCCCCGTTTTCGTGTGCGAGCCAGTGACGGTGGTAACGGAAGCGAACGACCCGGTGCGCGCGGCTCTCGGAGACGGAGAGCGCGCCGACGCGCACCGGCAGGTCCCCCACGCTCGGGTCGTCCAGCCAGACCTCGGCCCGCTCCATCACTCGCGCGTCCTACCCCGGGGCGGGGCCTTCTGTTCCAGGTCCTGCAGACGGCGGCCGAGCTCGTCGTCCGCGGCGAGGCGGTCGACGTCCTCGGCGAGGCCGAGCACCCCGAGCAGCCGCACGAGGGTCGCGAGGCTCGTCCCAGGCTGACCCGCCTCGAGCTTCGCGAGGGTCTGCTTCGACACGCCGACCCGTGCCGCGGTCACCGATTGGGTGAGGCGACGCCGCAGGCGCGCCAGACGAAGGCGCTCTCCGAGCTGCTCGAGGTCCCGCTGGCCTTGCGGGAAGACCGGGACGGTCCGCTTCGCCATGCATCATGAACTCGACTTCTGAGGCCCTGAAGGCAAGTGCATTCACCCCTACGCTGCGCGGGCTCGGCCCGCGGCAGCCGCAAGGATCGATTGGGTTCACTTCGAGGAGGACGCCGCAGAGCTGACCGTCGGCCCCCGCGGCCAACGCAGGCGCCTCCCCATCGACCACTCCATAGACGGCGGAATCACCGGCTCGGACCCGAGCGGCGCCCGGGGTCGCGCTCAACGGCCTTCCAAAGCGGCGAGGCGCGCGTCCACGTCCTGCAGCACCTCGGGCGCGGCCTC
>CAYOBN010000240.1:0-2052 GCA_964402175.1 uncultured Planctomycetaceae bacterium | reverse complement strand
CGCGGGTCAAGAGGTACGGGCTCTTCACGAAGAAATCGAGCATCTCCTGGTGGAAGGCCCAGTCGTACTCTTCGATCGGCTTCTGCGGCTGATCCGGCGTCGCATTCAGCACGAGGATGTCGATCGGCCCGAGGGTTTTCTCGATCGCCTTCACGAGCGTCTCCACCGAGCTCTGATCCGCCACATCGGCGCGGAACATGTCGCCGACGAAGCCCTCCGCGCGGAACTCCTCGAGCGTCTTCGCGGCGCGCTCCGCGTTCCGCGCGTAGTTCATCGCGACCGTCGCTCCCTGGCGCGCGAGGTGGAACGCCATCGCTTTCCCGAGGCCCGTGCTCGAGCCCGTGACGAGGGCCACCCGGCCCGTGAGATCGAACATGTGGTGTTGGTTCGGCTGCATAACGGTCAGCGGGTCACGCGGAAACGGTGGACGGTGAGCTGCCGGTACGTCTCACCCGGCCGCAGGATGGTGTTCGGGAAAGACGGTTCGTTGACGGCGTTGGGGTACCCCTGGGTCTCCAAGCAGCACGCAGACCGATGGGCGTACACCGCGCCCCCTTTGCCGCGCTGCCCCGACAGGAAGTTCCCGCTGTAGAGCTGCAGCCCCGGCTGGTCCGAATACAGCTCGAGGACGCGCCCGCTGGTCGGCTCCGACAGCACCGCCACCGGCCCAGCGCCGATGACCGCGGACAGCCGCGGCTCGAGCGCCGCGTCGCGCACCGCGTAGTTGTGGTCGTAACCGAGGGTCGGCGCCCCATCGAGCTCCCCGATGCGCGCGCCGAGCGCCGTCGGTGTGCGGAAGTCCAGCGGTGTCCCCGCGACGCTCGCGACCTCGCCCGTCGGGATCAACGTCCCGTTCACGGGCGTGTAACGCTCCGCGGGCACTTGCAGGACGTGGTCCAGGACCGTCGGCGCCCCTGCGCCCGCCAAGTTGAAGTAGCTGTGATGGGTCAAGTTGACGGGCGTCGCTGCGTCGGACTCCGCCGAGTAGTTCAGGACGAGCTCGTTGCCCTCCGTCAGCGTGTACGTCAACGTCGCGACGAGCGTCCCGGGATACCCCTCTTCACCTGCTGGCGACACGTACTGGAAGACGACGCTCGCCTCGCCCGGCACGATCAGCGCGCTCCAGAGCCGTTTGCCGAAGCCCACATCGCCACCGTGCAAGTGGTTGGGCGCGTTGTTCGTGGCGAGCCGGTGCTCTTCGCCGCCTAGCATGAAACGGCCGAGCGCGATGCGGTTCGCGACCCGCCCCGCCGTACAGCCGAAGTACTGGTTGCCCTCACCCTCGTAACCGCGGACGTCGTCGAAGCCCAGAACGACATCTGCCAGCCGTCCGTTGCGATCGGGCACCTTCAGCGCGACGAGGGTCGCGCCGAAGTCGGTCAAGACGGCTTCGACGCCGCTCGAGTTGCGCAGCACAAAAGCGCGCGCCGAGCGCCCGTCAGCCAGCCGGCCGAAGTCGCGGACGGTGACCCGCTGCGTCGCGGTCGGAGCGATGGTAGAGGCTTCAGGTTTCACGCTGGCACAGCCGGTCGCGAGGAGCGCGGCGAAGATCGTTGTCTCAGGTCTCATGGTGTGGAATCCGTGCGCGCGCGTGCGCGCTCCGTCGCGCGGCGTCGCTCCGCGAGTCGCCGCACGAGCTCGTCCGCGATCGCGCCGAAGAGCAGCACGCCGCCGACGATCGCAAACTCGAGCTGGCTCGGGATCCCGAGCAGCACGATGGAGTTGTAGAGGAGCCGCATGACTGCGGCACCCAGCACGACGCCGAGGATCGAGCCCTCGCCGCCGCGCAAGCTGCATCCGCCGAGCACCGCCGCCGCGATGGCATACAGCTCGTAGAAGTTGCCCATGCTCGCAGGCTGCACCGAGTTCACGTCGAGCGCGAACAGCACGCCGCCGAAGCCGGCACAGAGCGAGCACAGGATGTACGCCAGGACCGTGACCTCCCCCGTCGGCACTCCGGCGTAACGCGCCGCCGTCGGATTACGACCGAGCGCCAGCATCCAGCGTCCGTAGACGCTGCGCCCCAGGAAGAGCGCCGCCAGGAGCGCCAAA
>CAYOBN010000239.1:0-2073 GCA_964402175.1 uncultured Planctomycetaceae bacterium | reverse complement strand
CTGGAGCGCGTGCGCCAGATCCAGGTCCGTGCGCTGGGCAAGCTCAACAACCCGGTGCTGCGCAAAGCGATCGATCCGTTCCTCTGAACGTTCGGCCCTCTGAGGATACGGCGGCGGCCACGGCAGCGCGTGGTCGGACGGCCCGCGGGGTGTTGCGACACCTCGCGGGCCGTTCCTTGGCCATAGCCGCCGACGTGCGCGCGCTCAGCGTGGCCACGCCCGCTCGCCCTGGAGCCAGGTCTCGCGCACACCCACGCCGCCGAGCTCCGTGTGATCGACGGCGCGTGGATCCCGGTCGAGGATGACGAAATCCGCGAGCTTGCCCGGGCTGATCGATCCGACGCGCCCCTCGGCGAAACACGCGTAGGCCGCGCCCAAGGTGAACGTGCCGAGCGCCTGCTCGAAGCTGAGCCGTTGCTCTGCGCCGTAGACCTTGCCGTTGCGCGCGCGGCGGGTGGTGAGGCTCTGCAGGCGCAGCATCGGATGCGCCGCGCTGACGGGGCTGTCGGAGTTGCCGGCGACGGGGATCCCGAGCTCCAGCGCGCTCCGGTTGGCGTGCATCCAGGGCCAGCGGTGCTCGCCGTAGGCCTCCATCGTCGCGCCGTGTTCGTACACGTACGAATGGGGCACATACACGACGTCCAGCGCCTTCATGCGCGCGAGAATGCGCTCGTTCACGACGCTGCCGTGTTCGATACGGTGCCGCGCACCGCGTCTCGGAGAGGCGCTCTGCGCCGCGGCGAGCGCGTCCAGGACCATGTCGATCTCTCGGTCGCCGTTCGCGTGGATCGCACACTGCAGGCCTGCACGGTGGATGCGCAGCACCAGTGCGTCCAGGTCCTCCTGTGAGCGCGCGGGCGGCAGGCCGTAGTAGCCGGGCCGGTCCACATAAGGTTCGTACAGCCAACACGTGCGCCCCGAGAGCGAGTTCCCGTGGAAGAACTTGATTCCGCCGAGAGAGAGCCACTCGTCGCCGAACGGTGCTTCGATGCCCGAATCCGCAAGGCGCTCGATCGACGCCAGGGAGGTCATCGCGTACACGCGCATGCGCAAGCCCTGAGCGTGCGCTCGCCGATAGCGGCGCAGATCGTCCGAGCTGCAGCCCGCGTGGCCGACCATCGTGATCCCCTTGGCGAGGTACGCCTCGAAGCAGCGCATGAGGCCGAGGACCTCGTCGTCTTCGCTCGCCACCGGCCGAGCGACATTACGCACGTAGACGACGGAGCGCGCGTTCTCCTCGCAGCGTCCCGTAGGGACACCTTCTGCGTCTCGCACGAACGCACCGCCCGGCGGGTCCTGCGTGTCCCGATCGATCCGCGCGCGTTCGAGCGCGAAGGAGTTGAACACCGTCAGGTGACCGCTCGAATGGCCGACCGCGACCGGGTGCTCCTTCGAGACCTGGTCCAGGTCCGCACGTGTCAGGTGCCGCCCCAGCTCGTGGTCGCGGTAACCGCGCCCTTGGACCCACTCCCCCGGCGGGGTCGCTGCGGCCTGGTGCGCCAGCAGTTGGATGAGCGCGGCGATGTCCGGGGCGTAGTCCGGGCCCACGTCGACGACGTGGTGTTTCGTGCCCGGCGGATGGACCGGCGCGGGATGGCAATGGGCATCGATGAAGCCGGGCACGACGACAGCGCCTGCCAGGTCGATGCGCGCCGTCAGGGGGCCGGCGAGTGCGAGGACCTCGGCGTCATCTCCGATGGCGACGAAGCGTCCACCGACGACGGCGAAGGCCTCCGCCACGGGGCGCGCCGGGTCGACAGTGAGCACCACACCGCTGTGGACGACGAGGTCCGCGGTGTGGCCCGAGGACACGGCGAGGAGGGCCGAGAGTGCGAGTTGCAGCATCGCCACAGGCTCGCGCGGGACGGCTGGATCGCGGTGAAGAACACGTTGTCCTTACGCGTCTAGCGAGCTGTGCTCTGCTTTGCTCAGCTCGGGCTCGAGGCGGATTCGAGGCGCTCCAACAGGCTGCCCAGCACGTCGTGGGGGTCGTCGAGGTTCGCGCGGCGCGCGCGGAGGTCCTTCGCGAGCGCCACGCGATCCGCTTTGCGCTTGGCGCAGCGCAGGAACGCC
>CAYOBN010000238.1:0-2140 GCA_964402175.1 uncultured Planctomycetaceae bacterium | reverse complement strand
GCTCACCGCGCGTCTCGCATCCAAGTCGTACCCGATACCGTTCGAGCAGGTACCGTTCGATCAGGGGTCCCCCCATCACTGCTCCCACTCCATCACTGCTCCCACTCCATCACTGCTCCCACTCGAACACTGCTCCCACTCGAATCCTGCCCCTCTTCGACCCGGCTGCTAGAGTCGCAGCCATGTGGCTCCTGCACCTCCCCCTCGGGCTGTCGCTCCTCGCCCCCCAATCCACGCCCTCCTGGCACGACGTCCGCACCGTCGCCGTCATCGAAGGCCGCGCGTGGAGCGACCTGCAGTCCCCCTTCGACCGCCTGCCCGCACGGGCCGAGGCCCTCGTGCGGCCCGAGGTCTGGCGCCTCTCGCGCGCGAGCGCGGGCATCGCGGCGCGCTTCGTGACCGACTCGCGCACGATCCGGGCGCGCTGGCAGCTCACGGGCGCGAACCTCGCCATGCCACACATGGCAGCCACGGGGGTCAGCGGCCTCGACTTGTACGCGCGCGACGCAGACGGGGCCTGGCGCTGGGTGGGCCTGGGCCAGCCCAGCGGCGTGGAGTCCGAAGCGACCCTCGTCGCGGACCTCGACGGCGTCGCGCGCGAGTACCTCCTGTACTTCCCGCTCTACAACGGCGTCACAGGGCTCGAGCTCGGGATCGACGCCGGCGCGACCGTGACGCCAGGCCCCGCGCGCGGAGAGAGCGAGCGCGCGCCGATCGTCTTCTACGGCACGTCGATCACGCAGGGGGCATGTGCGTCGCGACCCGGCATGGCGCACGCGGCGATCCTCGGGCGGCGCTGCGATCGGCCCGTCGTGAACCTCGGGTTCTCGGGCCAGGGCAAGCTCGACGCAGAGCTCGGCGTGCTCTTGGCGGAGCTCGACGCTGCGGTGTACGTGCTGGACTGCCTGCCGAACATGAACGCGGAGCTCGTGCGTACGCGGGCAGCGCCGTTCGTGCGCGCGCTGCGCGCTGCGCGGCCGGACACTCCGATCGTGCTCGTCGAGGACCGGATCAACACGAACAGCCGCTTCCGCAAGGAGCGCGCGGCGCACCACGCGGCGAACCATGCGGCGCTGCGGGCGGCGTACGACGAGCTCTCGGCGGAAGGTCTGACGGGGCTCCTCTACATCGAAGGCGCGCCGTTGCTGGGCGACGACGGTGAGGGGGCCGTCGACAGCTCGCACCCCACCGATCTCGGCTTCATGCGCCAGAGCGACCGTATGGAGCCCGTGCTGCGCCAGGCGCTCGCGCGCTGGCGCGCGACACGCGCCGCAGCGGAGCCGCGCGGCCGCTGAGCGCGCGCGGGCTCACTCGCCCGCCCCGGGCCGGCGCCAGAGGCAATGGCGCAGGAGGTCCCCGACGAGCGCCGATTCGCGCGCATCGGCGGGCGCGTCCAGCGTCGCGCCGAGCTCACGCGCGGCGGCGCGCAGGACGGGCTGCTCTTCGTCGGTGGTCGTCACGAGCGCATCCGCCGCGAGGCAGTCGTAGGCGCGCAGGACGAGCCCCTGGGCGAGCTCGCGCTCGCGCTTCGGGTGGCCGCCGCCGACCGCCTCTGGGGTGCCGACGCGCTCGTACAGCTCGTCGTGCAGCGCGGGGAACGTGTCGGGGTCGGTCAGAACACTCGCGAACCAAAGGTGATCGACGGGGCCGATCTCCGAGCGGTTCCAGCCGCCGGTGATGATGCGCGGCAGCTTCAGGCCCGCGTGCGGCTCGGCGGCCGCGAGAGCCGCATCGAGGGCCTTGACCTCGGGTCCGGGCAGGTTCACCCAAGCGACGCGGCGCTGCAGCACGATCCGCTCGAAGAGCACGAGCCAGAGCTCCGCGGTCGCCGCGCCGACGAAGAACGTGCGCCGGGCTGGGTTCGGCAGGCTCGCCCGACGCTCGTAGAGCGCCGCGAGGTCCTCGGCAAACGCGAGCGCCGTGTCGCGCATGTGCGCGATGCGTTCGTCGTCGAAGAACCCCCGCGCGTCGCCCTCACAGTAGACCGATCCGAGGGCCTCCCACGGGAGAGCGGTCTCCGCCGCGGCGACTGCGGCCCCGAAACGATCGATCGTGCGCTGGTCCATGGGCCGAAGAGTGGACCCCATGCGCCGGTGCGGTGCAATGCCGAGCAGCGGAAGCGGGCTGCGGGCTGCGGGCT
>CAYOBN010000237.1:0-2142 GCA_964402175.1 uncultured Planctomycetaceae bacterium | reverse complement strand
CCTCGCCCGGTGGTGAATCGGAACACGACTCCGTGAACCTCGGGGTTCACGAAGACCCAGAGGCGTGCCTGCTTCAGCTTCCTTCGTCCGGTGGCTTCGTCGACCACGAAGCACTCCGTCACCGTATCGTCGAAGCTAAGGACTGGTCCGGCTCTCACCTGTCGCTCGATCTCGTCCTTCACGAGACGTAGTGCGAAGGCAACCTTCTGCACCCAGTCCGACAGCGTCGTCCGCGCCAGCCGCAGGCCGAGCTCGCCGAAGACCTGCTCGAGCCGATACAGCGGCAAGTGCAAGACGTACTTCTGGTAGACGAGCCATGCAAGCAACGTTGCCGACGCAGTGACGCCCTCGACCGCCACCTTGGGCGCAGGAGCAAGCACGGGCGCGATGTTGCGCTCTGCCGCCACTTCCGTGGGCGGACCGTAGATCACTTGGTGGTGCTCGACGAGCACGAGCTCGCCCGGGCGATAGTCGAGCTCCTTCGACACCTTCACGTCGACTTCGACAAGCTCGACGCCCGTGGTCTGGCAGTGGCGCTGCTCGGGCGGAAGCTCCGAGCGCACGATCTCGCGACGGAGGTTGGACTCGTCAGCAACCCGCTTCGAAGGAGCGGGTGACTTGCGCCGCCTGCCACCCGAGTCTTTCGGCTTGGGGTCCTCCTGCGCCGAGTCGCTCTCATCGGGTTCGGTGGTGACCGGGTCGGCGAAGAGAAGGCCCTGATTCGGGTCGATGAGGTCAGTACGGCGCTGACCTTTCAGCAGGCTCTCGAGCGTCGCCTTGAGCTGACTTACCGTCGCGTTCAGCTCAGCAATCGTGTCCGCTTGCTGCGCCGTCAGCTTGCGGAGCTCGCGCATCTCGCGCAACTCGACGCGAGCGACACGCAGCTCCTCCTCGAGCACGACGTTCTTCGCCGTCAGCTGCGTGTTGAGCAGCGCGAGGGAGGGCGCGACGGAAGCCACGCGCGAATGATGGCTTCCGCCGCGCAGAGTTCAAGCGTTCAGTCCGACATTCGCCGATGATTGTGCACGACGATGCCATCGACGCGACGTGAGGCCTTCCGCGTCGAGTCCGCCGAGCAGAAGTGCGAGCTCTTCGGAGCGGAACTCGATGGTCGCGGGTGCATCGATTCTCGGCCATGCAAACGTGCCCTTGTCGAGACGCTTCGCGAGGACCCACACACCGGACTCGTCGTACACGAGTACCTTGAGCCGCGTCCTCGAGCGATTCGAGAAGAGGAAAAGGTCACGGGATTCCGGTGTCGCGCCGAGCAGCTCGTTTGCTCGTCCAGCGAGACCGTTGAACGAGCGACGCATGTCCGTCGCCTCGACGATGAGGAAGATGCGGTGTCCGGCGAAGGTCAGCATCGTTCGAGGGCGCTGAGCAGCGCGAGGAGGTGCTCACGATCGAATCCACGGGGCACCAGCACGGAACGGTCCCGACCGAGCCGAAGCTCGAGCGGACGTTCTTGCGCGGGCAGCGTTGTCTTCGGCTCTGCGACATGCACACGGACAAGGCCCGCCGCCGCGCGACGAATGGCGGCTACCTCAGGCAAATGGGTCCGCTTCCGCCGCCACGAGTAGAGCGTCTCGGCGACAACACCAAGCCGCTTCGCCAGGGAGGCCACGGTCACTCCCTCCCGCTCTGCTGCGTCGATCAGGTTGCCGTACCAGGCGCCACGGTGCCGTCGCTCCGTGGGGCGAGCGGCGATCAGTTGTTCGAGGTCCATGGAGGCATGCTCCAGGGCGACGGCGGCGATGGGAACTGGGCGCCCCGGACGGCCGCCGTACGCTTACCCTGGTAGCGAGTCGAGGTCGCCCTGGCGAACCCACCCCCTCGTACGCGAGCCGCGGGAGCCTCTGTTCGCTCTCCCGAGTGCCCCGAGCGCTCGACTCCGTGTGAGCGCTGCCCCCGTCCCGGTCCGCAACGTGCGACCGCGGCGGACACCTTCGTTTCGCGACTGCTTGCGCTACGGCATGGGACCTCGCTGCAAGGGTCCCTGGAGCGTCTGGGACCAGCGCGTCAGCGCGCCCCCCGGGTCACGGAGCTCAACCGGCCGAGCGCTCTGGGATCAATGTGCCTCATAATAGGCCACATCGGGCCCAATAAACGGATACACGTGTCCCGAACTGCCTGTTTGGATCT
>CAYOBN010000236.1:0-2168 GCA_964402175.1 uncultured Planctomycetaceae bacterium | reverse complement strand
CAGCGCGCGCTCCGCGCGCGCTGGCGTGGACCCCGCCGCCAACTCGTACCTGGTACCGTTCGACGGTGAAGGGAACCCCTACGGCGCCGGTTCCGTCCCCCAGAGAGTCGCGCGCGCGCGGGCCACTTGTCGCTCACAGTCCGCGGTGCGACCCTCAACGCAACGCCCCGGGCACGTCCGCCAAGTGCGCTCTGCCTCCGGACCTTTCATCGTCCCATCTGGCGCTCACGCGCCGCCTGTCTGCCCCCATGCGCTTCGCCTCCACCCTCCCGGCCGCCCTGGTCGTCCTCGCGACGGCGGGTCTCGCCGCTGCCCAGAACGACGAGTGCACGACCGCGCTCGCCCTCCCCTTCAACACGCTGACCGCGTTCGATACGAGCGCGGCCACCTTGAGCGCCCAGCCCTGGCCGTGCGCCGCGAGCACTGCCCCCGACCTCTGGTACCGCTTCACGGCGCCGGGCGCCGGCGCGATCTCGGTCGAGACCTGTGGCTCGGGGTACGACACGGCCCTCGAAGCGTTCTCGGGTGGCTGCGCTGCGCTCAACCCGATCGTCTGCAACGACGACGCGTGCGGGTTGCAGAGCCGGATCTCCTTCCCGGTGACCGCGGGCGCGCAATACCACGTGCGCGTCGGCGGGTTCGCGACGAGCTCCGGCGCCGGCACGATCCTGGCGACCTATTCGCCCCCGTCCGGTCCGAGCGATGAGTGCAGTGGCGCCACGGCGCTCGCGCTCGGGGCGCCGCTGAACTTCGACACCTCGAGCGCCACGATCAGCGCGCCCGGGTTCCCGTGCGGCTTCAACGTCGGCGGCGACCTCTGGTTCAGCCACACGGCGGCTGCCAACGGCGACCTGATCGCGAGCACCTGCGGCTCGGGGTTCGACACGGTGCTGGAGGTCTTCGACGGCACGTGCGCTGCGCTCAACCCGATCGACTGCAACGACGACTTCTGCGCGCTGCAGAGCCAACTCCGTTGGACCGCGACCGCGGGGACGACGTACTTCATCCGCGTCGGGGGCTACAACAACGCATCAGGCGGGGGTACGCTCGAGCTCTCGACGCCTCCGCCGGCGACCCTCGCGATGGTCAGCAACCTGCCGGGCACGTGGATCGACATCTCGTCGACCGGGACCCCGCTGAGCCTCGCGGACGACGCGTCCACGGACATCCCGACGACGATCGGCAACGCGCTCCTTGCGTCCGGCGTCGCGACGGTGGGCAGCAACGGCGCCGTGCGCTTCGCGGGCGCGAACATCAACCTCGGGTTCACCAACGCGCCGATCCCGTCCGCCAATGCGTTCGGCGGCGACCAGACGTTGATGGGCTTCTGGGATGACATCAACACCCAGAGCGGCACCGCGGGCGAGATCTACTGGCAGGAGACGCAGGGTCGCCTGATCGTGCAGTGGCAAGCGGCGGAGTTCTTCGCCGCAGCGGGCGAGACCGTGACGTTCCAGATCCAGGTCCCGGCGACCGGGCCGGCGTTTGCGCAGTTCATCTACCAGGACGTGCAAGGCGCCCGCGCGGACGGCGGCGGCAGCGCGACGATCGGCTACCAGTCCGGTGGCGTGCAGAACGATGTCGAGTGGAGCTTCGATACGCCGGGCTCGGTCTCGAACGGGACGGTGCTCTCCTTGGTGCCGATCGGCAACGTCGGGGTCGGTACGAACTACTGCACGGCCAACACGAACTCGACGGGCCAGACGGGCGCCATCGCCGGCAGCGGCAGCGCGTCGATCGCGGCGAACGACCTGACCCTGCGGGCCTCACAGCTCCCGAACAACGCCTTCGGGTTCTTCATCACGAGCCTCACGCAGGGCAACACGCCGAACCCGGGCGGGAGCCGCGGGATCCTGTGCCTCAGCGGTCAGATCGGCCGCTACGTGGGCCCAGGCCAGATCAAGAACACCGGCGCGACGGGCGCGTTCGAGCTCCTGTTGAACCAGAACCAGATCCCGTCGCCGGGCGGCTTCGTGACGGCGGTCGTGGGCCAGACCCGCAACTTCCAGGCGTGGCACCGCGACGTGAACGCGGGCGCGGCGACCTCGAACTTCACGAACGGCCTGGCGGTCACGTTCGTGCAGTGAGCGAAGGAGCGCCCACCCGCCCCCTGGCGGGTGAGGCGTCGAACGGAACCAGGTACGACTTGGCGGCGGGGCCCCCGCAGG
>CAYOBN010000235.1:0-2172 GCA_964402175.1 uncultured Planctomycetaceae bacterium | reverse complement strand
TACTTCGTAGGGAGTCGAAAGCGATCGAAAAGCCTCCAACCGTCAGCGGCCGCGCTGCGCAACCGCTGGACGACGGCGGGGGCTCGGTCAGCGGGGGGTGCTCTCCACCCCCCCTGCGTATCGCGTGCAAGCTAGCCTCGCGCGGCCAGGATCGATACCCCCATTGCGGCGAATCGGCACGAGTTTCTAGGCCAGTCCCACGGATGGGACACCTCGCATTGCGTGGGGCGATGTCAACGGGACCGCGCCGCTCGCGTTCGAGGGGGACGCAGAGGTGGCGTGAGCCGATATCCGCGCGAAAGCCTACGTGAGTTCTCGACGACCTGGCGTGGGCCTGCATCGGACGGTACCTGGTACCACCGGCACCACCACCAGCCATTCCCTGCAAGTCCATCGAACGTGAGCGCTGAGCCGCACGAGAGTTCGATGTCGGACGGCTACCCGCTTGCCGGAACCACAACTGGAAGTGTCCTGTCGACCCTGCGGTGACCTGAAAGGCGCAGAGGGCTCCCACACTCGGAGATTCGACGCTGCCCTGCCAGCGGCCGACGAGGTCGGTCGGCCCGAGGCCCCTCCCGTACGGTCCCACGGGTCGGTCTGATGCCGTGTCACCAGCCTGACTTCCTCCGAGGAGCAAATGCACCTCAAACGAAGAGGCTGCCTTCGCGTCTTCGATTCGGCGGACATTGGACCTTCCGCCCAGCACTCGGTCATGCTTGGGCCCTCGCTGCCCGCGCGTGCTCCCGTGCCCGCCGCTTCATTGCGACGTGTCGCTTGTGCTGACCAGGGATCGGATCCCGGTAGGAAAGCCCTCGCTCCTCGAACGCCTTGTACATCAAGTAGCTACGGGCCGGCCGCACGACTCCAGCCCCGCACCCGCCATCTGGAACGTTCAGCACGGGATCAATCCAGCCGCTGAACCAAGCCGCGCTCGTCCAGCGGTCGACCGTCGGAACTCCGTACCCTGACCGCCATGGATGCAGGACCCCATGGTGTTCGCCGTTGCGCAGCACGTAAGCCACTGCATTGCGCACCTGCTGCAGCGACTGCAGCACCTGCAGGTCGAATCGCCCGCTGACCACCGCCCCTTTGCGGCGCAGCACGGCGTTCACAGCCTTCGCGATCCGACCACCGAGGCCCTTCATCCCACTCGCCAGTGCCTCGGGCCCATCCGCCTCACAGATCATGTGCAGATGGTTCGACAGCAAGCCCAAGTGCACGACGCGGAAGTCCTCTCTTTGGTTGCCTGCCTGGATCGCCGCACACACACGCGCCCCCAAGTCCGCCCGGCGGAACGAAGGGAGGCCCTGTACGAAGTTCACGGTCACCAGCAAAGGCCGGTGCCGCGTGAATGCGGGCCGCTTGGTGTGTGTGCTGTGCACTCTCTTACCACGCGGATCGAGCTCTGCCTTACGCCCGGCCCCTTTGCGCGCGCCGCCCCGTCCCTTGGGGAACGGGAGCTCGGGTGTGATCAGTGATCTCTTCGTCTTCGCCTCTGCCGTCCGCACCACGGATTCGCTCTCCTTCGAGTACTCTGCCCATGAACCAGAGGCTCTCTCTGGGTCAGGTTCTTGACTGCGCGAACGTTGGCTCGAGCGCAGACGGGTGATTGTAGTTGATGGCGGACGATAAGTCGAGCGGTAGTTTGTTCTCGTTGTGTGAATCCGGTGCTGTTGCGATGCGCTTTTTTGCTTCGGCGGACGTGAGGCTGCGCGGGCAACGACTCAACTGGATCAACGACGGCCCATCCGATCTTTCGTTGATTCGGCGCACACTATTGGCCTGCGTGACAGCTCCCCAGCCGGGCGTTTTCGTCTGCAGCGCTGCCTGGACTCTCGCGCCGAACACGTTCACTCTCCTGCGCTCTCTGGTGGACCATTCGCTTCGCCTCCTGCCCGCCCGCTCGCCGTCCAGGCGGGCGGGCAGGAGGCGTACATCCCCCGGGCCCGTAGTCCCCGAGGGGCGCAACCGCGGGCGCCGCAAGCGGCGTGCCCGTAGGGCGCGCCGGTTGCCCGCTCGCGGTCGCCCCTCGGGGACGGACAACTCGCCGCCCCCGTTCTTTCCCTTGGGTCCGGGCAACCCTTTGATTCGGCGGATACCGATGGCGGATTCGTGTACATGTGCCATTGCCCAGACCCAAGGGAAAGAACGAGAGAAGGAGCCCGTCCGTCC
>CAYOBN010000234.1:0-2192 GCA_964402175.1 uncultured Planctomycetaceae bacterium | reverse complement strand
TCGCACGCGCTTTGGCGAGCTCCGAGCCCTCGAAGTCGTCGATGCGATCGACGCCCCGCGTCGGACGTCCAGGTCGGGAAGAGGTGTTCGTGCTCATGTCGTAGCCTCCTGAATTCACGTCGACGTCGAATCGGCGATGGCGCTGGCAGCGCCCGCGGTTTCGTCCACGCGCGCATTTCCAGGCACGCGCGCGCGCACAAGCCCCCTTGCCAACGCCGCGCCCCGCGGCCGCTTGCGGGGCCCCCGCCGCCGCTGGGGCGCGGCAGCTGACGTCCCTTCGGTCGTTGAAGGTCGCTTGGCGCCGTTGCCCTTGGCTCGTGCCGGCGGCGCCGCAGCCGCTGCCAGGCCGAGGGCGCGCTGCGATGCTCGTTGCAGAGCCTGATAACGCCGCGCTTCGCGCTCGAGGCGCTGCACTTCGGCCTCGAGCTCGCTGATGCGCTCCGCAGCACCGCGTTGGCGACCGCGCGCACGCGGCTCCAGCGCTGCGACCAAACCTGCGAGCGCGCGCGTCTCCAAGACGTAGTAGCGTGGCAACGCCACGCCCAGTGAGTCCGCTGCGTCCTGGGTTGTGCGCAGGCCCGCGAGGGCTTCGAGGATGATGGCCCCCGTGCGCCGCGCGGTGTCGCTGGCCTCGATGGCGCGCGGTCCGGTCTTGTGCGCGCGCGACGCGGCGTGCGGCGATTGGCGCTTGGCTGAGGCTGGGCTCATGACTGACCTCCTTCCGCTTCGAGGTCCGGTGCAGCGGCGCCGAACTCGAGTCTGAGCTCTTGCGCACGCTCGCTGCGGTCTTCCGCAAGGTGCGCCTCGGGTGTGGCAACCGCGCGCCATTTTCCGAAGAGCTCGCGTAGAGCGCCGTCGAGCGGAGAGCTGCCGGGCGGCGGAGCAACGGCGTCGAGGTCCTTGACATCTGGAGCGGGGCAGGAGAGCTTGAAACCGTCGTATCCGGTCAACGCACCGACCGACGGGTCCTGTTCGTTCCGTCGTTCCGCAGAGGGCGACGAGGGGGTTTCGTCGATGAACGGGGTGCGGTTCTGCGCAGCGAATGCCGACTGGGGGTCGAGCGCGTCAGCCGCCAGTTCGTGCGCACACGCATCCGCGTCGAGCCACTCGCTGCCGTGCAGATCGTCCGGGAATCCCGTCTCGCGGTCATCCCACTCCTCGACCTCGTCCCAGGGCGCGCCCTCCTCCGCGTCCCACGCATCCTCGAACGAATCCGCACCATCCGACGCCGGACCTGCGGATGTTGCTGCGCGGTCTTCGCGTCCGTCCCGTGCATCGAACGCTGCCTGTGCTCCATCGCTGTCCTCCTCGCACGAGCCCGCAGGCGCGCCGAGGTCGACCTCGCTGCGGCTCCCATCGTCGCGCACGAGCACGACGCGATCTCCCTCCGCGTGCAACGAGATCGTCTCGTTGCCGACGCGGCCCGTCAGGTAGAAGGGCTGGCGCGGCTCGCCGCTGCGCGCGAGCTCCAGCGCGTTCCCCGCCACCTGCGCTTCGAGCGCGCGCCGCACGTCAGGCGCCGTCTCGAAGAAGCGATCTGCAGGCACGAGGCCGTCGAGCGCAGAGTGCGTGCGCTGGAAGTTGTAGTGGCCGATGAAGTGGCCGATCCTGCGCCGCGCATCGTCGAGCCCGCGGAAGATCGCCGCCTCGAGGCACTCGCGCCACAGCGTCTGCCAAAAGCGCTCGACCTTGCCGAGCGTCTGCGGCCGCCGCGGCCGCGCCACGATCTGGCGCACGCCGCGCCGCTCCAGCAGCTTCGTGAAGGCCGACTTTCCGCGCCATGTGTGGTACTGCGGGCCGTTGTCCGTCAGCACCTCCTGCACGAGGCCGAAGTTCGCGACCGCGTTCTCGAACGCCTCGCGCACGAGCTCGCCCGAAGAGCTGGTCGACAGCGTCTGCTTTTCGGGCCCAGCCTACGATGAAGCGGCTGTGGTCGTCCATGAAGACGACCATGTACACGCGCCGGTTCTCGCGTTTGAGCACGAACGTGAAGAGGTCGGTCTGCCACAGCTCGTTCGGCCGCGCGCGCTCGAAGCGCCGCGGCGGCCCCTCGTGCGGACGGGTCGGCACGCTGACGGTCACGTAGCCCGCCTGGGCCAGCACGCGTCCGATCGCGCCCGAGCTCGCCGCGAAGCCCGCCGTGCGCTGCAGGGCGTCGTGGATGCGGTCCTGGCCCCAGTCGGGGTGCGCCT
>CAYOBN010000233.1:0-2205 GCA_964402175.1 uncultured Planctomycetaceae bacterium | reverse complement strand
GCATGTACGACCCGTACCACCCCGCCATCCTGCGGGCCCTCGGCACCGTCGCCCGCGCCGCGAGGCGCGCCGGGAAGCCCGTGGGCATCTGCGGCGAGATCGCGGGGGACGAAGCGATGGCGCTCGTGCTGCTCGGGCTCGGCTTCGACTCGCTCAGCGCCGCGCCGCACTTCCTGGCGGAGCTGCGCCAGGCCGTGCGGCGGACCACCCTCGCGGACGCCGAGGCCCTCGCCCGCGCGATCGAAGCGGCCCGCAGCCCGACGGCCATCCGCGCCCTCCTGGGCCAGGCCCAGGATCGGCTGCACGCCCGGTGTCTCTAGGGGCCTGCGCCAGTACGGGGAAGTCCCGGTCGCAGGCGCGACCCAACCTGGTACACTCGGGGGACAGGAGCGTCCCCTGCCTTGACCTGGCCCTTTGGATTCGACCGCAACGAAGGCCCGCGCCGCGGGCGCTGGTCCTTCGAGGAGATCGAGCGCTTCAAAGACCTCTGGGGCCTGCGCGACGAAGCGGCCATCGCGCGCGAGCTCGGCCGCTCGGTCGACAGCCTGCGCAAGCTCGCCAAGAAGGTCTACGACGAGCCGCCGCGCAAAGGCCCTTGGAGCGCGGACGAAGTGCAGCGCCTCAAGCGCTACCTCGGCGCGTGCAAGCTCGACACCCTCGCCCAAGTCGTGGGCCGCAGCGTCGAGGACATCCGCGCGCGGCTCGTGAAGCTCGCCGTCGACGTCGGTGACGATCCGCTCGACCAAGAAGAGCGGCTCGAGTTCAAGCGTATCTACGGCACGCGCTCGGACGAGGACCTGTCGATCATCTTTGGCCGCCGCCTCGACGTCATCCAAGCGCTCGCGAGCGAGCTCTGCCTGTCGAAGGACAAGGCGTTCGTGCGCAGGGAGAGCCACGGGCGCGAGACCCAGCGCATGCCCCGCTGGCGCGCGGAGGAGCTGAAGCTGCTCGAGGAGCTCTATCCGACCACGCCGAACCTGGAGATCGCGCGCCGCTTGCAGCGCTCCGTCAAGAGCGTCGTGTCGAAGGCCCATCACCTGGGCCTCTACAAGGACCTCGTCCGCTTGCAGGAGATGGGCCGCGAGAACGTCGCCGCGCGCCACCAGCGCAAGGATGGCGAGGATGGACCGGACGGCGCCGCAGCGGGCGAGAGCGCCGCCAGGAGCTGATCCTCCGCGCGTCAGCGCGCTCCGCTGCGTGTGATCTCGGCCCGATCGGGGCGCACCTTCGCGTCGAGCGCTTGCGCGAGCTCGAGGGCCGAGAGCTTGCCGTCGCCATCGCGGTCCAGCGCCGAGCGCACCGCGCGCACGCTGATCGGCAGGTGCGTCGTGCCCTGCAGGACGCCGAGGTCCTCGTCTTCGATGTAGCCGTCACCGTCCAGGTCGAGGCGCCAGAAGAGCGGCACCGGACCCTCGATCAGCGGCGGCAGGGCCGCGGTGCCGCGCTCGACGCGCGCGCCGAAGAGCGCGGCGAGGTCGCGCGCCATCGGCTGGGCTGCGCCCGACGCGCTCTGCACGATCGGATCGAGGAACGAAGCGACCCGCCCGAGCTCCTTCACATCGAGCCGCTGGTCACCGTTCGAATCGGCGTTCTGGAACGCGGCGCGCGCGTCGACGCCCTTCTGGCCGTACTCCGTCAGGAGCGCTGCGAACTCGCGCAGGTCGAGCGCTCCGTCGAGATCGTGGTCGAAGGCGACGCGGAGCTGCGTGGGGTCCCGCCGCTGGGTCTCCTTGCGCGCGCCGAGGGTCGTGCGCGGCTCCGCCGGGGTGTAACCCGCAGCCACCTCGCGCACGTAGAACGACTTGTACTCGTCGAAGTCGAAGCGGCCGTCGTGGTCGATGTCGAAGACCCGGAAGCGACCGCGGTCGAAGCCGAGGCCAGCCGCGACCTCGCGCAGGGAGAGCCAGCCATTGCCGTCCAGGTCCATGGCGCCGAACCACACCCGCAGCTTGCCCTCCGGCGCGCGGATGCCCTCCTGCAGCGCCGGCGTGCGGCCCACGCCGCGGTCGCCCGGCGCCGGGGTCTGGGACCCGGCGGGGGAACCTGCGGGGGCCCTCGGTGTCTCCCGAGGCGGCGCCGCGGGCGTGCGTCCCCCGCGCTGGGCCGCAGCCGGGGCGAGCAGCGCGAGCGTGAGCACGGGCACGAGCAGTGAGGGTCGCATCGCGGGACAGGATATCGGCGCGGCCGGGCGCGGGGGCTGAGTCG
>CAYOBN010000232.1:0-2232 GCA_964402175.1 uncultured Planctomycetaceae bacterium | reverse complement strand
CGGCGGGGTACGAGTACCGCCTTCCGACGGAGGCCGAGTGGGAGTACGCGTGCCGCGCCGGTACGACTACGGAGTTCCACAACGGTCCGAGCTTGTTCTGCAATCAGGCGTGGTTCGGGTACTCGCAGTTCACCAGTCCGCCAGCTTCGTGCATCCATCCCAATACCACCGTTCCTGTGGGGAGCTACCCGCCGAACGCCTTCGGTTTGCACGACATGCACGGCAACGTCTGGGAGTGGTGCTTGGACTCATTCGCGCCCTTCACGCCCTCGGCGGTGACAGACCCCTTCGTCACTGGCGGTTCGATCCGGGTCCTCCGCGGAGGTGGCTGGGGTAGCGAGTCCTTCATCTGCCGTTCGGCGGTCCGGAGCTTCAATGTTGCCAGCGCCACGGTCAACTTCCTCGGGTTCCGGGTCGTCCTCGCGCCGATCCTCGCCCCCTGAGTCCGTCGCGAGAGAGCGCGTCCGCGGAGGGCGGCGCCAAGGTACGGGCGGAGCGGGCCCTGGGCCGCCGTCGGCTGCGGAAGCCTGGTGGGGGGCGGGGCTCGAGGCGTGAGAGGGCCGTGTCGGGGTGGCGCGCTTCAGTGTCGAGGGCGAGGCTTCGGTCCTCGACCCTGGACCAGGCCACCTACCGGTAGCCTCGCGCTGACGTTTGCATCCGGGAAGGCGCGTTAGGCTACCATCGCGCAATGGCCCCAAGCTGGAAACCACTCTCAGGTCCGTCTCGAGGATCGACGCCGCCTCGGTTGGTGAGGTCCCTCCAAGTCCTGGGATCCATCACGATGCGGCACCCGCTCCGACTCGACGTGACTCACGTGTGGACTCTGCTCGCCTCTTGCGTCGCCACCATGGCGTTAGCGGGCGCCCAGGTCGGCACGAACTACTGCACGCCGGCGCCGAACTCGACGGGCGCGACGGCGACGATCTCGGGCTCGGGCAGCGCGTCGGTGGCGTTGAACAACCTGACGCTCTCGAGCTCGAACCTGCCGCTGAACGCGGCGTCGTTCTTCCTCTGCAGCCGCACACAGGGTTTCGTCCAGAACCCGGGTGGCAGTGCTGGGAACATCTGCCTCGGCGCGCCCATCGGGCGCGTGGTGGGCGGCGTGATCACGAACTCGGGCGCGGCGGGCGCGGTGAGCGTGCTCGCCGACCTGAACTTCATGCCGCAACCGAGCGGCGCGATCGTGGTGCAAGCGGGCGAGACGTGGAACTTCCAGTGCTGGTATCGCGACGCGGTGGTGGGCGGCGGCTCGACGTCGAACTTCAGCGACGGGCTGGAGGTGCTGTTCACCGGCGGCGGGGGCGGCACCCCGATCCCGGGGATGGTGCCGATTCCTGCGGGGACGTTCCTCATGGGCTCCAACGCCTCGAGCGGCACGCCATACTTCAACACAGCGGCCCAGCAACCCGCTCATCAGGTGACGATCAGCTACCCATTCTGGATGGGCCAATACGAGGTGACTCAAGCGGAGTACCTGGCATTGATGGGCGTGAATCCGTCAGGCATTCCCGGAGCCACGCGCCCGGTCGAGCGGGTCACATGGTTCGATGCGCGTGCCTATTGTGCGGCACTCACGGCACAGCAGGTGGGCAACCTTCCAGCGGGGTTCGAGTACCGTTTACCAACTGAAGCGGAATGGGAGTACGCGTGTCGTGCCGGTACGACAACCGAATTCTACTTCGGCCCGGAGCTCTTTTGCCCGCAGGCGCGATTCTCATTCTCTATCCACTCGAATACCAGTTGCGGTGTAGCGGCGAGTAGTGGCACCGTGCCGGTGGGCACCTATCTTCCGAATTCTTTCGGTCTGTACGACATGCACGGGAATGTGTGGGAGTGGTGCCTGGACTCCTACGCGTCCTACAGCTCTTCCGCGATGACGGACCCCTTTGTCACCGGTGGCCCCTTCCGGCTCTTTCGCGGCGGCAGCTGGTACTACGACTCGAGACTCTCTCGCTCCGCGTTCCGACTCAGCACCTTCCCGGACGCACGGGTCAATGATCTCGGGTTTCGGGTCGTGCTCGCTCCAGTTCTCGTTCCTTGAGTCAGTCGAGAGTGAGCTTGTCCGGGACGACGGTAGAGAGGTGCGAGCAGAGCTTGCTCTGACCCGCCGGCGACCCCATGATCGCGTGCGTAGTTATTCGAGCGCGGCGCGGCGCGCGCGGGCCTCGGGATGGTCTGGGTGCAGCTCGAGCAGGGTGTCCAGCTCCGTTCGCGCGCGGTCCAGGGCGCCGA
>CAYOBN010000231.1:0-2465 GCA_964402175.1 uncultured Planctomycetaceae bacterium | reverse complement strand
GCGACACCCATGCACTACCCGAGCCCGAGATCGAAGCGGGCATGCCCGTCGAGTTTGGTACCGCAGTGCAGTAGTTGGAGCCGACCTGCGCCGCCGCCGACCCCAGGGTCAACACGGCAGACAAGAGCGCGGCGCGCCCCGAGTGGGTCGCGATGGTGCGGGTTAGAGTGTTCAGCATGGCGTGTGCTCTCATTGAGGTCCGTGGTTCGAGGCGCAGGTCCGAAGATGACTATGGTCCAAGGGCGCAAAGGTAACGGTCTTCTCCGAGAAGATTCTCGCTTCGGACGCATGGTGCGCCGGTTCCCCCTGAGGCCCGAACGGACCAATGCCTCCTACCGTATCGAGGGGACTCTCATCACGGGTGCTCGAACCATAGTGCGAACTTCGTGCGCGCAGGCCTCGCACGAGCCCTGGGTGTAAGCCAGGACCTGAAGGCGAGCCCCTGCTCACATGCAGCTCCGGGCTCGCTCCGCTCGCACCTGCGTGCCGTTGCCCCCGGGCGAGCCCTCTCTTTACGGGTTCAAGGTTCGAGAACTGGGGCGAGGACGACCCGGAACCCGAGGTTGCGGCGCGTGTAGTCGGGACCGACCTTATGCCGGCGCGCGGAGCGGCAATGGTTGGAGTTGCCGGTCCAGCTACCGCCCCGAAAGACACGGTCGGGGCCGCCAGTGACAAACGGGTCCGTCACAGCCGCCGACGAGTAGGATGCATACGAGTCCAAACACCACTCAAGGACGCTGCCGTGCATGTCGTAGAGACCGAACGCGTTCGGCGCGAAGCTGCCCACCGAAACGGTCCCGTTGCTAGACGACACACCGCAGCCCGAATTCGAGTGGTCCGAGTACATGAACAGCGCCTGGTTGCAGAGGAGGTCGGGCCCGTAGTGGAACTCTGTCGTCGTACCTGCACGGCAAGCGTACTCCCACTCTGCTTCCGTCGGCAGACGATACTCGTACCCCGCCGGCAGGTTACCCGCCTGCTGCGCCGTCAGTGAAGCGCAGTACGCTCGCGCGCTGAACCACGAGACCACCTCAACCGGCCGAGAAGCGCCGGGGAAGACCGACGGGTTCGTGCCCATCAGCGCCTGATACTCCGCCTGTGTCACCTCGTATTGACCCATCCAGAACGGGTAACTGATCGTCACCTGGTGCACGGGCTGCTGGATCGAGTCGTTGAAGTACGGCGAGCCGCTCGACGCGTTCGACCCCATCAGGAACGTCCCCGCCGGGATCGGCACCATCCCCGGAATCGGATTGCCGCCTCCACCGCCGGTGAACAGCACTTCGAGCCCGTCGCTGAAGTTCGACGTCGCGCCGCCGCCCGCCACCGCATCGCGGTACCAGCACTGGAAGTTCCACGTCTCGCCCGCTTGCACCACCACCGCACCGCTCGGTTGCGGCATCGCGTTCAGGTCCGCGACCACGCTCACCGCGCCCGTCGCGCCTGAGTTGGTGATCACACCGCCCACCACGCGCCCGATGGGTACGCCGAGGCAGATATTCCCCGCGCTACCGCCAGGGTTCTGGCCGAAGCCCTGCGTGCGACTGCAAAGGAAGAACGCCGCCGCGTTCTGCGGCAGATTCGAGCTCGACAGCGTCAAGTTGTTCAGCGCCACCGATGCGCTG
Organism: uncultured Planctomycetaceae bacterium; assembly: GCA_964402175.1. GTDB lineage: Bacteria > Planctomycetota > UBA1135 > UBA1135 > JAWKUK01. The sequence goes on along the minus strand of CAYOBN010000231.1, from coordinate 840 downwards.
CCCGAACCCGAGATCGCCGCCGTCGCGCCCGTCGAGTTCGGCGCAGGCGTGCAGTAGTTCGTGCCCACCTGCGCTGAAGCGACTCCGAGCAGCCCCGCGCCCAGGACAGCTCGCGCGAGCGACCGCGCAGTGGGCAGGATTCGGACGAACGGGGCGAAGCCAGCCAAGAAGGGCTCGAGGTTGCGAGTGCGAGGCTTCATAGTCTAGATGGTACCTCCCCCCCAATCATCAGGTCGCGCCAACGGGCGCCTGCCCCAAAACTAGCCATCCGCACCCTGAGAGCCCGCCCGGGCGCCCCAGAAATGGGCCAGACGCGAGGGAGAGTGACTGGTATCCGCCTAGAGCGGCCCAGAGCAGCTCCAGCGGGTCTGCAAAGGCGGATAGGGCGGATAGGGCTTCCAAACAGGCAGTTCGGGACAGGGTTGTCCGCTATTGGGGTCCGTGGTGGCCCAATACGAGACACACTACCCCCGGAGTTGGCCGTATCTGGGTCGCGGCTACCCAGGTTGCACGCTGACGCGGTGGACCCAACCGAGGCAGGAGCCCTTGGAGACGGCCCCAAGCGTGGCGCGCGAGTCGTCGCGATACGAAGGGGCCCGCCTCGGTCGCTCGTGGGTGACCGGGTCGGGGGCAGACCTCCCTCGGAGTCGAGCGCTGCGGATAGGCAATTCAAGCAGGCAATTGAAGGCACGGTTGTCCGTTGGGTGGGCCTGGAGTGGCCCATTGCGAGATATGTTGCCCTCAGGGTTGGGCGCACGTGGGTCACGGCGACCCCGGTAGCAGGCTGACGCGGTGGACCCAACCGATGCAGGAGCCCTTGGAGACGGCCCCAAGCGTGGT
>CAYOBN010000230.1:0-2469 GCA_964402175.1 uncultured Planctomycetaceae bacterium | reverse complement strand
GCAGGCGCAGGCGCGCGCTCTGCGCGCGCCTGCGCCTGCGCCGCGCCGCCAAGTCGTACCTGGTACCGTTCGAATCCCAAGGCCGCGTAGCGCGAGGCGGTCGAGGAAATGACCCTGGGGACAACCGGTCGCACCTCAAGGATTGCGGGGATCTGGCCGAACGACCCGGACGGACCCGGCCCCCAGCCCTGGATCAGAGCATGTACGGACTTGTCAATCGCGCCATCGAGGACCTCGTGCGCAAGCAACACGGCGAAGCGACCTGGCAGCGTATCCGCGACCGCGCGGGTGTGCCCGGCCGCGGCTTCGTCGCGATGGAGAGCTATCCCGACGCGATCACCTATGCGCTCGTCGGCGCGACGAGCGAAGAGCTCGGCTTGCCGCCGGAGACCATCCTCGAGGCCTTCGGCGAGTTCTGGATGACCTATACCGCCGAAGAAGGCTACGGCGAGCTGCTCGGGCTCATGGGCTCGACGTTCGAGGAGTTCATGGACAACCTCGACGCGATGCACACGCGCATCGCTGCGACGATGCCGCACCTCGTGCCGCCGACCTTCCACCGCGAAGCGCTCGCCGACGGGTCTTCGGTCCTGCACTACGAGAGCGAGCGCGAGGGCCTCGCGCCGATGGTCGTGGGACTCCTGCGCGGCCTCGCGAAGCGCTTCCGAGTCTCCGTCGAGATCGAGGCTCTGCCCATCAAAGCCCCCAACCGAGCGAGCTTCTCGCTGCGCCCGAGACGCTGACGTGCCGCCGGAGATGATCCCGTTCCCGCTCGCTACGTTCGAGCGCAGCTTCCCCTTCGGCTTCGTCGCCGACGGGAACGGGGACATCGTCGCGATCGGAACCGCATTGGCGCGGCGCTTACCACCGAACACCCTGCGCCATGTCGACGCGCTGTTCGACGTGCAGCGCCCGCGCAGGGTCCCGAGCCTGACCCGGCACGTGCGCGAGTCGCGCAGCGAAGGTCAGCTCATGCAGCTCACCCTGCGGCACGACGGCTTCCGCTTGAAGGGCCAGCTGGCGCTGCTCTCGGACGGCGGCTTTGCATTCATCGGCTCGGCGCTCGTACAGAGCGTCGAGGAGCTGCGCTCGTTCGGTCTGCAGCTCCTCGACTTCCCGCCGCACGACGCGACGCCGGACCTGCTCTTGATGCTGCAGGCGAGCCACACCTCCCTGCAAGACGCGCGCAAGCTGGCGATGGAGCTCGAGACGACCGCGAGCGAAGCCAAGGCGGCAGCCGAGGCAAAAGGGCGCTTCCTCGCGGTGATGAGCCACGAGATCCGGACGCCCATGAACGGCTTCGGCAGCATGATCGACCTGCTGCTGACGACGGAGCTCGATCCCGAACAACGCGAAGCGATCGGAGTCATCGACGAGTGCGCGCGCACGTTGGGCGCGCTCCTGAACGACATCCTCGACCATTCGAAGATCGAAGCGGGTGCGGTAACGCTCGAGAGCTTAACATTCGACCCGCGGAGCGCGTGTGAGGCCGTTCTGCGGCTGTTCCGACCACGCGCAGACGAACGCCGCCTCACGCTCGAGTTCGAGATGGGCGCCGATGTCCCCGCTTTCGTCGAGGGCGATCCGACTCGCTTCCGTCAAGTGATCTCGAACCTCGTCGGCAATGCGCTGAAGTTCACCGAGGTCGGCGGTGTGACGGTGCGCTTGTCCGCCGAATCGAGTGACGTACTACAGATCAGCGTGCGCGACACGGGCCCGGGGATCGCACCCGAGGTCCAGCCACGCCTGTTCTCACCGTTCTCGCAGGCCGACACGTCGACCACGCGCAAGTACGGCGGGACGGGGCTCGGGCTGACCATCTGCCGCCAGCTCGCACGCCTGATGGGCGGGGACGTCAAACTCGCCCGCTCTGGACCGTCTGGCAGCGAGTTCGTGTTCACGGTCCGCGCGCCGCGGACGAGCGGTGTGCTGGGCCCCCGAAGCGCGGAGCCCGAGACGTCGGGGTTCATGGATCTGTCGGTCCTCGTGGCCGAAGACAACCCTACGAACCGACTGATCGTGCGCCGCTTGCTCGGCAAACTCGGGATCGAGCCGACGATCGTCGAAGACGGCCGCGAGGCGGTCGCCGCGGTCCGCGAGCGCGCGTATGGGATCGTGCTGATGGACCTCGGGATGCCTGTGCTGGATGGGGTCGGCGCCACGCGTGCGATCCGAGAGTTGGAGGTCCCCCACAGGGACCTGCCGATCGTGGCGTTCTCGGCCGGGGCCTTCGCAGAGGACCGCGAAGCCGCGCGGGCGGCAGGGATGGACGGGTTCCTCACGAAGCCGGTGCGCTTGGCGGAGCTCGCCGAGGCGCTGCGGCGGTATGGGCGCGCGGGCGCGGCGTGAGTTGCGGGTTGGAGCAACCTGAGCGAGGAACGAGCGATGCCCGCATCGAACGGTACCAGGTACGAGTTTGCGGCGAGGCGCGCGGCGCCCTAGCCCGCGCGCGGAGCGCGCGCGGGCTGG
>CAYOBN010000229.1:0-2487 GCA_964402175.1 uncultured Planctomycetaceae bacterium | reverse complement strand
GTCAGAGGATGTCGAGGATGCCGGTGCCGCCGTCGCCCGTCAGGGTGACGACGTTGGCGCGGTAGTTCGCGTTGATCGCGATCTTCGCGTTCCAGGGCAGGTCCTCTTTGTCACACACGATGCCCAGCGCCACGGCAGCGAAGCCGCGCGCGGTCTCGGTGTACTGCTTGTCCTTCAAGAACGCGACGAGCGGATCGACCGAGCGCGCGTCCCCGATGGTGCCGAGGGCGCTCGCGATCGCCGACTGGCTGGAGAGGCCGCGGGCCGTCTTCAGCATGTCGATGAGGTCCTCGACGACCGACTTGTCGCCGAGCAGGCCGAGGCCGATGGCCGCCTGCTTCATGAGCTCCGGACGGTACTTCGACTCCTTGACGACCGACTTGATCGGGTCGATCGCTTCGCGCGCTTCCATGAGGCCGAGGCCGACAGCGATGTAGCCGCGGGCTTCGTCGTTGCCGCCGAACTCCGTGGTGAAGCGCTTGATCAAGAGGTCACGGGCCTCCTGGAACTTGATGAGGCCGAGCGCGATGGCGTAGGCACCGACGAGCTCCGGAGACTTCTCCGACTTGAACTGCTCGACGAGCTGGTTGCGCAGCGCGTTCTCGAACGGGCGGCCGTTGTCCTGGAGCTGACGCCCGAAGACACCGAGCGCGAGGCCCGACCACGGCTGCTTCTGGCCCTTCGCCGTCGACTGCAGCTTCAGGAGGTCCTTCTGGACGGAGACCTCCATCGCTGTGCCCTGCTCACCGGAGCCCGGGCGGCCGCCCGCCTGGGCCAACGCGATCAGCGCGAAGAACTCGCTCTGGTCGTGCGCCGACTTCGTCGCGATCTCGAGGAGGCGGTTGAGCATCTGCTCGTTGAGCTTGCCCTGCCAGTCCTCTTTGCCGGTCGCTTTGCTCGAGTTGGCGATCATGCCCATCCCGATCACGGCCGACCACTGCGTCTCGACGGTCTCCTTCGAGTGCTCACCCGCCATGTTCAGGAGGGTCTCGACGGCGTAGCGGTAGCTCTGCTCCGCCTCGGGCGGTGCGACCTCGCCCTCCAAGAGGCGGCCGAGGGCGATCGGACCGTGGGTGCGGGTGAACCACTGACGCGTCTTGCTGTTGGCCCGTTCTTTCTCCGGGTCCATGTAGTCCGCGATGTACTGGATCAGCGCGGTGCGGCTGACGACGTGGCGGCGGTTCGACTTCTCTTCGACCTCGCCCTCGGACGGGGTCCAGTCGATCGGCACGAGGCCGAGCGCGTTGAGCGCGCCGACCTTGATGTCGCGCTGCGAGAAGTCCGGCGCCTCGAGGATGTCGATCAGGTGCTCGGCGATGTCCTGGCGGACCGTGTTCGACTTCGTGCGGTAGCCGATCAGGCCGAGGCCGTACGCCGCGAACGAACGGGTGCGCCACGGGACGTCCTTGCCACCGACCGCCTTGCGGCCGTCGGCTTCGTCCTTCATCAGCGACACCAGCAGCGGCATCGAGCGCTCGTCCGCGAGGATCCCGAGGGCGACGGCCGCGGTCTCGGAGACCTCTTGGCTGCCGGACAGCAGGAACTTCGAGATGACGTCGACGAACTGGCTCTTGCCGTCCTCGCTGGCGACGTCGCCGATCTTCGCGAGCGCGATCATCGCGCCCGTGAGGATGTCGTTGGCGGTCTCCTTCTCGAGGGCTTCGAGCAACGCGGGCACGACGGTGCCGCGGATCGCGGCCTCCGACGGGCGCAGCGTGTCCTTGGCCTGGTCCTGTTGACCGCGGCCGAGGTAGAAGTCGTCGCTACCCGTGATCGCGCCGCCGGAGCGGATCTTCTGGCGCAGGTTGAGGTACGGCTCCTTGTTGAAGCCCCACCAGAAGTCCCAGATCGACAGGTCGGGGCCCGCTTGGGCGCCCGCGCGCGACTTCGGCGCGGCCGGGCCGCCGCCGCCGGCCGGGGTGCCGCCCGGCGAAGCCGGGGCACCGGGGCCCGGGGACGAGGGGCCGCTCGGGCCGGGGGAGGAGGGACCGCTCGGGCCGGGCGAAGAGGGGCCCGCGCCACCGCCGCCGCCGCCGCCGCCGGGGGGCACGGTGTCACCGGGACCGCGGTACGTGCCGCCGTGGCCGATCGAGACGTCCTGGAGGGCCAGGCCGCCGACCGCCGCCAGGGCGCCGAGGAGCATCAGTCGTTTCATGAGCGAGTCTTCGACTCGGGACGGGATGTGGTGCCGGCGGCGGGCCCTCCCGTGGGCCCCATGCCGGACTCCGGACCGCGAACGGGCGGCCGGAATAGAAACCAGGATGCAAGGGACGTGCCAACCCCACGCGCGCGGGGGCTGGGAACCCTCGAACCCAGGGAGAGGATAGGCCGGGGCCCGAGTTCCCTGCAAGGCACCCGCAGCGCCGAGCGGGCGACGTTCCGAGTCCGTAACGGGTTTGCACAGCCGGTGGAGGGCGCGCCATGGGAGCCCCCTGGGTACGAACGGTACCAGGTACGAGTTTGCGGCGGAGGGCTCGCGAGCGCGCG
>CAYOBN010000228.1:0-2519 GCA_964402175.1 uncultured Planctomycetaceae bacterium | reverse complement strand
AACCCTGGTGTCGCAGGTGAACTCTCGACAGCGCTCCGGAGCCGAATGACCGATCTCAGGGCCACTTCGGCCACAGGCACACCGAGCGGTGTGTCGGGCCTGGCCCACCTTGGACCCGGTGGTTCCAGGGCCAAAGGAGAGCACGGCGACGCTGGGGCCCCCATTCACCCTGGCCCGCGGACTGCGGTTGCTTCACCGCCGCCGGTGTTTCTAGCATCACCCCCGGGGCGCGGTTGACGAGGGGTCGGCGTGCAGCCCCGCACGACGAAGATGATGAGGGCAATCCTGTTTGTCGCCCTAGCGGCGGCACTGATCTGGTTGGGGCTCGAGCGTGGGGGCCCCGTGGAAGCGGGCTACGAGGAGGACACGCCCCTTCCGTCGAGCGCCGTGGATGGCGCGCCGCCGGTGAGCACCGACCGCGGGGCTAGTGCTAGGGCAACCGAGCCTGAAGCCGCGCCAACGGACGTTCCCGGGGAGGTGTCGGCACAGGTGCCCGCTCCCTCTCCACCGGATGGACCGGTGGACGACCTCGACCTTGGGGGGACACGTCGCGGGTCGGGTCAACCCAGCGGACCGGCCGCGACGACCCGGGTGGATCCCCCCGAGGTTCTCGCGCGACACCTCGTCGCGGCGTGGGTCGCAACGGACCCGTCACCGCTCGAGGGATACATCCAGGGCGACACGGGGGCGGCGCTGCCGAACGCTCGGCGACAGCTCGTGGCGAGCTTCTGGCAGGCGTGCATGGGGCAACGCGAGCGGGCTGGCGCGCAGCTCGAGCGCCTCACGGGGGCCGACGGGCTGTCTCCAGAGGTGCTCGGCTTGCTGCGGGCCGCGCTCGAACCCGCCGGCGGTCGGCGGGTCCCGGCAGTTGCGGTCGCCCGCGAGCCCCTCGCCCGAGCGATGCGGATGGTCCTCCTGGACGACGAGGGGCGGATCGCCCTGGAGCGCGCGGAGTACCGGCGTGCGGCGGAGCTGCTGTCTGACCTCGTGCTGCACGAGCTCGGTGCCCCCTGGGCGCCCCAGCGCGAAGCGCTGCTGGCTTGGGGCGAGCTCCTGCGGCAGGCGCAGCAGAGGCACCGCTTGGCGGGCACGGGGGATTGGCCGGGTGTTCAGTACGTCGTCCGTCCGGGCGACAGCCTGATCGCGATCCGCAAGCGCGTGCTCGCGGAGAACGCGAACCTTCTCTTCAACATCGGCCTGGTCGCACGCATCAACGGCGTTCGCGACGACCGACTGCGCCCGGGCGACGTGCTCCGCGTACCGACGGACCATCCGAACGCTCTCGTCGACCTCGACGCGCGTGTGGTCGTCTACCGAATCGGCGGCGAGGCCGTGTTGCTCTGGCAGGTCGGCATCGGGCGTGAGGGACACGAGACGCCGGTGGGTACCTACTCCATCGGCGAGAAGCTCGAGCGGCCGTCGCATATGCCGGAGGGTGGCAAGTCGCTGCCCTTCGGCCATCCCGATAATCCCCTTGGAACGCGCTGGATGGCGTGGAACCGCGATCAGCGAAACACGAGCTTTGGCTTTCACGGCACTTCGGATCCCGAGGGCGTCGGCGAGCGCGTGAGCGAAGGTTGCGTGCGCATGCGCAACGAGGACGTGGAGGAGCTCTACGAACTGTTGCCGCGGGACGCGCGCGTGATCGTGCAGCCCTGAGTCGCGAGCGACGCAAAGCGCTTCAGCGGGGCGGTCATCGCGCAGTGCGCGGCGGCCGCCCCGAGGTGTTTCGAAGACGGATGGCAGAGTGTTCCGCGGTTGGATGCGCGCGGCCGAGCGGCCTTGCAGACGCGCGCAATGTCCGCCGATTCAACGAATGGCTCGAGTCCGCCGAATCAAGTGCGGGTACCAGCACGGCGAAATTCCTCCCGTCTGGACACGCGCATCCGCGCCGTGCAACGCGGCGGGGAGTGGGGGCCTGGTACGGTTACGAAGCACGTGGAACCCGCCAAGCGTGTCTGTGGCTCGGCTCGCTGGGGAGCCGGAGCGTCCACCCGGGCGCCAAGTGGCGGATCGGAAGGCGCGTCTCAACGCCGGAGTGGGCGCCCGCCGCGGGGATCTGGGCGCGTCGTAGCCCGCGCCGGGCCTGACCGGGTCTGGTCCACCTCGCCCGAACCCGCAAGACGCCGCGGCCAGGTCCTCTCGGAGCCTCTCCGGCGGGGCCGGGGGGGTCTGGAGGCGCCCGATACGGCAGCGGGAGGCCCCTGGCGGAGCCATCCGTCGGTAGCTGGCGGTCGACGTGTCCACGGAGCTGCGCCAACCTGTCCGAAAGGGGGCCCGAGCGGCTTGGGCTCGACTCTCTAACCCCCCGCCCGAGGCTAGGTTAGGGATGTTCTTCATCCGCTCCCAAAAAAACCTCCGAGGCCCCCTTGACGCCCGGAACGGCCCGGATATCTTCTCCCGCCCTGACAACGCGAACGACGCAGCGGCGGCCGGCAACGGCGCGGGTGCGAAGGACGCGATGGGCGCCCCCCGGCGGGGGGTGACGATCTTTGAAAACAAGGGTGGCTCTTGAAAAG
>CAYOBN010000227.1:0-2615 GCA_964402175.1 uncultured Planctomycetaceae bacterium | reverse complement strand
ACTGACCGTTGCCTCCGTAGGTCTGGGCACGTGTCGTGAAGCGAAAAGGCGAAGACATCGAGAGTCTGTAACCCCCCGCCCCGTCGCAGATGAGGTCGTGTCGTCGTGTCGTCGTGTGGCTCTCAGGCTTCGTGTTTTCCTCGGACCCCAAGGCGGTGCCACCCGGCGCCCCTGCTGTCGCCGAGCGGTTCGTCGAGGAGTGGTGCACGCAGTAAGACCTCGTTCTGAACACTCCGGCGGACGAGTCCTTCACCGGGCGAGGTCGGCCTCTGCGGCGATGCGCCCGAAGCTCTCCCAAGGGCCGCGCGCAGCGAGCTCGCGCAGGAGCGCCGTGCCACGCTCGACATCGGCGCGGCTCGCGCCGGGATGGTCGATCAACCAGCGCGCGGCTCCGTACGCGCGGGTGGCATCCTGGACCGGATCGCGCGACCCCGCCAGCAGATCGTCCACGGTGCGTCGGCCGGCGTGGAGGTCGACGAGGTCCTGGTACGCGAAGTTCTCGATCAAGGCCGGCGCCACGGGCAGCGCCGCGAGCGCCGCGGCGAACTCCTGCTCGCGCCCCGCGCGGCGCAGCGCGGCACACCACCAGTGCCCCGCCGCGATCCGCGAGTCGTCGTTGGTCGCCCACACCTCGACACAGCGCTCCCACGCCTCGGCCGCCCCTGCGAAGTCACCCTGCAGATAACACGCGAGCGCGAGGTGGTAGTCGATGTTGCCCTGCGTCGTGCTGGTCGGTATGCCGAGCGCGTTGGGCATGCCGTCGGGCTCGACCTCGTCGGGTAGGCCCGTCGCAAGCTCGCGCGCGCGGCGCAGGTCCTCCTCGGCCAGGGCGGGTCGGCGCAGCGTGATGAGGCGGTGGCCTCGGTGGCGCAGCAGCCGGTAGCTGTCCCGGTCTTCGCCGACACACCGCGCCCCGTACCAAGCCACAGCCGTCTCGAAGAGGCCCAGGTACGCGAGCCGCCGACCGACCCAGATCGCGGTCCCCTCGCTCGGGTCGCGCCGAAAGGTGGCCAAGGCCTCCGCGAGCTGCCCCTCCCGCGCCGCGCGGACGCCCGAGTCGAGCGCCAGCATGCGCTCGAGGCCCGCAACGTGCGCTTCCATCTCTGTGACGGAGGGCAACTCGGAGAGCGCTCCGGCCGCGGAGTCCTCCGTCCGCGGCTCGAAGCAGCAACAACCCGGCGCGAGGCCGAGGACGATGAGGCCAGCAAGCGTGCGCATACCGGAGTTCTAACCCGAGGACGTGAGGGCGCGCTCGCTGGAGCCCGGCGATCCGGCCCAACGGACCACGACGCGCTGGGGGCCGCGGTGAAAGGCGAACTCCCCGACCCTGCTCTCGAAAGCACGGCCCCGATCGACTAGCTTGATGACATGGAATTCGAGGTCTTCCGGCGCCTCCTCCTCGCGCTTTCGGAGACCGGCGTGGACTACGTCCTGGTCGGCGGCGTGGCCGTCAACTTGCATGGCATCGTGCGCGCCACGGAGGACATCGACCTGTTCGTCCGCCTCGACGAGTCCAACATCGAACGCTTGAAGTCGGCGCTGCAGTCGGTCTGGGACGACCCCGACATCGTGACGATCTCGGCCCGGGACTTCGACGAAGACTGTGCGACGCTGCGTTACGCTCCGCCGAACACGGCGCTCGTCGTGGACATCATCACGCGCATCGATACGGAGTTCACCTATGGGGACCTCGAGGCCCAAGACATAGAAGTCGGCGACGCTCTGGCTCGGGTCGCGACGATTCCGACCCTGATCCGCATGAAAGAAGGCACGCTCCGATCGATCGATCAGGCCGACACCGCCGCCCTCTCGGCCTACCTCAGCCACGGACCTGGCGCCGGCCCCGAGCAAGCCCTATGACGCCCATTCAACGTTTTGGGGATTTCGAGGCGGCGCGGGAGGCCCTCTGGCTCGAGGCTGGCGATCCTCGGCTCATCGACAAGATCCGCCACGTCTGGGAAATGGGTCGGCGCCTTGCGAAGTACCCCCCACCGCGTGGGATGTGGTTTTTCCGCGACATGGAAGCGGCGAATGCCCACCGTGAGGCGTGGACAGCGGAGCGGGTGCGACGGCTCTACGAAGAGCGCAGGGTTCGCGACGGCATCGACCGGTCGGCGAATACGTGATCCAAGCTGGCAAGCTCGGATAGGTATGGCCACCGGATGGGCCCGAGGTTGGCCCGTTGTCAGCAGGTTTGCCCCGGAGTTGGCCCTGCGTACTCTGCGATGACCCAGGTCGCACGCCGACGCGCTGGACCCAGGCACTGCGAGCAGTAGCCAACGGCGCCCATTGCTGACGTTCCTGCGCGACCGACGGGTGCCCATCGATAACAAGACGTGCGAGCGAGCCATTCGTCCCATGGCGAGCGGACAGAACAACGGTCTCTTTGCCGGCGGCGAGTACGGCGCGGCCTTCTAAACCATCGCCGAGAGCACAAAGACGGCGGGTGTCGACCCGCGGGACGACTTCCTCTGTTTGCTGTGCCGCGTCGGCACGCACCAGGATTCTTACGTCAGTGAACGGAGGCCTTGGACACTGGCCGGAGAGCCGAGCCCGTACTGCGGGCTCCGCCGCGCAGCCAAACGTCCTCTGGACGCCGTTGTCAGCGGAGGGCT
>CAYOBN010000226.1:0-2632 GCA_964402175.1 uncultured Planctomycetaceae bacterium | reverse complement strand
CCCACTAGCGGACAACCCTGTCACGAACTGCCTGTTTGGAAGCCCTATCCGCTGTGAAGCTCTTCGAAGCCGATCCAGTGAATCGCGTACATCTGCCGCGTCCGGGATGTCGTCGTGTCCGAGCGTAAGAATCGCGGGGTCAACGCGCAGCAGCCGTTCCTTGAGCGTCCCCGTGGAGCACAATCCTTGAACAGCCTCGCGAGCCAGCAGAAATGCGCGCACGTACTTCATGGTGGCGATTCTGGCACCCAACGGCGCGCGGTCAAGGCCCGGAGATCGGCCTCACTTGACGCGTCTGCGGGGCGCTCATCGATCCCCCCGTGATGACCAGCTCCTGCTCCGAGACGGCCTCCCACCTTCCTCTCATCACCTGGCTGCGCCGCGCCCTGGACAACCTAAGCGCCCGTGCCACCTCCGCGACGGACCGGAACCGCCCGTCCTTGACCGCAGCCTTGCCCACCTGAGCCGCCCCGCGGGCTGCGAGCCGGCGACCCCCTACGGCCGCGACCAACCGGACGACCCGCCCCTCTCGGGCCCCACGGCGCTCGTCCCCGGCTCGACGCCCCGGCATCGGTCGCACTCGGCATCGGTCGCACTCGACATCGGTCGCACTCGGCATCGGTCGCACTCGGCCTCGGTCGCACTCGGCCTCGGTCGCACTCGGCCTCGGTCGCACTCGGCCTCGGTCGCACTCGGCCTCGTCGGGGTCCCCCGGCTGCGCGTCGTCAGAAAGCGGGATCCGACCTTCCCGGAGCTGGCCGTCGCGGTCGCGCGGCTCGAAGTCCCGCCACGGGAGACGCCCCGGCACGCCGTAAGTCCGGAACGTCACGCGGTCGCACGCCATGCACGGGCCCACGTCGCTAGCGACGAGCGTGACCCTGCCCGCGGCGTCGGCGCGGAAGTGGGTGAAGGCCGGAATGATGGTCATCGAGGCGTCGATGCTACTCCACGCGGTCGACATCCGTTGGGCGCGTCCGGGGGCCGCCGCAGGCTGGGCACGTGTCGGCGCCCGCGGCTGTGTCGGTGTCGAGTGTCAGCAGCACGTCCAGGGCGACCAGCGCGAACGCGACGTAGCTCGCGATCTTGAGGTTCCAGAAGTCTGTCTCGAGCGTCTTGAGCAGCTCGAGGAATTCGTCATTGCTCATCGTTTCCGTCTCCTAACAGCATCTGCTCCTGCTCCGCGACAGGCGCCCACCGCCGTCGCATGACCTGGCTGACTCGGGCGCGGGACAGTCCGAGCGCCCGCGCGACCTCGGCAGCCGAGCGGAACTGGCCTCCCTCGACCGCTGCCTCGACGACGTAGGCCAGCGCCAGGAGGCGCCCATCGACGGACGGAGGCGCTCCCGCCACCGGCTCCTCGGGCCGGAACCGCGCCTTGACGACCGGGCCCATCACCGCGGTCCGCCCCACTCGTCGGAGTCGCAGACCTCGCACTTCTTGTCACCGGGATCCGCCGCGCGCGCATCGTCGGGGAGCGGCCGCCGCCCGAGGGCAAACTGGCCTCGCACCGTCCGCGGCTCGTGGACGTCGAAGCCCTCGTAGCGCCACCGGGCGAAGATGAGGCGCCCGCAGTCGGCGCACGGACGGACCGCACCAGCGACGAGGTCGAGCCGCCCGTGGTCGTCGAAGACGAAGTGGGTGAAGCGGGTCCGGTGGTTGCGTTCGAATGCTTTGCTGGTCTTCATGCTGTCGCTCCAGTCGCCGGGCGCCGAAGAGGCGCCTCGGTGTTCTGGTGCGTCGATCCCTCGCCGCGGATCCACAACTCGGCTGCGTCGGTGTGCCCCTCGCGGCGAGCCGCAGGACGCGCGCCCGCTCGGCTTAGCCCAGGGCGCTCCGCACGTTCTCGAACCACCTCTCGGGTAGCCCGAGTGCCTTGTCGATCGGGCATCGCTCTCCTGCGCCGGGTCGCCATCGAACTGAGCTACGCCGCACGTGATCTATCGACGTGACGCCCTATCGTTATCGCTTCCAGCCTCGCTGCTCCGCGGTAGGCGTCCTAGACGGTCGGGAAGACACCCAGGCTTGGGACGCACCAGGCCGCGCCGAACCCAGCCGCAACAGCGACCCACGCTGTGCGCCGATGCCTTCGAGGTAGGGCGACGAGTACGACAAGGACGGAGATCGCTCCGATGCCGCACCCTAGGCTGGAAAGGAACGTCACTTCGACCAGGTCGAATAGCGCGATCGAGTCTGGCTGCTGGTCGCTGCCGGCGTGCGCACCCACCGCATGCAGATAGAAGGCAATGGCCATCGTAAGAGCCGACGCGAGAATCAGTCCCCACAAGATGGCTGGTACGACGATGCATCCGTCATAGTCGGATGGGTCCTCGCTCTTGGCTTCCATGACGAAGGTCGTAGTCTATGCTACTCTGCCGCCGTCGTCAGGACCCAATGCTCGCTCTTGCCCGTCCATCGGCGTCCTCCCCAACCGCGTCTTCTGGCTTGAGCTCATCTCGCGCCGACCATCGGCACGACTAGGACCGCTACTGCACGCGCGAGCGCGATACAACGGTCGCTTGTTACCTCCTCTCGTTCGACCGCTGGCGGCACGCGCAAGCATCCCAGGCTGCTGCTCCGACGACCACGGCCTTGTACCCGGTTGGTTCGACGAGTCCGGTCAAGTAGGCGCACC
>CAYOBN010000225.1:0-2772 GCA_964402175.1 uncultured Planctomycetaceae bacterium | reverse complement strand
CAGCGCAGCGAGAGCTTCAGGGGGCTGCGGGACGCCTCGGACCGCGCGGGCCGGGCTGCAGGCCTGGCCGCGGACACCCCGTCCCTGGAGCCGAGGTGGATGCGATGAAGCTGCCTGGCCTGGTATTCGTCGCGCTCGCGGCGTGTGCGACGCCGGAGACCGTGCGGGGTCCCTATACCTCCCCGGCGGAGCTGCCCCGCGACACGAGCCGCGCTGACGCGCTCGTCGAGGCGGCCTCCGCGGCCCGTGACGCCGACCCTGCGAAGGCCGAGGCGCTGCTGCGCGATGCGCTCACCGCCGACCTCTTCCACGCACAGGCCCACAACAACCTGGGCGTCCTGCTCCTGGCCCGCGGCGACCTCTACGGCGCGGCCCACGAGTTCGAGTGGGCCCGCAAGCTGCTGCCCGGCCACCCCGAGCCGCGCCTGAACCTGGCCCTGACCCTCGAGCGTGCCGGACAGACCGAAGCCGCCGAGTCCAGCTACGCCGCGGCCCTCGACGTGCACCCGGGCTACATGCCCGCCCTGCAAGGCGCCGCGCGCCTCGCCCTGGCGGAGGGGCGACCGAGCGCAGCCCTGCCCCAGTGGCTGGCGGAGATCGCGCTCGGCGGCGAGACCGAGGCGTGGCGCGCCTGGGCCCGGGCCCGAGCGGCTGAGCTGCCGGCTGAGCTGTCGTCCGGGCGGTGATTCCAGGTTCGAGGCGCCTCCCTCACCTCGCCGAGCCCTCCCTGACCCGACGTCGTGGCGGAGTTCTCCGGCGCCGCGGCGCCGCTGCGGATCCTGCGGTCGCGAGCGGCTGCGCCTGGTGGCGCGCGCGGCCTCCGCGTACCATCTCCGGCTCCCCAGACTCTCCCGAGCCATGAACGTCAAGGCCACTGAACTGCGCAAGGGCATGGTCCTCCTGAAGGACGGCGACCTCGTCCTCATCACGGACTACAGCCACCACACGCCGGGCAACTGGCGCTCGATCATCCAGGTCAAGACCCGCAGCTTGACGTCGGGCTCCAACTCGAGCTTCCGCCCGATGGCGGGCGATCAGTTCGAGGTCGCCCACCTCGACCGCAAGAAGGCGCAGTACCTCTACCGCGAGGCCAACGGCGAGTTCGTGTTCATGGACAACGACTCCTACGACCAGTTCACGATCCCCGAGGACGTCATCGGCGACTCGATGGGCTACGTGAAGGAGAACAGCGAGGTCGAGGTCACGTTCCACGACGTGCGGCCGATCTCGATCGCGCTGCCGGCCTCGGTGGTGCTGCAGATCAAAGAGGCCGAACACGCCGTCAAGGGCAACACCGCGACGAACGTGAAGAAGGACGCGATCCTCGAGACCGGCCTGCAGATCAAGGTGCCGATCCACATCAAAGCCGGGGACATGGTCAAGGTGAACACCGAGACCGGCGAGTTCCTCGGCCGCGTCAACGAGTGAGCCCGACGCCGCTTCGGCAGGGTCGCAACGGCGACCGCGCCGCTGAGCCTGAGCATCTGGGCCCGCTTCGCTGAGCCCGCGCCGCTGGGCCTGCGCCCCCGAGCTCGATTCACAGGGCGTCGCGCCAGCGAACCGAACTCCGAGGCGCAGGCCCTTCGGTCGCGGTCAAACGAACTTGGTGACGCCGGGCAGCGCGATCGGCCCGACCTCGAGCGCGCCCCACTCGTAGGCGGCGGGCGTCAGGTCCTCTTTGGACTCCAGCACCTGCTGCGCGCTGAGCTCCTGGCCCGTGTATGCGCTCATGCGCACCATCAGCGCCATCAGCGTCGACTTGCACATGTAGTCGCCGTTGTGGATCGTGCGGCCCTCGCGCAGCGCCGCGAACAGCGCGTCGTGTTCGTTCTGGTACATGTCGTCGACGAACGACTCGTCCGCCGGTTTGCGCCAGCGCCACGGATCCTCGCCTTCGATGCGGTGCGTCTGGATGTGCGCCACGCCGCGGGTGCCGTAGACGTGGTCCGACACGTCGGGCTTCGCGCCGCTCCACTGGCGGCACGAGAAGAAGCACTTGAGGCCCTTCTCCCACGTGAACCGCGCGTTGAAGTGGTCGTAGACGTTGCCGTAGATCGGGTCCGTGCGCACGATGCGGCCGCCCGAGGCGTCGACGCTCTGCGGGAGCTCATCGCGCATCACCCACAGGATCTTGTCGAGGTTGTGGATCGCCTGCTCCATCACGTGGTCGCCGGAGAGCCACACGTGGTAGAGCCAGTTGCGCATCTGCCACTCCATGTCGCTCCAGCCCTCCTGGCGCCCACGGTGCCAGAGGCCGCCCGTGTTGTAGGAGCATTCGAGCGCGACGATGTCGCCGATGGCGCCGTCGTGCACCCGCTGCACGGTCTCTTGTTTCTTCTTCTCGTAGCGGTAGCAGAGCCCCGAAACGAGCGTCAGGCCCTTGTCCCGCGCGGTGTTGGACGCGTCCCAGATCCGGCGCAGGCCCGGCCCGTCGACCGCGACCGGCTTCTCGACGAACATGTGTTTGCCCTGCTGCACGGCGTATTCGACGTGCAGCGGGCGGAAGTGCGGCGACGTGCAGAGCAGCACCACGTCGCAGTTGTCGATGACCTGCTTGTAGGCCTCGAAGCCGACGAAGCGCCGCTCGGCGGGGACGTCGACGCGCGGCGCGAGCTCCGGGTTCGCGACGAGGCTCTGGTAGGTGCCCTCGAGCATGTCGGGGAACGCGTCGCCGAGCGCGACGAGCACGTTGTCGGGGTCCGCGCGCAGCGCGTTCACCGCCGCGCCGCCGCCGCGGCCGCCGCAGCCGACGAGGCCGATGCGGCGCTTCTC
>CAYOBN010000224.1:0-2797 GCA_964402175.1 uncultured Planctomycetaceae bacterium | reverse complement strand
CAGGAGGCGCTTGGCGACCTTGCCCGAGCCCGTGCGCGGCAGGTCCGCGAGGACCTCGATGATCTTCGGCACCTTGTAGCCGGCGAGGCGCTCGCGACAGAAGGCGCGCAGCTCAGCGGGGGTCGCGCTGCGGCCGTCCTTCAGCACCACCGCCGCGCGCACCTCTTCGCCCCAATCGGGGTGTGGGACGCCGTAGACCGCGACTTCGAGCACCGCGGGGTGTTCGAGGAACGCTGCCTCGACCTCGGCGCCGTACACGCTCTCACCGCCGGTCTTGATCACGTCCTTGGCGCGATCGACGACGTTGATCCAGCCTTCGCTGTCGATGGTGGCAAGGTCGCCCGTGCGGAACCAGCCCTCGTGGAACGCGCGCTCGGTCTCTGTGGGCCGATTCCAGTAGCCCGGTGTCACGGTAGCGCCGCGCACGACCACTTCGCCGACGCTCTGGTCGTCGCGCGGGACGTCCTGGAAGCGCTCGTCGACGACGCGCAGTTCGACGGTCTCGAACGGACGCCCGGTGCGTGCTCGACGGCGGAGCTGCGCCTCTTCGTCGAGCTCGCGATGGCGTGGCTCGAGGCAGCTCAAGGTGAGGTACGGGCTCGTCTCGGTCAGCCCGTAGGTCTGGACGTATTCGCAGCGGAAGGTCTCCAGCACCGCACGCACGGTCGCCGGAGCGATCGGCGCTCCGCCCGAGAGGACGAGGCGCAGCGCGCCGCCATCGAAGCCCACGGTCGGCGCTGCGGCGAGCATTCGCTGCAGCATCGTCGGCACGAGGTTCGAGACGGTCACGCCACTGCGCTGGAAGAGCGCGCACGCGGCCGCCGGGTCGAAACGTGGCAGGAACACGTGGCGCCCGCCGACCAGGGTGATCGCCAGCGTCGCCCAGGCGTCCGCCAAGTGGAACATCGGCGCGACGTGGCCCCAGACGTCGTCGCTCGCGAGGTCCAGCTCGGTCGTGGCCGCCTCCGCATGGCGGACGACGTTCTGGTGCGTCAGCACCACACCTTTGGCGCGGCCCGTCGTTCCGCTCGTGTAGTAGAGGAACGCCGGATGATTCGGCGGACATGGCGTGGGCTCGAACGTCCCGCCGTCGTGCCCGTCGTGCCCGTCGTGCCCGTCGTGCAGATAGAGCAGCGTGAGGCCAGGCGAGCCTCCATCGATCCACCACGTCGGCAAAGGACGCTCGCCCAGCGTCCCCGCGAAAGCAGCGTTGGCCAGCAGCACCTTCGGCGCCGCATCCTCCAGCACCTCGTCGACCTCCCGCCGGGCGAGGCGTGTGTTCAGCGGCACGAGCGTCGCGCCGAGCCCCAGCACTGCGTACGTGACCTCGAGGAACGTGGGGGAGTTCAGCTCGGCGAGCGCGACGCGGTCCCCGCGGCCGACCCCTGCCGCCGCGAGCCCCCGCGCGAGCGCATCGATGCGCGCCGCCGCTGCGCGCCAGGTCACGGCACCGCCGTCCGGGCCGGAGTACGCCGCGGCCTCGGGCCAGGCCTCCGCCGCCCGCTCGAGGATCGACCAGACGTCGCCGGGAGCGCCCATCGCGCTTCATCTGACCCGAGCGCGCGCCCCTGCGCTACCCTCGGGGGCAAGAGAGGCTCCGCCATGCTGTTCGCCACCCTCGCGCTCGTCTGCGCCGCGTCGTGCCCGCCCCAGGACCCCGAGCCCGGGCCGCCGCCGCCCCCCCCGGTGTCCCCAGAGAGCGACCGCTACGCCGAGCTGCTCGCCCGGTACGAGGCCCAGCTCGAGGCGCACAAACAGGCGATCCGCGAGGAACGCGACCCCGCCAAGCGCCGGGCGCTGCGCGGCGAGACGGCCGAGAAGGCGCTCTTGACCGAGTTCGAGGCGCTTGTCGCCGCGGGTGACGGGCGCGGGCTCCTCTGGATCGCGCGCCATGTCGGCGCCGCCGGACTGCCACCCGATGAAGCCCGCGCGCGCCGCGCGGCCGCCTGGCGCGCGATCGCCCACGAGCACCTCGCAGCCCCTTGGATCGGCGAGGGCCTCGAGCTCATCAAGCGCATGCGCAGCGACATCGGCCGCGCGACGGCGCTCGAGCTCTTGGAGCATGCCCACCAGGCCGCCCCCGATCCCGAGGTCAAAGCGCGCGCCGCGCACTACCTCGTGCAGTGTTTCGAGTCGAGCGAGGTCGAGGCCGAGCAGGTCCGCAAGGCCGCTCTGGAGGCCCTTTTGGCAGGCGAGTACGCAAAGACGGCCTACGCGGAGTCGCTGCGCAAAGCCGAGGAGCCGGACCCCATCGCTGCAACCGCGATCGAGGTCGAGCCCGCGGAGGCGCCTCCTCCTCCCCCGGATCCCGGTGTCGTCATCGGGCATTTTGCGCCGCCCCTCGCAGGTGAGGACGCGCTCGGCGCTGCTCGCTCGCTCGACGACGTCCGCGGCCGCGTGACGGTGGTCGTCTTCTTCGGTTACTGGTCGCCCCCGGCGCGCAAGGCGCTGCTCGACCTGCAGGAGCTCGAACGCCAGCTCGCCGATCCACGCTTCGCCGTCTTCGGCGTCAGCGCGGGCGACACCCGCGCCGCAGCGCAGGAGTGGCAGAAGAAGCTCTCCCTCGACTGGCCCGTCATCGTCCAAGGGGTGAGCGCTGCGCCGCTCTCCGAGCGTTGGAAGGTGACCGACCCGCCCGAGCTCTACGTGCTGGACAGCGCCGGCCGGGTCGCGGGCCGCGCAGTGGGGGACCTCGAAGCGCTCGTCCGGCGCGAGCTCGCAAAGCTCGCGCCGCGTTGAAGGCTGCGCGGGTGTGGCATCGAACGGTACCAGGTACGACTTGGCGGAGCAGAGCGCG
>CAYOBN010000223.1:0-2970 GCA_964402175.1 uncultured Planctomycetaceae bacterium | reverse complement strand
TCTCGGCGTCAAGCGTGGATCTGGCTGCCTGGTCGCGAGGGATCGAGGTGCGGTGTCGGCGCTGTCAAGCCTCGATCGATGCTTCCACGGCGCCGACACGGCTCAAGGGGGCGCTGGGCAAGTCACAACCGTGAGCGCTCCCGGCAATCCTGCCATGGGCGAGACGCAGGCAGCGTGACAGTTGAGCCCGGTTTTGCTGGCAGCGACTGCGCATGGCGCAGGCTTGTCGTCACAGCTGCGCAACTGTGGGGGATACCCCCACTTCAATGGCGTGTCGATCACGCCGATGAGGTCGATCTTGCCACGCTTGAGCATGTGAGGCACGGGGGCCGGATAGTATACCATCTGATATGCCAAGACGCCGTAATAGTAGAGGGTGAGCTTGAAGCCGTCGAGCTTGCCGAGGGGCGGTGCTCCCGGGACATTGGGCGCGTATAGCCACACCGAATAGCGATACCCGGGCTCCATCGGCGCCAGAGACACCCACTCAGGACCTTCGATCGTCCCTTCAGTAAAGGTGGCCCAGCCCGATGAAGGCGTAGGATTGTCGCGCCAGCAGACGTTGTCCAAGTCGAGCAGCGTCCCGGTCCCGGAAGCGCAGTCTGGCAGTGGAGCTCCGAGCTCCAGCTTTTGTCTCGTGACGATGATGCGGAGCGGCGCGAATCCATACGTGAGATGCAGCTTGTTTGGCCACGGGCTGCTGGAGATGTCGTAGGTGTCGTCGAGTCCGTCCTCAACGGCGTCGAGCGAGGAGTCGCCGAAAGCGTCACTTTTGGTCTCCGGTTCGGCACCGCTGTCGCTGAGGTCCCCGGTGGCGACGGAGTCTGGCGCGGCTTCGGCGGAGTCCGACGCGGCTTCGGCGGAGTCCGGCGCGGCTTCGGCGTCGGTGGGCGGGAGGGGATTGGGCAGCGAGGGGCAACCGCAGGCAATGATCATCGCAGCGGCGCAGCCCCCCCAGGTGCATAGGAGACGCGGCCTCATGGCCCACACAGCCCGAGCGCGTAGGTAGAACAGGCGCACATCTCAAGCTCTCCATCACCCCAGCCCGAGGTTGAACCCAGCCTGCCAGCCCATAAACCCACGGTCAACGACAACTTCACGGCCCAGTCCAACTGCGCGTGCCGATGATCTCGCTCATGGCGCTGTCGCCGAAGCGCTTGAGCTTGGTCTCGGGGTCGGTGAAGCGCCGGATGCGGGTCTCGGCGTCGTCCGGTCCGTGCGCGAGGTCGAGGAAGGCCTCGCGATAGCGCTCGATCGGGTGGTTGGGGCGGCCGAGTGCGCTCGCGCGGGCGAGGCTCATGCTCTGGAACGCGTGGATGTGGCCGCCGAGGCGTTGGAAGTAGGGCCAGTCGGCGCTGGCGAGCTTGTCGGGGTCGACGAAGTCCCGGAAGAAGTCGGGGTATTTGCGCATGAATGTTGCGCGGTCGAGCCACGGATCCGCGATTTGGGCGAAGCGTGCCAGGTGTTCCTGTGGTGTCACTTGCATGATGCCCCCCAAGCCAATGGCGAACCAATGCGCTGCACGGAGAGTACATAGGTCAGCTTGAAGCCAAGTACAAGCCGCAGCGGATCAGAGGTGAAGCGCAGCTGACTTTACGGTTGGCGGGGCCTTGCGCACCAAGAAAAACATGTTTATGGTCCAACACGTTGCCCATGACGACACATGCGATACGGCTTTACGACGGAGTTAGACTTGAAGGAGACTCAGATGAAGCAGAAGCTCGCGACGATAGGTGGAGCGATCGCTGGAGGCCTGGTTGGTGGACCGATTGGAGCGTTGATTGGCGGTGCCGTAGCCGCTCTTGCAACCAACTCAGACGACGATGGACCGGCCCATGTATTCCTGGTTGATGGGCTGAGCGCCGACGAGAATGGACCTTTGCTCGTCCGTTCCGACGGTTCATCCGAATCGGCGCATTTTCGTCAGGGACAGCTAGATGGCGCCTGCGGCGTATACGCGGTTGTCATGGGGCTCCACTTGGTTGGCGCGATGAAGGATCCTGTGAACACCCTTGTTTTTCGTGACCACGACGGAAGGACGCCCGACGGAAAGTTCGTTAAACGCCTGAGGGAACTTGGTGAACCGCTCTTTCGAGACGGATCCAAGGAATCCGATTGGGTCCAGCTGGTTGGAGGCTACTCTCGTCTGTTGCACTATGATGCCAAGAAGTGGGGTGGCGCGAAAGCACGAGACTGGGTTTTGAATTACGTCAATGTCGACGAAGAGGAGGGCGGTCCGAGTCCAGTCGTCATGTCGATTCAAGGTAAAAATGGGCTGAATCACGCAGTGTTGGCCGTCGGCGTCTCGTGGGCCGAAGAACTGGACGAGGAGGACGAATATGTGCGGCCTTCCAAGCTCTTGATCCTTGATCCGGGCGCGAACCCAGTTCCACACCGAGCGTGGACGTCCGAGATCGACCTTGTGCCAGCCGGTGGCGGTCGTTATCGTTACACTTACCGCGACCTACATGAGGAGGGCGACCGGAAGGTCTCGATTCATGCGGGTCTTGCGATGTGGACGAAGCATGTATAGGCGGGTTGTGTGATTGCTAATAGAGTTTCAACGTACGATATCCGACTGGATTTTAGACATTAACCGTCACTGATCACCGTCACACTTCGGCTGCGCTGTACGCCTTGTCTGCAGCGCCTGCACAAGGTCCTCGCCCCACAGCCGCATCTCTTGGCGCAGGATGGCGGACTTGGCTGCGTGCTCGCATGCCAGCGTGATTTCGGCGTGCGAGAGCTCACGTGCCGCCGAGACCACATCGGCCCACGAGACGCTCTTTGTGTCGAGCAACGCCAAGCGGTTGCGCATCACGGACTCGGCGACAGTATCGTCTGGTAGCGGGTATTCGAGCACAGCATCGAATCGGCGAAAGAGCGCCCGGTCGAGGGTTCCGGGCAGATTGGTCGGTATCCACCCCACCAACCACGCCATGAAAACGCCGAGCACCCGGCCATAGACTC
>CAYOBN010000222.1:0-3015 GCA_964402175.1 uncultured Planctomycetaceae bacterium | reverse complement strand
CAGCTCCCGCAGCCGGGCGGGCCGTCCGTCGCCGCGCAGCCCGGTGAGACGTGGTTCTTCCAGTACTGGCACCGCGACTCGATCCCGTCGCAGAACGTGTATTCGGGCTTCACGGAGACCGCGCGCGTGCGCTTCGAGTGACCTCGGTCGAGCCTGGTTCCCGTGGGCGCTCGACGCAGGCGTCGCCCTGGAGCGGCGCATCCGAGGGACGCACGGGGGCGGCGTCTGCACCCTCTCGCTCTGCTCCCTGCGGGCCCCTCGCGCTCGATACGGCGCGCGCGCGAGCGGTGTGAGCCGAGCGTTCGCGTTGGACCGCGGTCGCTCCTCCTGCCTGTGCCGGGTTGAGCGCTGCGGCAGACGGAGGTCACGCTCGGCCACGGAGAAGAGCCGCTCCCGAGTGAGCTCAACGATCTCCGGGACTCCGGGTCGGGTCCGCGAGCATCGCGTACATTCTCAGAATGGAGAGCGTGCAACTCGCGGCGAAGTTCGGGCAGATCACCGAGCACTGGCGACCGAAGGTGGCCGCGGAGCTCAACGGGCAGGAGGTCAAGCTGGTGAAGTTCCAGGGTGTCTTCCCGTGGCACCGTCACGAGGCCGCCGACGAGCTCTTCCTCGTGTGGCGCGGCCGTATGGCCGTCGAGACCCGCGAGCGCCGCTTCGAGCTCGGCCCGGGCGAGCTGCTCGTCGTACCGCGCGGCGTCGAGCACCGTACGCTGGCCGAGCACGAGGCCGAGGTGCTCGTCTTCGAGCCGGCTGAGACCCGGAACACCGGCGATGTGCACGACGCGCGTTTCACCGCGCCCAACGGTGTGCGCATCTGAGCGCCGCCCTGACATCCTCTCCGTGACGGGCCTGTGACACGAAGATGGCGCGCACGGGCGTACCACAGAATCCACCGGGGGCCGGAGCTCGGCCCGGGAGCCCAGCGATGCATCCTTGCCACGTCCTCGCCCTCTTCGCGGCCCTGACCGTCGCGTGCCAGTCGCGGGAGCCCGTCGCCGCGCCCGAGATCGTCGAGGACGCCGTGCAGCAGGAGGAGATCGTCCGTATCGCGCGCGATTTCCCGACCTGGGGTGCGCTCGACACGGCGCTGCGCGTGGCGCCCACGGACTGCCGGATGCCCCGCATCGTGAGCCACGGCTCGCTCACGATCAGCCTCGCGGAGGGTGGTCCCCACGGCATGAAGCTCTACCGTCTGTACGCGCGGGATCCGGCGGCCTATCGCGGCGTCGAGAGCGGCGCTCGACAGGACGGCCAGGTGATCGTCAAAGAAGCGTTCCGCGCCGAGCCGTTCAAGATGCCGGGGCCGGGCAGGACGCTGCAGGAGACTGTCTCGACCCCGACCGGGGTGTTTCGGGCTGGCGCGCCAGCGGGGCTGTTCGTCATGCGCCGAGGCGCCGGCGTCGGCGAGCGCGCCTGGACCTACGCGACCGTCGCGCCCTCCGGTGAGATCACCGCGCTCGGCCGCATCGACTCGTGCATCCGCTGCCACCGCGAGGCGCCCTACGACGGGCTCTTCGGCCTCGAACGCGGCGCCTTCGCACCGGACCGACCCGCCCGAGACGGCGCGGACCCCGAGCCGCTCGCGAGGTAGCCGTCCTCGCGGCCGAGTCGTTGCAAGGCGGCTGATGCGGCGCGGGGATGACCGAGTTCGGGCGGATCTCATGCTGAGGGGGGTCGCCAAGGACGACATGCCGCTCCATCGCCGCGGCCTGGGGCGGATCATGTTCGAGGCGAGCGCCGACCGCCCCACCCGCCTTCGACTCCTGGCGCACCGCGGTCTCCCCACCCAACTCCTGGCGGTCGCGCCCGCACCTGAGCCGGCGCAGCGCGAGCGCGCCGGGTCAGGGGCCGACGTCGGGCTCGGAGACTCCTCCCTCGTGCGCGATCCGCCCGAGCGTCCCTCCGCTCGCCCACGCGCTCGACTCGCATCGAGCGCCGCCCACCCGTCCCGGTCGGCTACAAACGCGCGCGGCGGGCCCCGTCGTACCTCAACCGGCCCAGCGGCGGCATGGAGCGCCGCAGCGAGAGGCTCCGCGACGCCTCCACCGGGCGCGGGAGCGCAGCCACCGGACCACCGAGATCCCCGTGGGCGAACTCCGGGGCGACGACATGTCTCACAATCGACCACTTCGGCGGCACTCAACGGACAAACGTGTCCTGAAGCGCCTCGGTGGATCACGGCTCCGCTACGGTGTGGCCGCCGGGCTCACGCTGGCCCCCTTTACGACACCTCGGCGCCAGCGGGCCGGGCGAAGGGATGTCTCCATGCCGATCCTGCTCCGCCACACTTCGACGCTCGTCCTGCTGGCCGCTCCGGCGGCGGCACAGTTCGGCCCGCCGCGGGTCGTCGGCCTCGACGCGGTGGGCGCGACGGCGGTGGCCGCGGCGGACCTCGACGCCGACGGGGACGCGGACGTGGTGTACACGTCGGACAGCACGGGAGTGGTCGCGTGGTTCGAGAACAGGGGCGCCAGCGGTTTCGGCCCACGTCAGGTGCTCGCCGCGGGATTCGCGGCGCCGACCTGGGTCAGCGCGCCGGATCTCGACGGTGACGGCGACCCTGACATCCTCACGACCTCGGCCTCGAACGGGCGCGTGGTGTGGTTCGAGAACCTCGGCGCAGGCGCCTTCGGAGCGGCCCGGGATGTGCCGTCGGCCACGCATCAGGCGCGCTGCGCGATCGCCGCGGACCTCGACGGGGACGGTGACCTGGACGTCGTCGTCGCGGGTATCACGCCGGGAGGCGTGGCCTGGAGCGAGAACCTCGGCGGGGGCGCGTTCGGTGTCGCCCGGGTCATCTCGACCGGCGGCACCGTCTCCAGCGGCCTCGTCGCAGCGGACCTCGACGGCGACGGCGACCTGGACGTGCTCGCGACCGAACCGATCGGCGGGCGCCTCAAGTGGTACGTGAACCTGGGCGGCGGAGCCTTCAGCGCCGAGCGCGTCCTGGGCACGGTCTTCTCGCCTGCGTACCCCGACGTCGCCGACGTCGACGGGGACGGCTGGCTCGAC
>CAYOBN010000221.1:0-3027 GCA_964402175.1 uncultured Planctomycetaceae bacterium | reverse complement strand
CTCACCCGAGCTCGAGCTGCCGCCGCGCGTCGACCTCGTCCCGGTTCAACGCCTGCGCCGCCTCTTCCAAGCGCGCCGCCAGGTCCCACTTCTTGTCGATCGACCGGCGCACGTTGCGCAGGAGCTGGATCGCCATCCGCAGGACCCGGCACACGTCGCCGGGGTTGACCCCGAGGTCGTGCTCCAGGTCGTCCATGCTGGCGCCCGAGTACCACGCGAGGGCGGCCGGGGTCAGGCCCCAGTCGGCGCGCTTCATCTCCGGGCCGATGCCGTAGCGGGCTTCGGCCTGGCACAGGTCGCCGATGACCTCGTCGACGCGGTTGCGCAGGTCGCCGAACATCGCGAAGGGCACGAACGTGCGTTGGTTCGCGCGGCGCTCCTCGAAGATCATGGCCGTGGCGACCATGGCGAGGGCCCTGGGCGGGGCATCCTCGAGCACGCCGCGGAACAGAAGCTCCGTGAGCTGCAGCTCGTACCCTGGCAGCATCTTCGCCAGCTCACCGCGGGGCGTCACGACGTCGCCGTCCAGGTACCCGAGGTCCTGCAGCATCTCGAGGTGCCGGTTGATGATCCGCTGCTGGATCTTCTGCTGCTTCTCGCGCGCTTTGACGTTCTTCTCGCGGCCTTGCCACGCGGCGAAGCTCTTGTCCCACGCGATGTTGACCTGCTCGCGGCCCAGGCGCTGGACCAGGTGCAGGAGGGTCGAGTAGTTCATCCGGAAGCGGCTCATGACGGGCTCGGGGGACCCCGAGACCCACTCCTTGACGGGCGCTTCCTGCAGCTCGCTGGTCGACAGCAGCTGGAACACGTACCCCTTCTCGTCCAACCCCTGGCGGCCCGCGCGGCCTGCCATCTGCATGTAGTCGCGGGTGCGCAGCCAGTCGAACGTGACGCCGTCGAACTTCTTCAGTCCGTGGAAGACGACAGCCTTGGCGGGCATGTTGATGCCCAGCGCGAACGTCTCCGTCGTGAACAGCATCTTCAGGAGGCCCGCGGTGAACATCCGCTCGACCACCTCCTTGTACACGGGCAGCATCCCCGCATGGTGGTACCCGACCCCAGCGCGGGCCATCTTGAAGACCTCGCCGCGCAGGTGCCCGCGGTCCAGTTGGAAGAGCTCGATCAGCTCCTCCTGCAAGAGGTCCATGCGCTTCTCTTCTTCGCTGTCCAGCAGGCCCTTGCGCGCGACGCGCCGCGCCAGGCGCTCGCAATCCTTGCGGCTGAACGAGAAGACGAGGGTCGGCAGCAGGTCGCGCTCGACCAGCTCGTCGAACAGCTTGAACGGCTCGAAGCCCTCGTCTTCGCGCCGCGGGCGCCCGGTGCGCTCGCGGCCGCGGCGGCGGCGGAACTCGGCGTCGCGGCCGCCGCGGCGCGGCTTGCGGTTCGTGGCCGCTTCGCGGCTCTCGCGCTTGCGCACGCGGTCGATGCTGCCGGCGTCGAACGTCCCCGACAGCGTCGAGTGGATCCAGTGCGACAGGGGGACGGGCCGCTTCGAGTCCTTGATGACGACGTTGTCCTCGGGCCGGACGTACTGGATCCAGTTCCCGAGCTCTTCGACGTTCTGGATCGTCGCGGACAGCGCGATCACGCGCACGCCGGGGGGCAGGAAGATCAAGCTCTCTTCCCACACGGTGCCGCGCTCTTTGTCGTCCAGGTAGTGGACCTCGTCGAAGATCACGTACGCGACGTCGTGCAAGAGGCGCGGGTTCTCGAAGATCGCGTTGCGCAGGATCTCCGTCGTCATGATCAGCACCTTGCCTTCGGGGTGCATGGTCACGTCGCCGGTCATGAGCCCCACGTCGATCTCGGGATCGTCGCGGAAGTCGCGGTACTTCTGGTTCGAGAGGGCCTTGATGGGGGCGGTGTAGATGCACCGCTTGCCCTGGCGCACGGCGTCTTCGATCGCGTACTCGGCGACGAGCGTCTTGCCGGCGCCCGTCGGCGCGGACACCAACACGTTGCAGCCGTTGCGGATCGCGTCGATCGCTTGCAGCTGGAAGCGTGAGAGCGTGTACCCCTTCCAGCGCACGATGCGACCGTCAGGGGCGTACTCGGTGGGGTGCACGACGCGCGGCGTCGCCGAGGGCGCGAGCGCAGGCAGGCTGTGCCGGCCGCGGGTGGGGGAGCTCGGCACCTCGAGCGGGGGCGGGGCGGGTGCGCCGAAGCCCGGCGCGACGAAGGGGGCGTCGGGCTCTTGGGTCTCGGCGGCTTGCGGGCCGTCCGACGGACTTCCGTCGCGTTGCGCCTTGCCGCGGCCCTTGCGCGGGCGCTGCGTGGTGGCCTCCGCTGCGGGCTCGGCCTCGGGCTCGGCGTGGGTCTCGGCTTGGGGCTCCTTCCGAGCGGCTTTGCGGCCTCCCTTGCGCTCTGCTTTGGCCGGCGGCGCTTCGTCTTCCGGCAGGAAGCCGAAGGGCAGTCGTTCGTGGGACTCGGGGTCGTTCTCGGGCATCCGGGAGGGGGCGGGGCGGGGTCGTGTGCAGGCGTCCTGCCAGCGTCCGATGACCGTTCCCGCGCGGGGATGGCCGACGTGTGCTTGAGCCCGTGGCGCGGAAGGGGTATCACAACGGGCGGGCGGAGTCCAAACCGACGCCGCCCGCGCCGCGTCGGCGCCGCCCGGTCCGCACCCCGGGGGCCGCGCGGTGACCGGCCGCACGAGGGCCGCGCGGGCCCGGCCCCGCGCACGAGGGAGGTCACATGGACAACGGGAACTACAAGTACGGGGCACCGCTGCAGCGGCACCTCTCGCCGCTCAAGCTCGTCTCGCGCCTCCTGGGCCACGAGCTGCACGTGCAAGGCAACGCCAAGTCCGTCGCCTTCACCCGCGAACAAGTGATGGAGATCCAATCCTCCATCGACCTCTTCATCGAAGAAGCCAGCCGCCGCTCGAGCGGCAGCAACCCGTCTACGCCGACCCTCGACGCCGGCTTCCTCCCCACCCGCAACTGATCCCGCACTCCCCATCGCGCGAGCGAGGTACCAGGTACGAGTTTGCGGCGAGGCGCGCGTTGGCCGCCCGCTCGCGCGCGAAGC
>CAYOBN010000220.1:0-3027 GCA_964402175.1 uncultured Planctomycetaceae bacterium | reverse complement strand
CGCTCCCTCAGCGTCGGTGTGCCAAGGACCGGTGGGTGGAGGTCGGAGGTGCGGTGAGCTCGGGAGCGCAGAGGCGCGCCCGATTCCGGAGCGCCCGATGCGGGATCGCCCGGCGCCGAGCGCTCACTCGAGGTCGGGGAACAGCGGCGGCGCGGACTCGCGCTGCGGCAACTCCAAGGGGTGCGCGCTGTCGAGGCGCGCCAAAAGGTCCAGGCCCTCGGGGCGCTTCGCCGGCAGGGGGGCGGGGACCTCGGTCTCGCTCGTGTCGACGAAGGCCCGGTCGAGCTCGACTTCGATCGAGAGTTCGGCGGGCTCGTCGTCCGCGAGCGTCGTATCGGGCGGAGCCGGAGGCGCCGGCAGCGGTGTCAGGCGCAAGGAGAGCGGCAGCGTCATCGGCGGAGTGCGCTCGTCCTCCCGGCCCCCGTGCTCGGCGGGATCGTCGTCCTGGTCGCCCGGCCAGGTGAAGGCGCTGGGCTCGTCCGCTGCGTCGTCGAGGTCGACCGGGGGATGTTCCTCCGCGTCGAACTCGCGCGCGTCCTCGCGGAAGGCCTCGTGCTGTGCGAGCGGGGCGAGGTCGCTCCACGCCACGTGGGCGCTCGCACGTTCGTGTTCGTCTGCGTCGTGCTCGCCGTCGACTTCGCCGCCGGTGTCGGAGGCGGGGCGGTTCGGTTCGTCGGAATCGGGGCCCTCGCCGAACGGGCGCAGCGCGTCCGCGAGCGCGCGCTGGAAGGTCATGACCCGCTCCGTGAGCGCGTCGAGGGTCAGCTCGACCTGGTGCAGCGCCGCGGCCGTCTCCGCATCTGCGCTGGGGCCGGTCTGCTGCAAGGCGTGGCCCTCGCGGACCTCGTCGAGGAGCGCGTCGCGGGCGTCCAGCACGATGCGCTCCGTGCGCGCGCCGAGCTGATCGAGGCTCGCCGCGAGGCGGAACAGCGGATCGTTCTCCTCGCGCGCCCGGAAGAGGGCGGCCTGGTCGCGCAACACGACGCCGGCCTCGGCCGTCTCCTGGCGCAGCGCGGCGACGAGGCCCTCGACGAGGGCGATCGCGTCCGCCTGGCCCTCCGACGCGCGCGTGAGGTCGTCGAGCGCCTCGGCGGTCTCCCGATCGACGCCCAAGAGGCCCACGAAGCTGCGCATGGAGAGCAGCACCGTGCCCACCAGGCCCGTCGCGAGCCCCGCGAGTACGAGGTGACCTCCCGCGAGGCCGAGCCGGCCCAACGCCCAAGTCACCTGGCCGAGGGCCGCGTGCGGGAGCGGCTGAACGCTCACCGCGACACCGAGGCCCACCGCGGCGGCGCCCCCGGCGAGGGTCAGCACGCCGAGCGTTCCCACGAAGGGCGCCCGCCGGCGGTCGAACGACCGCACCCGCACCCGCATTCGTCCTCGATCTTCGCTCGGCATTCGGTCTCCGCTCTGCCCGTGGCCCCGGCGGCGGTCGAGACCCCTCGCCCGCCATCGTTCCCCGTCGGGCCCCGGAGGGTCGCCGCTTGAGGGGATCGGCGCCTTCCCGCCGCGGGCGCGTCCGAGGCCCCGCGCCGATACACTCAAGGGCCAAATGGTCCGAGTTCAAGGCATCGCGGTCGCTCCCGGTCTCGCCCTCGGCCCGGCGCACGTCGTCCGCGCGCGTCCCGACGTCGTCCCGACTTGGGTCGTGCGCGACGACGAGGTCGAGCTCGAGTGGCAGCGGCTACAGCGCGCCGTGTCCCGGGTCTCCGCGGACCTCGAGCGCCACCAGGAGAGCGCCCGCCGCCTCGCAGGCGAGAAGGACGCGGGCATCTTCGCGGTGCACCGCCTGATCCTGCAGGACCCCGTGGCCGAACAGGACCTCGCGGCCGCCATCCGCACCTCGCGCCGCAACGCCGAAGCCGCGGTGCACGCGCTCGTCGCGCGCCTGCGCCGCACGATGAGCGGCCTCGAAGGCGACAGCGTGCGGGCCTACGCCGCAGACGTCTCGGAGCCCTGGGCCGCCGTGCTCGACGAGCTCCTGCAACGCGACCGCGAAGCGCTCACCTCGACGGGCGAGCGCGTCGTGCTCGCCGCGGCCGAGCTCACCCCGCAGGTCGTGACGTTCCTGCCCCGCGAGCGCATCCTCGCCATCGTCACGGAGGCCGGCGGCCGCTTCAGCCACGGCGCGGTGCTCGCGCGCTCGTTCGGCATCCCGTGTGTGATCGGGATCCCGAACCTGCTCGCGCGCCTCGAACAACACTTGCCGCTGCTCGTCGACGGCGACGTGGGGGCGGTGGACCTGCGCCCCGACAGTCGCGCCCAAGCGGACTACCACGAGCGCGCGCGGCGCCGCACCGCCGCCCGCGAGGCGATCGCAGAGCACGCCGCCGAGCCCGCGTTGACCCCGGACGGCCGCCGCGTCGCGATCCAGGTGAACCTGGAGAGCGTGCGCGACCTCGAGTTCTTCGATCCTGCGCACACCGACGGCGTCGGCCTCCTGCGCACGGAGTTCCTGTACATGGAACGGCGCGAGTTCCCGTCCGAGGACGAACAGCTCGCGCTCTATCGACGGGTGATCGAGGCCCTCGACGGACGCCCCGTCACGATCCGCACCCTCGACATCGGCGGCGACAAACAACTGCCGTACTTCCAGACGCCGCGCGAGGCGAACCCCGCGCTCGGCTGGCGCGGCATCCGGGTCACCCTCGAGTGGCGCGAGCTCCTGCGTGTGCAGCTCCGCGCGATCCTGCGCGCGAGCGCCTTCGGCGATGTGCGCGTGCTCCTGCCGATGATCACCTCGCTCGACGAGGTGCACGCGATCCGCGAGGTCTTCGAGGACACCCGCGCCAAGCTGATCGCACGCGGCCACGATGTCCGGGCAGAGATCCCGGTCGGCGTGATGATCGAGGTGCCATCGACGCTCTGGATCCTCGACGAGCTGCTCGAGGCCGTCGACTTCGTCAGCGTCGGCACCAACGACCTCATCCAGTACCTCCTGGCTGTCGACCGGGACAACGCGCTCGTCGCGAGCATGTACGACCCGTACCACCCCGCCATCCTGCGGGCCCTCGGCACCGTCGCCCG
>CAYOBN010000219.1:0-3045 GCA_964402175.1 uncultured Planctomycetaceae bacterium | reverse complement strand
GAGCCCGCCAGGGGTCGACGGCACGGAGGTGCGAGCGGAGCGAGCCCGGAGCTGCCGTCGACCGCTGGCGGGCGAGAGTCGGGTCAGGCGGCTTCAACCCCCATCTGAGGTTCGGATGCAGATCCAGGTCTTTTCGATCCCGATGGAGGGTGACGCTGAAGCGACGGAGCAGCTCAATTCGTTCTTGCGCTCGCAGAAGGTGTTGAGCATCGAGAAGGCAGCCGTGGCCGCCGGAGGCCGTCAGTATTGGTCCGTATGCGTCGAGTACCTGCCGAGGCGCGGGGCCGAAGGCCCCGCGCCGCGAAGCCGTTCGAAGGAGAGCGCCGAAAAGGCCAGGATCGACTACCGCGAAGTGCTCACCGCACCGCAGTTCGCGCGGTTCATCAAGCTACGCGTGTTGCGTAAGGAAGTCGCCGACAGTGAAGGTGTCCCCGTATACACGCTGTTCACCAACGCTCAGCTCGCGGAGCTGGCGACGAAGGTACCCCGCACGAAGGACGCTCTGACCGCGATCGACGGCATCGGTGAGGCTAAGGTCAAGAAGTATGGCGACCTGCTCCTCGACCTCCTTTCGCGCATGCCCCAGGGCCAGGACGAAGCGAGGTCGAGTGCCTTGACGGCGGCGGGCGACGACCCCCAGCAGGGGCCACGCGCCGAGCCCGCTGGCACCGTGTCTGCGGAGCCGAGTCGACTTGGAGCCGCAGGAGAGCTTCCAAGCCAGGCCTCGGCCCCTGACGCCGATCTGAAACCGAACGCGAGCCGAAGGCCTCGCGTGCCGCAGTCTGCTTTTCCCGGCAACACCGCGGACCACGTGACGGTGGACGTGACCCGTGAGGCTGCCGTGCAACGGAGCGCTCAGGCGCTGTTCCGCGAGTGAGACATGCGTCGTGTGGGTGGGCTGTACCCGAGGATCGGTCAATACGACAACCTCGTGCGCGCCTTCCAGCGCGCCGCCCGCGCCAAGCGCGACCGGCACGCGGTCAGGCGCTTCGCCGAGGACCTGGACCAGAACCTGTCGTCCCTGCGCCGCGAGCTGGAGCAGGAGCGGATCACCTGGCACGGCTATCGGATGTTCATGGTGCGCGACCCCAAGCCGCGCCGCATCGCCGCCCCTGCCTTCCGCGACCGCGTCCTGCACCACGCCGTCATGCAGGTCGTCGAACCCGAGCTCGAGCGCGTGGCCATCTTCGACTCCTACGCCTGCCGCCGTGGCAAGGGCCTTCACCGCGCGGTCGTACGGGCTCAGTCGTTCTGCCGACGTCACCGCTGGTTCCTGCAGCTCGACGTACGCAAGTTCTTCGACTCGATCGACCACGACGCCCTCCGTCGGCTCCTCGCGCGCAGGTTGAAGGACGTGCCGTTGTTGCGCCTGTTCGACGCGCTCTTCGACTCGTACAGCACCGCGCCCGGCAAAGGACTGCCCATCGGAAGCCTCACCAGCCAGCACCTGGCGAACTTCTACCTGGCGCGCCTCGACCACTGTGCGAAGGAGGAGCTCCGAGCGCCGGGCTACGTGCGCTACATGGACGACTTCGTCCTGTTCGATGACATGCGCGAGCGCCTCGTCGAGGCCCGGATGCGGATCGCGGACCTACTGCGTGAGGAGCTCTGCCTCAACCTGCGGGACGCAGGGGCCCTGGATCGAACGTCGGCGGGCATCGGGTTCCTCGGCGCTCGAATTCTGCCGACGCACGTCCTCTTGCTCGGGAAGACCAAGCGGCGGCTGCGTCGCAAGCTGCGTGGTCTGGTCACGGCTCACGAGGACGGCGCCGTCTGCGATAGCGCATTCGCCATGCGCGCGACGGCGCTGCTGGCCCGCACGCACCATGTCTGCGGCCGGGGCCTTCGGAAGAGCTGGATCGAGGAGTTCGCCGGGGTAGAGGTTTGACACATCGGCGTCGACCTGATGGACTCTCCCGCGGGTCGGCCCCCATGCGGCCCGAACCTGGGCCAAGAGGCAACCGCGCGCGGCGGTAGCTGGAACAACAACTCCAACAATTGCCGCTCCGCGAACCGGAACAACAACGATCCCGGCAACACGAACAACAACATCGGGTTCCGGGTCGTGCTCGCCCCAGCTCTCGCCCCAAGGCGGCCGACGCCGCCCGACGAGAACCGGGGACCGATCCAGGTCGCGAACCCCGCGGCCGAAAAGAGTGAAGTGCCACCGGGGCCCGTAGGGACGTGGATGCGTCGCCGAGCGTCCCGGTGGCCGTTTCCGAGGGGCACGGTGAATCCCGTTCGACGGAGGCCGTTCGAGCTCCGCGTCACGCACTTGGCCGGATGTCCTACCCGGGCGGACGAACGTCGTCGGGATACTCCGGTACGCGGGCGTGCAGGTGCCGCAAGAACACCAAGTACTCGCGAATGGCGTCGTGGAGCGCGTCCATGTCACCGATATCGCGGTGTTGGTACGCGTGAATCGCGTTACGGCGCCGTTGGACACACGAGATCCAGTGATCGAGCTCGTCGCGTTCCTCGTCGACCCAGACCTGCTTCTTGAAGAGGTTCCGCAGCTCCTCGAGCATGAGGGCCTCGGGCTCGATAGGCGGGCCATCGCGCCTTCGCCTGGGAGCGGCCTCACCAGTAGGGTAGTCGTCGCGATAGACGCTCAGGAACCACTTCAATGTGCCCTCGACGAGCGCACCGAGGTTGGCCCACCCCAGCACGAGTATGCCTTCGCGACGATCGTCCGGGACCGAATCGGTGACCCAGAGAGCGAGACACGAGGAGAGGGACGCCTGACGATCCAACCGCGAACGTGCGAGTAGGTCGGCCGCGGATATGGGTGCCCAACCATGGGCATTGCTCCAGAAGTCTCGGATGCCGGAGTTGAGGGCGGTGATGCGCAGAACAACCTCAGAGAGCGGCAGTGCCTGGTCGTCTGCGGTGGGCTGCAACAGGTCGCTCATAAGCGCGGAGGATACTCGACGACCCAAGCTTGCGACATGGAGCCTGCCTTGCACATCGCACTGTGCCCGAGGCCGTGCGCGCCGAACCGCGGCCCGGACGCGGCGCGCGCGCAGCACACCTTGCCCCAACTGC
>CAYOBN010000218.1:0-3064 GCA_964402175.1 uncultured Planctomycetaceae bacterium | reverse complement strand
CGTGCTGGTGCGGATTCGGACGACGCCGCAGGAACGCCTGCACGAGTTGACGCCACAGGGCTGGAAGGCGATGCAGATTGCGGCGGTCCCCGCCGAGTCTGTGGTCGACGCGGTGGCTTGAATGCGCGGCGTATGGGCGGAGCGATGCTCTGTCGCCTCGCACATGCGTCGAGTCGCGGCGACGTGATTCGATCACGAACGTGACGCGCGCGCGAACCCGTCGTGCACGGTCCGAGCATTGCATGTCGCTGGCGCGCTGCAAGTGCCGAGAAGCAGGTACAGCTCGCGATGCTGCGCATGAGGCTTGCTCGACCCGCCCACCTTGCGCGCCGAACTCCATGTCACCGACGAGCGAGTCCGAGCCCCCGCACTCATGTCGCCGCCGCTCGGGCTCCGTCGCCGCCCTCGCCAGAGCCGAGGAATCGAAACCCGATCCCACAGGTTCGTCACCACCCGTTGGGGTCCCTCTGGCTACCAAGTAGGGGGTGCCTGGACCCCCAGCGGACGCATACGCATGAGGCGGCCCTGAGCAAGCGGGGGCCGGGCCAGCTTACGCCGTGTTCTTGCGCCGCAGCGCAAGCGGCCCTTCAGAGCTCAGCCGGAATGCGTTCGCCCCGCCTCCGGGTCGAACGCCAAAGGCGGAACTGGGGTCTTTGAATTCCCAAGAGAGTCTCTAATTAATATCCAATACCTGGTGACCAGGCACAAGCGTAATTGGCTGACTGTAGAATCGCTCAAAACTGTCAGACGTGTCTTTCCCCCAGATCTCGAGATGATAATTACCCGCCGTGGCGTCTATTTCGCCATATGCGCCCGTCGAGGAGTCGATGGTACTGTATCGCGAGATCCCCGCAAATTCAAACACGAAGGTTGCAACCTCGATTTCGTCTGCAGTGTCTTCAATTCGCTCAAAATCAGCTACGAGAATCACAAATCTCCCCATTGGATACGCAGCTAAGTTCACGAGCCCGTTCAGCGAAGATCCAAAATCACCGCTCAGTGTCATCTGCGCTCCGCGGCGAACATGAGCAGAGACGTGACTTACCGGACTAAGCCCATCCAACTGCAGGAGCGCCCACCAGCTATTGTCGACGCCCCATGAGTACATTTCAATATGAGTCGTTCCAGCAACAAGAGTGATCGGTGTTCCGGATGGGTGGAGTGGGTCGTGAAGAGTAGAAGCACCCGGCTCGAAATACACCACGCCATTTATTGCAAGCGGCGGCGCCAGAGTGATGTTTCCGACAGCAGGTGGGAGAGCCATCGATAGAGTGCCAAAGGACAGCTGATATTCCCCGCTATCCGCAAGGATTACAGTACCCCGAAAGAACGCGCCTCGTCCGGTCTCGGCATCAATAAACACCCGACGCATCGTGCAATCACTCCCGACTGTGTCGCCCATGATGCGAAGTTCGATGGGAGTATTCTCAGGGTGCTCTGCCATGTAGACAACCTCCGCAACATGGCCGTTCTGGTCCGGATGTAGAAGCTTCCGATCCACATGGGTCTTGCCAGAGGCATCTACCCACTCTATCAAGGCGACGGCGTCCTGCGACCAAATGCTATTGTCTGGATACACGAGGTCTCCAGCCAGTACTACAGGTGGGAGTACCTCTCCGGTCGGAAGGGTGAGCGTTGGCGTTGGCGCAAGCAGCAACGCAGCTCCTCCAGCGGAGAAGGCGACGCAGAGTCCGGACAG
Source organism: uncultured Planctomycetaceae bacterium (assembly GCA_964402175.1). Lineage (GTDB taxonomy): Bacteria > Planctomycetota > UBA1135 > UBA1135 > JAWKUK01. The sequence goes on along the minus strand of CAYOBN010000218.1, from coordinate 1,365 downwards.
CACTACCCACATGCTCGTCAGGCGATTACTCTTCTTCATGTGTTTGTGCTCGGCTCAGGGGGTGCATTTCGGGATGACACATTCAATCACCGGGCTATAGCAGGTCCAGGCGAGCTCAAGCTTATGCAAATCGGACCCATCAGTGCCAATTCCGTCGCCACCAAAACCGGTGTCGAACCCAGGAGGCGGAAAATGCGTGGTAGCGGTGTCCCCGGTCTCGACGCTGGTCACGCCACCAGCAAGCGACCCAAAAACCGGAGTTGTTCCAGCAAAATTGGTCAGGTGCGCCGGCGTCCCGTCGGGGAGAGTCTCGACCACCCATTTCGAGACAGCCGCGTAATGAGGGCTGTTCCAAGGTATGAAGTAACCTTCTCCGCGAACTTCCGCCTCTCCTTCGTCAGTCGAAGCGTGATACGCAAATTTGTCTTTTCGCGAGTCAAGAGCATTCGCATAGAAAGCACGATACTCGTAATGTGAGTGACTATGCCCCGCGCAGTTGACGAGCTGGTAGCTCAAGTCGCCCCCGGGCAACGTCAGGATCTGACAATCGCACACGGCATCAGTAATGGTTACTTGCTGCACATAGAGCCCGAGCAGTAATCGATTTGGCTGCCCCGGTCTCCGCGGTGGCAGCACTTTCGGATCCAGGCCATCTATGTCGAACCCAAACACACACTCCAATAAGGGCCGTGGACAGTGCGCCTTCAAGCCGCTTCCATCGAGGCGTCTGACCCTAATTGTTGCTGCGGGGGCCTTGCTCAGAGGCGAAGCAATTCCGTGACACAAAAGTGCGAGGATGACGAGCAGGACTCTTCTTTTGGAGATCTTCATAGCCAAAGCCCTCGATAGCACAACGGGATCCGTAACCTTGCTCAGGAGCTTTCCGCTTCCATCAACGTGCAAGGAGTGAACGGTGATGCAACACCTTCTCTCTTAATTCGCAGTATATTTAGTTTTGGCTGGTCTTGAGGGAGAGTGTACTCCTCCGAAATGATGCTCGCGCTGAGGGGTCCCATGTGGTGTCGAATCTCACAGCCTGCGCATGTGCTCCCCCGAGTTCTTGCACGCGCCGGTGCGCTCCATGTCGTGTCGAATCTCACGGCCTGCGGATAACGAGGTAGTTCAGTGCCGTGAGCACGGTGCGCACGGCCACGCGGTCCTGTATCACATGGGGCGAGGAATCGCACAAGAGGACATCCCGGGCCTTGGCGAGGGCCTGGAGGAAGGCTCGGCGCTCCTCGGCGGTGATCGGGGTCCGGTCGCGCCAGGCCTGGGCGGGAGAGGCTTTGGCGCGACGGGGGCCGCCGAGGCTGCCCTGGAGGAGCAGGGCGCCTTCGAGGTCGTCGCGGGTGGGATGGCCCGCGC
>CAYOBN010000217.1:0-3198 GCA_964402175.1 uncultured Planctomycetaceae bacterium | reverse complement strand
TACTGCGAGGGCAGGACGTGAATGCGCTCCTCGGGCACGCCCCAGCTCCGCAGCAAGGCCGGCATCTCCGTCGCGTTGACGACCCGGAACCCGAGCGCGCGGGTGCGCGCCCAACGCACATAGAGACGAGTCAGGAGCTTCTCGACGCGCTCGCGGTGATCCGCCGCGACGGGGTGGCCAGGCACGTGGTGCACTTCGGAGACGTACGGCACGCCGGTCGCCTGCGTGATCCGCCACGCGCCCCGTCCGTTGGTGAAGGTGCCGTAGTCGTGGCTGACCACGAGGCGCGCCCCGTGCTCCCGCACGAGCCGCGCTCCCTCGGAGCCGATCCAGCGCACGACGGCCCCGCCTGCGCCCACCCCGCTGCGCTCGACGGGCGCTGGGTGGAAGTGCACGTTGCCGTGGATCGTCGTCGCGACGACGGGGCCGCTCGGTCGTGGGCACAGCACATCGATCCGGCCGAAGTGCCGCGAGAACTCGCGCTGCATCTGCCAGAACGGGCCCTTCTCGCCCACGACGACCTGCCGGTCGCCGCTCACCATGACCAGGTTCACGCGTGCAATGTACCCGAGGAACCCGCCGCCACGATGCGCTCGTAGAGCGCGCTGAGCCGTGCAGCCAGCACATCGGCCCCGAAGCGCTCTGCGACTCGCCCGCGTGCCGCGCGCCCCATGCGAGCGCGCTCCTCGGGATCCGCGAGCAGGCTCGCCAGCGCGACCGCGAGCCCCTCTTCGTCGGCAGCGAGCAGGCCTGTCACGCCGTTCACGACGACCTCGGGCACACCGCCGACGGCGGTGGAGACCACGGGCAACGCGGCCGCGCCCGCTTCGATCATGGCGACCGGGAGGCCTTCGCTCTCGGAGGTCGCGAGCAACACGTCCGCCGCCGCCAGGGCCGGAGTGACGTCGGCGCGGGCCCCTGCGAACCGAATGCGCCCGCGGACGTCGGCGGGCAGGCGGCCCGCGTCGCGCTCGACGAGGCTCTGGATCGCGCCATCGCCGACAAAAGCGAGGTGCGCGAAGGGTACCTCGGCCGCCGTGCGCTGGAAGACGCGCAAGGCCAGCGCGGGGCGCTTGATCGGCGCGAGGCGCCCGAGCACGAGGACCAGAGGCACGTCGCGCGGCACACCGAGCTCCGCGCGGAAGGAGTCCCCGGCAGCGCTCGTATGCCCGCCGCTGTCGGGCGGCGCGAGGCCGAGGAGCGCGCCGAGCTCGACCCCGGGCGGCGAGAGTTCGAACCGCGCGCGCGGCGCCACACCGAGCCGCGCGAGATCGTCCGCCGTCGCCTCCGAGACCGCCAGCAGCGCATCGGTGCGCGCCGCGAGCTGGCGCTCGATGGCCGTCAAGATACGCGACGTCGTCGGTGGGAAATATCGCTCGAGCACGTGGCCGTGAAACGTGTGCACTGTGCGCGCGGGGAGCCGCGGCCCGAGGCCGAACCCTCCGAACACCGCGCACCGGCCGACGAACCCGGCCTTCGACGCATGGGTGTGCACGATGTCCGGTCGGAACCCAGCGAGCTCGCGGCGCAGAGCGCGTGCGGCCGTGTAGTCCGACCACGGCCGAATCGCGCGGCCGAGGCCCTCCATGCGCACGACCTCGACGCCGCGCGCGGCGAGCTCAGCGCTGAGGTCACCCTCGCCGGGCTCGGGCGCACCGACGTAGACCCGCAACGTGCAGCCGCGCGCCACGAGGCGTGGATCGGAGGCCAGCACCTGGCGCGCGGGCCCGCCCAGGTTCAAGCGTGTCAGCACACGCGCGATGCGCAAGCTCACGGCTGGTTCACCGCCGCCGCTGAGACGAGCGGTTCGCGCTCGAGCGCGCTCGGACTGGCCCCCGATCGGTGGCGCTGCAGCGCATCGTCGACGATCTGCACGAGCGAGCGAGACGCTGCGGCCAATCCCAACGCCCGCGCGCGTCCGAGGTCCGGCACGCGGTGGCGCACGTCGCGAAAATTCGACCCGACGTCGCGGAGCGGGTCGACGTGCCGGACCGTGGACCGTCCGAGGCCCGCGTGGGCGGCGCGGGCTGCGACGAGCTCCGCCAGCGCCAGCATCGTCGTGCGCGCATCGCCGCCGAGGTTCAGCGGGCCGCCGGAGACGCCGTCCGGCGTCGGGAGCACGTCGCCCAGGACAAGCGCCGCGACATCGCGGGCCACGTCCTCCACGTGCGCAAACGTCCGCACTTGCAGGCCGTCGCCATGGACCGTCAGCGGCGCGCCCGAGCGCGCGGCTTCGATGAAGCGCGGCAGCACCATGCCGCTCTCCGCGTCCTGGCCTGGGCCGACGACGTTGAAGAAGCGCAGGTGCAGCGGCGCGCGCTCGCGAGGCCAGAGCTCCGCGGCGTGATCCAGCAGGGCTTCACCGGCCAGCTTCGCTGCGGCATACGCCCAGCGACCGTCGCGCTCGCTGCGCAACGCGCTCGCCTCGGAGAGCGGCGCGCTCGATTCGGCGTACACTTCGCTGCTGCTGGCGGCAAAGACCCGCGGACGCCGTGGCTCGGGCAGCGACCGAAGCACATCGATGAGGCTCTGCACCCCGTCGAGGTTCGCGCGCGCAGCACCTTCGGGGTCGGCCAGGACCGTCCGCACCCCGACCCGGGCGGCGAGGTGCACGATCGCGCCCGTCGGTGGCCCCGCGCGCAGCAGCTCTCGCAGGCATCCGCGGTCCCGCACGTCAGCGGTCATCCGAAGGAGGCGTGCGCCCTGGGGCTCAACCTGCCGCTCAGGTCCGTCCCCCTTCGAGAGGTCGTCGACGACGACCACCCGGGTCCCCTCACGCGCGAGCAGTGCGGACACCACCGCGCGCCCGATGAAACCGGCGCCACCGGTGACGAGGACGGTCCGCGGGAGGGACGGCGACATAGGCTTTGGGACGCACGGCGCCGCGGGGTCTTCCCGGCGCGGCCGGGCAGGATACCAGGCGGGGGCGTCCCCCGGCCCCACGACGGGACCCCGGAAAGGGACCCTAGAAAGGGACCCCAGAGAGGGTCTCCACGGAGGGTCTCCAAGGAGGGGTTCAGCCGCCGAGGGCCCCGGGCAGAAGTCCTCAGAACAGGGTCAAGTGGTAGATCACGAGCGCCGTGTAGGCGGCCGTCGAAATCCAGAGCCCCGTCCGCGCGAGCCAGAAGTTCTTGTGCAGCGTGAGGACGAGCAGCGCCACGCCGATCAGCGTCCCCTTCGCGAAGACGAACCCGAACC
>CAYOBN010000216.1:0-3227 GCA_964402175.1 uncultured Planctomycetaceae bacterium | reverse complement strand
CCTACACCGTCGAAGCGAGCTTCCCTGGATTGGTGACGAAGTTCCCCGCGCCGGATGAAGTGCTCGATCGCGTGCGCGCGACTCCGGTCGCGCTCGGCAGTCCGTACCTCACCGGCGTCTTCGATGACGGCGTGGTGCCGATCTACGAGCTACAAGGCGCGCACCTCATTCAGGTCCTAGATCCCGAGCGTGTCGAGGTCCTGGTCGACAGCCCCGAAGCTGCGCTGCGCCACGGCTCCGGCGTCTTGGCGGCTTGGTTCCGTGTGGGTCACGGCGTCGTCCTCGACTCGGTGAATCACTTCGACCTGCAGGGCCTCGAGCTGGCGACGCACCTGAAGCAGCCGGAGGAGCTGATGGGGTACGCCGTCGACCACATGGGTCTCACGCTGGAGCGACTCCGCGAGCTGCGCGCCGCGGCATGGTGGAAGAGCCGCGCGAAAGCGGCGCGGGAGGTCGACGACCTCTCGGCCTTCAGGATCCTCACGAACTTCGTGCGCGAGAAGCGCATGAATGGGAGCTGACAGGGGCCTCGACGGCGCCGGCTCTGCGAGTCATCCTGGGCGGATGCCCCTCCGCTTCCTCTGCCTGGCAGTCCTTCTGTCGGTGTCGGCGCTAGCCGAACGCTTCGCGGTTCCGGACAGCGCATCCGCCGTCGAGCTCGCCGCTGGCGAAGCGCTGACTCGGACCGTCAATCTGCCGGCCCCGCGCGCGGTCGAAGGGCTCGCAGCCGAAGGCTGGTCACTCATCGCGTCCGTCGACGTGCTCGAATGTGAACCGAGCGCGCTCGTGGAGCTCGAAGTTCTGAATGCGAGCGGGGCGCCCCTTCAGCGCGCGCAGCTCCGGCGCTCCGACCGCGAAGCTGTGGCCGCAGGCAGACCGCAGCGCTTGGTCGCTTTGCCGAAGGGACCTGGGTCCGTCGCGGGTCAGGTCGCGCTCGTGGTCCGAGCGAACGCGGGCCGCGCTCGCATCGGCAGTTTGACGCTCGAACGCCATCACTCCGCGCCGACGGAGGCTCTGCGCGGCAAGGAGAATGGCGTACTCGGGCCGGACGTCCTGGGCTGCGGCATGTTGGGTTTCACCGCATTGACCGAGCACGAACATCGGTCCTTCGTGCTGCTCGCTGTGACACCCGATGGACCCGCTGCCAAAGCCGGACTGCAACAGGGGGATCTCATCTTCGAGGTCGATGGCGCACCGCTGCCCGCGTCGAGCCTGAAGCCGGGCTGGGACTGGTTCCGCGACAGCCACGAAGCCCGCCTCGGGCGCGCGCTCGAACGCGCGCTGACCGAGGGGCCGCGCTCGGTCGAGCTCTCGGTCGGTCGCGTAGGGGAGACGCAGAACGGCGCGCTGCGCCGTGTCAAGCTGCGGGTGCCGCTCGAAGGCCGCCTCGCGAGTGAGTTCCCTCTGCGCGGGACCCATGCAGACGCCCTGCGCCGCGACCTCGTACGCTGGTCGCTCGAACATGCACGCGAGAGGGGTGGCTGGCCGGGTGTGGATGCCGTGAATCCGGCGCTCGGCGCGCTCGGGCTCATGGCGACAGGTGATGCAGCGCACGCGCCGGTGGTAGGCAAGACGATCGACTACCTGCTGACGAAGCACCCGCGCCCCGCGGAGATGCGCGGGCTTGCCTATTGGACGATCGCGTTCCAAGGGATCCTGCTGTGTGAACATGTCCTCGCAGGGCCGACGCCGGATGAACGCGCGCTCGCTTGGATCCGGGAGGCGATCGAGTGGTTGCCGACGACCATGCATCCGAGCGCGTTCGGAATGCCCGCGTTCGGGCACGGTCCCGATGGCTTGCCGTACGAAGAGAAGGCGTTGATGGCGCCCGCAGCGCACCTTCTGGTGTTCGATGCGCTCGCACGTCGCTGCGGTGTCGAGTCGAAGGTCTGGGAGTCGATCGCACCGTACGTGCGCCACTCGTGGTCCGACCCGGCACAGGGCGGACACGGCGGCATGGGTTACAACGGTTCGTACCGCGACAAAGACGAGTTCTGGTCGCGCTCGGGTCTAGTCGCGCTCGCGGAGGTCCTGCGCGGTGATCGCGAGGGGATGGCGCCGAAGCTGGCGATCCTGATGGCGGAGCGTCACCCGTGGATGCTGAACAGCCACGCTTATGGCGAGCCCGGCGCGGCGCTCGGCCTGCTCGCATTGTCGGTGGTCGATCGCGCCGCGTTCGAGCGCATCCTCGGTGAGTGGCGCTGGCGCTTTCTGTGCGCGTGGGAGCCGGGGTACGGGCTGCGTTACAGCTCACCGCACATGGGCGCGCCCTACATGGGCGAAGAGAGCGTCGTGAACCTCGGTTATCTCTTACTCCTCCACGCGGCGGTGCGGCCGATGGCGCTGACGACCGCCGCTGCTCGGGACTGAGGCCGCGCGCCCTGAGCTGTGTCGGCGGAGGTCACGCGGTGATCCCGAGCCGACTCTGGGTCCGGATCGAGCGGGGCCCCAGCTTCTCCGACACGCGTGGCGCGACGCCACAGCACACACGGGGGTTTCCTGTAGCTGCGCGTCGACAGCGGCTGTCTTGATTCGGCACTCCCCGTCCAGAATTCCGGCAGAACTGCGGTCCACAGCGGGCAGGGTCAGGAGTCGTGGAGCACCGTTGCGCTGCGATCTGGTGTCCGAACAGCCTCTTGGTGCAGGCCAGTACGATCTCCAATCGAGGGCCCGGTCTCTCGCAAGGAGCTTCGCTGCAGACGATCTCCGACTTCGTGTTGCGAGCGCCAATACGGTGCTGCGCTACGACTTCTCCGCCTCGACGACGAACCCGCTCGTCAGCCTGATCGCGCTGACCGGGCGGAACTTGGCTCCGCTGCCGTCGACCTTCAACACCGTGACGATCGGCGGGACGCTCGGTATCGACGCCAACGGCAACGTTGGCTTCGGAGGCACGATCGCGGGTGCGACTCCGACGAGCGCGATCCCGATGGGTTGGGCGAACGGCACCCAGGTGATCGTGAACGGCCTTGTCGGTCCGGCACCGAACTCGACCTGGCAGTCCCCGTCCCTCGCTTCGAGCTTCCAGTACGGCGATGCCAACTCCTTCGCGGTGTCGAGCAAGCCGCGCCTCTCGACCGGTCTCCAGCGCAGTGTCGTCTGCAAGAACAACGTGCCCGTCGCGGTGAAGTTTCGCTGATGCGGTCGTCAGAACGACGCGCGTAGTGCGATGACGAGCGAGCGGCCCGGGCCGTCGATGCCCGAGCCGTGCACACGGTAGCGCTCGT
>CAYOBN010000215.1:0-3240 GCA_964402175.1 uncultured Planctomycetaceae bacterium | reverse complement strand
AGCCCGAAGAGGGTCTCGAGCAGCTCCGTGCGCCCGGCCCCCACCAGCCCCGCCAGCGCCACGAGCTCGCCTGGCTGGACGTCGAGGTCGACTGCGTTGCCCGGGAACTTGCGGGTCACAAGGCCGCGCACCGAGAGCCGCGGGACAGCGACCGGTGACGGTGCCTCACGCGGCACGGGCGGCACCAGCTCGCGCCCCACCATCAAAGCGACGAGCTGTTCGCGTGTCATCTCACCGCGCGAAAGAAGCCCTGAATTGCGGCCGTCTCGCAGCACCACCGCAGAATCCGCCAATTCAAGCACCTCGGCGAGCCGGTGCGAGACGTAGAGGACTGTGATCCCCTGACTGCGCAATTGCTGTACCAGCTCGAAAAGACGCACGGTCTCTCGCGCCGAGAGGCTCGATGTAGGCTCATCGAGGATGAGGACCTTCGCCTGCTGGTCGAGGCCCTTCGCGATCTCGACGAGCTGTCTCTCCCCCGCCGCAAGGCGCTCAACTTGCACGCGCGGGTGAAAGCGAGCGCCCACCCGCGCAAGGGCCTCCGCCGCCCGCTCTTCGAGCGCCGCCCGATCGATGAACGGTGAACGTCCGCGACGGGGCTCGCGCCCGAGTACGACGTTCTCGGCTGCGGTCAGGTTCTCCGCCAGACAAAGCTCCTGGTGGACGAGAGCGATCCCGCCCCGAGCAGCATCCGCGGCATCCCGGGGCGCCCACGGGGCCCCCCCGAGCCGCATCTCACCCGCGTCTGGCCGCACGAGCCCCGCCAGACACTTCAGGAGCGTGCTCTTGCCTGCGCCGTTCTCGCCGACGATCGCGACGACGGAGCCGCGCGGCGCCGCGAGGTCCACGCCGCCCAAGGCGGTGACGCCAGAGTAACGCCGCACCAGTCCAGTCGCGGACAGGAACGGCGCCTCCGCGCCCTGTCTGTGGGTGACGACCATCGACAGTTCAGCCCTTGGAGAGAGCGATCGCCGCAGCGAGGTCCGCGCGGAACTGCGCCAGATTCGCCGCCGTCACCACAGTCGGCTCGGTTGCGAGCACACCACTCGCAGGCAGCAGCGATTCGTCACCTCGCGAGAGCGCAGTGAGGATCCGTACCGATTGATACCCGTATTGGTACGGGTTCTGGCTGACAGTGCCCAGGACCTCGCCCGCTTCGATCGCGGCCAGCGTGGCCTCTTGTTCGTCAAACGCCGCCACTTTCACTGCACCGATCCGATCGGAGCCGCGCAACGCTTCGAGACAGGCCGGCGCGTTGTAGGCGAAGAGCCCCACCATCGCCGCCAAGTCGGGGTGCTTGACGAGGACATCCTCGGCATTCGCTTTCGCCTGCGTCGCGATGAAGTCATCTGTGCGCGTGGCAACGATCGTGAAGCCGCCGCCCGAGAGCGGAGCATCCACCGCATCCTGTCGGCTGCGCTCGAAGCTGCGGCCGAGGAGCTCATCGATCACACCCTGCCGCCGCAGCCGCGCATTGTCCTGCTCCAGGCGGCCGACGAAGATTGCCACCTTGCCGCCGTCGGGCAGCGCAGCGCGCACGAGCTTCCCGCACGCTCGCCCCGCGGCGTAGTTGTCCACGCCGATGAAACACCGGCGCTTCGACTGCGGTGCGTCGGAGTCCTGTGTCACGAGGTGTACGCGGCTCGCCACTTCGTCGAGGAACGGGGTCATGTTGGCCCCGTCGATCGGGCTGATCGCAATCCCGTCGACACCGCGAACCAGGAGGTCCTGCACCTTCTGGCGCTGTTCGTCGATCGTCCCCGGCGACGGAAAGACGACCGTCACGGAGACGCCGAGCTCACGCTCCGCTGCGCGCGCGCCAGCCGCCGCGACGTCCCAGAACGGATCGACGCCATTCGAGACGAATGCGATGCGCGCCGCTCCGCCGCGACCGGAGTCACCGCACGCTGCGAGCGCCGCCAGCAGCGTGGCGATCAAGACGTACTTCCACATAACGATGGTCCTCAGGGGATGCTCAATGGGAACGAAGCGAACCGGCGCCGCCTGCACGGAGCCGGTCCAGGGCCACGGCGCCGACGAGCAGCGCGCCGATCAGGATCTCTTGCACGAACGTCGGGACACCGACGAGGTTGCAACCGTTGGCGAGGCTCGCCATGAGCAGCGCGCCCGCGAGCGTTCCGGCGACCGTACCACTACCGCCCGAGAGCGAAGCTCCGCCGATGACGACGGCAGCGATCACGTCGAGCTCCGCGCCCGCAGCCGCCGTGGGATCGCCGACCGCAAGGCGCGCGAACACGAGCGCTCCGGCGAGGCCCGCAGCAGCGCCGGCGAGGGTGTACAGGAGCGCCTGCACAGGCCGAACGGGCACCCCACACAGCCGCGCGGTCTCGCTGTTCGAGCCGATGGCGTAGGTCCACGTACCGAGCACCGTGCGAGCGAGCACAAACGCGGCGCAGAGGCTCAGCGCCAGCGTGCCGAGCACCGCGGGCGCCGTCAGCGACTTGGCGACTAGGGCGCTGAAGGGCTCGACCTCTGCCGCGGAGGGCACCACGGTCTTCTCGTCGGCGAGCCACTTCGCGAGCCCGCGCGCCATCCCCATCGTGCCGAGGGTGGCGATGAACGGCACGATGCGCGCTCCAGCCACGAGCGCACCGTTGAGCGCACCGACGGCGGCGCCGGCACAGAGCGCTGCGGCGAACGCGATCGGCCAAGGCGCGCCACTGTCCGCAGCGCGCGCCGCGACGACCCCCGCCAGCGCCATCGCGGATCCGACCGAGAGGTCGATCCCGCCCGAGACGATCACAAACGTCATCCCGAGCGCCGCGAGCGCGACGGGCAACGTCTGCACCAACACGTTGCGCAGGTTCGCCGCCCCGAGGAAGCTCGGTTCGAGCGCGCCGAAGAGCGCGCCGACCGCGATGACCGCGAGCAGCGGTATCAGCCGTTTCAAGTAGCCCATCAGGCACGCACCTCCGCGCTGGCTCCGGTCGCCGCCATCAGCAGCGTATGTTCGGTCCATTCGGTGACCGGCCGCGCCGGACCGAGCTCTCCCCGGCGCATGACCGCGATCCGATCACAGGTCCCGAGCAGCTCGGGCAGGTACGAGCTCGACATCAGGATCGCAGCGCCCTCTTCAGCGAGCTCGCGGATGAGACCGTAGATCTCGGCCCGCGCTCCGACGTCGACCCCCCGCGTCGGCTCGTCAAGCAGCAGCACCGACGCCTGCTGGAAGAGCAGCCGCGCCAGCGCGATCTTCTGCTGATTGCCCCCGGAGAGGCT
>CAYOBN010000214.1:0-3295 GCA_964402175.1 uncultured Planctomycetaceae bacterium | reverse complement strand
GGAGCTCGCTCTTCCTGCAGGCTCTGGTGCGCACCGGTGGCAGCGCTGGCCTCACGCACGCGGTGCAGTTCGTCCCCTGAGCGGCGCTGATTCGATAGGAACAGCCGGTCGCGCGAGGGGCCGGCGCTACAGGATCCGGTCCACATCATGGCGCCCGCGCTGTGTCGCGGAGCGGCCTCCGATCGCAACCAGCCCGAGGGGGCTCACGGTTTGCTGGGAGCGGGTGCCCTTGCCCGAAGTCGCGCCCACGGGCGTAGGTCCGAGGCCTATGCTGCTGGCGCTCACACCATCCCCCCCGGAGGAATCTGACGCGCGCGTCGAATTCATCGACTCGAGCCATCCGACCCCCTGCATCCCCGTTGCGGACTCGGTCACCCCAACGGACCGAGAGCCTGACCGAATCCGCTACAGCCGCCCAGCCGCCGATACCGCAACACGCACCACAACATGCTCTCCACGACCACGTTCGCGATCCTGACAGCGATCGCACCGCACCTGCTTCGCTGTGCAGCGGTCGAACTCTCGGCCGCCTGCACGGGGATCTCCTTGACCACCATCGATGGACGCTCGGTCCACGCGCGCACCATCGAATGGGGTGCTGGGCCGCTCGATAGCGAGCTGATCGTCACACCCAGGAACAACCAGTTCACCTCGATCTTGGCGCGCGACGCTCGCGGAGTCTCCTAGACCAACCCGTACGGTTACGTCGGCATCTCGCTCGTCGATCGTCGGATCATCGGAGAGGGCATCAACGAGGTCGGCCTCAATGCGGGCCTCTTCTACTTCCCGGGCTACGGTTCGCTCGCGCCCTTCGATCCCGCAGACACCGCGCGCAACATCGCCGACATCGACGTCGTGTCCTACTTGCTCGGTCGCTGCGCATCGATCGCCGACGTACGCGCCGCGCTCCAGGAGGTCGTCGTTGCGCCAGCGCACCTCGATGAGCAGGGACAAGCACCGCCCGCTGTCCACTGGCGTGTCACCGACGCTCGAGGCGGCAGCATCGTCATCGAGATCATCGACCAGGGTGACGTCAAGGTCTACGACAACCACGTGGGCGTCATCACCAATGCACCGGGTTTCCCATGGCACGTGATCCACCTCAACACGCTAGTCAACGTCCAGGCGGGCACCATCACAGGGCGCAAACTCGGTGACCGCGAGTTGCAGTCCTTCGGAGCGGGCACAGCGGCGCTCGGTCTGCCCGGCGACTACTCTCCCTCTTCGCGTTTCGTACGAGCGGCCTTCTACCGCAACACGGCGCCGCCGCTCGAGACACCCTTGGAGGCGGTCTCACAGGCCTTCCACATCCTCGCGAACTTCGACATCCCCATCGGTACCGTCTTTGCGCCGGAGCATCGGAGCGCCATTCCCGACATCCCCAGCGCCACGCAATGGACGTCTGTCTCGGATCCGAACGAGCTGAAGTTCTACTTCACGACGATGCACGACGGTCGGGTCAAGTGTGTCAACCTGCGCGCCATCGACTGGGCCACGGCGGAGATCAAAGCGTATCCACTGGACCCGGGCCGCTTCACGGTCGACGACGTGACCCCGCGTTGAGATCGTGCCAGGGCTCGGCCGCCTTCGAGCGAGCCGAGCCTCAGTGTTGTCCGTGCTCGGTCGCGGGAACCGAGACCCACATCAGTCTTTGCGGCGGATCTGCAGGTCCTCCTTCGTCAGGCTACGCCGCAGTCGCTCGGGATAGTCGGCGGGCAAGGTCCAGAGGAGTTTCAAGTCCGTCTCGCCGAGCGCGCGCTCGCTTGCTGGGAGGTCGCTTCGTACCGCAAGGATCAAGTCCGTATTCGCCCAGGGGTGGTCGTACCAGTAGCGGTGACCTGCGATGTCGAAGCCGCGCCCCTCTCTGCCGCGCGAGACATCCACAACTTCCAGACGATCTGCGGCGAGGACGGTGTCGAGCTGCGCATCGCTGAGTTGCTCGTTGCGCTCACCGATCCGTGTTCCGCCGCCCATGAAGCGCCTTGCCATTTTCAGGGCTCCGTCGCCGGTCGATACCGTCACGACGACCCGCCGGGCGAGCGCGTTGATCGCTGGGAGCGCGGCGAGGAAGTCCTCGCCAGGCACATCCGCCGCGGCGAAATAGACTGTGCCGATGCGTGAGAGTTCCCTCGGGTCACCACCCTCTTCAGCCAAACGCCCATGGACCTGCTCGAGCGCCGTCGCGACTAGGCGGCCTCCGGCGCTCCAGCAGACGACGTGGATGCGACGCGCGATGGACTTCGTCGCGAGCAGCTCGAGGAGCTCCGCCAGGAGCGGCGCAGCGCGATACGCACGCTCGACATCTCCGCCGAGCCCGTAAGAGACGATGTTCTGGTGCGACGGCCACGCAAATGCCAGCGAGGTCATGTCGCGGCCCATGAAGTGATCGAGCTGCGCCGCGAAGACGTTCGCGTTGTAGAAGTTGACCTTCGCACCGTGGACGTAGATCAAGAGGTCGCGGTCCCGTGCGGCCGCGATCGAACGATTGAGATCGTCCAAGAACCAAGAGCCGCCACCCGAGACGTCACGGAAGCCTCCCTCGGAGTCCCGTTCGAGCTGGCCGACTTCGATCATCCCGTTCAGTGAGAGCTCGATGGCTGTCGGGCGAGCGGACTCACGCGAATAGCGGCTCAGCTCCGACCACGACAAGTCCGACGCGCCGAAGCGGACCAAGGACATGCCAACCGAGAGCCCCGTACCTTCCCGATTCCCGTAGGCCAGGCGCTCGGGGTCGTCCTCGCGCGCCCGGGTCGTCGCGTAGTAGACGCGGCGTGGGTTCCAGCGCTGCGGCTCAGGGATGTGATCGAGGGGCCCTACGCCCAGCTCCGAGAAGAGCACCGGCGTCGGCATGAGCGGCTGCGCGCCGGTCGACTTGCAGCCGGCGGACAGCCACAGCACCGCGAGGAGTATGGCGCCGATTCCGCCGCACAAGCGCAGGACTCTGCGGATGCGCGCCTGGGCTCGGGTCGGCGCTTGCCCGTCGAGTGTGGGGGACGTGGGAGTCATGGGAGTCGGCGCTGACCCAAGGGGCGTTGCGTGACCGATATCTTGGCGTATCTGGCTTCAACCTGCGCTGGACGCCGGCTTCGCGTCGTGCCCGGAACGCCGCACCGATGGGATCCAGCTCGGAGAATCATGCGACCAGGGCTGCGCTGTGCGCGCCTGGACAGACCCCCGTCGACGTGCGCAGCGTCCCCTGGCGTAGCTCGAAGATCACACAGCGAAACTGCTGCGGGTTGTCCGAGAAGAAGCTGGCTCGCGTCGCGATGATGCGTCCTGAAGCGGCGAGGCCTTG
>CAYOBN010000213.1:0-3297 GCA_964402175.1 uncultured Planctomycetaceae bacterium | reverse complement strand
GGGTCTCCGTGTGGGGTACACCCAGGCGATGGGCAGGCCCGGCGCGGCGTGACACGGTCCCCGAAGAAAAACCTCCGCCCGGCTGGCCCCGCTACTCGAGCCGCTCGAGCCGCCCCTTCCGCTTCACGATGTTCTTGTAGTCCCACTGGATCTTGCGGGCCTTCCCGAGCCAGCGGCGCAGGGCCTGGACGTCGACCTCGTCCGCCGCGGTGTAGCGCGCCTCGGCCGCTTTGAACTTGCCCTCCGGCGCGAGGTCCGGTTCGTCGAAGCCCTGACCGCTCCAGAAGAGGAGCCGCACACACGACTTCAGCTTGCTGTACCCCGCGATCGGGTTGCCCGCGAGGAACCAGACCGGGTGCGCATGCCAGACCTTGCACTCGGCGTCCGGTAGGGCCCGCAGGAGCTCAGCGGCGAGTCGTTCACAGACCTCGCGGTCACCTGCGGATTGAGCGGCGTGGTAGGCGAGGATGTCGGGGGGTAGATCCATCACAGGTTCCTCTGCTGGTGGGCCCAGAGGTTGCGCGCGCGCGCTACGGTCGGGTGCGCCGAGCGGCTCGGTCAGCGCGGTGTCCGAGCGTGTACCACATCCAGCGTGATGGCGAGCACCGCGGAGTCGTCCTGGACGGCGACATCCAGGAAACCATCGGCCAAGAGCGACCGCCCGTCGAAGGTGGCACCCTCTTTGAGCGGCAGCCGCGCCAGGTCCAAGAGCACCTGGGCCTCGCGGCCAGGTGACCAGTCGCCGCCCGTGAGATCGGAGATGCGGGCGTGCCATGCGAAGGCGCCGTTGCCCGTGAAGTCCAGCATGAGCGAGTCGTTTTCGCTCATCACATGCACCGCCCGCAGGTGCAGGCGCAGCGTCGCCCCAAGGACCTCACCTTGGGCGGTCTGCAGGGTCATCGCGAAGTAGCGGTCACCCTGGGCTTGGCCGAGCGCATCACGCTCCTCAGGCAGCCACGCGGCGAATCCCGACGTCGCATCGATCCACGGCAGCTCGCCGGGCGGCAGCCGCGGTGCTTCGAGCTGGGTGAAGGTCCCGTTCGGGAAGGTCGTCACCTTCAACCGCTCCGTGCGGCGTTCATCGAAGGTGCGGAAGCTCCACGTCGTGCTCAGGGGCAAACCACGCTCGGGGATCAGCTCGATCCGCCATTGTCCTGGCGCCAAGTCGCGCTGGACGGCGCGCTGGCCCTGCAGCAGCAGTGCGTCCTGCCGGGCCGGTGGCAAGGGCCCAGGCACGGTCCGCCCGACGAACATGACACGGGCCGTTCGGATCCGAACCGGCTGGCCCTCACCGTCGATGAGCTCCACGGTCCATTCCCCCGCGGCGGGGATCGGCGGGGGCAGTCTGACGACCTGGTGCGTGGCGCTGCGGTCCACGTCATGGACATGTCGATGGTCCAGCAGGTTCGGTGCGGTCACCGTGAGTCGTCCGCCGTCCGCCGTGCGACTGCGTTCGACGAGGAACGCGCCCGTCGCGTCCGTCGTCACCGGTCGAAACTCCGCATTCCGCGGTCCCGAGGAGCTGAGCGAAGTGCTGCTGATGAAGATCATCCCATCGGGCACCGCGCCGCCGGGCCCGACGCTCGGCGGCGGCGCGCTCGGGCCGACGCGCGGCGCCCAATTACCAGGTCCAGCGTCCTCCGGCGTCGCCGCTCCGATGGTCTGCGCGAGCCAGAGCCGCGCCCCGACCACGGGCCGCCCGTCTGCGTCCACGACCACGCCCGCAACCGCCACGTCCGCGGCGCCTGCTGGACTGGACGCTGTGGGTGGTGCGGGCTCCGCGGCGGCGCTGCGCCCTTCCAGCTCCGGCGGCACCGGGAGAGGCGCCGCGTCCGGCGCGAGCGCGTCTGCAGCGGCCAATGGAGCGACCAGCACGGCGGGCGCCGCGGTGGCCTCGAGGGCGCTGCCCGCAGGGAGCTCGCCGTCCACGCTCGAGCCAGGCACGCCGAGGCGGGCCGCCATGGTCCAAACGAGGATCGAGAGCGCGATGACGCCCAGCGCAACGGGGGGCACTTTGGAGGGTCCCATACGACCACGATAGAACGGCGCCGAGCGGCTGTGACTTGGCTGTGACACAGCGATTCTCGGCGCAGAGGCCGCAGCCCCGAGACCACGGCCCAGCGGCTCGGCGTGCCGCTCACCAGTACTTCTCGATGTGGAGCTGGCCCGGCTCCTTCTTGCGGTGCTTGCGGAAGCCGTGTTGTTCGAGCTGCGCTTGCACTTCGAGGATCATCGTGGGGTTGCCGCACAGGAAGACCTGGCAGCGCTCGGGTGCCAGGGGCGCACCGGTCAGTTCGCGGTACGCCTCGGGCGTCAGGAAGTGCTGGATGCGGCCGCGCAGGCCGTTCCAGGAGGATCCAGCGGGCTCGCGCGTGAGGCTCGGCAGGAACTGGAAGCGGCCGGGGCGGGTGCGCTCGAGCTCCCGGAACTCCTCGACGTAGCCGAGCTCGGGCTGGGTGCGGTCCGTGTAGAAGAGCAGGATGCGTCCGAAGCGCTCCCACGTGCGCGGGTCGAGGATCATCGGGCGGTACGGCGCGATGCCGGTGCCCGTGCCGATCAGGACGAGGTCCTCTGCGTCGGTCGCGTCCTCGAGGGTGAAGTGGCCAGCGATCCGGTCGTCGATCCAGACCGGCGCGCCGAGGGGCAGCGCGAAGAGCTTCGGCGTCAGGGCGCCACCTTCGACGAGGCGCACGAAGAAGTCGTAGTGGGGCGCCGCGGGGCTCGATGCGATCGAGTACGCGCGCTTGATCGCGGGGTCGCCGACGGCGCCCCAACCCGGCCCTTCGGCGGGCAGGGCGATGTTGGTGAACTGCCCCGGCTCGAACGCCGGCGTGGGCCCGCTGTCCAGCGCGATGTGGAACGTCGCGAGCCCATGGGTCCAGTCCTGGCGGGCCACGAGGCGGGCGTTCGGGGGGGAGAGCTTCATGGGCAGTGGGGCTCGGGGAGGGGGGGGTGAGGCAGGTTGTAGCGCACCCGGCGGGATCCGGCGCCACGCGATCGGGAGAATCCGGACCCCGAGCGCGCTTGTCCGGGCCGGGGGAGAAGCCTAGGCTCTCCCTTCGATGGTGCCCCTGGCCGCAATCCCTGCCACCGATCCGTTCGACGCGGGGGACTGGTCCTCGCTCGGGCTCGTCGCGTGCATCGTCGGCGCGTTCCTGATCGCGAACTCGACGCTGTTCGAGCACCCGCGCTCCCTCGTGGCCCGCTACTTCGGGCGCGGGCCATCGGGCCGGCTGCAGTCGGTGCGGGACTACGTCTACAACCGGGTGCAGACGACGCTCGGGTTCGCCTTCCTCT
>CAYOBN010000212.1:0-3364 GCA_964402175.1 uncultured Planctomycetaceae bacterium | reverse complement strand
CCTCAGCGGAAAGCGGGGATACCCGTCAACTCCGCCCCCACCGCCAACGTGTGGATGTCGTGGGTGCCCTCGTACGTGATCACCGACTCCAGGTTCAGCATGTGGCGGCCGACCTGGTACTCCAGGCTGATGCCGTTGGCGCCGAGCATGTCGCGGCAGATCCGCGCGCACTCGAGGCCGAGGTGCACGTTGTTGCGTTTGGCCATCGACACGTGGGCCGGGGTCATGCGGTCCGCGTCCTTCAACCGGCCGAGGCGCCAGGCCATGAGCTGGCCGTTCGTGATCTTCGTCGCCATGTCGGCGAGCTTCGCCTGCGGGATCTGGTACGCGGCCACCGGCTTGTCGAACACGATGCGCTCCTTCGTGTAGCGCAGCGCTTCGTCGAAGCAGGCCTGGGCCGCGCCGATGCCGCCCCACGCGATGCCGTAGCGCGCTTGGGTCAGGCACGAGAGCGGCGCCTTGAGGCCCTCGGCCTTCGGTAGGCGCGCGCTGTCGGGGACGCGCACGTCCTCGAGCACGAGCTCGCTCGTCACCGAGGCGCGCAGGCTCCACTTGTGCTTCTGCTCGGGGGCCGAGTACCCCGGCGTACCCGTCTCGACGAGGAACCCGCGGATGCCCTCCGGCGTGCGCGCCCACACGACGCCGACGTCGGAGACGGTGCCGTTGGTGATCCACATCTTGCGGCCGTTGAGGATCCAGCCGTCGCCGTCGCGGCGGGCCGTCGTCTGCATGCCGCCGGGGTTCGAGCCCGCGTCGGGCTCGGTCAGGCCGAAGCAACCGATCTTCTTGCCGGCGGCCATCGCGGGCAACCAGCGGCGCTTCTGCTCCTCGCTGCCGTAGGCCAGGATCGGCCACATCACGAGCGAGCCCTGCACCGAAACGAACGAGCGCAGGCCCGAGTCACCGCGCTCGAGCTCCTGGCAGATGATGCCGTACGCGACGCTGTTGAGGCCCGCGCCGCCGTACTCCTCGGGGGTCGTGGGCCCGAACACCCCGAGCTCCGCGAGCTCCGGCACGAGGTCCATCGGGAACGTGCCGTTCTCGAAGTGCTCCATGATCACCGGCAGGAACCGCTCGGAGACCCAGGCGCGCACGCTGTCGCGCACCATGCGCTCCTCTTCGGAGAACAGATCGTCCAGGTCGTAGAAGTCGAGCGGTCGGTAGGCGTCCATGTCAGTTCGCGTCGGGAGGTCGGGATTCCGCGCAGTGTAACCGTGCCCCGTGCCCCGGGGCTACGCGGCACCCAAAACGGGCAAGGGGCGTCCCCCGCGTGTGCGGGGGCCGCCCCGGGGTGGTCGCAACAGGCCGGTGGGGGGATCCGGATCCAGCCGGGACCAGCGGCGCTAGGGCGCAGCAACAGCGCCTCCGAGCGCGGCGCGCAGCGCTTTACCCACCCGGAACCCCACCCGCCGGCCGGCGCCGATGTCGATCGGCTCTCCGGTGTGCGGGTTGCGTCCCGTGCGCGCCTTCCGGTCCTTGACCTCGAAGGTGCCGAATCCGGTGAGGGTCACGGAACCATCGTCCCGCAGGCCACCTTCGATCGCGTCCAGGACGCTCTGCACGAGGCGACCGGCCTGGAGTCGG
Organism: uncultured Planctomycetaceae bacterium; assembly: GCA_964402175.1. Lineage (GTDB taxonomy): Bacteria > Planctomycetota > UBA1135 > UBA1135 > JAWKUK01. The sequence continues at coordinate 1,780 of CAYOBN010000212.1, read as the reverse complement.
GACACACGCAGATCGCGCGCGACCCGTTCGACGAGTTGACTTCTGTTCACCGGAGCGTTGCGGGGATCACCGAGGCCGGCCCGAGGAGCGGGGGGGCACCTCGAGCACGGAGCCTCTCGGACGATCGATCAGGCCTTCGCGGCGGCCTTCTTGCGGGTCGCCTTCTTGCGGCCGCCGGCTTTCTTGGTCGCCTTCTTGGCGGCCTTCTTGCGCGTGGCCTTCTTCTTGGTGGCGGCCTTCTTGGTGGCCTTCTTCGCGGCCTTCTTACGGGTGGCTTTCTTCTTCGCCATGGGAAGTCTCCTTGGATCCGGTCAGGACCCTGGGGGGGGTTGAGAGCCTCGAGGGCTCAGGTGGGAAGCCACGACATCGGCAAGGTCATCGGCAGTCGCGCGGCGGGACTTGCCTCGAATCGGAACTATTTTTCGGTCGCGCACCCCGTGCGCTTGCAACCTGCCGCCCGCGCGGCACTTGCAGCGTTTCGATACGCGAGCGATGGCACGCGAAAGACCGCAGTACGTTGCGTTCCACTGCCAGCGCGCAGGCTGCAACGCACGAGCGGCGCGCCCCCCCCGCAGGAGAGCGCGCCGCTCGCGACGTCGGCGCGCACGGGTCCGGGCGCGCACCCGATCGACGCCTAGAACAGGTCGTCGAGCGCCGCCGTCGCCTCTTTCGAGTAGCCGTCGGAGAGGCCGACCTCCGGCGCCGCGCTCGGCGGACGCGCAGCGATGTCCTGGAAGATGCGCTCCAAGCGCTTGATCGTCTCCTGGGCGTAGAACCGGACGAGGCCCAGGTTCGTGCGCTCGTCCCACACGATCGCGAGCAGGGTGCGCTCCCCCACCATCGACACCTGGATGCTCTGGCGCGCGCCCTGGTGGGACATGTTCGCGAAGGCCTCCTCGCCGAGCAGGTGGGCCATCTGCCGCGTCGCGGCGAAGGTGCCGGCGACGAGCGCGGAGAGCGACTCCATGTTCGAGCTCGCGGCTTCGCCGCGGCGCGTGACGAGGTGGCCCTCTTTGTCGACGAGCACGGCGCAGCGCGCGCCGCTGAACTCGAGGAAACCGTCGAGCTCACCGTCGAGGCGCGAGACGTCCTGGGCGTAGAACACCAGGCGGTCGGCGCGCAGTTTCTGGTCGGAGATCCTCATGGCAGGTGCCTCCTCGGCTCAGAGCAACTTGAAGACCGCGCCGCCGATCGCGATACCCGCGACGAGCGCGACGACGACGATCGCGATGGTGACGAGGGTCGACTTGCTCCGAGTCGTGGTCGGAGTCGGTGCGGCGGCCGCCCGCGGCCGGAGCCGCGCGGCGCCCTGTGCGGCAGACGCGGAGGCCGGTGCCAACGCCGCACGGGGCAGCGGGACGGGCGCCCGCTGCGGTGCGCTGACCTGAGGCGCGATGTGGGCCTGGGGTGCATGGGCCTGCGGAGGCTGGGGCAGCGGCGCCGGCGGCTGCGCCAGGTGCGGCGCGTGCGCGGCGCGCGGCGGCGCCGGGCGGACCCCGGTGTCGGCGAGGCGCAGCCCGTGCTGGGTCTGCGAGAGCGAAAGCGGCGCGACCGGCGCGGGCGCGGGCGGCGCGCTGCGCGGGGCGGGCGGGGCCGGCATCGGCGGGACATGGGCCGCGGGGGCCGCGTGCTGCGGAGCCTGGAAGGCCGGCGGCGGCAGGGCAGCCTGCGGCGCCGGGGCCGGCTGCTGGAACACCGGCTCGGTCGGCGCGCTCGCAAACGCCGGGGCGAGCGGCGCCTGGGGCGCGGGGGCCGCGGGCAGCGGCGCGCGCAGCGCAGC
>CAYOBN010000211.1:0-3487 GCA_964402175.1 uncultured Planctomycetaceae bacterium | reverse complement strand
CCCCAATAGCGGACAACCCTGTCCCGAACTGCCTGTTTGGAAGCCCTATCCGCCTTCAAGGCCGCGTGGAAAGACGGCACCCACGCCGTCTTGCTCGACCCCCTCGACTTCATCGCGCGGCTCTGCGCCCTCGTCCCGCCGCCACGGTTTCACATGCTCCGCTACCACGGCGTCTTCGCCGCGCACTCTTCCGCGCGCGCCGAGGTCGTCCTCGGCCGCGAGCCCGAGCCTCCTCCGCAGCTCCCCCTCTTCGCCCCTGCCGACCTCGCCCCGCTCGCCCCTCCCGCGCCCCAAGCATCCCGCCATCCATGGGCCTGGCTCCTGTGTCGCGTTTTCGACGTCGACGTCACCACCTGCCCCGTCCCGGGATGCGGCGGACGCATGCGCCTCGTCGAGATCGCCAAACACCCCGACGACATCGCCCGCGTCCTCGCCAGTGAAGGACCTCTGCGCGCACGCGACCCCCCACGAAGACGCTCCGCTCCCGCGCCTCGTCCCGGACAGTTGTGCCTCCTCTTCGGCTGAGATCCCTCCGCCGCGACGCACCGCTCCGTCTTCTGCCGCCCCAATGGCGCGTCTCACGAGGACTACGCGGGGGTTCCTCGGGGGTGCGCCGCTTCACCGCGCCCTCTCCGTCGTCGTGAACCGACCTCGCGGCACCTCGCGAGCAGCCTCTTGAGCCGAGCCCGGTTGTTTTCGGCAGTTCGGATGTCTTAGGCTCCCGCCGACGAGGCCGAGGCTTCGAGCGAGCTGTGACGCAGCGGCGACCCGCACGCGATGCGACCCCTCGGGGGGTCGCGAGGGAGCCCACGTCTGGACGATTCTATCTAGACTTCCCTATGCGTCCGAATCGACTGCCGCGCGAGCTGACCTGGTCCGATGCGTTCTGGTTCCCGGTGTCCACACCAGAGGCCCGTCGAGACATCGTCACGGGCGGCGTCCTCGTTCTTCTCCTCTTGATCTTCGGCTGGCTCCTGAACCTCGGGAATCGACTCGAGGTCGTCGCGCGCCTTTACCGCGGCGAAGAGCCGATCTTCCGAGGCTTCTCGCCCTGGGTCCACACCTTCAGACGCGGCTGCGTCTCGTTCCTCGCGATCACCCTCTATCTCTCGCCTTCGGCCATCCTGGCGGCCGTGGCCGTGGGGATCGAGTTCGGGGGACTGGAGCTGGCGCACTGGCCTTTCGCCGTCGGCTCGGCCCTGGCGTTCGGGCTCGCCATCTTCACGCTGCCCGGGGGCATGACGGTCTATGCGTGTGAGTCCGATCTGACCGTGCTGCGTGACCCTCGTCGCGCGTTCCAGAGAGCCTGGACACGGCGAGTTGCCTACTTCAAGGCCTGGAGGATCGCGATTCTCTCGGTCGCGCTCTCCTCACTCGGGCTCTTGTTCTTCGGCGTCGGTTTCGCGTTCACGAGCGTCTGGTGCTGGAAGGTGGTCGGCTACGCCTTCACCGTCGCCATGTACATGGACGCCACAGGCGACGAGACGCACCGATGAAAGCGATCACGGCGCTCAAGGCGTTGATGGGATTCATCTGCGTCTTTCATCTGGTGGCCGGAGCCGGGTTGATGTTCTCGGTCGCGTTCCAGCGATTCGCCGTGGAGGCCTACGGCGCGAGCCTGCCGTGGGACGCGCGATCGGTATACTTCGTGAGGATCCTCGGCTCGTTCGCGTTCGTTCTGGGCACGATGGCGTTCGCGGCCGCGCGAGATCCTCTGAGATACCGACTGGTCATCGTCGGCTTCATCGAGTTCTTCGTGTTGCGCAACGTGCATCGCCACCTCTACTCGAGCGAGCTGATGGCCGGCTTCGGTGTGAGCGCGCTCGTGAACGAGCTGACGACCGCCTTCTTCGGCATGCAAGCGATCATCCTGGCGCTGCTCCTGTGGCGCGCGACGAGGCCTGGCGCGGTGGACGCCTGAGCTCGAGGGTTTCGATGCGGTTCGAGGCGCCGCGCCCTTGATCGAATCGACGCGCGCGCAGAGCGTCGAGGGCTACCGCCCGAGGGACCCGCGCCGGAGGCTTCGTGAAGCGCGCCGTCGAGCGCTACCTCGAGTGTGGCGTCCCCGAGGCCGGGTTCATTCGTCTCGAGTGAGAAGCGGGCGAGAGCGACGTGCTGCGAGCCAAGAGCGGGCGTGGGGGCCGAGCTGGACGAGCCGATGTCCCCATCGGGTGCTGGAATCACCCAGCAACGTCGCGCATGCCTCGCCGCGACTGGGGCCAAGACAGCGGGTGGGCTACCGAACGTGGGTGGTGACGCACCGCGGTATGCCGCTTGTTTTTCCTATCGGCCGTCCCTCGGGCGGTAGGCCTCGACGCTCTGCTGCACGAACTCGACAAGGGCCAGCCGCATGCCGCCACGAAGGGACTCGGGATCGAGCGCGAACGCGTCCGGTCTTCGGAGTTCGTCCGAAAACCGGACGAACGCGCCGGACGAATCACGGCGCTACCCGGGGGGCGACGCAGATGCTCGGCCGTCGGCCGCTCGGTGAATGACGTGCACCGATGACGCGGCGTGCGAAGCACGGCAGGCCGCGAGTGCTGGGAGCCCGACCGCTCGGACGGGTACGCGCGGCGACGTCCGGAGGAGACGCTGCTGCACGCGCTGGTGCGCGAGCACTGGCCGCCTTTTCTCGAGCGGGCAGAGGAGGCGGGCGGCCTGCCGCGTTTCGTGGTGCGGGAGTACACGGAGGCCGGACCCTGCCGGCCCACGTCGAGCGCGAGCTGCGTACCGCGATCACGTGCGGCGATCTCGCTCACGGCTTCTGGCGCGTGCGCTGCCAAAGCTGCGCGTTGGACCACCTGATCGCGTTCTCGTGCAAGGGGCGCGGCTTCTGCCCGTCTTGCTGCGGGAGGCGCATGGCCGAGGTCGCCGCACACCTCTCGAGCAACGTGATCCCGTACGTGCCGGTGCGGCAGTGGGTGCTGTCGCTCCCTTGGGAGCTGCGCTTCCGGCTGATCGCTGACCAGAACCTCTGTCGCGCCGTCGCGAGCGCATTCTTGGACGCGGTCTTTGCGTTTCACGTACGCGCAGCCAAGGCGGCCGGTCAGGTCCTTGGGCCTGATTCCTACGCGCACCCCGGCGCAGTCAACTTCTTGCAGAAATTCGGATCGGCGCTCCAGGTCAATCCACACTTCCACGCCCTCGTGATCGATGGCGTGTACGTCACCGAGCGCCCGGGCGCAGTGCCGACGTTCCGTCCCGCTACCCCACTGACGGACCTCGACGTGGCGCGTGTCCAGGCCGACGCCTGTGCGCGTATCGAGCGTGTACTCCGCGCCCGTGGCCTGCTCGCGCGCGACGGCGCGGACCCCGAGCCACTCGAGGAGTACGACGGCTCGGCGCTACCGGAGCTCTGGTCTGCGTCGCTCTTGTCCCAGACTGTCGCCGGTGAGCACTTCACCAAGAAGGTACCGAGGCTCGTCGAACCGGAAGGGACTTCCTCGAAGCGCGAAGCACTGGAGCTGCCGCGAGGTGCGCTCGTCGC
>CAYOBN010000210.1:0-3624 GCA_964402175.1 uncultured Planctomycetaceae bacterium | reverse complement strand
TGCACGCGGGTCGGCCGATCTCGTCGCATTCGGTGATCACACGCTGCGGCGCGGGGGCGACGGCGACCATGCCGACTTGCCAGTTGAAATCGAAGGTGTACGGGCTGCCGGCGACGAGGGTCTTGCCGTCGAAGTCCATGCTGTCGTTGAACGTCCCGATGCTCCCCGAGACCCCAAGCGCCGCCGGAGCGTGCAGCCCGAAGCGCTGGTTCCAGATGCCATCCGTGCAGCGCTCGAAGAGCAAGATCGCGCCTGCGCCACCGACGTCGGGCTGACCGGGCTGGATCGGCATGCGGTACCCCGGCGCCGAAACCGCCAGTGTCGGCGGGACCCAACGCAGGTTCATGCCGAACCCGAGGTGGGTCGCGCGGTTCGAGCCGCTCGGGGTCACATGGATCCGGGAATCCAGGACCCAGCCAGCCTGGGGATCGTTGCGGTAGACGTAGATGCACGGGATGCGCCCGTCGTCCCAGGTGCAGGTGACGAAGAGCCAGTTCTCGTCCATGGCGACCTCGGCTCCGTACCAGTGGTTCTGAATGGGTGAACCCGGTCGACGAAGGATCTGGTCGAATTCCCACACACCCCCGACCCGGTGGAACGTCGCGACAAGTCCGACGTCCTGGATTCCGTTGACCCGCGCCAGCGGCGTGGCACAGGCGGCGAAGTCACCACACACCGCCACGGCCCGACCGAGGTGCTTGCCCTCGTTCTGCCCCGTCAGTCCGATGCCCAACGCCGTAAAGCGCCGCACCATGGTCCAGTTCCCGCCCCGGCGCTCGAAGAAGTAGAGGTTCGGGTCCTCTTGGCTAGGCAGGTTGCCCGCCTGAGGAAAACCCATGACTAGCGTCTCCCCGTCGTAGGCGGAATCCTCGGAACCACTCAACACGACGCCCGGTGGCGGCTCCGGCCCGATCGCGACGTTCGGATGCCAGAGATCATCGGGACCCTTGAGGAACTCGAAGCAGTGCCTACCGCGGTCGGTCTCGACCATCATCGAGCCTCCGACGATCGTGGCACCCGTCCCGAATCTGCTGGAGCTCCAGAAGGTGGTGTCTTGAAAGTTCGGACTGCGGCCGAATTCCTGGCTCAAGACCCAATGACCAGTCACCGATTGTCGGAACACCGAAAGTCGGCCGGACTCGGAAGGGGTGCCAGCACTCTGCGCCGAACCGACCACGAGCGTGTCGCCACAGACACCAACGCCCCGGCCGAAGTGGCCGGACGTCTGGAGGTTATTTGAGTGCAGCACCTGCGTGCCCTGGGCACCCACCAACTCGGCGAACAAGATCGCCATGAGCGCCTGCAAGTAAGAATTCATGGGTAGCCTCAGGGCAGGATGGTGACGATGCAAGCCAGGTCACGCGGCGGATTCGCGCCCCAAACACTCGCGGGCGGAGCGCTCAGGGCCACACCGCCGTTGATGCTCGGTACGTAGACCACTCCAGTCGGAGAGGGGGCACCCGTAACGGGGTGGTAGAACCTGACCGCGGCCCCCGACTGGGAGCCCGCGCTGTTCGCGACCTGGAGCGTTCCAAGCGGTAAAGGTTGAGATGCGGAGTCGTACGCGTTCGGGTAGTAGATGAGGTAGAACCCCCGCTCGGCCGGCGATCCGGCGACGTACCCGAGCACCTCGGCCTGTCCGAAGGGATTGGTGGTGTCGTTGTCCCCGGTGGTGTTATCGCCCCACTCTCCCGTGACTGCGGCGTCGTCCGGTGTACCCAACCAGAAAGGTAGCAGACCGAAGACGCTCCGCACTCCGAAGGCGTTGTTCCAATGTTCCCGGTGATAGCGGAAGGACTCGACGGAGATGTCGGTTCCGCCCTGGAGCCGGTGACGTTGGCCGTGGACCCGCTCGGGTGCCAGATCAACGGGTACGTGCCCTGGGACAACGCGTCGGAGAGCTGCAGGTCCGCGAGGGTCGGGTGGCTCGTCGGAAACGGATTGCCCACTGCGCCGAGGTCGTAGGACAACTCGACGGGGTTGAAGGCGGCCACGACGGTTTGCGGCACGGGACCGGGAGCCCCTCGGGCGACCGGGGTGGCGCAAAACCCGATCACGGGACTAACAAGAAAGAGCGCGGCGAGGGCGCGAGGGCGCGAGGGCAGGTTGTCGCATAGAGATAAGCCTATCCGTCCAGACTGCTCGAGCGCAAGCCCAAATCAAGGGTCCCGCGCGGCAGCAAGATCGACTGGCGTTCATCGACAGGGAGACCACCTGTACGCTCAAAACGAGTGCGCGTCGCGCCGGTCCGGCTGGTCTACCCCGCTCGTCCCAGCCGGGGCTTTCGAGGCGCCCCCCACCCGCACTGGATGGGGCGGCGACCTCGACTCGACCCAGGTTGCGGTCAGAGCTCGATCGTCCGCCCGGTGCGCACCGACTCGTCTGCGGCGAGCACGATGCGCATGGAGTTCAACGCATCTTCCAGGTGCTGCGTCGGGTCGAACTCGCCGCGGATCGCTTGTGCGAAGAGCTGCTGCTCCAGCAAGCAGAGCGCGTCGTGGTCGGGTTCGCTCGTCGTGTCGATCCACTCGTCTGCGTGCAGGAACTGATCCTGGGCGTCGCGCGCAGCGTGGTGGAGGCGCAGCGTATTCGTCTTCGTGTGCGCGTCGATGTCAGCGCTCTCCTTCGCGCGCTCGCTGCCGCCTTTGTCGACGATGGACACGCAGCCCTTCGGGCCGACGACGTCCTTCACGAAGTAGGCCACCTCGCTCATCATCGGGCCCCAGCCAGCTTCGTACCAACCGACAGAGCCGTCGCTGAACGTGACCTGCAGTTGGCCGTAGTTGTACATGCCGGGCTTCATCTCGTCCGACAGTCGTGCGCCCATCGCGGACACTCGCACCGGTCGCGCCTGCGTCATCTGGCACATCACGTCGACGTAGTGCACGCCGCAGTCGACGATCGGCGAGATCGAGTTCATCAGCGCCTTGTGGGTCGCCCAGTCCTTGCCGCGGCTCTGCTGGTTCAAGTTCATCCGCATGACGAGCGGCTTGCCGAGCGTGCGCGCGAGCTCGATGAACTTCGTCCATGCGGGGTGGACGCGGAGGATGTAACCGACGACGAGCGCTCGCCGCTTGGTGCGGGCGAGTGTGACGAGCTCCTGGGCCTCGGCGAGGGTCTCGGCCAGGGGCTTCTCGATGAACACGTGCGCGCCCGCTTCGAGCGCCGCTTTGCAGAGCGCGTAGTGGGTATCGGGGTACGTGTTGATCGAGACCGCGTCGGGCTTGGCCGCAGCGATGGCCTGCAAGGCGTCGGAATAGGTCGGGACGCCCCCGAGCTCGCGGCTGAGCGCGTCGCGGCTGGCGGCACCGCGGCTCACGACACCGACGAGCTCGAACTCGGGGAGCTGCGCGTAGGCGCGCGCGTGGGACGCGCCCATGTTGCCGCAGCCGATCACCAGGACTCGGGTCTTCTCCATGGCGCAGGTTGTACCCGACGGCGGGCGGAGCGTGTGGGGTCGACTGGATCCCGCAGCCCCTGAGTGTGGCGACGGATCGGCAATGCCTGCCCAGGCGGAGTTCTGCTCTTCCCGCGTTCGCCGACGCGCTGAACCCCTCCCCTAGCCCCCGTTTCGGGTTGGCGTCGCGGAGTGGAGTCGAACGGTACCAGGTACGACTTGGCGGT
>CAYOBN010000209.1:0-3725 GCA_964402175.1 uncultured Planctomycetaceae bacterium | reverse complement strand
CTCACGACGTTCCGCCGTTCATGATCGTCGATGGCGACGGCGGGATCGTGCGCAACTTGAACGTGATCGGCCTCCAGCGCGCAGGGGTGTCCGAGGAGGACATCAAGGCGCTCCGAGAGGCATTCAAGCGTCTCTACCGCTCCGGAACGCCCCGCGAGACGGTCTTGAAGGAGATGCTCGCCGAGCACTCCGAGAACCGGTCCGTCCAGCGCTTGCTCGAACACCTCTCGCGAACGTCGGAGGGGCTGAAGGGCCGCTACCGCGAGAGCCTCCGCGAGGAGTTTGCGCGGCTCGGCGTGCGGCGCATCTTCGAGGGTGAGCCGCTCTGATCGGCAGGTAGCGGGGCTCGAAGGCGGTTTCCGGTTATCCTGTTCGTCCGCCGCACCCGCGGCATCGAGCAGCCATGAAACTCCGCCCCGTCAAGCCCGACGTCGACTTCCCGGCGTTGGAAGAGCGTGTCCTCGAACACTGGGACGCGACCGACGCGTTCCGCCGCAGCATCGAGGAGCGCTCTCCCTCGGAGCGTTACGCCTTCTACGACGGTCCTCCGTTTGCCACGGGGTTGCCGCACTACGGCCACCTCGTCGCCAGCGTGCTGAAGGACATCGTGCCCCGGTACTGGACGATGCTCGGGCGTCGGGTGGAGCGTCGCTGGGGCTGGGATTGCCACGGCTTGCCCGTGGAGAACGAGGCGCAGAAGGAGCTCGGGATCACGACGACCGCAGAGATCGAAGCGCTGGGTGTGGCCCGCTTCAATGAAGTGTGCCGGGGCCTCGTGCTCCGCTACACGTCCGAGTGGCGGCGCACGATCCGACGCCTGGGCCGCTGGGTCGATCACGATCGCGGCTACCGGACGATGGACACCGACTTCATGGAGTCCGTGTGGTGGGCCTTCCACGAGCTCTGGGAAAAGGGCCTCATCTACGAGGGGTTCCGCGTTCAGCCGGTCTCGCCGAAGCTCGGCACACCGCTGTCGAACTTCGAGGTCGCCCTCGGACCGCAGGAGCGCGACCCTGTCACCAAGAAAGACGGCCACCGTCGGCGTCAGGATCCGAGCATCACGGTCCGCTTTCAGCTCGAAGACGAACCCGCCAGCCTCTGGGCGTGGACGACGACCCCGTGGACCTTGCCCTCGAATCTAGCGCTCGCCGTCAACCCGTCGGTCGAGTACGCGCGGGTCCAGGTCGAGGCCACCGGCGAAGTCGCGTACGTCGAGCCAGGGCGGCTCGCCGACTACCAGGCGCGGAAGCGTGTTGGACCCACTCGCGAGCTCGGCCGCGTCCGCGGCTCGGAGCTCGTTGGACGGGCCTATAGCCCGCTCTTCCCGTACTTCAGCCACTTGGCGCTAGACGCAGATGGCGTCCGGCGCGCGTTCAAGGTCGTCGGCGCCGCCTACGTGGGGGTCGATTCCGGCACCGGCATCGTGCACCAGGCGCCGGCCTTCGGCGAGGATGACTTCCAGGTCGGCCAGGCGGAAGGGCTGCCGCTCGTGCGCCCTGTGTCGTTGGCGGGGGAATTCACGGACGAGATCCCCGAGTATGCCGGCCAGTACGTCAAGGACGCTGACCGCGAACTGATCACGCGGCTCAAGGCCGAAGGGCGCCTCGTGGATCAGGACACGCTCGTGCACGCTGTCCCGCACTGCTACCGGACCGAGGCGCCGCTTCTCTACATGGCGGTTCCGAACTGGTTCATGCGTGTTGAAGGCCTGCGCAGCGAGCTCGTGCGCAGCAACTCGATGACGCGCTGGGTGCCGAAGGAAGTCGGAGAGGGGCGCTTCGGTAACTGGCTCGAAGGTGCGCGCGATTGGAACCTGTCGCGCGGTCGTTATTGGGGGACACCGCTCCCGATCTGGCGTTGCGACGAAGATCCGAGCGACATGGAGTGTTTCGGCTCTCGCGCCGCCCTTGCCGAGCGCGCAGGAATCTCGATCGAGCGCCTCGCCGACCTGCACCGCGACCATGTCGATGACCTGACCTTCCCGTCGCGCCGCACCCCCGGGGGCACAATGCGCCGAATCAAGGAGGTCTTCGACTGCTGGTTCGAGTCCGGGTCGATGCCCTTCGCGCAGCACCACTATCCGTTCGAGAATCAGGAGCTCTTCGACGCCACGTTCCCCGCGGATTTCATCGCCGAGGGGCTCGACCAAACTCGCGGGTGGTTCTACACCCTGACCGTGCTCGCGACGGCGCTCCGTGGGGGACCAGCGTTCAAGAACGTCGTCGTCAACGGGATCGTCCTCGCCGAAGACGGCGAGAAGATGTCGAAGAGCAAGCGCAACTTTCCAGACCCTACGATCGTCCTCGAGAAGTACGGCGCGGACGCTCTGCGCCTCTACTTGGTCGACTCTCCGGTCGTCAACGCGAAGGACCTGCGCTTCTCCGAGGCCGGTGTGCAAGACCGTGTTCGCGCGGTGCTCTTGCCGCTCTGGAACGCGTACTCGTTCCTGACGCGGTACGCTGATGTCGACGGTTGGGAGCCCGACGGTGTCGAGCCTGATCCGTGCGTCAACGAGCTCGATGGCTGGATTCTCTCGAGGTTGCAGACGCTCGTCCGGAATGTGCGTGAGCGTATGGGCGCCTACGAGCTCTTCCGCGTCGTACCTGAGTTGCTCGGATTCATCGACGAACTGACGAACTGGTACATCCGTCGCAGCCGCCGGCGCTTCTGGCGTGGCAGTGGCGACGGGGCGGCGCTCGATAAGTGGAACGCGTACCGCACGTTGCACTGGGTGCTCGAATCGCTGGCGCGGGTGTTGGCACCCTTCCTGCCCTTCATGGCCGAGGAGATGTACGGCAACCTGACTGGCGGAAGGCGGCGAGATTCCGTTCATCTCGATGGGTATCCCGAGCCCAACGAGCGTTGGGTCGATACGGAGCTCGAGCGACGCATGGGACTCGCGCGCACGGCGGTCGCGCTGGGCCTCGGCTTGCGCGCCAAGCACAAGGTGCGTGTGCGTCAGCCCCTCGCTCGCATGACGGCCGTAGCTGCGGATGCCGACGCCCGCGCCGCGCTTGAGGCGGCACGCGAACTGCTTGCCGACGAACTCAACGTCAAGCAGGTCGTGGTCTCCGCGGACGAAGCTGCTTTCGTCACGTACTCCGCGCGGCCGAATCTGCCCGTGCTCGGCAGGCGCTTTGGCAAGGACCTCGGCCGAATCAAGGCGGAGCTCGCCGCCCTCACGGGTACGGACCTCGCTGCGATCGTGCACGGTGGTTCCGTTCCCAGTCCGTCGATCGACGGGCTCGCCTACGATGCAGAGACGGTCCTTGTCGATCGCACGTCACGGCCCGGAACGGTCGTGGAGACCTCGGGCGGTGTGACGGTCGCCCTCGACCTCGAGGTCGATGAAGTCTTGCGCCTCGAAGGGCTCGCGCGTGAGCTCATCAATCGAGTGCAAGCGATCCGCAAGGAGCGCGATCTGCCCCTCGATGCCAGGATCGCCTTGGAAGTGCAGTGTCGGGGTGACCTCGCGCGGGCGCTCGAAGCGCACTGGGAGCTCATCGCCGCCGAAGTGCTCGCGGTCGGGTCGAGGCCGGACCCTGGCACGTCGCTGGCCGGCGCGGCGGAAGAGGACATCGCTCGGCTCGACGTCGATGGTGAGCCCCTGGTTGTCGCGCTCCGTCGCGGCTGACTTCGGACGCGCGGTCGAGTATCCTGGGCCCGGGGCAACCCTGGTGTCGCAGGTGAACTCTCGACAGCGCTCCGGAGCCGAATGACCGATC
>CAYOBN010000208.1:0-3725 GCA_964402175.1 uncultured Planctomycetaceae bacterium | reverse complement strand
GATCGGTCATTCGGCTCCGGAGCGCTGTCGAGAGTTCACCTGCGACACCAGGGTTACCCCGGTGACAGGATACTCGACCGCGCAGCCGAAGTCAGCCGCGGCGGAGCGCGACGACGAGGGGCTCACCGTCGACGTCGAGCCGAGCGATGTCCCCTTCCGCCACGCCTGCGAGCGACGTGCCGGGGTCCGGCTTCGACCCGACCGCGAGCACCTCGGCGGCGATGAGCTCCCAGTGCGCTTCGAGCGCCCGCGCGAGGTCACCCCCACACTGCACTTCGAGGGCGATCCTGGCATCGAGCGGCAGATCGCGCTCCTTGCGGATCGCTTGCACTCGATTGATGAGCTCACGCGCGAGCCCCTCGAGACGCAGGACCTCATCGACCTCGAGGTCGAGGGCGACCGTGACGCCGTCCGAGGTCTCCACGACCGTTCCAGGCCGTGACGTGCGATCGACCAAGACCGTCTCCGCATCGTACGCGAGCCCATCGATCGACGGGCTGGGAACCGAACCACCGTGCACGATCGCAGCGAGGTCAGCCCCGGTGAGAGCGGCGAGCTCTGCCTTGATTCGGCCGAGATCCTTGCCGAAGCGCCTGCCGAGCACAGGCAGATTCGGCCGCGCGGAATACGTGACGAAAGCGGCTTCATCCGCCGAGACCACGACCTGCTTGACGTTGAGTTCGTCTGCAAGCAGCTCGCGTGCAGCCTCGAGCGCGGCGCGGGCATCAGCATCTGCTGCGACCGCCGTCATCCGAGCGAGGGGCTGACGTACACGAACTTTGTGCTTGGCACGCAAGCCGAGCCCCAGCGCGACCGCTGTGCGCGCGAGCCCCATGCGTCGCTCGAGCTCCGTATCGACCCAGCGCTCGTCGGGCTCCGGATACACATCGAGATGGACGGAGTCTCGCCGCTGACCGCCGGTCAGGTTGCCGTAGATCTCCTCGGCCATGAAGGGCAGGAAGGGTGCCAACACCCGCGCCAGGGACTCGAGCACCCAGTGCAGCGTGCGGTAGGCGTTCCACTTATCGAGCGCCGCCCCGTCACCGCTGCCACGCCAGAAGCGCCGCCGGCTGCGTCGGATGTACCAGTTCGTGAGCTCGTCGATGAAGCCGAGCAACTCAGGGACGACGCGGAAGAGCTCGTAGGCCCCCATCCGCTCACGCACGTTGCGGACCAGTGTCTGCAACCTCGAGAGGATCCAACCATCGAGCTCGTTGACGCGCGGATCGGGCTCGACACCGTCGGGCTCCCAACCGTCGACATCGGCGTACCGCGTCAAGAACGAATACGCGTTCCAGAGCGGCAGTAGAACCGCGCGCACACGGTCCTGCACACCGGCCTCCGAGAAGCGCAGGTCCTTGGCGTTGACGACCGGAGAGTCGACCAAGTAGAGGCGCAGAGCGTCTGCGCCGTACTTCTCGAGGACGATCGTGGGGTCGGGGAAGTTGCGCTTGCTCTTCGACATCTTCTCGCCGTCTTCGGCGAGAACGATCCCGTTGACGACGACGTTCTTGAACGCTGGCCCCCCGCGCAGCGCTGTCGCCAGAACGGTCAGGGTGTAGAACCAGCCGCGAGTTTGATCGAGCCCCTCGGCGATGAAGTCCGCGGGAAAGGTGGCGTCGAAGAGCTCCCGGTTCTCGAACGGGTAATGGTGCTGCGCGAAGGGCATCGACCCGGACTCGAACCAGCAGTCGAAGACCTCCTTGATTCGGCGCATGGTGCCCCCGGGCGTGCGGCGCGACGGGAACGTCAGGTCATCGACGTGGTCGCGGTGCAGGTCGGCGAGGCGCTCGATCGAGATCCCTGCGCGCTCGGCGAGCGCTGCGCGAGAGCCGAAGCACTCCATGTCGCTCGGGTCTTCGTCGCAGCGCCAGATCGGAAGTGGGGTCCCCCAATACCGACCGCGCGAGAGGTTCCAATCACGCGCGCCTTCGAGCCAGTTGCCGAAGCGCCCCTCTCCGACTTCCTTCGGCACCCAGCGCGTCATCGAGTTGCTGCGCACGAGCTCGCTGCGCAGCCCTTCCACACGCATGAACCAGTTCGGCACCGCCATGTAGAGGAGGGGCGCCTCGGTCCGGTAGCAGTGCGGAACAGCGTGTACCAGCGTGTCCTGATCCACGAGGCGCCCTTCGGCCTTGAGTCGTGCGATCAGCTCGCGGTCAGCGTCCTTGACGTACTGGCCGGCATATTCGGGGACATCGTCCGTGAACTCCCCAGCCAACGTCACGGGGCGCACGAGCGGCAGCCCTTCCGCTTGGCCGACCTGGAAGTCGTCCTCACCGAAGGCTGGCGCCTGGTGCACGATGCCGGTGCCGGAATCGACGCCCACGTAGGCGGCGCCGACGACCTTGAACGCGCGGCGGACGCCATCTGCGTCCGACGCAAGGTGGCTGAAGTACGGGAAGAGCGGGCGATAGGCTCGCCCGATGAGCTCCGAGCCGGGCACGCGCCCGAGCTCGCGAGTGGGGCCAACGCGTTTTCGCGCCTGGTAGTCCGCGAGCCGACCTGGCTCGACATAGGCGACCTCTCCGGTGGCTTCGACCTGGACCCGCGCGTACTCGACCGCTGGATTTACGGCGAGCGCCAGGTTCGAAGGCAACGTCCAAGGGGTCGTCGTCCACGCCCAGAGGCTGGCGGGTTCGTCTTCGAGCTGGAAGCGGACCGTGATGCTCGGATCCTGGCGACGACGGTGGCCGTCTTTCTTCGTGACCGGGTCGCGCTCCTGCGGTCCGAGGGCGACCTCGAAGTTCGACAGCGGGGTGCCGAGCTTCGGGGAGACCGGCTGCACGCGAAACCCCTCATAGATGAGGCCCTTTTCCCAGAGCTCGTGGAAGGCCCACCACACGGACTCCATGAAGTCGGTGTCCATCGTCCGGTAGCCGCGATCGTGATCGACCCAGCGGCCCAGGCGTCGGATCGTGCGCCGCCACTCGGACGTGTAGCGGAGCACGAGGCCCCGGCACACTTCATTGAAGCGGGCCACACCCAGCGCTTCGATCTCTGCGGTCGTCGTGATCCCGAGCTCCTTCTGCGCCTCGTTCTCCACGGGCAAGCCGTGGCAATCCCAGCCCCAGCGACGCTCCACCCGACGCCCGAGCATCGTCCAGTACCGGGGCACGATGTCCTTCAGCACGCTGGCGACGAGGTGGCCGTAGTGCGGCAACCCCGTGGCAAACGGAGGACCGTCGTAGAAGGCGTAACGCTCCGAGGGAGAGCGCTCCTCGATGCTGCGGCGGAACGCGTCGGTCGCGTCCCAGTGTTCGAGGACACGCTCTTCCAACGCCGGGAAGTCGACGTCGGGCTTGACGGGGCGGAGTTTCATGGCTGCTCGATGCCGCGGGTGCGGCGGACGAACAGGATAACCGGAAACCGCCTTCGAGCCCCGCTATCTGCCCATCAGAGCGGCTCACCCTCGAAGATGCGCCGCACACCCAGCCGCGCAAACTCTTCGCGGAGGCTCTCGCGGTAGCGGCCTTTGAGCCCCTCGGATGTCCGCGACAGGTGTTCGAGCAAGCGCTGGACGGAGCGGTTCTCGGAGTGCTCGGCGAGCATCTCCTTCAAGACCGTCTCGCGTGGGGTTCCGGAGCGGTAGAGGCGCTTGAAGGCCTCTCGGAGCGCCTTGATGTCCTCCTCCGACACCCCCGCGCGCTGGAGGCCGATCACATTCAGATTGCGCACGATCCCGCCGTCGCCATCGACGATCATGAACGGCGGAACGTCGTGAG
>CAYOBN010000207.1:0-3776 GCA_964402175.1 uncultured Planctomycetaceae bacterium | reverse complement strand
GGTGGGCAGCTACGCGCCGAACGCGTTCGGTCTGTACGACATGCACGGCAACGTCTGGGAGTGGTGTTTGGACTCGTACGCGTCCTACTCCTCGGCGGCTGTGACGAACCCGTTTGTCACTGGCGGCCCCGCCCGGGTCGTCCGCGGCGGCGGCTGGGGCAGCAACTCCGACCAATGCCGCTCCGCGTTCCGGGACTTCTTCGATCCCGGCGTCACGGGCGACGACATCGGGTTCCGGTTCGTGCTCGCCCCAGTTCTCGTCCCTTGAACCAGTAACGAGAGAGCCCGCCAGCGGTCGACGGTACGGAGGCGCGAGCGGAGCGAGCCCGGAGCTGCCGTCGACCGCTGGCGGGCTCTCCTGCCGGTTCCGGCAAGGAGTCACCCGCGTCCGTGGCGACAGGTGGCCGCTGGCACCCGTTGGTGCGACCGTCGACTCAACCGGACACCCCGCTGCGGCGGATTGCTCCCCGCCGCCGGTTGACCGCCGAGCGACGCTGGGGCGCCCTCGCTCTGGCTGGGCTGGAGTTCCCCGAGGAGGTCGCTTACCCTTCGGACATGGTCGGCGCCATCACCGGCATCACCGCTGACCCGAGCGTTTGCAGCGGCCAGCCCTGTGTGCGCGGGCTCCGGATCACGGTCGCCCTCGTGTTGAAGTACCTGGCTGCGGGTCGCACGGCGGCCGAGGTTGTCGAGGAGTTCCCCGAGCTCGAGGTCGAGGACATACGCGACTGCCTGCGGTATGCCGCGTGGCTCGTCTCAGGTAGGACCCTGACACTACCGGGCGCCGCGTGAGACGGATCGCCGACGTCAATGTCTCGGCGCAGGTCGTCCGGCGCCTCCAGGCGCGCGGCGTGGACATCGTACGGGTGACGGAGCTCCTGGATCCGCGCAGCCCCGACGTGGAGATCGTCGCGCATGCGAGGCGGCTGGGTGCCGCCGTTGTGACCCACGATCAGGATTTGACAGCGATCCTCGCGGTCAGTCGAGCCACAGGCCCATCACTCATCAACCTCAGGACCAGCTCCGTTGTCGTGGAGTTCCTCGCCGCGTGCATCGAGGCCGCAATCGCCGATGCCCGCCAGGACCTGTTGCGTGGAGCCATCATCACGGTGGATGACGGCGGGATTCGAATCCGTCTGCTGCCGATCGGTGATCCCTGAGCGTGGGGACGGCCTGGTCCGCGGACTCGGGGGCCGAGAGGCCGCGCGGCACATGGACACGGCGTTCGGCATCGTGGACGTGTCGCTGGCGCCGATACCGGCCGTCGGGGGCAGCGTGGCGGACATCCCGGAGCTGATCGGCGTTGACATGACGGGCTCGCTGGGCACGACTGCGGCGCTGGCGCTGTTGACGGAAGCGGTGAAGAACGGCGGCAAGAGGACGAGCTCGTCGCTCGGCGGTCTCTCGGGCGCGTTCATCCCCGTGTCGGAAGACCAGGGCATGATCGACGCGGTGGCGGCGGGCGCGTTGTCGCTCGCAAAGCTGGAGGCGATGACAACGGTGTGCTCGGTGGGTCTCGACATGATCGCAGTCCCCGGCGACACGAGCGCCGCGACCCTCACCGGCCTAATCGCGGACGAAATGGCGATCGGGATGGTGAACAACAAGACAACCGCCGTACGCGTGATTCCGATCCCAGGCCGCGGCCCGGGCGAGAAACACGACTGGGGCGGCCTGCTCGGCACGGCGATCGTGCAGGACCCGGGCAAGTTCTCGTGCGACGTGCTGTGGCGCCGCGGCGGGCGGATCCCGGCGCCGATGCAGAGCTATCGGAACTGAACTTTGCACCACGGCTGGAACTGCTCTGGGCAGCTCGCGGCGGATACCAGTCACTCTCCCTCGCGTCGGGCCCATTTCTGTGGCGCGCGGCGGGCTCTCTCGGCGCGGATGGCTAGCTTTGGGCCAGGCGCTCGCTGGCGGGACTTGATTCTTGGGGGGGGCAAGTATCGTGCCAACCATGAAGTCTCGCCCTTGCAACCTCGAGGCCTTCGTGGTCGCCCTCGCCCCGTTCGTCCGGACCCTGCCGACTGCGCTGTCGCCCACACGAGCTGTCGTGGGCGCTGCGCTGCTCGGAGTCGCTTCGGCGCAGGTGGGCACGAACTACTGCACGCCGGCGCCGAACTCGACGGGCGCGACGGCGACGATCTCGGGCTCGGGCAGCGCATCGGTGGCGTTGAACAACTTGACGCTCGCGAGTGCGAACCTGCCGTTGAACGCAGCGGCGTACTTCGTGTGCAGCCGCGATCAGGGCTTTGTGCAGAACCCTGGCGGTAGCGCAGGGAACCTGTGCCTCGGGGGCGCGATCGGTCGTCGAGTCGGCGGGCTGATCCCGAATTCGGGCACAACGGGCATGGTGAGCGTGCTTGCGGACCTGAACGCGATGCCGCAACCGAGCGGCGCGGTCGTGGTGCAAGCGGGTGAGACGTGGAACTTCCAGTGCTGGTACCGCGATGCGGTGGCGGGCGGCGGCTCGACGTCGAACTTCAGCGATGGGCTCGAGGTGCTGTTCACGGGTGGTGGCGGTGGCAACCCGATCCCGGGGATGATGCCGATCCCTGCGGGGACGTTCCTGATGGGGTCGAATGCGCCGAGCGGTCCGCCCTACTTCGGTTCCATCGGGCCCGTCCATCAGGTGACGATCAGCTACCCGTTCTGGATGGGCCAGTACGAGGTGACGCAAGCGGAGTACCAGGCGCTGACGGGCACGAACCCTTCGTTTTTCTCGGGCGCCTCGCGCCCGGTGGAGCAGGTCACGTGGTTGTCCGCGCGAGCATACTGCGCGGCGCTGACGGCGCAGCAGGCGGGTAACCTGCCCGCGGGGTACGAGTACCGTCTGCCGACGGAAGCGGAGTGGGAGTACGCGTGCCGTGCGGGTACGACGACGGAGTTCCACTACGGCGCAGCGTTGTTCTGCAACCAGGCGCGGTTCTGGTTCTCGTACCACACGAATCCGCCCGCGTATTGCGGCAACTCCAACGGAACCGTGCCGGTGGGCAGCTACGCGCCGAACGCGTTCGGTCTGTACGACATGCACGGCAACGTCCTTGAGTGGTGTTTGGACTCGTACGCGTCCTACTCGTCGGCGGCGGTGACGGACCCGTTTGTCACTGGCGGCCCCGACCGGGTCCTCCGGGGCGGTAGCTGGTACGACGACTCCGGCGTTTGCCGTTCCGCGCACCGGGACAGCTTCGATCCCGGCCTCACGTTCAGCGACTTCGGGTTCCGGGTCGTGCTCGCCCCAGTTCTCGTCCCTTGAGCCAGTAAGGGGAGAGCCCGCCAGGGGTCGACGGCACGGAGGTGCGAGCGGAGCGAGCCCGGAGCTGCAGGTGAGCAGGGGCTCGCCTTCAGGTCCTGGCTTACACCCCGGGCTCGTGCGAGGCCTGCGCGCACGAAGTTCGTACTATGGTTCGAGCACCCGTGATGAGAGTCCCCTCGATACGGTAGGAGGCACTGGTCCGTTCGGGCCTAAGGGGAAACCGGCGCACCATACGTCCGAAGCGAGAATCTTCTCGGAGAAGACCGTTACCTTTGCGCCCTTGGATCATAGCCATCGTGAGACCTGCGCCTCGAACCACGGACCTCCCAGAGAGCACACACCATGCTGAACACTCCGACCCGCACCATCGCGACCCACTCGGTACGCGCCGCGCTCTTGTCGGCCGTGTTGACCCTGGGGTCGGCGGCGGCGCAGGTGGGCTCCAACTACTGCATTGCCGTACCGAACTCGACGGGCATGCCCGCTTCGATCTCGGGCTCGGGTAGTGCATGGGTGTCGC
>CAYOBN010000206.1:0-3790 GCA_964402175.1 uncultured Planctomycetaceae bacterium | reverse complement strand
GGTTCGGGTCCCGTCAGCGGCCGTAGAACTGGCGCGCCTCGCGCTCCCACTTCGACCCGGAGAAGTTCGTGATGACAAACACGTACAGGCGCTTCGCGCGGTCGATCGACTCGCTGTCGCCGAGCTCC
Organism: uncultured Planctomycetaceae bacterium; assembly: GCA_964402175.1. Taxonomy (GTDB): domain Bacteria; phylum Planctomycetota; class UBA1135; order UBA1135; genus JAWKUK01. The sequence goes on along the minus strand of CAYOBN010000206.1, from coordinate 3,662 downwards.
TGGAAGCAGCGGCCCGCGTAGAACGCGGCCTTCGAGACGAAGAGCGACTCGTCGGGGTAGACGACGACGGGGCGCATGTAGGCCTTCAGCGCCTCGCGCAGGAGCGCGGGCTTCGCTTCGGCCGCTGCGCTGCTCGCGCGGCCGTAGATGCAGTCGCCGAGGCCCGTCCAGGCCGCGGCCAGCGTCCGCGCGTCGGCCCGTCCGGCGGTGGTCACCGCGCGGAACACGGACTCCGCCTCGTCGAACTTCTTCGCGCTGAAGAGCGCTTCGCCGAGCCCGACCTCCGCGCGGCTCTTGACGGTCGGGTACTCCGAGGAGGAACGCACGACGCCGTCGAGGCTGTCCTGCAGCTTCTTCCCGGTGTCGCCGGAGGTCAGCGCCGCCCAGAGGCGCTGCTCGAGGGGCCAGCGGCCGGCGAGCCCCTTGGCCTCGACGAACTGACCGAAGGCCTCGGCGGTGGCCTTCGCACCCGCGGCATCGCCGCCGTCGAGCTGGGCCTGGGCCTTGGACACAAAGGCCAGTGGGGCGTAGCGCGAGTCCGGGTGCTTCGCGACGACCTGATCGGCCGCCTTCGCGAGCTCGCCGACCTCGCCGAGGATCGCGTAGAGTTCGACGACCCGGTAGCGGGCGTAGGCCGCGGCCCACGGGTAAGCCTTGTCGGGCTTCCCGTCCGCCGTCTGGGCGTAGTTCTGGAGCTGCGCGATCGCGTCGAAGTAGTCCTCATCCTTCGCCGCGGCGTCGCCCTGGTCGACGTCCTTCGGCTTGCGCCCGAACTCGACGCGCAGGACGCGCTCGGACGCGACGGTGGCCTTCCGGCCGCCCGCCTTGTACTCGACGTCCTGGAGGCCCTCGCTGACGACTTCGACGTCCTTCAGCACGCTGCCGTCGGTGAGGGTGATCTTGCCGGCGTTCTTCTGCGCGACGGCCGCCGGGGCCAGGAGCGCGGCGGCGGCGAGGAGGAGGGTCGGGAGGCGCATGCGCGGAGGAGCGGGGGCGCGAGGGGGCGCGCCCCGGGTCACGGGGAGAGGAGGGGGTCCGGGGGGACTAGCGCGCGGCACGCCGGAGGTAACCGACGCCGCGGGGGGCGGGCAGGGTAGGCGGAGGTCCGCTGACCTGTCAAACCGCGGGCGGCGCGCCGCCCGGCCCGTCCATGATCGCGACGCGCGGGTGGAAGTTGCGCCAGGAAGCGCCCAAGACTGGGGTGCGCGCTGGCCAAACCAGGCCCAGGCGCCGAGAATCGCCCGCGATCGAACGGGTCGGGGCCGCGCTCGGCCCTGCCCCGAGGACTCCCACAGGAAAGACGGTACATGCTCCGCTGGCTCTTGCTCATCGTGCTGGTGCTCACGTTCGCGCCCACGACCCCGGCCCAGTCCCGCGAGGACAAGCTCAACAAGCAGCAGGCGAAGGTCCTGCACAAGTACGCGGAGGGCGCCATCAAGGCGGGCTTCCCCCGCGTCGCGAAGCGCATGTGGCTCATGCTGCTGAGCGAGTACGAACCCGACCACGCCGAGGCGCGCGAGGCCCTCGGGTACCAGCGCGTCGGGAACTCCTGGGCGGTCGTGCCCGGCTTCGTCTACCCGAAGGACGACGCGCCGGACCCCAAGAAGGCGGACCAGCTCAAGAAGGAGTGGGAGAAGGTCTCCGAGACCCTCGCGGGCGAGCACCTGAAGATCGCCGAGGAGTACGCGAAGGCCGGCCGCACGGACATGGCCCTGCGCCACTACGAGAAGGTCATCTTCTTCCAGCCAGAGGACGAGAAGGCCAAGGCGGCCCTCGACCACAAGCCCGTGGCGGGGCTAACCGGCACCGACCTGGAGCAGGTGCTCTACGAGCGCTCGAAGCTCATCGAGAAGGTCGTGGCGGAGGAAACCCGCAAGGACTACCCGGTCGAGCTCGTCGACGACTCGGACAAACACCCGCTGCTGGAGGCGGCGCGGGTCACCTACAAGACCGTCAAGTCCGAGCACTTCACGGTGCGCGGGGACTTCGACCCGGAGCTCCTGATGGACGCCGCCCGCTTCGGCGAGCGCGCCATCCGTGTGATGCAACAGATCACCGAGGGCTACGAGGGCTTCAACAAGGACCCGCGCCGTTGGGTCCGCGAGTGGGCCTTCTTCCAGGACGGCGACACGTACAAGCAGATCGTCTCGGCCAACGCCGAGTTCATCGGTGACCCCGAGCGGCTGAAGTTCATCCTCGAGCAGACCCGTGGCACGCAGCTCGGCAACACGCTCCAGAACGCGATCAACCTCTCCGCCCCGAACAACGAGCAGGGCGTGAACGATGGCGCCGTGCGCAACGTCGCGCAGACCTTCTCGGGCTTTGGGACCCCCGGCCTGCGCGAGGGTATCGGGCACGCGGTCGTCGGCATGATGTTCAACAACAACCGACAGTTCATCGTCGACCGCGAGGAGCAGCTCCGTTCGACGACCGGCGAGGAGGACATGGACAAGTACTCGCCGAACATGGACACCTGGAAGGACCTCGCGCTGGAGTCCGCGTGGAAGCTGACCGGCCAGATCCCCGCGGCGCGCTTGCCGCTGATCGACGCCGCGAAGTTCACGGACGACGCGCGCATCAAGGCGTGGTCGTTCTGTGACTACGTCATGCGCCGCGACCCGACCATGCTGCTGACCCTGGACGGCCTGGCCGAACAGCGCGAGCCGATCGCCGTCGACAAGAAGTTCACCGAGCTCGAGGAGGGTGTGTCGATCGCCCAGCTCGAGAAGGAGTGGAAGGACTTCTGGACCGAGGCGACCCCGGTGCTGAAGGCGATCCGCAACAACACCGAGCCGCTGGCCGCGGTCAGCAAGGACGTCAAGAAGTGGCTCGCCGCCTTCAACGAGGTGCGCAAGACCTACCGCCAGACGGAGGTCACCTGGAGCTCCGACTTCTCGGGCCGCTGCCGCGAGCACGTCGAGTACCTGAAGCTGAACCTCGAAGAGCGCGGCGCGGCGCCCGAGCACACGCAGAAGCTCGAGCTGCAGGGCGGCTCGCACCTCGGCGCGATGTTCGCGGAGATGGCCGTGGTCGAGACCCGCGCGGCCGAGAAGCCGAAGGACATCTTCAAGCGCTGGCTGGCGTGGCCGGGTTACCGCGACGCGATCCTGAACAACCGGCTGCGGATGATCGGGCTCTACAACGAGGCCGACCTGCTGGTGCTCGACGTCATCCGCGGGATCGGCCCGCTGCCGGAGGGCAAGGGCAGCCACATCGTGTTCCCGAGCGGCGTCGCAGAGTCGATGCCGACCAGCGTCCAAGTCGCGGACCTCGGCCCCGAGGTCGCGGCGCTCCTCGAGCGCGCGGGTCACGCAGGCAAGACCGAGCTCGGCTTCCCGATCTCGATCCACCAGTTCGGCACGGGCGGCCTCTCGGGCAACCGCGACAGCTACAAGTGCACGGTGACGATCCAGGGCAAGGAGGTCCCGGGCATCGTGCACATCGCGGACGGCGGCACGAACCGCCGCAGCTCGGCGCCGGGCATGGTCGTCTTCTACGCCCTCGAGCCCCTGCGGCGCGGCATGGAGGTCGAAGCGGTGTGGACCTTCGAGAGCGAGAAGGGCACGACCCGCATGGCGACCAAGTTCAACACCTGATCGCGGGCTGCGCGTCGAACGAACGGTACCAGGTACGACTTGGCGGCGAGGGCGCGCGCTCCGCGC
>CAYOBN010000205.1:0-3817 GCA_964402175.1 uncultured Planctomycetaceae bacterium | reverse complement strand
GGTCGCACATTGTGGCGGATCGCGGCGACGAGTCGACGAGGCGCAGGCCACACGCGCGAGTGCCTGCCGACCACGCACCACTGGATTCAGCAAGCCCCGGAGTCAACACGCCCCGAACACGCCAAAGCTCGCCGCCGCAGCGGCGGGCGCTCAAGCCACCCTCGCCGCCGCAGCGGTGGGCGCTCAAACCAAGCTCGCCGCTGCAATCGTCGCGTCGCGTCGAAAGCGTCCATCGCCTTCGCTCGAGGTCGGCCACGGGGCCGCGTGCAACTGTCACTTCCGTTCTGTCCCGCCGCCATCGTGCGCGACACGCGACTCAAGAGTCCTTCGGCTTCTCCGCGCCTTCGCGGAGACGCGCTTCCCAAGCCTCGCGCCGCTCCTGGCGAGCCGCGCGCCGCGTCTCGCGCTCCGCGGCGTCGACCTCTGCGCGCTTGGTGCAGGCCTCGCGCCACTCCGCGTCGATTCCCGCGCGGGCCGTCGCCCATGCCGCGGCGATCGAGGCGCACTTCGCCTCGTGCTCGCCACCGCGATCGCGGTCGACGGCTTCGATCCAGAGGCATCGGTTCTCCTCGCTCCAGGCCGCGTGCGACGGAGGAATGGCGTGGATGCGGAGCACGAGCGCGGCAAGGGCGTCGCAGACCCCATCGACGCCGGGCTCCTTCTCCGCTCCGATCTTCCGCGCCGCATACCGCTCGCGCTTCGCAGCAAACACACCAAGTTGTCTCGACGCGGAGTCGAGCAGCGTGACGATGGCTCCAAGAGTCCGCTCGGAGAGGCGCTCGCCGTCGAACTCCGCCAGCCGATGGATCGAGGCTTCCACCGACTTTGGCTCGGGAAGGACGTTCATGCCATCCTCCCACTCGTACCCGCTCAGGACCGCCAGAGAGACCACCACGGCCCCCTCGAAGCGCCGCGGTGGTATGCCTGCCTCGCGCGCCGCAAGCGTCGAGTATGCATCCGCGATCTCTGCAAAACACCGCGCCGCCGCGAAGCGCTGCTCCTCGGGGACATCCGACTTCATCGCCACGACCATGATCACAGAAGCGATAGTTTCGACCTCGGGCAGCGAGCGAAGCACCTGCGCGGCGTCAGGCTCGGAGAGAAACCAGATCACTTCGTCGGTGACCTGGTCGAGGACCTTCATGGCGTCTGCCTCGGTCCAGCCCTGTACGCCCTCCTTCATCGCCATTCGCGCAGCTGGAAACATGCTACCCGCGTATACCAGTGCCGGAAGCGGTGCCAGGGTGCTTAGGCGCTCCTCCATTCGGCCCGGTCCATCCGCCATAATGAGGCTCCTGCCCAGCAACTCCATCTGCTCGTGATAGTCACCGATGACCCACCTGGACGCGTGCGCATCTGGCGGCTGGAGCACAAGCCGACTGACCTCGTCCACAAGGATCTTCGGTGCGCCTCCAGGCAGAGGCGGACGATCCTGCGTGAGCGCCCGAAGCGCAAAGAGAGGACCCCCTACTGCGAGCTCCTGCATGTCGCCCCCACGCTGCAGCGCGATGCCGTGCGGGTCACGCTTCCACCGCTCGACAAGCCGAGTGGCCACCAGATCGATCTGATGCGGCGGGAGGCGCCACGCTTCCTCGACCGCGTCCTTCTCGCCCCTGAGGAGCGCTGCGACAGCCCGAGTGACCGCGGGGTCGTCGTGGCTTGCCTGAAGCGCAGGGGTGCAGAGCGTGAAGCCCACGACGAGCGCGAGCGCAGCGGCGAGAGACCGTCTGCTCCGCGGAGATGAGACGAGATACCGATGCATGTGTCGAGGCATCCTTCCGATGGGGCTTGAAGAAAGACGAACAGAGAGCTGGAGTACCCGACGACCGCGGCACCACGCTCACTGGTGAGATCGTAGGCCGAAGCTCAGGCGCATCGACCACTCCCCCAGACCGCAAGTCGGCATCGGCGGTCGGCCCACGCCGAGTCAATCGAAGTACGCACTCAGCGGCTTCCAGTACTGCGCTGTCGGGACAGATTGCGGGCACCCGGTGATGAGGTGAGAGGCGTGCATTGGCGGCGGACCAAACGTGATGCGGGGTAGAAAATTAAAGCTCCCGGGACCCGCAGCGAGGTCCGCTGGTCCGCCGATCGGCGGACATGTGTAGAGGCAGCCTCGCCTGACATCGGCTGGGCGCTCCTCCTGAACGACCAGCTCGTACGCCGGGAAGAGATCGTGGGCGCCGGAGAAATCGACGCGCGCATTCTCCATGCCGGTCATGGGATCGCAGCGTTGCCAGAACCAAACATCGACCTCGAGATTGATGTCGGGGCTCGGAATACAGGAGTTCGCGGCCGCTAGGCGAAGCGTGATCTGCTTGTAGCGCGGGGCGCCCACGTAGAGCACGCCGGGCGCTGTGCCTGCGCAGGTCGATCGGTCGACCGCGGTGGGAGTTGGGTTTATGCCGGCAGGAAGGCAGTCCGGATCCCACGACACGACGTCGTAAAGGCACTGCGACCCAGTGCTCGCCACTGGAACTGCTTCTCCATTGCAAACAAGGCTCTGCGAAGGATGCTGCTGGATCCACGCAGCTGCCTCCCGAGTCGGCCGCGTGACGCTCCAAGGAGCCGACCATCCAGCCGCAAGCGGTTCGAGCCGAAGAGAGCAGCCGAGCCCCGCGATGACGCGCGAGCTTGGGGTGAGGCCGTTCGTCGGAAGGCCGGACTCTTCGCAGGAAAATCCCCTGCAGTCGCCGCCGAACACAAGCTCGTCGAGGGAGGGGAGGAGAAGTCCAACCGCTTCGCAGGGAATGAAGGCTCGAGCCTCGACCTTGATGTGGGAGTACGCCTCGACCGTCACCTGAACCGTCTCGGTGCACTCGCAACCATTGCAGCTCGTGGTCACGCGAAGCTGCGCCAGCACGGGGCCTTGGCTCGGGCTGAGCTGGTGGGCCATGAAGTGCGCATGCTGGCCGTCCCACAGCATGAAATCCACCGGGCCGTAGTCCACCGAGAACTTGGGCTGCCCGCAGTCGGGCGGAAGCACGAAGCCCCAGCGCCCCCAGTCTCCATCGCCGAGATAGAGGGGGCCGTCCTCGAAGCCGATCCCGCATCCTCCGTGTTCGCACATGTCCAAGACGCCGTTGCCATCGCAGTCGCGCGTCGGATCGTCGCCGATCTCGCATGCGTCGGGAACACCATTGCCGTCGCAATCGCCCTCGCCGCCCTGCCACTGGCAGGAGTCGAGCACCCCGTCCCGATTGCAGTCAAGCCCTGGGTTGCGGCAGATGTCGAGGGCATCCGCCACGCCGTTTCCATCGCAATCGGAAGCGCCGCCGCCGAGCTGGAACTCGGGCTGGCACGCATCGAGAACGCCGTTCCCGTCACAGTCCGCCTCGCCGCCCGGCAGGCCGATCTCGCAGAGGTCAAGCACGTCGTTGCCATCGCAGTCGAGGAGGGGATCCTCCACGATCTGGCACCAGTCCGAGACACCGTCGCCATCGCAGTCAGGGCTCGGCTCGATCAGGTCGGGCACACCGTTCTGGTTGCAGTCGTGTGGAAGCGGCAAGCCTCCGCCGCTTGAGGAGTCGTCGCCCGAGCCGCCTCCGCCTCCGCCACCCGGCGGCGCCCCTACGCCCTGGCCATCGTCGCCAAACCAGCGTTCGGGCGGGTTTGGCGGGCGCGGTGGATTCACGGGCGGGGACACGGCAGCCGCAAGAAGTACGGCGACGACCGCCGACCGCTCGCTCGATCCAGTGGCCGCGGCCACAAGCGGTGTCGCCTCCGCGCGCCGCGTCGTGCGCATGATCGCGCTCGCAGGGAGCACACAGGCCCCTGCTGCAAGCATGCACAGGAGCGTCATCAGATATCGAGAGAG
>CAYOBN010000204.1:0-3855 GCA_964402175.1 uncultured Planctomycetaceae bacterium | reverse complement strand
GCTCGACTCCATGGGGAGATCTGCCCCGTCCCGGTCGACCAGGAGCGACTGCGGCAGGCACCTTCGTATAGCGACGGCTAGCGCACCACGCTTGGGGCCGTCTCCAAGGGCTCCTGCCTCGGCTGGGTCGACCGCGTCAGCGTGCAACCTGGGTAGCCGCGACTCAGATACGGCGAACTCCGGGGGCAGTGTGTCTCGTATTGGGCAGCCCCGGACCCCACTAGCGGACAACCCTGTCACGAACTGCCTGTTTGGAAGCCCTATCCGCCGAAATCGAGCATCTACGAGACGACCTACCTACGACCTCCCCGAGAAATTCACCAGGATTCTAATTGCGCCCAGTCCCGTCGTCGAGAGAATTGAAGCAACAAGCGCTTCCGCTTAAGCGCGGGGGCGCTGGTCCATCAAGTTCCATGGCACAGGAGACACACAGCAATGCGGTTCCGGATTGTCTCGATTCTCTCACAGATTGCCGCCAGCATGGCTCTTGCCGTGTCCGTTGTCGCGCAGACGACTCTAGAGAACTTGGGCTCAGACGGGTCGTGCAAGGGGCATTTCCCTACGGTTGCCGCCGCCGTATTTCAAATGAAGTTGACGGTGCCGCAGGCGCAGGTCAATATCCCGACGGGCAAGCTTGGGATCTTTTATCAACAAATATCAATCATGGTCCGTGACCGTGATTGTTTTATCCCCTCGGGTGGGGGTATGCCGGCGTCGATTAATTGTGATTTTAAGCCAAAGCATTACTTCGAGTTTATCGAATTTAGCTCCGGCCCGCCCGCCCCACAGAATGCCCCCTTTGAGAAAAACTTCGTTGACCAAATGAATCTTGAGGGAAACTCCGAAAGGGGAGACGGAGAAGAGGAGGCGACGGGAAAGCAATTCATTGCTTCAGGACACGACTCGTACGATGCCTTACACCTCTCGCTTCAGAAGGCGGCGAAGTCGAATAGAGAAAAGTTCAAACTGAAAAACGGGAAGACGGTGAGGCGCCACGTACTTCGAGAGGACCCCGGCAACCCCAATAGCCCCATATATGCCATTACCGGCGATTCGGCGTCGGGCTTTACCCCTCCACCTGAAATAGCCAATATTGACCCGAGTAGCCCCGCGGTGGGTACCACAGCGGACCATTCGATCCGTGCTTTCTGGACGTGTTGTCACCCGTTCTACTCCACGAGCTACATCCTCCTACCCTAGCCCGGGCTGTCATGCTCGGCGGTTGCCACCGAAATGAATGTCATTAAGACAATAGCGCTTGTGTTACTAAGCATGTGGGTTGCTTCGTCTCTCGCGGCTCACACCTTTGGTGCGAGTGTTGCACTTCGTAGGCCCATCGACCTTAGCGTAACGGTGGCCAGCGGATGCACATGGCCGTGTACCGGCCCAATCTCCTACACCGATGCAGGAGTCACTTACGTGCTGGTGGAGGTGAGTGCAACGATACTCGAACCCGATGGCAATCCGTGGCCCCCCATACCAGTTCGAGTAGATGTGACGGGCCCTAGCGGGGCCATTAGCCGCGAGGATGTTATCCCTGACGCGAGCGGGCTCATTCTGGCTTGCCTGTATCTGCCGGTTGCCGGGCTGGCTGGGCAGGGCTGCAATGCCGCGATCTGGGCCGACCCCTTTAGTGTGTCGCTCCGTGGCAACTCCGGTCCCTTCTTAAGTCAATACGAAGGGCAAGGAGGATTCTCGACAGCAACTGCTGTGGCGATGGATAGCGGACAGTACGCTCTAGACCTCGGATTTGTAACAATGGCGCTTCCACCACTGACGGCGACAGTTGTTATCAATCCGGCCGTCCCGTATTCTTCATACCTGGGGGTTGTCCCCGGAAACAGTAATCAGCTCGAAACTGCGACGGGTCCCTGGTTCGATTGGAGGGCGTCCTTCGGTCCTGGTCTAAGTGGTTTCAGCGTCTACTCCTGGGGCGTGGAAAGCTGGTACAACTTTGAAGTCGTCAACGACGATTATTCGGTAGTGGCGGGCGGCGTCGTACGTCGAACAGGAACTGCAACAGTTTCTTTTTACGATGACGTTCGGTTCCAGGTTGATGTCGATATGGCTGTGTACCCGACAGCATTTCGTGTGGTGTTTGCCGAGGTTGCGCAGCATCAACCGAACCCCGCCGCCCCTTCTGGTAGTAACGTCTCATTCGGGGAGCTTTGGGATGATACGTCGCACGGCGCGCTGACCTCAAGCGGAGACCTTGGCGTGATATTTATGACGGCCAGTGACTACTACGTGCAGCTTTGGGGGACGGACACGACAAACTCATTCGCGAAGCTTCTTGCATGGAAGTACTCGCCGTTTAACACGGGTTCAGTGACCATCTCATTCCCCTGATTCGGGCTCTCCTGCTGCTTTAGGGATCCCCACTGAGGCCCAGGCCGGCGACGCGGGCAGGGAGTCCACTCCACGGTGATCCGCGGCGGTAGCTCGGTGACGGGCTGCCAGAAGGCTTGGTGCTCCGGGTCGAGGTGCAGCGAGTCGACGTAGAGCTCGAACTGCTCGTCCTTCACGACGCGCACACGGGTCACCGCGTGCGCCTTCACGAGCGGCGAGAGGTCGAAGCGACGCCGATACAGCTCGCTCCACTGCCCCACGGCGACGCGCTGCGTGACGCTGCCGAGCGTGACGTCGAAGGCCTCGCTCGCGCTGAACTGGAGCCACGGCGAGGCTAGCCTGGCTCGAGGCCCGCCGCTCGACGCACGCCGCGACACGAGCGCGGCCACGCCCGATGCAGCGCCCGATGCAGCACCCGTGCACAGGGCCGTGCCGCTGGGCGCGACGCCGCGCGCAAGCTCGACCAGCCCGACTGACACCGCGCGTCCCCGCGTGCGGTCTCGATCGGGTTGGAGACGACGAACCGGTCCTGGGTTGGCCGCCCCTTGGTGGCCGCGGGCGACCACGCACCCATCAGGACCGACGTCGCGCGGCGCGATCCGTCGCGCAGCGTCGTGAACCGTGTGCTCCGCGAGCACCTCGAGACCTTCCTCGCGCGCTTCGTCGACACACACGGAGGCCGGACCCTGCCGGCCCACGTCGAGCGCGAGCTGCGTGCCTCGATCACGTGCGGCGACCTCGCGCACGGCTTCTGGCGCGTGCGCTGCCAAAGCTGCGCCTTGGATCACCTGGTCGGATTCTCGTGCAAGGGGCGCGGCTTCTGCCCGTCCTGCTGCGGCAGGCGCATGGCCGAGGTCGCCGCACACCTCTCGAGCAACGTGATCCCGTACGTGCCGGTGCGGCAGTGGGTGTTGTCGCTCCCTTGGGAGCTGCGTTCCCGGCTGATCGCGGACCCGGACCTCTGCCGCGCCGTCGCGAGCGCATTCTTGGACGCGGTCTTTGCGTTTCACGTACGCGCAGCCAAGGCGGCCGGTCAGGTCCTTGGGCCTGATTCCTACGCGCACCCCGGCGCAGTCAACTTCTTGCAGAAATTCGGATCGGCGCTCCAGGTCAATCCACACTTCCACGCCCTCGTGATCGATGGCGTGTACGTCACCGAGCGCCCGGGCGCAGTGCCGACGTTCCGTCCCGCTCCCCCACTGACGGACCTCGACGTGGCGCGTGTGCAGGCCGACGCCAAGGCTCGTATCGAGCGTGTCCTCTGCGCACGTGGCCTGCTCGCGCGCGAAGGCGCGGATCCCGAGCCGCTCGAGGGGTACGAGGACTCGGCGCTACCGGCGCTCTGGTCCGCGTCGCTCTTGTCACAGACCGTCGCCGGTGACTGCGTCCTTCAGAAGGTGCCGAGGCTCGTCGAACCGGAAGGGACCTCCGCGAAGCGCGAAGCGCTGGACCTGCCGCGAGGTGCGCTCGTCGCGAGCTCCAACGGCTATTCGCTCCACGCCGCAA
>CAYOBN010000203.1:0-3927 GCA_964402175.1 uncultured Planctomycetaceae bacterium | reverse complement strand
TCGACCACCCGCCGCCCCAGATCGAGGAGGGCGAGGTCGCGCTCTTCGCCAAGGGGGGCGCGGTGCTCCGGCTCACAGCTGACGGCTTCGTGCGAGTGCTAGGCCCGGTCGTCGTCGAGGGCGACGTCTCCGATTCGCGTGGATCGCTGGAGCTCGTACGCGAGCTTTTCGATGCGCACGTGCACCCGTCGCCAGCTGGGCTCACGGGGCCGCCGACGGCCTTGATGGCTGCAGAGCCCGGCGATGACGAGGGCGAAGGAGAGTTCTTCGTACAAACGCTTGAGTTCGGATCCGGGCCACCACCGCCGGTGGAGAATCGGCTTAGCGGGGCGCGGTACATCGACGTCGACTCAGGGACTGTCTACGTCGTTGAAGCAGAAGATTGGACGCCGGAGGCCGGTCTCGCGCCTGCGGTTCACACGCACCTTGCCGACGAAATCGTCGGCGGAACCCTCAGTGGCGGAACGCCCTAAGGAGAAGCTGTAGCATGGTCACGATTCGCGTTCGAGCAGGCACCGCCGCCGCGTGGACTGCCGCCAACCCCGTTCTTGCGTCCGGCGAGATCGGGTACGAGGCCGACACGTACAAGATCAAGATCGGCGACGGCGCAACGGCGTGGGGCAGTCGCGGGTACTTCAGCCCGGCGCCGGGCGCCCACACGCACGACGCAGCCGACATCACTTCGGGCACATTTGCGGACGCGCGGATCGCGCAGTCGAACGTGACCCAGCACCAGGCGGCGCTGGCGATCGCCACGAGCCAGCTCACGGGCACGATCGATGCCTCACAGATCGCCAACAACGCCGTCGACAACGCCAAGATTCGCGACTCCGCGGCGCTGTCGGTCATTGGTCGCTCGGCAAACTCGTCGGGTGACCCCGCAGACATCGCGGCTGGCACGGACGGCCACGTTCTGCGCCGCAGTGGCGCGGCGCTTGAGTTCGGCACGCTGGCATCCGGTGCGTTTGCGGACGACACCATCAACATCTCGCGACTCCAGTACGTTTCGGGCCCGCACGTCTTCGGGCGCAGCGCGGGCACGCTCGGCGCGGCCTCCGCGCTCACTATGGCGACTCTGCGCACCATGCTGGCCATGCCGGCCGCAGACGTCAGCTATTCCAACACGACCAGCGGCCTCGCGGCTACGACGGTGCAGGCGGCTATCGACGAGGTCGACGCGGCGGTTGACGTGCTTGCGGGTGGGGCAGGTACGATCACGATGCTCGACCTAGCCGGAGCGGCGACCGCGAACCTCCCAAGTAGTGCGTCAAGCGGGCGGCGCTACATCATCGTCAACGCACACGCGAATGGCACCGTTCTCGGTTCCTCGAACCAGATCACAGTCGACACAAACGACATCTTGTTGGCGGTGGCGACGACGCCATCAACGACGAACGGGGCTGACTGGCACAAAATCGACACGACCGACAAGGTTGTGTCTGTGGCAGGCAAGATCGGCGCCGTGACGCTCGCCGCCGGCGACATTGCCTCGGGCACGTTCGCGGACGCGCGGATCGCGCCCTCGAACGTGACGCAGCACCAGGATGCGCTCGAGATCGCTACCAGCCAACTCACGGGCACGATCGGAACGTCGCAGCTCGCCAACAACGCCGTCGACAACACTAAGCTGCGCGACTCCGCGGCGCTGTCGGTCATTGGCCGCTCGGCGAACTCGACGGGCGACCCTGCGGACATCGCGGCCGGCACGGACGGCCACGTTCTGCGCCGCAGTGGCACGACGTTGGGTTTCGGCACACTGGCATCCGGCGCGTTTGCGGACGACTCCATCAACATCTCTCGACTCCAATACGTCGCAGGGCCGCACGTCTTCGGGCGCAGCGCAGGCACGCTCGGCGCGGCCTCCGCGCTCACGATGGCGGCGCTGGCCGACATGGTCCAGGCGGACCTCGTCATCGCAGGCTCGCAGCTGACGGGCACCATCAACGGCGGCGCGCCGTGACCTAAGCATGGCGGTCATCATTCGAGTGCGAACGGGCACTGCGGCGACTTGGGTCGCGCAGAACCCGGTCCTCGCCGCTGGCGAGCCCGGGTACGAGAGCGATACCGGCGAACTTAAGATCGGAAACGGCTCCACGGCCTGGAACTCGCTGCCGTACCACATCCCAGCGCACGCCCACGACGCTTCGCACATCACTTCGGGCACGTTCGCGAACGCGCGCATCTCGCAGGCGAACGTGACCCAGCACCAAGCGGCGCTGTCGATCGCAACGAGCCAGCTTTCCGGCAAAGTGGCGACCGCGCAGCTCGAGGACGCAGACGTCGTGGAGGCCAGCGCGCAGGCGCCGTATTACCGCTATGAGTGGACCGACTTTCACTCACCCAACGCGACACAGGTGCAGGACCCGTTCCTCGGAGCGGCGATCAACTCCGGCACACAGAGTGCGACACCGCCAGCGGCGTGGCGCATCGACGGCGTCGCGGGCTACTGCCTGATGCGAAGCTCGACAACGGCGAATTCGGGCTTCCGCTGGATGACGGCCAACACGGATCGCATCAAGGGCCAAGCCGGACTGTTCTTTCGCGCCATCTTCGGTGTGTCCAGCAACATGAACACGAAGACGATCCACTTCGGGTTCATTGACTCCACGACGCAGGCAGAATCGGTGGACGGCGCTTACTTCTGGTTAGCGCCGGGATCGATGGTCTGCACTCCGAAGACATCGAACAACTCTAGTCGGTCGTCCGGGGCTACGTTCACCTTGACGGCCGACACGTACTACGTGTTCGAGATCCACTGGACAACGGCCGCCAATGTCAACTTCAAGATCAAGTCGCTCAACGAGGCAACGACGCACCTAGATACCAACATCACTACCGACATTCCGACGTCGGACGCAAGGCTGTTCGGAGCGGGATTGGTCTGTACATCGTCGGGAACGTCGCAGATCGATCTCGCAGTGATCGACTACATGGGCTTTGGCTTCAAGAACAGAAGATGACCATCACGAAACGTGGGAAACGCACGAAGAATCAGGAACTCCGACCGGCCAAGTTCGCTCCGCGGCTTGTGCCGACAGCGCCGACGGTCCCCGAAGGGCCGCCGCTTGGCGAATCCCTGGAGGCAGCGAGTGTGGACCAGGAGTCGCCGCTGCATTCGCTCGAGCCAGTCGCGGCGCCGGAGCCCGTCGCGCCGCTGGATCCTGACATGTTGCTGGCGCTCGGCGCCGGCGCGGAGGTTCTTGAGCACGTGGCCTTCCTGGCCGCTGCGCGCACGCTCAGTGCGGAGCCGAGCAGGTGTGCGATCTTCGCTGCGCGCCTCGCCGGAATGCTGTCCTTCGCCGCAAGCCAGGCGGTGCAGGGCGACCAGGAGGCGGTGGCAGGGCTGGAGAAGCACGTGTGTGCAGCCGGGCGTGCGGCGGGAATCACGGCAGCACTTCCGCAGTGGAGCATGGTCGCGCTGGCTGTCGAGTCGGCCGTCGTGGCCGTCGGGCAGTTCGCCGCGCACCTCGGCCGAACCGCGGTCACGGCCACACCCGCGCCGAGCAGCGCACCCTGAGCCATGGTCGTCTTGCAAGCCCGACAATCACCCCTCGGTCAGTCGATCGAGCAGGCCCGCGCCCACGTCCTCGCCCCTGCCGAGTTCGGAGTGCTGGTTGACGGCGACATCACTTACCTGCTTGTGGGCGACGGGGTGACCAGCGTCGGCGCGCTCATCGACGCTGGCAGGTACTTCGCGCAGCACAAGGACCTCCCGCCCGCGGAGCCGCCGGGCGCCCCTGAACCGTGACCGACCTCCTCCTCTCCGAGGGCTCGGACGTCGAGCTCGTCGGCGGCGACCTCGCGCTCGACACCGGCCTTGGCTCGGCGGTCCTGCGCTCGTTGCTGACGGACGCGCGCGCCGCGCCGGAGGAACTCGCGCGCGCCGGCGGGACGGACCCCGCGGGCTGGTGGGGGGCTGACGCCGGC
>CAYOBN010000202.1:0-4094 GCA_964402175.1 uncultured Planctomycetaceae bacterium | reverse complement strand
ATGCAACGACACACTTGGAGCCGCGGTGCGGCAGTGCTGGGGGCGGCGACGGCCCTCTCGGCGCTCGCCTCCGCGCAGGTCTACAGCGAGCCGATCGCCGCCGCGCCTGAAGTCAAGGACCAGAGCCACCTCTTCGCTGCGCCCGTGCGCTTGACGGCGGCCGACGGCGTGGTCGGGGTCGAGAGCCCGGGGTATGCCGCGCCCGCGTGGCACGACGTCGACGGCGATGGCAAACCCGACCTCGTCGTCGGGCAGTTCAAGGGCGGCAAGATGAAGGTCTACCGCAACACCGGCCCCGGGGCCTTCGCCAAGGGCGAGTGGCTGATGGCCGGCGGAGCGATCGCCGAGGTGCCCGGCGTTTGGTGATGCACGTCCTCGACGCCACAGTTCGTGGACGTCAACGGGGACGGTCAGCTCGACGTGCTCTCGGGTTCGTACTCGCGCATGGAGGAGAGCATGGCGGGGCTCTTCCAAGTGCTGTACGGCGAGGGGGAAGGCAAGTTCCGCAAGGCCGAGGTGCTCAACGGCACCGATGGCGAGCCGCTCATCATCCCGACCGAGGGTGACGACATCGACCGCATCTGCACGCGGCCGTTTGCGGTCGACCTGGATGGCGACGGCAAGCTCGATATCGTGTCCGGCAACTTCGCGGGCACGTTCTTCCTGTTCAAGGGCGAAGGCGACGGCAAGTTCGCTCCGACCGCGACGCCGCTCGTCGATGGAGCGGGCGCCTTGCTGCGCGTCGAGATGCACAGCGACCCGTTCTTCGTCGATTGGGACGCGGACGGGGACCTCGACCTCGTCAGCGGCTCCTCGTCGGGGGGCGCGTTCCTCGCGCTCAACACCGGGTCGAAGACGGCGCCCAAGTTCGCGGCCTTCCAGCCGCTCGTGAACCCGGCGGGGCACGGGATGGACGGTGAGTCCGTCGCGCCCGACGACTCCCACATCACGAAGCCCGCGGCCTCGACGCGCGTCTGGGTCGCGGACGTGAACGCCGACGGCAAGCTGGACCTCTTGCTGGGCGACTCGGTGACCCTCATCCTGCCGAAGGAAGGGGTCGACCTCGAGACCGCGCGCAAGCAGTACGCGGAGCTCATCGAGCGTCAAGCTTCGATCTGGCCGCGCTTCGAAGAGGGCAAGGAGCCCACCGAAGAGGAGATGGAGGCGGCGATGGCGAAGTACGAGGAGCTCGAGAAGGAGTTCAGCAAGGTCGTGGAGCGCCGCAACACGGGTTACGTGTGGGCCTACCACCGCAAGTGAACCCTCTGAAATGACCCGGGGGCCTCACCGGCGCGTCGCGCGCGGGTGAGGCCCCCGAGTCGTTCAGAGCAGTGTCAGGGTGCCGAGCACCAGACCGACACGCCTTCGAACGTGGCGTCGCCGAGCGTCAGCGACTGCAGCGTACCGCCGAGGTACATCCAGCCTTGGATGCGGCTGTCGATGACGCGGTAATGGGCGCTGTCGCCCACAGCTTCGCCCGACAATTTGCTGGCGACGTGCTCGAGCGTGAGCTCGAACGGCTCACCTTCGTCGGGGTAGACCGTGACGACGAGCTTGGGCTGCGCGGTGCGCACGAACTGCGTGACCTCGGCGTCGGTGACGAAGATGGAGAGCTCACCCGAATCGGGCTGCAGGTGCAGCTCGAGCTGTGCGAGGATCGTGCCGTCGCCGCCCTCGCTCTCCGACACCATCCAATCGGCGAGCGCGACGAGCGCGCCGCCTTCGATCAGCGGTTCGTGCCACTCGAGCTCGGTGCTCTCTTCCCAGGCCATGTCGTCGAACTGCGCGCTCTGGCGCGCGCCCATCACCGCCATCGGGAGCACCATCATCAGCCCGCTGCGATCGAAGAGGCCCGCGAGCGCCGTGAGGTTCACCGCCCACGAGAGGTCACCGCACGCGAGGGACGTCGTGTCGTCGCCGACCACGCGGCTGACGGAGATCGACGCTTCGGCGCCGCGGGAGAGAGCTCCGAGCGACGGCATGAGCATGCCGAGGTCATCGGCCACTCCCGCGCGCCGCGCGAGGTTGCCGACCGCGTCCATCGCGAGGGTCATGTACGGGTAACCGTCGCGCAGCAGCACGGGCGTGTCGAAGAACGTCGCCGAGACGACCGTCGAATCGAAGCCCACCGCTTCGAGGCCGGCCGCGAAGCGCGGGTTCTGCGTGAGGCCGCCGCCCGAGCGCGCGACTTCCGCTGCTGCCGCTGCCGCTTGCGGCGAGAGGCCGAGGTAGAGGTATCCACCGTCGACCACCCACGTCGGCGCGATCGGGATCGGCAGGCCCGGAAAGACGAGGCTCGTCAGCTCGAGCTCGCCCGAGCGCAGGGTGCGCAGCTCGACCTGCTCGCCGGCCTCTTGCTGGACGAACGCGACGAGGCGGGCCGCGAGGTCAGCGACCGCTTTGGCATCGCGTACCTCCGTGAAGAGCACCGCGGACAGCAGCGTGCCGCCGCCCGTCGTGTCGGAGAGGTACATCCCGGTCGTCGGGCCGAAGTGCGGCAGCACCTCGGTGACGGGGTTGAACCCGAGCTCGCGGGTGAGCTCGGCTTGAAGGTCGACCTCCTCGCCGGCGCCGGCCGCGCTCGCGACGTTCGCGACCTGCAGCTCGAGCATCCGCCAGAGGCCGCTCCACTCCATGCGCGTCACGGCGGCGAAGTGCGCGTCCTCGGGGATCCGGCTGAAGGCCGCCCGCTGCAGGCCGCCCTCGGGATACGCGTTCGCGGCGCGCAGCATCTGGGCCGCACCGGCGGCGTGGGTCGCGCTCCACGAGCGGCGCCCATCGCTGCCCATGGCCACTCGCATGGTCGTGGCACCCATCGCGTCCAGGAGGGTCTCCATCTCGGGGCCGGCCTCGCCCGAGAGGTTCATCACCAAGCGCAGCAGGTCCGGGGACTGGTACCACTCGAACCACGGGGTCACGCCCGCCGGCAGGCCTGCGGCGACCGGCGGAGCGGCGGCGAGGCTGTCGGTACCGAGCGTGACGGCCATCTTGCGCCCCAGCGTGCCGATGGCGATCGGGAACGGGGTCGGCGCGTCGATCAGCGCCAGGCCGTTGGCGCCGAGCGGGCCGAGCGCAGCGCCCGACATCGCCATCAGCTCTTCGAGCAGGGCCTGGCGGCGGGTCGCGGCGGCCTCGTCGGTCGCGTCGAAGCTCAGCGCGGCCGCGAAGGGCATGTTCGGGTCCTGGGACTCTTGCAGGACGACGGTCTTGCCGGCGGTGAGGAGCCCGGTGAGCAGCTCGATGGCGCCGGGGGGCGCCGGGTCACCCTGCTCCTCGAAGAAGCGCTCGAGCGCCGCCGGCGCGTGCGCCATGAGGCGCAGGAGGCCAGCGTCCTTCGGGTGACGCAGCATCTCTGCGAGCGGGGCGTGCTGGAGGGTGAGGAGGTCCTGGGCGGGCGGCGCCGCGAGGGCGGCCGCGAGGGCGATGGTCCACATAGGTTCTGGCGGAGTCCGGGTTTCTACCCAGCAGCGTACGGGCGAACGGTACTGGATATTCGACCGGGACGTGTTTTGACCTGAGCCCCGCTGGGCGGTGGTACCTTCCGCGCTATGTCGCCTGCGCTGTTTCACCTCGCTTTCCACGTCACGGACCTCGCGGAGGCCCGCGCCTTCTACGGCGGTGTGCTCGGGTGCCGCGAGGGGCGCTCGACGGAGACCTGGGTCGACTTCGACCTCTACGGCCACCAGCTCTCGTTGCACCTCGGACGGCCCTTTGCGACCACGAACACGGGGCGGGTGGGAGAGCGCCTCGTCCCGATGCCGCACTTCGGGCTCGTGCTGGAGCTCCCCGCGTGGCGCGACCTCGCGGCGCGCCTCACTGCGGCGGGTACGGACTTCGTCGTGCCGCCGGAGGTGCGCTACCCCGGTGAACCGGGCGAGCAGTGGACGATGTTCTTCCGCGATCCGTGTGGGAATCCGATCGAGGTGAAGGGCTTCGCGGATCTCGCGGGGCTGTACGCGACCGGGTGAGGTTCGAACGGTACCAGGTACGAGTTTGCGGCGAGGCGCGCGGCGCACAGGGGCTCGCGCGCGCTGCGCGCGCGAGCCCAGGGGGGCCGCTCGCCGCGCCGCAAAGTCGTACCGTGGACCGTTCGC
>CAYOBN010000201.1:0-4099 GCA_964402175.1 uncultured Planctomycetaceae bacterium | reverse complement strand
TCGAAGTGGGAGCGCGAGGCGCGCCAGTTCTACGGCCGCTGACGGGACCCGAACCCCGCGCGCTGCGCCCCCGGCCGGACGATGTCCGACCGGGGGCGCGGCCGTTTCAGGCCCTGCCGCGCGCGGCGCGCTGTGGAGAACACCGGGCGCGCAGAAGGCCGGATCCCCGGCCCAGGACCCTGCGCGGAGGGCCCCGATCCGGCCCTTTCGGAGCGCCCGCGGGACGCCCGGTTCTCCACGCTCCATGGCGGGGGTCACTCGACGCGGCGGGCGCGGTCTCGTGGGGGACCCGAAGCGGTGGAGTGGCCGAGTGCGCGGCCTCTGCCGGACTTCGGGGCCACGCTCACCCCCGAACCCCGCGACCATGACCCCTGCCCAAACGCTGTCCGCTGCCCCGCCCGCGTACGACTGGAGCGGCCTCGCCGAGGCCCGCCGCGCGATCGTCCGCTACCTCCTGCAGCGCTGCCGCGACCTGCACGAAGCCGAGGACGTCACGCACGAGGCCCTCGTGCGCGCCGCCCGCTACCGCAGCCGCCAGCGCGACCCCGAGCGCTTCTTCGCGTGGCTCCTCCACATCGCGATGAACGTGCACCGCGACCACGTCCGCCGCCTGGGTCGGACGTCGTACACGCCGCTCGACGAGGTCGACCTCGATGCCCTGCCCGCTCGGGACAGCGACGCGGCGTGGGCCGCCGAGTCCACGCGCACGATCGGCGGGCGGGAGGTCGAAGAGAGCGAGGTCCAGCTCGCGCTGCGCCGCTCGTGGGGCGACCTCGCCGAGCTCGACCGCAACGTGCTGCGTTCGTACTACGGCGACGAAGCTTCGAGCGCAGCGGTCGCGCGCGCCTGCTCGGTGCCGCGCGCGACGGTGAAGGTGCGCCTCTATCGCGCGCGTCAGCGACTCGAGCGGAGGATCCTCGCGCACCTCACGGCCTCCGCTGTCGCTCGCATCGGACGTTCACGCGTCGCCGCGCTGCCCGATGCGCCCGAAAATTTTTTCGACGACTTCGGCGAGAAGGCGTTGCACTCCGCGTCGCAGTCCTCTTGAATGCGCATGGAGCAGGACCCGACCGTCGAACAGGGTGCGTCACGCGTGTGTCGCGGCTCGGCGGTCACCACAGGGTCAAGCTTCACTTCCACCACGACATCACGGAAGGCGGCCTTCCCTCGCGAGAGGGGAGGCCGCCTTCGTCGTTGTGGGCCGAGGCAGGCGCGATCGGGGGCTCAGCGCCCGATGCCGTAGTAGGTGAATCCGAGCTCTTCGAGCGTCTTGCGCGGGTAGATGTTGCGCCCGTCGAAGATCACCGGCTGGCGCAGCGCGGCCTTCACGGCCTGGAAGTCGGGCCGGCGGAACTCGTTCCATTCGGTCACGACCACGAGCGCGTCGGCCCCCTTCAGAGCGTCCATCGGGTGCTCGGCGTAGTCGATCGAGTCCCCGATGTAGTGCTCCTTCGCCTCGCGCATCGCCTCCGGGTCGTGGGCGACGACGGTCGCGCCCGAGGCCCGCAGGGCCTTGCAGAGGTCGATCGCCGGCGCTTCCCGCATGTCGTCCGTGTTCGGCTTGAAGGAGAGGCCCCAGATCGCGAAGCGCTTCCCGGCGAGGTTCGGGCCGAAGTGCTGCACGATCTGGCGGTGCTGCAGGGTCTTCTGCAGCTTGTTGACCTCCTCGACGGCCTTCACGATCTTGAACTCGTAGCCGTGGTCCTTGGCGGTCTTCACGATCGCCTGGACGTCCTTCGGGAAGCACGAGCCGCCGTAGCCGACCCCCGAGAACAGGAAGCGCGAGCCGATCCGGTCGTCCGAGCCGATGCCGCGGCGCACCGAGTCGACGTCGGCGCCGACGAGCGAGCAGATGTTCGCGATCTCGTTCATGAACGAGATGCGGGTCGCCAGCATCGCGTTGGCGGCGTACTTGGTGAGCTCGGCCGAGGCGACGTCCATCGTCAGGATCGGGTTGCCCGTGCGGACGAAGGGCTCGTAGAGCTCCTGCATCACCCGCTTGGCGCGCTCCGAGTTCGCCCCGATCACGACCCGGTCGGGCTTCAGGAAGTCGTCGATCGCGGCGCCCTCCTTCAGGAACTCGGGGTTCGAGACCACGTCGTAGGGGTGCTGCGTGTGGGCCGCCATGCGGTCGCTGACCTTCTTGGCGGTCCCGACCGGCACCGTCGACTTGTCGACGACGACCGTGTAGCCGGTCATGTGCTTCGCGATCGACTCGGCCGCCGCGAGGACGTACCGGACGTCGGCGCTGCCGTCTTCCCCAGGGGGGGTGCCGACGGCGATGAAGACGACCTCGGCGCCCGGGATACCGTCCGCGTAGTTCGTGGTGAACGACAGGCGGCCGTCGCGAACGTTGCGCTTCAGAAGCTCTTCCAGGCCGGGCTCGTAGATCGGGACGATCCCCTCACGGAGCTTCTTGACCTTCTTCTCGTCGATATCGATGCAGGTCACCGTGTTGCCGCTCTCGGCAAAGCAGGTGCCCGCGACGAGGCCGACGTAGCCGGTTCCGACGACGGCAATGCGCATGGGGGAGTCTCTGGAGGGGATCGGTAGGGTGCTGGGCAGACCGCCGGGGGGCCGAAACGGATCTCGGCTGGCGGGATAGAACTCGACACGATAGCCTCTCCGACTTCACCGAAGGGGCGATTAACTCAGCGGCTAGAGTGCCTCGTTTACACCGAGGAAGTCGGGGGTTCGAATCCCTCATCGCCCATTCCCTGGTCCGCTGCGGCCCCCTGTCGCTCGCCGGCGGGGTCCAGGACGAGGCCCAGGTGCCCCTCTTCGAGGCGCACGACCGCGAGGAGGCCCCGCGCGGCGCCCGGGCCCGCAAAGCGCCGGGCGAGCACCTCGACAGGGTCGGGGTGGCCCCGCTTCATCACGGTCAGGGGGCCGATGTCGAGCTCGCCGAGGAGCCGCCGCAGCCGCTTGCGGTCCAGGGGGGCGGCCCCGAGGACGCGCCACGACCGGGTCAGGCCCGCGGGGCCCGGCCGGTCGCCCCCGAGGTACGCGCTGCGCGGAGCGAGGGGCGCGAGGCCCGCGTCGGCGGCGACCCGGCCCAGGAGGCCCGCTCGGATGACCGCTGGGTCCGGCTCGGAGAGGTAACGGGTCGCCGCGGCGGCTGCGGGCGAGAGCGCCTCGACCGCGAGCGGCTCGCCGCTGCGGGTCGTGGAGCCGTCGCGGCCCAGCACCACAGCGGTGCGGGTGGCGCCGCGCCCCGCCCCGCGACCGGTCCAGAGCGCGACCTCGAGCAGCTCGCCGCTGACGGAGACCCAGCTCGCTTCGAGCGCGCCCGGCGCCAGCGCGAGCTCGGCGGGGTCGATCCCCGGCGCGAGCTTGATGCAACCGGCGGCGGCGCGCAGGGCGAGCTCCGTGCAGCGCGCGAGGGGCGGCGACCAGTGGCGCGGATCGGGCTCGCGCTCGCCCCCCCGGAGCGGACTCGCCGCGGGTCGGCGGTCCGGGTCGAGCAGCAAGAGGCCCGCGGCGAGGCGCGCAGCGCGCCACGGCGGCGCCTCCGCGCGCGCGACCACCGCCGAGCGCGCGGGCGCCCCCGCGTCCGCGAGGTTCCGCGCTGCGGCCTGGAGCGTGCCCGGGTCGAGGTCGGCGAGGTGCACCGCGAACCCCGCTCGAGCGAGCGCGAGCGCATCGGAGCCGAGGCCGCAGGTCGCGTCGAAGGCGTCGCCGGGTCCGAGGACTTCGGCGCAGCGCGCGGCGCGCCAGGCGGCGACCGCGGGCCGGCTCGCTTGTTCGAGGCCCTTGGCCGTCAGGTGTCGCAGGTCACCGTTCGGGAACCGCGCCCGTGCGCGCGCCCGCAGCGCGGCGAGCTCCGCGGCGGCGCGGCCGAGCTCGGGTCCGAGCGCACGCTGCGCGGCGGTGACCCGGGCGAGGGGCTCGGGGATTTGCTCGAGCTCTGCGAGCAATGGCTCGAGGTCGGGCCGCAGCAGCGACAGCGGGGGGGCGGGGGGCATGGTCGAGCATTGTGCTCGGTTTGTGCAATGCCGGTTTGGGACTGTGGCGTCGAACGAACGGTACCAGGTACGACTTGGCGGCGAGGTCGCGCGCTCCGCGCGCCCTCGCCGCCAAGTCGTACCTGGTACCGTTC
>CAYOBN010000200.1:0-4196 GCA_964402175.1 uncultured Planctomycetaceae bacterium | reverse complement strand
CAGGCGTTGAACCGGGACGAGGTCGACGCGCGGCGGCAGCTCGAGCTCGGGTGAGCCGAACCCCAAGGGCGCGGGGGCTTCGCGATCGCTTCTTCCGCGCGTCGAGCGAGCCTGCACTGTCGTGCGACGCGGCGCAGGCTCGCTCGCGACGTCTGAGGTGTCACGGGGTGATCGTCACCGAGACGGCAGACGAGAAGTTGCTGCGACCTGCCGGCGGGCCCACGTCGCGGTACCAGACCTGGAAGTACCACGTCTGCCCGACCTGGGCCGCCACCGCGTACGGCGGGAACGGCGGGTGCGGAATCGCTTGCAGGTTGACCGAGCGCGAGAAGGACCCGGCGCTGCCCTGGTAGATGTCCTGGAAGTGACGGCCGAACGTCGCGCCGTTCGTCGATGTGCCCAGGCAGAGGTAACCGTCGCTGGTCACGCCGCCGGAAGCCGGGAACGTCGTGTTGGCCACCGGGCCGCGCGAGTTCACGATCATCGCCGTCGTGCCCCCGCCGGCGGTCGGCAGGTTCGAGCAGTTGAGCTGCATCGAGTTGGACGCGAGGCTCGAGCTGCCGCTGGCGGTCAACACAGCCCCCACCGTCGTCGAGTTCGGCATGCCGAGGCAGAGCGTCGTGCCAACGCCGTTGAAGCAGGGCAAGCACGACGCGGCGTTGCGGATCACGTCGGCGTGGTAGGGATGGAAGTACGTCGTGATGTTGTTCAAGCCACCGTTGCACAGGTGGCAGTAGCTCATGATCGTGCCGGTGTTGATGCACGCCTGCGGCGGAGCAGAGCAGGCTCCCGGATTGTCACCGCAGTCGATGGTGTCGACGTAGCAACGATCGATCGGCGACCCACCCACGCACGTCTGGTGCGTGTGGCACGCGTGGAAGTTGTGGCCGAGCTCGTGCGCGACGACGACGAAGTCCCAGTTCAGCGAGCCACCGCCGGTCGGCGCGCTCGGGAAGGTGTAGGACACGGCGCCGCCCATGTCGGCGCTGACGCCGAAGCCGTAGCAGGTCGCTGCGTTGCACACGACCGGCAGGTACGCGATTCCGCCACCGAGGCTCGCCCCGCTGATGAAGTGCGCCAGGTGCGCTCCGCCAGGGATCGAGCCCCCTTGGGGCGTGACGCCGGTGGGCAGGCCCAAGCAAGGCGGGTCGGAGGTCCACGCGGATTGGAACTCGTACAACATGCCCAGCGTGCCGCCGTTGCCCGTGTCGGGCGTGGACCAGGGGTCGGACGAGGTCGTGTAGAACTGCAGGTACGGGTAGGTCAGGACCACGTCCGCTTGTTCTTCGAAGCGGTGGCTGATGGACGTCAGCAGGCAGTACGTGAAAACCTGGGCCGCGGGCAGGTTGTTGAACAGCGAGTAGTACTGCCAGTCCGTCTCGACGGCGATCGGGCACTCGCGCAGGGCGCAGGTGCCGTCGCCCTGGTAGCCGTTGCCGGGTCCGCTCGGGCTCGGGCCCATGGGAGGCAGTTGGTCGATGGCGCAGAACTCCGACGCGGAGCTCAGGTTGAACGCGCGGGCGACGGCTTCGACCTGCTCCGAGTACACCCGGACCATCGGGTCGCTCCACGTGCCGCCCGGAGGCACGAAAGAGGCGACGTGGTAGACCTGACCGGCGGTACGTATCCAGCCGTAGCTCCCGACGGGCGAGAGGCCGAGGAACACATCCGACGTGTCGTCACCGCTGACCTGGCCGACCCAGAGGGTCAGTCCGTGGCCGTCGGCGATGCCGCGGTAGGCCCCGTCCACGTGCACGTGGAAGCGCTCGGCATGGAAGTCGAGGCGCGTCAGCTCGAGGTCGACGGTCGGGCCGCCGGGGAGGGTGAGGCCGGGCGCGAGGAGCTGGCGCCGGGACTCGAGGGCGCGCATGCGGGCGGCGTCCTGGGTAAAGAAGTGGGTCCCGACTGCGGCGGTGCTGTCGGGGATCCACGGCAGGGGGGACTCGACCGCGGGGACAGGCACCGCGACGGCACATAGGATCGCAAGGCTCGTGAACATGGTGGGAAAAGCGGGTCAGGTCGCGAGGTTGGGTGCGGCAGAAGACTACGAGGTAGGGTAGCGAGGCCTGCTTGCCAGCAGGCCGCGAGACGTCCCAGATCGACTGCCACGACCCAGGAGCGACTATGTCTCAGTACGCGACTCCTGGATGACATCGTCGGGGCGCTGGCCCCGGGGGTCCTTCCGGGGTGCGTTGCCGTTGTACCGGCCAGTTGGGTTATCCAACTCTTGACTGCTCCCGGACCTACGCCGCCGCTACGCTGCGCGCGTCATGAACACGACCCTCGCCCTGACTGCGGTGGCCCTCGGCTTTCCTGGCCTGGCTGCCGCACAAAACTCACTCATCTTCTCCGAGTACGTTGAAGGCTCGAGCAACAACAAGGCTCTCGAAGTCTTCAACGCAACGAACGCGAGCGTCGACCTCTCGACAGTCGACGTCGAAGTCTACTTCAACGGCAACGCGACCCCCGCCCAGTCACTCACCCTGTCTGGGACCCTTGCGCCCGGGGATGTGCTAGTAATCGTTAATGGGTCGGCCAACTTGGAGATCTTGGCCGCCCAGGACGTCATCGCCACCGCGCTCATCAGCTTCAACGGTGACGATGCGATTGTTCTCAAGGTAAACGGGACGATCGTCGACATGTTCGGCATCACCGGAAGCGACCCTGGTGCTGCGTGGACAGGCGGTGGTATTTCCACCGTGGATCGTACACTCCGACGGCTGCCGTCCGTGTGCACGGGTGACCCGAACGGTTGGACCGATCCGAGCGAACAGTGGATCGGTTTCCCCACGAACACCGCGAGCGGCCTGGGCTCCCACGACGCGATCTGCGCTACGAGCATCGCAGTCTGCGTGGGTGCGAACAACTCGAACGGCAGCCCCGCCAGCATCTCGGCGAACGGAAGCCGGATCGTCGCGGGCAACGACGTCACGTTGACGGTCTCCGGTCTGCCCACCGCCGGTACGACGGCGATGATCTTCAACTCGAGGGTCTCGACCCCCGTCACGATCCCGAATCCCGCCGCCGGTGGCACTGCGGGTGTGCCCTCTGATGGCAACATCTGCATCGGAGGCGGCACCTTCGGCCGTCATTTCCAGGACATCTACATCGGGACGACCGGGTCGTTCGACCTCGTGCTGGACTTGACCGACATCCCCTACCCGACCGCCCCCGGCAACTACTCGGCCACGGTGCTCGCAGGACAGACCTGGTACTTCCAGTGCTGGTACCGCGACGCAGTGCTCGGCGCGGGGCGCAGCAACTTCTCGGGCGCGATCGGCATCCTCTTTCAGTGAGCCGTGACCGCGACGCGCGGGCCCGGGGCATCGAGGATGCCCCGGGCCCGCGTCGCGTCTCGCGTTCGGCCGCTGCGCCTGTCAACGCGTGAGGATCGCTTTCGAATCAAGCTGCTGCGCGATCCATCGACCGAGCACGGTGGCCCCCAAGTCCGTCAGATGGACGTCACCCGCAAAGTGGGTCTGACTCCGACCGCTGCCGACCTCGGCTCGAGCCGCTTGCAGGAGGACCGGCGCCGCGTCGAGGACCTCTACTTCCAGCGCGAGCGCGACCTCGCGCTGGACCCCTTCCATACGAAACATCGCCCGCAGCCGATTGCGGCCGGTCCAGAAGCTGTCGCTGTCGGGGTCGTCGCTCCACAGTGCTTGGGTCACGAAAGCCACATTAGCGCCGTGGGCGCGGGCGACAGCGACGATCGACGTCAAGTTGCGCCGGAACGACTCGAAGCCCTCATCGGGCAGCGGCCCCGAACCGTAGGGATCGACGTAGTCCGGGGCGTAGTTGCGAATGGCGCGGTAGTTCGCGTCGAGGCGCTCCGCGAAGTGGTCGGTGAAGTACCGGCGCCAGATGAGGTAGCTCACACTGTGCTCCAGCAGCGCCTCGGTGCGCGACTTGCGCCATACGGGCCACACCTGGCGGAAGTGGTGGTTGTCCGGGACCGGGCTCGGCCACAGCGCTGCGCTCGCATCGTTCATCCCGTGGTACACGAGCACCAGGTCCGGCGTGTAGGGCACGACCCGCGCTGCAAGGTTCACCAGGGACTCGAGCGACGTCCAAGTGGGCGCGCCTGCGTTCAGCACCTCGAAGGCGCGCTGGGGCGAGGCCGCGCGCAGCTCGCGCTCGAGCACACGCGGCCACGTCGTGGCATCGGACGTCGGACCGGTCCCATAGGTGCTCGA
>CAYOBN010000199.1:0-4232 GCA_964402175.1 uncultured Planctomycetaceae bacterium | reverse complement strand
CGCGGAGCGCGCGCTTGCGCGCGCTTCGCGCGCGCCCTGCCGCCAAGTCGTACCTGGTACCGTTCGCACGCGCCCGCAAAGCGGGGTCCGTCACTCTTCGGTGCGCAGGACGACGTGTTCTGTCGAACCGGTGTGGAGTTCGAGCTCGCGGCGGGCAGTCGTGCCGTCGACGGCGTGGGACACGCAGGTGTAGCGGCCCGGTGGCAGGGGGCCCAAGGTGACCGTTCCCGAGCGCCCTTCGGTGCGCGGGTCGGCGAGTCGCGTGACATCGACGCCTGTGTCGTCCAGCACCTCGAGCGCCGCGGGTACGGGCGCGCCCGCGGGGTCCTGCACGACCAGCGTCAGCGAGGCCCCGGGGCGCGGTGTCACCGTGACCTCGGCGGTCGCCCCCGGGGCGACGCTCGCCGCGGGTGACCACGCGGAGACCCGCAGCGACGAGCGCACGGCGCAGCGGTACGAGCCCGGCGCGAGGCCGCCGATCTGCACGCCGTCGGCGAGGCCGCCGCGCACGCGGAGACCCGCCGCGAGGGCCGAGCGCCCGGCGGCGTCGCGCAGCTCGATGACGTACTCGTCGCCCGTGTCGAGGGTCAGGCCGGCGAAGCGCACGACCAGGGTGCCCGCGCGCGCTGCGACCAGGTCGAGGGCGGGCGTCGTGCGGCCCGAGTGCACGTCCACCGTCGCGGCGCGGGCCCGCGCGGGGCCGCTCCCCGGGGACCCGAGCGCCTGCGCCTCCGCCGGCGTCGCATGGACCGTCCACGGACCCGCGAGCAGCCCGACGAGCTCGAAGGTCCCGTCCGCGGCGGAGCGTGCGGCGCTCGGTGCCGCGTGCACGGCGCCGGGCAACCACGGCGCGGCGGACACGGCTTCGATCACGGCGCCCGCGAGTCCGCGGCCGCGTTCGTCGACCACGCGGCCGTGCAGGGTCCCGACCGGTACGTCGAGGTCGAGCTCGGCCTTGCCAGCCGATACCTCGTCGAGCGTCTCGGTGCCGAGCGCCATCGGCTTGCGCCCTGCGAGCGCGCCCAACACGACCCAGGGTCCGCGGTGCGGCAGCGTGAGCCGATAGCGGCCGTTCTGGTCCGCCCGCGTGAGGCGCGACTCGAGCGCTTGGCTCCCGTTGCGCTCCGCTTGGGCCGCGACGAAGGTCAGCTCGACCTCGGGCAGCGGCTCGCGGCCGTAGCGCACGACCCCGGTGACCTCGAGCGTCGCGCGGGCCGGGGCGCGCCGCAGGCGCACCTCGGCGGTCCCTCCGTCCAGCACCGCGACGACCGCCCGCGGCGCGCGCGGGTCGGCGGCCACGGGGGTCTCGTCTCCGTTGCTGCCGCGCCCAGCCGCCATTCCGTCCGCGGCGAGGCTCGCCCAGGCCCCGTCCACCGTGCGCACGAGCGCGCGCCCGGGCGGCAGCCACGGCACCTCGAAGCGCCCGCGCCCGTCCGTCGACGCCGCAGCGAGGCGGCGGCCGGGCGGATCGACGGTGACGACCTCCACGACCACGCCGGACTCCGGCTGGCCGCTGGCGTCCGACAGCTCACCTGCGAGCGAGCCGCCCGGCAGGCGCAAGCGCGTCACGGAGCGCGCCTCGGGCGCCAACACGACGCGCTCGCGCACGCGCGCGCCGAGCGCGGTCGCGTCGAGCTCGACGAGGCCCGCCGCCAACGCGCCGACGGCCACGCGTCCGAGCGCGTCGGTCGCGGCCCGCGTCTCGGCCCCGAGGGTCGGCCGCACGAGGACCTCGACGCCGGGCATCGGTCGGCCGCGGTGGTCGACGATCTCGACCTCGAGCGCGGCGGGGGCCTCGGTGACGACTTCGATCGCGCGCGCCGTCGGCAGCGTGAACCAGGTCCCGGGCAACGGCTCGAGCACCCGCCGCGTCGGCGCCGTGACCGTCAGGCGCCACGAACCCGGCGCGAGGCCGTCGAGCTCGTAGCGGCCGGACTCGGACTCCAGCGTGCGCGTCGAGAGGCGTGTGTCGGGGCCCGTGCCCGCGGCGGACTCGAGCGTGACATCGAGCGCGGAGACCGGTCGGCCCGCGCGGTCGCGCGCTTCGAGCACGAGGTCGATGCGTCCGTCCGGTGCGACGAAGCCGCTGGCGGCGGCCCTGGGCTCGGCCGCGCGCGCGGGATCGTGCGGACCGGCGGCGCGGCGGAAACCGAGCCACACGACCGCGGCGGCGGCGACGATGGCGAGGGTACGGAGCGACAGCATGGGGGCCTGGGACGGGCGCAGCGCCCCATCCTGGCGTTCCCGCGCCGCCGTTGCGAGCACTTCTCGAACTCAGCGCGGAGCCGGCCGGTACAGCAGCACCGTCAGATCGTCGGGCTTCGAGAACTCCGCGCCGGCCTCTGCGCCGACCATGCGGGCCGACGCGCGGGCCGCGGCGCCCGCGAGGGCCGCCGCGAGTGGACCTCTGCGGACGGCGTCGGCGACCTCGCGTCGAGTCAAGTTGTCGAACAGCCCGTCGCTCGCGAGCACCAGCGTGTCCCGCGCCGCGAGCGCACACGGTCGGCCGACCTCGACCGTCAGCGGCGCGAGGCCGATCGCGTTGGACACGATGTGGCGCTCGTCGTGCAGGAGCGCCGCGCGCTCGTCGAGCAGGCCCTGCTCGAGCGCGAGGCCCGTGGGCGAGTGCGGCACCGTGCGGCGCTTGACGCGCCCGCGCTGGCCGAACACAAGGCCCTCGGCGTCGCCCGCGTGCACGAGCTGCACGGCGCCGTCCGCGATCGCGGCCGCGACGAGGGTGGCGCCTGCGCCCGCTGCTTCGGCGCGCACGGCGCTGTCGGCGACGTCGAAGGCCTCGGCGAGCGCTGCGACGAGCTCGGCGAGGCCGCGCGCGCGCGGAGCGCCCCCCGGGGCATGCCCCGCGCAGCGCGCGCTGCAGTGCCGCGCGAGCGCCTCGAGCGCGATGCGCGCTGCGCGGTCGCCGAAGGGCAGCCCGCCCATGCCGTCGGCGACGGCCAGCACGGCGCGTCCGACGCCGAGGGGCAGCACGAGCGCGCCGTCTTCGTTCTGACGCTTGCCGGGCCCGCGGCGCGTCAGGAGCGCGAAGGCGCCGCGGGCGACGCTGCCGTGGAGGGGGTCGCCCGAGAGGCCTTCGCCCAGCGCGAAGAGGGCGGTGTCGCGCTCGGGGGGCTCGGTCCCCGGGCGCTGCGGCGCGCCGTCGTCGCCAGCGGGCTCACGGAGCTCTGCGTCGGGACGGGCGCGCGGTTCCATCGTGTGTCAGGCGCCGGAGGCGCCTCCCTTGCGGGATCCGCGGGCGCGGACCGGCGCGCGCAGCGCCCGCGCGCGCAGCCGCTCGAACGCGTCGCGCAGCGGCACGGCGCTCTCGAAGCGTTTGCGCGAGTCGACTTGGGTCGCGTGCCGCACGAGCTCGAGCAGGTCGGGGTGGTACCCACGGCGCGCGCGCGCGTGCTCGGGGTAGGGCCATTCGTAGGGCCATTCGGGCACGGTGCCCGCCATCATCCGGTAGAGCACGAGGCCCGCCGAGAACACGTCGGAGCGCGCCGACGGCCGGCCGAGCGCCTGCTCGGGCGCGACGTAGCCGACGGTGCCCGACCCGGAGGCCGCGATGCTGTGGACCGCGAGCTTCGCGAGGCCGAAGTCCGCGAGCCGCACGCGCCCGTCGTCGAAGAGCACGATGTTGTCCGGCTTGACGTCGCAGTGCATGACCCGCTGCGTGTGCGCGTGGGCGAGGCCTGCGAGCAACTGGCCGGCGATGTCGAGCACGCGCTCGCGCGAGATGCGCCGCGCGAGTCGATCTGCGAGGCTCTCGATCCCGAGGGGCTGCACGATGACGAGGTGGCCCGCGATCTCGCCGGCGGTGCGCACCGGCATGATGTTCGGGTGGTCGAGCTTGGCGACGAGGCGGACCTCTTGCCGGATCGAATCGAGCGTCGCTTTGTCGAGGTGGTCGTGGGGGACCTTCAGGGCGACCCGGATCCCGAGCTCGGTATCGAGCGCCGCGAAGACCTCGGCCGTCGCCCCTGAAGCGAGGCGTCGCTCGATGCGGTACTGGCCGAGCATCTGGCGACGGCGAAAGCGCGCGGCGGGGGATCCCATCGCCGCCGATGATGGCGTCGAACGCGCGCGGAGGGAACCCTGTCGCTCTGGAGTTCTCGCACTGGGCTCAGGAAGTGCAGCGGGGACGAGCCCCCAGCCCCGAACTGCGCCAACAGTCGAACGGTACCAGGTACGAGTTGGCGGCGCGGCGAGCGCAGCGCGCGCGCGAGCGCGCG
>CAYOBN010000198.1:0-4514 GCA_964402175.1 uncultured Planctomycetaceae bacterium | reverse complement strand
CCAGGGCTCACGCGCGCTCCGCGCGCGAGCCCTGGCCCGCCGCGCGCTGCGCCGCAAACTCGTACCTGGTTCCGTTCGACGCGCGCCGCCAAGCGGAGTCGATCGGCGCGAGGTGCGAGCGAGCGCTTACAGGAAACGCAGCACGTGGTCGACCTCGGCGGGGCTGCCGATGATCACGCTCGTGCGTTCGTGCAGGCTCGTCGGGACCTGCTCCATCGTGCGCAGCGGGCCGGAGTAGGCCTTGCCGCCGGCTTGCTCGATGATCATCGCCATCGGGTTGGCCTCGTACATCAGGCGCAGCTTGCCCTTCGGCGCTTTGGCGGTCGGCGGATAGAGGAACACGCCGCCCTTGAGGAGCGTGCGGTGCACGTCGCCGACCATCGCGCCGGCGTAGCGCATCGAATACCCCGAGTCGTTGGCCCACTCGACGTACTTGCGGTACCCCTCGGGGAACGTCGCGAGGTTCGCCGCGTTGACCGAGTAGTTCTTGCTCGCGGTGGGGATACGGACGTGCTCCTGAACCAGCAGGAACGAGCCGACGTCGGGGTCCAGCACGAACAGGTGCACGCCGTTGCCGGTTGTCAGAACCAGCACCGTCGACGGGCCGTACAGCACGTAGCCTGCCGCGACTTGTTTGGTACCCGGCTGCAGCGCAGAGTCCTCGACGCGTTGGGCGCGGCGGTCGTGGTAGAGGACGCTGAAGATCGTGCCGACGCCGCCGTTGACGTCGAGGTTCGACGAGCCGTCGAGCGGGTCGAAGAGGACGACGTAGGGGCGCTCACCCGACGTGTCGCGGCGCAGCACGTGGGCGTGTTCGTCCTCCTCGGAGCCGAGGATCGCGACGCCGGGCCGGGAGCCGAGGCAGCGCAGCAGGGTCTCGTTGGCGATGACGTCGAGCTTCTGCTGCTCTTCACCCTGCACGTTGTCCGCGCCGAGCGCACCGAGCACGTCCTCGAGCCGCGCGCGGCGCACGCGCGCGGCGATGAACTTCGCCGACAGGGTCAGCGCGGAGAGGATCCAGGTGAGCGTGCCGGTGGCGTTCGGGTGCTTCGCCTCCTCGCGCAGGAGGAAGGTCTGGATCGAGGTCAGGTTGCGGTTGGCGGTCGGCGTGGACTGGGTCATGACGGGCTCGGGCAGCGGCCTCGGAGGATGGTAACG
Organism: uncultured Planctomycetaceae bacterium; assembly: GCA_964402175.1. Lineage (GTDB taxonomy): Bacteria > Planctomycetota > UBA1135 > UBA1135 > JAWKUK01. Next base: position 3,356 of record CAYOBN010000198.1, on the reverse strand, counting down.
GCGCACCAGGGGCGCGGTCAGGCGGTCCAGCGCGCGCCCGTCTGCGGCGGCGCGGTCGGGGTCTGGCCGGGCTTCGGTTCGAAGCCTTGGCAGGGCTCTCCGGTGGTCGCGCGCACGACGAGGGCGGGGAGCTGCACGCCCTCGAAGCCGTAGAGGCGACACCCGCGCGGGGTCTCCGGGCGCCAGGTCACGACGAAGTGACGGCAACGTGTACAGTCCGGACCGGCGTCCATCGGGTCCAATATCGGCACGCGACCGTCCCAGCCGGAGCGCGCCGCCCCATGCCCGAACCCGAGATCCAGGACCTCCGCAACCGCGCCCTCGCGGGTGACGCCGAAGCGCAGTGGCAGCTCGGCACCTGTTACCTCCTCGGCGAGGGGGTCCCGCAGAGCGAGCAGACCGCGTTCCGCTGGTTCCTGCGCTCGGCTGAGGCCGAGTTCGTCGACGCGATGGCGGAGGTCGGGCGGGCCTATCGCACGGGCTCGGGCACCTCCGAGGACCACGCGCAGGCGCTGCAGTGGTTCGAGCGCGCGCTCCTTGGCGGCGATACGACCGTGCATTCCGACCTCGGTGAGGTGCTCGCTTTCGGCGAAGGTGTCGAGCATGACCTCCCGCGCGCGATCGGCCTGCTCGAGGAGGGGTTTGCGGTCCACGGGGACGAGCAGTGCGCCGCGGTGCTCGCGGACGTGTTCACGGAGCTCACTCCGGACCCCGCGCGCGCGCTCGAGTGGCTCGCGCGCGCGGCGGAGGGCGAGCACGTCGCGGCGATGGTGCAGCTCGGGTACCGGTACCGCGTGGGTGAGGGCGTGCCGCGCAGCCTCGCGAAGATGCTGCATTGGTACCGCCAGGCGGCCGAGCGCGGGGACGCCGTGGCGCTCGCGAACCTCGCGGCGTGTTACGCGAACGGCGAGGGGGTCGCCGTCGACCTCGGCGAGGCCCATGCGCTGCGCGAGCGCGCGGCGGCCCTCGGCCATGTGCCCTCGGAGCGCTGGCTCGGTTTTGCGCTGCTCGAAGGCACGGGGGTGGCGCGCGATCCCGCAGAGGGTCTGCGGCGCCTCGAGGCGCTCGCCGCGCGCGACCCCGAGACCGCCCACGAGCTCGGGGTGTGCTGCGTCGAAGGGGCGGGGCTCGACACCGACCTCCCGCGCGGCCTCGCCTGGCTCGAGCGCGCTGCGGCCGCGGAGGTCGGGGCGGCGCTGAGCTACCTCGGCGTGCTCGCGTGGTACGGCGCCCATGTGCCCGAGGACCGGGCGTTGGCCGTCGAGCGCTACCGCGCGGCGGCGGACCTCGGGGATCCGTACGGCACGGCGAACCTCGGGTTCGCATTGATGGAAGGCGAGGTCGTGCCGCGCGACGTGCCGCGCGGCATCGAGCTCGTGCACTCCGGGGCCGCAGCGGGCAACGCCCATGCGGCGCTGTGGCTCGCGGAGCGCTACGGCGCCGGCGACGGCGGATTCAGCGCCGATCCGAGCCGGGCGCGGGCGGTCCTGGAGGCCTGCCTCGCGGTCGAGGAGGACGCCGACGTGCTCTTCCGCCTCGCCGAGCTCTGCCGGGATGGCGTGGGGGGCGCGGCGGACCCGAGGCGGGCCCTCGGGCTCTTCGAGCGGGCGCAGTGCGCGGGGCGGGATGCGCGCGTCGAGCTGGCGCTGCTGCGGCGCGCGCTGCGGCGTGGGCCCAGTGGCGGATGGTAGGTTACGCCACGATAGCTTACTTAGGGGTAGCATACGGGAGATTATGCTATTGTCTTGAACCGGTCCGGGCCGTGTCCACCGGCCGCTTTGCGCCCCAGATCGGTACCACTCGGGCCCGCGAACGGCCGCAGATGGGAAGGGAGGGTTGGTTCCCCGCCCGCCCCGCCCTAGCATCCCCGCCCGCCTTCGATGCAGCGTGTCCCCCGCCTCCTGGTCGCCGGTGTCGGCTGCGGTGTCGGCAAGACCGCGGTCGTCCTGGCGCTGGCTGCCGCCCTGCGGGCGCGCGGCCTGACGGTGGCTGCGTTCACCCTCGGCCCGGATGGCTTCGACGCGCCCTTGCTCGAGGCCGTGACGGGCCGTCCGGCGCACTGCCTCGACCCGTGGCTCATGGGCCGCCAGACCCTGCGCCGCACCTTCGAGCGCGGGACGGCCGGGGCGGACATCGCCCTCGTCGAGGGGGCCCTCGGGCTCTTCGACGGCCTCGTGCCGACCTCGGACGAGGGGTCGTCGGCCGAGCTCGCGCGCTGGCTCGAGCTGCCGTTGCTGTTGGTGCTCGACGGCTCGAACCTCGGGGGCTCGGTGGCGGCGCTGGCGCGCGGCTTCGAGCGCTTCGACGCGCGGGTGCCGATCGGGGGGGTCGTCGCGAACCACGTCGAGGGCCTCGGTCACGCGGCCGACCTGCGCGCGGCGCTCGAAGCGAGCGGCTCCGCGCGTCTGCTCGGCGCGCTGCCCGTGCATCCCGCCCTGCGCCATCCGGGCCGCGACCTGGGCAGCGCGCCGCGCGATGCGGGCTGGCTCGACGACGATCGGCGCGGCGACCTCGTCCGCATCGGCGAGCAGGCGTTCGAGCTCGACGCGGTCCTGGCGCTCGCGGAGCGGGCCGTGCCGCTGCCGCCGCCGCTGGAGCTCGTCAGCCGACGACCGGTCGCGCGGGTCGGGGTCGCGCTCGACGAGGCGTTCGATCGTTACTTCGAAGACGACCTCGCGCGCCTCGAAGCCGCCGGTGCGACGCCGGTGCCGTTCTCGCCGCTGCACGACCGCGAGCTGCCCGACGTCGATGGGCTCCTGTTCGGCGACGGCAATGTCGAGGGGCACAGCGTCGCCCTCGCGGCGAACAGAGGGATGCGCGAGGCGGTGCGCGCTGCGCTCGCGCGCGGGGCGCCGACCTTGGCGCTCGGCGGTGGGCTCGTGTACCTCTCGCGCGGCGTGCGTGCGCTTTCGGGCGCGTACCACCGCCTCGTGGGCGCTGTGCCGCTCGACTACACGTGCACGGCGGAGCCCGCGCTCGCGGGTTACATCGAAGCCGAGACGACCTGCGAGACGCTCATCGGCCCCGCGGGCGTGGTGCTGCGCGGCCATGCGTGGCGCCACGCGCGCCTGACCCGTGCGGCGGCGGAGGGCCTCGGTGGGGCGGAGCCTCTGCTGCAAGTGCGCGTGGGCCCCGAGGTCCACGCATACGGCGCTGCGCAGGTGTTGGCGCTGCCCTTCCGGACGCACTGGGCGTCGTCGCCGAAGGTGCCGGAAGCGTTCGTGGCGGCGTGTGTGCGCGCGTCAGCTTTGTTGACGTGAGCGGCGTTGCGGCATTCAGTCGAACGGTACCAGGTACGAGTTGGCGGTGGAGGCCACGCATGCGCGCGATTCGCGCGCGCATGCGTGGCCTCCACC
>CAYOBN010000197.1:0-4810 GCA_964402175.1 uncultured Planctomycetaceae bacterium | reverse complement strand
GCACACGCGGCCACGTCGTGGCATCGGACGTCGGACCGGTCCCATAGGTGCTCGATCCGCCGAGGCATGCGATCCGGAAGACCCCCGGAGGCTTGTCGCGGGCCATCTCCGGCCCGCGGAATCCGGCGGAGTTGTGCTCGATCGACTTCCCCCCTTCGGTGACGCGCCGATAACCCGCCTTCGGGACCAGGACGAGGTTGGCGTGGGGCTCGAATCCAAGGTGCTGGGGGCTATCGAGTTCGATGGGATTCAGGTCACGGGCGGCGAGGCGAGGGATGGTCACCACACGCGGCGCGACCTCGAGCACGACCAGTCCGAGCGCCCCGATCGCGCACCATCGAAGGAGAGGCTTCACAGGGCTTGAGCTCTTCGGTTTGCAGCAGTCTGCGCCGCGCGGGCCAACATGACGTAGACGGCCCAGAGCCAGGGCATCCGCAGGAAGATCCCTCCCTTGAGCGAGACGACCGCCAGGAAGACGAGGACCGCGATGGCCGCCCGCAGCGCGAGCGAGAGCCCCTCCGCGCGCTCGACGCGTACGAGGTCACGGAGGATCCACCAAGTCGAGAGCGCGAGCAACGAGAGTCCGAGGAGGCCGTACTCACACAGGACCTCGACGGGGACCACGTGCGGCGCCATGCCCGCGATCGGTCCCGAAGCATCCGCTCCGAGACCGAACAGCCAAGTGACGGGGCCGGCATCGACGTACGCCGCCCAGAGCGGTGTGATGCACTCGACGCGCACGTCGAGCCCCGCGGCCAGTTTGTCGAGGGTCCAGCGCACGAGGACTTGGGAGTGTTCACTCGGCGCGACCACGACGCCAATCACAAAGGCACCGGCCAGGAGGACGATGGCACGGCCGATCACTGGAAGTGCACGGCGCCAGGTCTCCGACGGCAGATAGAGCAACGACCCCGCGATCGTCGCCGCGAGCTGCCCGCGCGCACCGCTGCGGACGATCACCGCCAGCAGCAACATCGTGGCTACGAATCGAAGCGTGGCGTGCAACCGCGGCACGGTCGGCAACACCAGGCAACAGATCCCGGCGAGTGTCGGGAGCGCGAGGTACCCGACCTCGCCAGCACCGAAGCCCTGCCATTGATGGTCCGAGGGAATGAGGGACACGATCCCCCGCGCCCCCCAGTTGCCGGTCAACAGCACCAGGACAAGGTACGGCGTCCAGACGCGCGCAGTCTCGCGAAGGGCCTCGTCGAGGTCGTCTTCGTTGCGCACCACGAAGTACCCGCCGAAGATCATCGTCGCGAGGTAACCCAGAGAGGAGATCCAGGCCGCGCTGGCGGTTGTAGGCTCGGGCGTCCAGAGCAAGCTCAGCGCCGAGTACACGAACAGCCCGAGCAACGCCGCCGCTGCGGTCGCGCCCTCCCAAACCGTGGCGCGCCAGCCGACGAGATACACCTGCCGGACACAGGCGAGCGCGACCGTCACACACGTGAGCACCTGGGCGAGTCGCCACTCCGCGAGCCAAGCGAACGTGGAACGGTTATACGCATCGAGCGCCAGGACGCCGAAGGAAAGCGCGACGGAGCGCGCTGGACGCTGCCAAGCGCGCCATAGGAACCACGCGCCGAGGAGCGCCGTGAGTGCGACGGAATGCATGACGCCGAAGGAACTCGACGAAACAAGGTTACCCGCGGACTCCGGCCAGCGGCGCCATCCTCACATCATTTCCGCCAGAGATCCAAGGTGGGACCCAGTCGATTCCTCCGCCACAGGTCCAGCGCAGGCAGACGACCAAGGTCATCCCCGAGGTAGGTGGCCGTCGAGCCTCCTGGCGGAAATGTCAGGAGTCTCGCACTTTCCCCCCGCGGCGCAGCACGCAGCCAGGCACGCACCCCCCGTCGTGTCGCCTCCTGGAGCAACCGCGGCTCGCGCCCGGTCACGATCGCGCAAGGCCCGAAGCCGTCGATCCAAGCGCTGAGCGCACAGTCCGCGTCGTTCTCGCCGCTGTGAGCGAGGCGACGTAACTGTATTGGAGGATAGAAGAGGCGCGGCCGTGGAGCCGTTCGCAACCCTCCACGCTGAAGTTGATAGCGCTCCCACAGGGTGCGGAACAAGACGTCTTCGATCGACAGGTCGCCGCTGGCTTGGAAGAGCGGCAGGGACTCATGCGCCACGACCAGCACGGGTTCCCCCGCAATGGAATCGATCAGTTCAGCCGAAGCCACCTCGAAGGTGTCGTCGCCGGCACGCAGAACGGCCAACCGCACCACGTTGGTACACGCGACGGCAAGGGCCAAACGAGCGACCAAGGACACCCTCGCACCGCTGCCCGCGAGAAGGGCGAGCAGCGGCACAGCAGGCAAGAACAGCCGCGCCTCGCTCCGCCCATAGAGCGCCCAAGGGGCGAGCGCCGCCATGCCGAACGCGGCGACACACCACACACGTGGGTCACCGAGGAGCTGCCGGCGTCGCCGCCGCAGATGCCACGCGCCCATGCAAGCTGCCACGACGAGCCCCGGGTCATGTCCCAGCAGCGCTCGCAACCCGATCCCGAGGCCGCTTCCGTCGAGGGCTGCGGGATCCAGCCGGTGCCCCTGCAAACGCGGCGCGCCTTCCTCGGGCCGCTGGGCACTCGGTCGCGACTCCTCGGCGGATGTCGGCACGCGCCGCGTGAAGGCACTCGGCTCGTAGGCACGCAGCAGGACAGGCAATGCCAGCGCTGCTCCACAGGCTAGCGCGAGCGCCGTACGTGATGGCGCGCGCCGCAGGAGCAACCATGCGGCGAGCGCGATCGGAATCGCCGTCGCGGCGCCGCTCTGCAGAGTGCCGAAGGCAGCGGCACCCGCGACGCACGCGAGCGGGATCCAGGGCCACGGACCACGGCGTGCCGCCATGCATGCACACCAGAGGGCGAGACAACCGACGGTCCATGTCGGCGCGTGGGGACGCGCTTGCACGGAGAGTGCGACGGACAGAAGACTGCTCGCGGCGAAAGCTGCTGCCCACAGGGCGGTGCTCGAGGCCCCCCACTGCCGCGCCAACAAGTAGACGAGCGGCGCGAGGAGCGCCCCGGAGGCCGCGACGACCCGCCGAACCGCGATGTAAGGCGCTGAGGCGGCGGCCAAGTGGGCCTCCAACGGCGCGTCGATGGGCGGTGGTTCGAGCGGGTGCGAGGTCGCGACGACGAGGTCCGCGAGCAGCAAGGGGTACTTGCCCTGGATGGCGTCGCGGGTCTCGCCGGTGACGTGACGCGCTTGGAGCCGCTGCGCCTGCTCCACGACGTGCGCGTCGGGCTCCGGGTGGTGCGGCAGGAGGGCCCCGAGTCCCGAGGCCCGGGCCAGCCACCCGAGCGCGGTGATCAGGATCAGGCCGACGACGGCAGGGGTCCGGGGCGAGCAGGAGGGCAGTCGCATGGGTCCGCGTTCGCAGAGGGCCCGGAATGGCGCAGTCGGGTGGGCCATTGCCGTGCGCGCCCACTTTCACTGGGACGCAAAGCCGCTAGTCTACTGTCTGACCCGCACCGGACTGGTCGGTCCGCCGCCCAGGGCCAGGTGCAACCATCCCCTCGACTCGCATCCCATGCACACACGGTTCCTACTCGCGGTCGCCGCGCTGTCCCTCTGCGCTTCGGTGGCCCAGGCACAGGTTCAGACCATCTCTTCCGACTCGTTCTCCGGCGCCGCGGGCAACCTCGGGGGGTCCGGGGGCGGGACGGGTTGGAGCAACGACTGGTCCGTGACCGGGGGCGGCGGGGACCTCATCAAGGTCGATCCGGCTGTGACCGCTTGGAGCGGGGCGGACGGGAGCGGGAACTACGTGCGGCAGAACGTTGGGGACGGGCAGGCGTATCGGCGGCTCGACCTCGGGGCGCACGGGGACGTAGCGTTCAACGGCGTTGCGGGGCTCGAGCTCGGTGCGGATGGGTCCTCGATCTGGATCTCGTTCTCGACGGCGCGGATCGCGGCGTCAGGCAACCACTACGGTGGGCTCTCGCTGTTCCAGGTCGGCGTCGGTGAGCGCTTCTTCATCGGCTCGCCGTGGGCCTCGAACGGCTGGGGCATCCAGCCGAACGGCGGCAGCGCGGTGATCGTGCCCGGGTCGGACAACACCGTTCCGGCGCGGCTCGTGACGCGCATCGATCACGCGGCGGGCAACGAGCGGCTGCGGCTCTGGGTGGATCCTGCGGATGCGCACCCCACGTGCGATCCGGATCTGGATGTGACGATCCCGAACCTGTCGTGGAACGAGGTCCGGCTCGCCTCCGGCAATGCTGGGGCCGTGTTCCACTGGGATGACCTGCGCATCGAGAAGGGCGCGCCGGCGTTCGTGCAGAGCCAGTTCTGCATCGCCGAGCAGGGGAACAACGAGAGCGGCAACGTGGCGACCCTGGCGGTCGTCGGCAGCGGCAGTCGGTGCACCAACGACAACACGATCGTGGTCACGGGCACGTCGCCGGGGCGCTTCGGGGTGCTGCTGCAGTCCGAGGGCGTGCAGACCAATCCGTACAACTCCCCCAACCAGCTCTACCAGGGCACGATCTGCATCGGGAACGCGCCGAGCGGCATCGGGCCGATCCAGCGGCTGCGCATCGTGCTCGCGGACGGGACCGGAACGGCCCAGATCCCGCTCGACTTCCTGGCGACGGGGCCGAACGCGGGGCTCGAGACGAGCACGCTGGCTGGGGTGACCATGTACTACCAGTGGTTCCACCGCGACTTCAACACCACGGTGAACCCGTCGACGGGCCACATCGGGCGCTTCGGCAGCGCGATGAGCGTCGTCTGGACGCCCTGACACGCAGATCGGGCAGTTGAGTGGATTTTCTCGGACTGGGGCTGGTTACCCGGCCCCG
>CAYOBN010000196.1:0-4814 GCA_964402175.1 uncultured Planctomycetaceae bacterium | reverse complement strand
CGCGCGCGGAGCGCGCGAGCCCTCGGAGGCCGCGCCCCGCGCCGCAAACTCGTACCTGGTACCTCCCCCCCGGCCGGAGTTACCCGAAGAGGTAGTCGGCCTCGGAGGACCAGGCCACCCAGCGGTAGACCGGCACGAGGCGCTCCAGCTCGCCCACGAGGGCGTCGGGCAGGGCCGCGTCGAGGACCGCCGCCCGGGCTCCGGGGGCGGCGGGGTAGCGGCGCTCGACGGCGAAGAGGTGCTCGCCGGGTTTGTAGAAGCGCAGGAACTCGTCGAGCGCCTCCGGGGTGAGGGTCGCGCACGGCCACTCGCCGCGCCAGTCCGCGAGGCGCAGCCGGTAGCCGTCGAGGCCGCGCAGGAGGGCCAGCAGGGCGCGGCTGCCCTCCTGTTTGACGCGCTTCGCCAGGTTCTGGCCGTCGAACCAGGCGTCCGGGTGGATGCGCAGGCTGACCTCGACGGCCTCGAACTCGACCGCGACGCACAGGTAGGCGTTGCGGTAGGCCTGGTCGAGGTCCTTCGCGAGCTCCGCCCCCAGCACCTTCTTCAGGCGCGCCTTCTCCTTCTTCGGGCGCGTGATGTACGCCCAGAGCCGGTCGACGCGGTTCGCGTTGAAGGCGTGGGGGTTGTGGATCGAGGTCCGGGACTCGAGGGAGAGGCCGGCAGCCTCGGAGCGGGCCACGAACGCCTTGGCCAGGGTGCCGAGCTTGCGCCGGGTGCGCAGGCGCTGCTCGTTGTACTCCGGATTGCGTCCGCGGCCCGGTCCGAGGGCCTCGAAGTCCCATTCCTCGAACGGGGCAGGGGCCGCAAGGGCGGCGGGTTCCTTATCCTTAGACATGTCGGGGCCCCGGGCGGCGGTCCGGGCATTCCATCACGTTAGCGTCGTCCTACTGCCGATCCCTAACCCCTAGCCCTGCCGGACGCCCCCTTCTCGGGGGGAGCCCCCCCTCGCACCCCCGCGCGATGCGCTTCGCCCACTTCGAGTTCGATCCCGAGACCGACCGCCTCGGAGAAGGCCCCCTGTCGGAGGTCTACCGGGCGCGCGACACCAAACTGGGGCGAACGGTCGCACTGAAGATCCTGCGCAGCCACGCGGAGCTCGACCCCCAGGCGGACACGCGCTTCGAGCGCGAGGCCCAGCACACGAGCCGGCTCGAGCACCCGAACATCACGACGATCTACGAGTACGACCGGGTCAACGGCACGTCGTACATCGCGATGGAGTTCGTCGAGGGGCGCACGCTCGACAAGATCGTGAAGGACCAGTCGCTGGGCTTCGAGCAGTGCCTGCGCATCGCGCGGCAGCTCACGGAGGCCCTGCGCAAGGTCCACGAAGCGGGCATCATCCACCGCGACCTGAAGCCGGCGAACATCCTGCTGCAGGACGACGGCAACTTGAAGCTGCTCGACTTCGGCATCGCGCGCGCGCGCGACGAAGCGAGCATCACGCAGCACGGGATGCTCGTCGGCACCGTGCTGTACATGTCACCCGAGCAGGTGCGCGGGGACGACCTCGACGCGCGCTCGGACATCTTCTCGCTCGGCGCGGTCCTGTACCACGTGACGACGGGCGCGCTGCCGTACCCCGGCGAGAGCTTCCCGGAGGTCTGCATGGCGATCCTCGACGGACCGCCGAGGCGCAAGCCATCTGAGGTGCGCAACGGGTATCCGCGCCCGCTCGAGGACTTCGTGCTGCGCTGCCTCTCGGGCGCGCCGGAGCAGCGTTTCGTCGACGCGGGCGAAGCGCTGCGGGTGTTGGAAGGGGTCGAGGATCAACTCACGGGCACGGGCACACGACGGCCGATCGAGCTCTCCGGGCGCCTGCTCGTCGAACCCGTCGGGTGCGGGGGCCCCGATCCGTCCACGTGCAGCGTCATGGCGGGCGGCCTGCGCAAGGACCTGATCCAGGCGCTGCAGCGCAACAAAGGCCTCGTCGTCGACGCGGAACGTGAGTCGGGCGCAGCGTACGACTACGTCCTGCACAGCTCGCTCGAGGTGCGCGGCCACGAAGGCGTGCTGGACCTCGAGCTGGCGATCGGCGAGCGTACGGTGCGCGAGCGCTGCACGGCCGAGGACGAAGACGAGTGGACGTTGCAAGAGGACCTCGTCAGCGCGGCGCTGCGGGCGTTGCGGCCCCATTTGACGGGGACACGCGCGGTGACCCGCGGGCCCGAACGCCAGACGCGCGAAGCGCTCGCGCTCGTCGCGCGCGCGCGGGACGTGCTGCACCGCGGGCGCAGTCGGCACGCGCTGATCGCGATCAGCTTGCTGCGCAAGGCGCTCGACGACCACGACAAGTACTGCGCGGATGCGTACGGTGTGCTCGCCGAAGCGATGGTGCGCAAGTTCCTGTACTGGGACGGCGATCCTTCGTTCCTTGCGGAGGCGCGCGAGCACGCGGATCGCGCCCTCGCGCTCGACTCGAACTGCGCGCTCGCCCACACGGCGCTCGGTTTTGCGGCGCACCTCGTGGGCTCGGTGGACGAAGCGCAGCGCGCGTATCGGCGCGCGATGCAGGTCGATCCGAGCGAGTGGTACGCCCACCGGTTGTTGGGCGCGATCTACGCGCGCGAAGGGAACTTCAAGAACGCGACGGGCCTCTTCCAGCGCGCGATCGGGCTGAAACCCGGGCACATCCCGTCGTACGATCACCTGTACAGCGTGCTGCTGCGGCTCAACCGCTACGAAGAGGCGCTGTCGGTGGCGGACGACGGCATCGCGGCCGCGCACACGCGCCTCGCGGCCGTCGAAGACGACCTCGACGCGCGGCTGCACATGGCGATGTTGTACGCGCGGATCGCGCGCGAGAAGGACGCGCGCAAGCAGCTCGCGCGGGCCCAGGAGTTGGCGCCGAAGGACTGCTTCACGGCGTACCACGCGGCGTGTGTGCACGCGCTGCTCGCGGACGACGCGGACTTGGATGAAGCCGTGGTGCTGCTGGGTCACGCGCGCGACCGGGGGTATTACCTCCGGAGCGAGCTGGCGCGGAACTCGGACCTCGACCCGCTGCGGGGGCTGCCGGAGTTCGCGGCGCTGCTGGAGGGTTGAGGCGGGCTTGGGGCAGAGTCTGCGCGGCCTCGCCGCATCTTTATTGAGACTGCGTCGCAGCCTCACTTGCGCGCCCCGGGCTGGGCCCTTACGGTGCGGGCCTGGATCCTCCCCAAACTGCTGTACAGCAGGCGACTCTCCCATGCTGACCTCTCGCTCTCGAACTCCGCTGGCCGTCCTCGCGGCCCTCACCCCCATCGCGCTCGGCCAGTCCCGCTCGGACGTGTACGTCTCCGACTCCGACGGCGACAAGGTCTGGTTCTGCACGGACAGCGACGGCGACGGGGCGTACCTCGGCGCCAACGAAGTGCAGGCGTTCTACGACGACCAGATCGGCCCGTTCACGCTGAGCGTGAACGCCGGCCTCTGGCGCACCGACGAGGGTGTGCTCTTCGTCACCGACTCGACCGAGGACATCGTGCTGCGCCTCGAGGACCGCGACGGCAACGGCGACGCCCACGGCCTGAACGAGGCCACGATCTGGTTCGACGGCCGCCTCGGCGGGAACCTCGCGGGCGTCGTCATGACCTCGGGCCGCGGGATGTGGCGCGATCCCGACGGTGTGCTCTGGGTCGCGAGCTCGAACACGACCGCGGGCGGGAACGACGCGATCCTGCGGCTCGAGGACCTGAACGGCGACGGCGATGCGAACGACTTGAACGAGTCGCGTGAGTACTACGTCGTGTCGCCGGGCGGCTCGGTGGGGAACTCGATCCCCGCGGCGCTCGTGCGCGGCGCGGACGGCGCGCTGTACTACGCCGACAACGGGACGGCGGCGAACCCGCCGCGCGGGATCTACCGCCTGGTCGACGTGGACGGCTCGGGCGTCATCGATCAGCCGAACGAGGTGAGCGCGTACTTCCTCGCTCCGGCGCAGGGCGGCACCGCGTTCCACTGGGAGCTCTCGATCGACCCCGCGACCGGGGCCATGTACCTCAACGACACGGGCAACGACCTCGTGTGGCGCGTGCTCGATGCCAACGGCAACGGCACGATCGATCCGGGCGAGGAGACGCTGTACTGGGACTCGCCGACCTCGAGCAACGTGTGGGACATCGACGTCGACACGGACGGCTCGCTCTACCTCGTCGAAGACCAGACGCCGGACCGCTTGCTGCGTTTGTTCGACACGAACGGCGACGGCTCGATCGATCCGGTGACCGAAGTGAGCGTGCTGTACGACGACACGCTCGCGGGGGTCGACCTCGGCTCGCCGCGCGCGCTCGCCGTGGTGAAGCGCCCGCTCGGTCCGGGGACGTCGTACTGCGGTCCGGCGGCGAACAACTCGACCGGCAGCCCCGCGGTGATGTCCGCAACGGGCAGCGCCTCGCTCGCGGCGAACGACCTGGAGCTCGTCGCCACCGGGCTGCCGACGCAGGCGTTTGCGTTCTTCCTGACGAGTCGCACGCAGGGCTTCATCGCGAACCCCGCAGGCAGCCAAGGCAACCTGTGCCTCGCCGGTTCGATCGGCCGCTACGTCGGTCCCGGTCAAATCTTGAACTCGGGCACCACCGGTGAGATCCAACTGGCGATCGACGCCACACGCTTGCCGACCCCGAGCGGCCTCGTCATCGGCCAAGTCGGCGAACAATGGAACTTCACCGCCTGGTTCCGCGACGCAATCGGCGGCGCCGCGACATCAAACTTCGCGGACGGCTACACGCTCACCTGGCTGCCATGAAGTGATAGCGCGCGACAGGTACCAGGTACGAGTTTGCGGCGAGGCGCGCGGCGCCCGAGCACGCGCGCGCTCCGCGCGCGCCTGCTCG
>CAYOBN010000195.1:0-4822 GCA_964402175.1 uncultured Planctomycetaceae bacterium | reverse complement strand
GTGCGAAGCACGCGCGACCTCGCCGCCAAGTCGTACCTGGTACCGTTCGACGCCACTGCGCCAGCAATGCGGGCTGAAGCCCCGCCCCAAAGCGCGACACCCCACTTTGCGACCTCCTCAATAACACACCATTACCGGCCCCAACCACACCGATAGACCCCTCCGAGCGCCCGCAGTTGGCCGGCGCGACGACGTTGCAGATCGGTGGGACGGACGGGGGCTCCGCATTAGGGCGGGCGTTGGCGTTGCGGGGGTTCGGCTCCGCGGCGCCCCGCGTCGTCGATTCCGGCCCGAAGCTCTCCGTGCGGGACTTCGCCGCGGACGTGCGCGCGCTCGGCGATGCGCTGAAGGAGCTGGAGCGCGCTGGGCGCCACAGCGACAGCTACGCGCGCGGACGTTCGGCGCGGGCGGTGTCGCGGAGCGAGCTCGGCCTCGGCGGGGATCCTGCGCCAACAGTGCTGAGGTCGCGTGAGGAAGTGAACACGGGACCAGGCCAAGCCGTCGACCCCAGCGCAGCGTTCGATGGCTCGAGCGGTCCGCTGCCCAACTTCGAAGTCGGCCTCGAAGTGACTGCAGGCGCGTTCCTACTCAACGCCAATCGGATCGACGTCTTCGCCGACGACTCCATCCTCGATGTTCTCAGCCGAATCAACAGCTCCGGTGCGGGCGTGACTGCGAGTTGGGACAGCGACAACGAACAGGTGGTGCTGACCCAGAACACTCCAGGCAGCGGCGGCGCGGTCTTGTTCGGACCGGACACAAGCGGCTTCGTGTCCGCAGTGAAGCTGGATGGCGCAGCCCTCGAGTTCGGTTCGGACAACGAGAGCCAAGTGGACCTGGACGAGGTGTCCGCGCTGTCGGACGTGCAGAACGGTACGTTCTCGATCAACGGCCAGGAGTTCACGATCGACCGTAGCACCGACTCCCTCGCCGACCTGACCCGCTGGATCAACGCGGCAGGACTCGGGGTGACGGCCAACTACGACAGCGCCGCCGATCGCTTCAGCATCACAGCGCAAGGCAGCCGCAGCGTCGTCCTCGACGACGGCAGCTCCGGGCTCTTCTCAGCGCTGGACATCGCGCCTGGTGTATACCGAGGCGACGCCAACGGTCGGAAGGTCGAGATCAGTAACCAGAGCGGCTTCCGACGCGAGCTGCGTGAGTTCACCGAGAGCCTCGGACGTGTGCTCGCAGGCGACGTCGAAGGTTACGCGGTCGGCGCGGCGAAGGTCATCCAAGGCAACCTCGTCAAAGCGCTGGAAAGGGCGTTCGACGAGCTCGCCGACAAGAGCGGCGCGGAGGAGCTGCGTTCGGGGCTAGGCCTCGATCTCGGCCCGAAATCCGGTGAACGGCGCTGGCTGACCGTGCGCGAAGCGGACCTCGGAAAGACCCTGCGCAGAGACCCAGCCGAGCTCGTCGACCTCCTCTTCTCGCGCGAGCGCGAGGACGGGCGCGCAGGCCTCATCGAGCGGCTCGGGGGCGCGCTCGACGCCGCCTTCCGTCAGCTCGCAGGGATGTTGCCGCCCGAAGAGGCGATCGGATTGCGCCTGGACGTTTCGGCCTGAGCGAGCACATCCAGCAGCTCCGCTGCGACCGAGATCGCGATCGCGCGCGGCTCCTTGGAGTGTTTGGTGAGCCCGATGGGGCAGCGCACTCGAGCGAGAGCGCGCTCGTCGAAGCCGCGCTGTTCCAGTCGCTGACGAAAGCGCGCCCACTTGCGTTCGGAGCCGATGAGACCGAGGTACGGAAAGGTCCCGCGACGGAGCGCACGCGCGACGAGCTCTTGGTCGAGCGCATGGCTGTGGGTCATCACGAGCACGAGCGCGTCCGCGGGCAGACTGTCGACCTCGACCTCGGGTGAGTCGACGAAGAGGACCCGATACGGGCGCACTGCCGGTAGCCGCGGCTGGAGCTCCTCTTCGCTGCGTGGATCGATCAGAACGACGTCGCAGCCCAAGTACTCCGCGAGGCCTCCGATCGCCTGGCCGACGTGGCCCGCGCCGAAGATGGCGAGGGTTGGGCGGCGCCACGGGAAGGCCTCGTAGAAGAGGGTCACGCGCCCCCCGCAACATTGGCCCGCGCGCTCGGACAACGTGTAGGGCACGGTCTCTGCGCACCGCTCACCGCGCGCGAGGAGCTCGGCGGAGCGCTCGAGCGCGAGCCGCTCCAGTTGTCCGCCGCCGATCGTGCCGAAAGCGAGGGCGCCTTCGGCCACGACCATCCGGGCGCCGGGCTCGCGGGGAGCGCTGCCCTCGACCCCAGCGACGACGACGAGCACACACGGTACGCGGCGCGCCCGCAGGTCCGCGAGCGCGTCGATCCAAGCTTCGGGGCGACCGGGCTCGTCGTGGTCGTGCACCCTCGGATTGTAGGCCAGGCGGGCGAGCCGCCGCGCCGAGGATCGGGGTTCGCACTCTCGCAGGGAGACGGAGATCGCGCGCAAACTCATCCGGGGCTACTGGTGGGATGGCGCGGATCTGCGACGATGCGGAGGCGGTGCGACGACCCGCGCAGCCCCGTCCCCCCATGACGCATACGTACATCCGCTGGTTCACCCTCGCCCTCTTCGCCGTGCAGGTCGTGTGCACCGCAGCACTGGCGCGAGTAGCCCAGGAAGATGCCCAGCGCCCGGAGGTCCCGGTCGAGCTGCAGGCGGCGATCAATCGAGCGATCGACCGCGGCGTCGAGTCACTGCTCGAGCAGCAGGAGCTGGACGGCTCGTGGCGCCATGACCTCGCGGGTTATGGACCAGGCGCGACGGGTCTCGCGGTCTACACGCTCCTGAAGTGTGGGCTCGCCAGCGACCACCTGGCTGTCTCCCGAGGCATGGAGTTCATGCGCCGTTATCCGCCGTATCGCACGTACACGAGTGCGACGGTGATGATGGCGATCGGGGCACGCGGTGACGCGCGCGACAAACCCTGGATGCAAGAGCACCTCGACGCTCTCTTGTCCTGGCGGCAAGCGAGCGGTTGGGGCTATCCGGACGGCCGCCCCGACCTCTCGAACACACAGTTCGCAGGACTTGGCCTGAGGGCCGCCGCAGTTCTGGGCGTACAGCCCAAGACCCGGCACTGGGAGGACCTGGCGAAGGACGCGCTGGACTACCTGGAGGACAAGAAAGGTGTCAGCGGCGACAAAGCGGGGTTCTACTACGAGCGCGGCGGAGAGCGCCATCCGACGGGCAGCATGACCGCCGCGGGGTTGACGCTCGCTGCGATCGCTCTCGAGTACGGTCCAGGCACGCAGAAGCAAGCGCTGCAGCGCGCGCAGAAGCGCGCTCTGGCGTGGCTCGGCGAGCATTTCTCTGCGCAATTCAATCCGATGCCCGAAGCCGCGAACGGCCAGGGCGGCTGGCACTACTACTACCTCTATGGCATCGAGCGGGTGGGTTCGCTCTTCGGTGTCGAGCGCTTCGGTCAGCACCCTTGGTACGAAGAGGGAGCGCGCCTCCTCGTCGAGAAACAAGAGGGTGACGGCCGCTGGGGCAATCAAGCGGATACGTGCTTTGCGCTGCTGTTCCTCGCCCGCGCGACCGGGCAGCCCAAGGCCGCGGCTTCTGGCCTTGCCGTCGCGCGCGCCGCGCAGGAGCGCGGGCTCTACGGCACGGACGATCCCGCCGTCGACGTGTCGCTGCGGGCCAGTGGCACGGGGGAATTGACCTTCTGGGTTTCCTCGTTCGGTGATCGAGTGAAGCTCTCCTACGCACCCGACGACGAAGGCAAAGCACCGCTGCCCGTGCGCCGGGTCGAGTACTTCATCCAGGCCACAGGTGACACCGCGCCGCCGGAGTCGTTCGGCGTCGTCCTCGCGGACCCCGCTGCTCCGCGCTCCGATGCTCGCTTTGCGGTCAAACACACACCGATCGGTCCAGCGAGCTACGATGTATTCGTCGAAGTCACTCTGGTCGATTTTGCAGACGGACGTGAGGTCACCCTGCAGTCGAAGCCGCTGACTGTGCGCGCTGCGCTGCAGCAACACCAAGACCTGCTCACCTACGCCCGCGACTTCAGCCGCAACGACCTTCTCAGCGACAAGGTCTCGTTCACGGTGATGACGTCGAGCAAGGCCGAAGGCGACAACGCGCTGCCCCGCCTCGCCGCGGACGGCCTGCAAGCGACCGCTTGGCGCTGCGCACCCGAGGACGGCGCCCCGTGGCTACGCCTCGAGTTCGCGCGCCCCCCCCGCGCCGGCACCCTCGCCCTGACCCAAGCCTTCGACCCGAGCGAGCGCGGCATCCCGGCCCGCGCCGGCCGCGCCCGCATCACCTGGAACTCGGACGAGAAGGCCGCCCTCACGGTCGACCTGGTCCGCGACCCACGCCGCAAGACCCTGGTCGACCTCCCCCAAGGCCTCCGCCTCCGCACCCTGCACATCGAGCTCTTGGCCCGGACGGACAACCGCCCGATCGGCTTCTCCGAGATCGAGCTCTTCACGAAGCGCTGACGCGCCGCCGTTCGGACGCCTTCCTTCGAGCCGCCGCGGAGGCGTCAGTGTCGGCGCCACAAACCGGACCACCTCGCAGGGACGCGCCATTTGGGCGCGATCCTCCGAGCCGCTGCCGACGCGTCAGGGTCGGCGCCATAAACCGGACCACCTCGTAGTCAGCCGCCCTCCGGGCGCCTCGCGACGAGCCGCTGCCGACGCGTCAGCGTCGGCGCCATAAACCGGACCACCTCGTCGTCAGGCGCCCTCCGGGCGCCTCGCGACGAGCCGCTGCCGACGCGTCAGCGTCGGCGCCATAAACCGGACCACCTCGTCGTCAGGCGCCCTCCGGGCGCCTCGCGACGAGCCGCTGCCGACGCGTCAGCGTCGGCGCCAT
>CAYOBN010000194.1:2640-4862 GCA_964402175.1 uncultured Planctomycetaceae bacterium | reverse complement strand
GCTCGCGCGCCACTACCGATTCAAGCCCAAGCCCGTCGCCGTACGCCGCGGCAACGAGAAGGGCCGCGTCGAACGTGCGATCCGCTTCCTACGCGACTCGTTCTTCGCGGGTCGCGTGTGGCGCGACATCGATGACCTCAACGCGCAAGCGCGAGCCTGGTGCCTTGGCCGAGCAGCCCAGAGGCCGTGGCGCGAGGACAAGACTCGCAAGGTGGAAGACGTATTCGCCGAGGAGCGACCGCAGCTGCTCGAGCTGCCCGCGGATCCGTTCACCGCGGACGACGTCGTCGCCGTACGGATCCAGAAGACCCCGTACGCGCGCTACGATGGCAACGACTACAGCGTGCCGCATGTGCACGTGATGCGGACGCTGACCGTGGCGGCGAGCGAGCGCGAGGTACGCGTCCTCGACGGCGTCGCGCTCGTTGCTCGGCACGACCGCAGCTACGACAAAGGCCAGCGCGTGGAGAACCCCGAGCACCTCGCCGAGCTGCGGCAGGAGAAGCGGCACGCCAAGCACGGGCACACGGGGGACCGCGTCCGCTCGACGGCACCGAGCACGGTGAAGCTGTTCGCCGAGCTGGCGCTCCGCGGAGACAACCTGGGTAGCATCACGTCGCACTTCGCGAGGCTCCTCGATCGCTTCGGCGGGACCCGCCTCGAACGTGCTGCGCGCCAGGCTCTCGAGCGTGGTACCCCACATCCTCGCTCGGTGCAGATGCTGCTCGAGAAGGAGGAGATGGAGCGCAAGGAGCTGCCCCCGCTCGAGGTCGACCTGCCGGACGACCCTCGGGTTCGTGGACTCGCCGTGCGCCCACACGACCTCGGCTCCTACGATCGGTTGAGCAGCGCAACGGAATGCGCCGACGACGACGACGCGGCTGACTACCGCGACGGACGTCGCATCAATGCCAACGCGGACCACGACATGCAACAGGAGGAAAACGATGGCGAGTGAGTCGAAGCGCCTTCGTTCCCCCTTTTCAGGCGGCACATCGGAGCTGCGGGAACGCGTCCAGGCTCTCGGCCTCTGGGGGCTCGATGCCGAATGGGAGCAGGTGAACGGCGAGCCTTGGCTACAAGAGCTACTCGACATCGAGGAGCGCGAGCGGCGGCGGCGGAGCCTCGAGCGGCGCGTCCGGACCGCGCGCATCGGGAAATTCAAGCCGATGGACGAGTTCGACTGGGCTTGGCCTCGCCGGATCGACCGAGAAGCCCTTGAGGAGCTGTTCAGGCTCGAGTTCGTGAAGGAAGGAACCAACGTCGTCCTCATCGGACCCAACGGCGTCGGCAAGACGACCCTGGCTCAGAACCTCGTGCACGGCGCGTTGCTCGCCGGGCACACTGCGCGGTTCGTCGTTGCGAGCGAAATGCTGAACGACCTGGCAGCTCAGGACGGCCGTACAGCGCTGCAGCGACGCGTCGGCAGACTCGTGCGGCCGGAGCTCCTCGCGATCGACGAGGTCGGGTACCTCTCCTACGGGGCCCAGCACGCCGACCTCATGTTCGACATCGTCAACCGGCGCGCGAACGCTGAGCGCTCGACGCTCATCACGACGAACAAGCCGTTCGGCGAGTGGAACGAGGTGTTCCCGAACTCCGCAGCAGTCGTGGCGCTGGTCGATCGCCTCATCCATCGATCGGAGATCATCGAGGTGGACGCAGACTCGTTCCGGCTCAAGGAGGCGCGCGAACGCGATACCGCGAGGCGCAAGCAGCGGGCGACACGGCGGAAAGGAAAGGCGAGCGATGGCGAAGCCTGAACGACCGGCTCCGCCGCGGCCGGGCTTGAAGCGGACTCCTTCGCGAAGCTTCGGATGGCTCGACGCGCGCCTCCTACGCGATGACTGGCTCGGGCGGTTGGGCCCGCAGGCGGTGGCCGTCATGACGCTTCTCGCGTTGGCGGCCGACGAGCATGGGGCCTCGTTCTACATGCGCGAGACGATGGCCTGGACGCTCGGGCTAGAGCGCCGCGATCTCGACTGGTGCCTAGACAGGCTCCTCGAGCTCGGACTCGTTGCTCATCGACCTTGGTCGAAGGGGCACCCGGACGGCGTGTGGCAGCTGTTGCCACTGCCGCGGGGGTAGTCGTCGTCGCGGGACGTCGGCAGGCGATGTCTCGCGATGGCCCCCGTATTCCAGCCGGAGACGACGCAGGTGCCGATCGCGACGCAGGTGCCGATCGCGACGCAGGTGCCGATCGCGACGCAGGTGCCGATCGC
>CAYOBN010000194.1:0-2540 GCA_964402175.1 uncultured Planctomycetaceae bacterium | reverse complement strand
CGACGCAGGTGCCGATCGCGACGCAGGTGCCGATCGCGACGCAGGTGCCGATCGCGACGCAGGTGCCGATCACGACGTCGTGGCCGCACGGGTCAAACGCGACGAACACCGGATTGCTGCGGATTCAGGTCGCGGTCAACATGCCACGGGGGAACCGGCGTGGATGCCGGAGTTGCTCGGCGAGTACCGCGTCCTGCGCTGGATCGGGCGCGGCAGCGCCAGGAAACGCCTCCGTCGGCCGAAAGCCCCGGAACTCCGAGCCCCTACAAGGAAAAACCGAGAAAACCGCGCATCCCTAAGTCACTGCCCCGCCGGCGCTTAGGTCGTGTCAGCGTGTCATCGTGTCAGCTGACCCCACGCAATCCACGAAGGTCGTGGCATACTCTGTGTCCGCCGCCAGAACCAACAAGCGGCCGGACATCCGCCGTCGCTTACTACCCCGCAAGTCAAATCCCATGGCTCCCTTCAGCGTCCCCGCAGCCCTGGCTCTCCTCGGAATCTCGGTCACCGCAGGCCTCCTCTGCCCTGAGACCTCGTCGACGGGCGACCTAAGGCTCGCGATACATACCCTCACTGATACGCATCACAACATTGGTGGTGCACTTGTCAAGCTCGATGTAGCGGGGCAAGCATCAGTCGTAAAGGCTACTGGCCTTACAGGGCAAACGAGATTCGATACTGCGGTGCAGAATGCAATTTACACGCTCTGGCTTCCACCCACTAAAATGGCCATGGGGGAAACATTGGGAGTGGTATATACATTCTCGACGCCGGTTGCGCACGAGTTCGGAACCGACTATGTATATAGTATAACGCACCCGGTTGCACAAGATCTGCACATCACGCCGGACGAGACACTTCTGGAAGACCTGGGGTACGTTGCGGGCACGCAGGCACCGTTCGGAGCCGTGATTCCTGAATGGTACGACGGGATGGTGGCGGTCAATGTGTCCCCATCGGCAGACTACTCGTTCAACACACAAATCGCCCACCTCTGGGATGGGGAAGTAATTCAGGCGTACTTTAGCTATCGCGGCTCGTCGATTTCCTTGACGCCGTACAAGTTTGGTCTCGTCCTGCGGCAAGCACAAGCAGCGTTCGTTGGATTCGACGAGCCACTCTCGATCGAAGTGACTTCGCCATCCCATACATTTACAAGTACACCGCAAGCAGACGTATTTTTCTTCCCAAGGAATGACACAGGGCTGGAGCCTGTTGCCTTTGTCCGTGGCCATGCACAGTTGAACGGCAAGTCGTTCGTAGAGTTCGTTGGTGATCTGGGGGCTGGCGACACGGTGGTACTCCTTCGCGAGGGACCGCAAACCATGCCATCGTTTATCCAAGTATTGGAAAATAACACGCCAGTGATTTCCGCGCCGGGAAATTCGGGTGGAGGGTCGAATAGCGTTGGCCTGCTGGAGAATCGGGAGGCGAGTGATGCGACAGCTGCTGTCGACCCGTGTGGGTGTGGAGTCAGCAACCTAGGCGGCCCCACGCACGGAATGCCGCCGAAAGACTGTCGCGTTGTCCCGCCTGCTCCGGCGCCCGAGTTCGCGTGTTCCGACCCTGGCGCTCCTTCAGATTGGTGGGACCGATTCGGACCATGCGAATGGGTGGCGGTGGGGCAAGTAGGATGTGATTACGCAACACTTCCACGGGGGCCACAGAAATGTATGTCGCCGGGAAAGCTCTTCCAGAGGAAAAAAGAAAAGACAAGGAAGCATAAGTTTTCTGTTGGCGGAAAGAGTACGGTTAACGGGGTGACGGGAGGTTACGAGTACGAGAGGAGCGAAACAACAGGGGAGATTGGAGGGTTTACCTGCCCTGCGGGCGCGAACGGCGTTGGGCAGTGCTTCCAGTATTTCCTTCAGGCCGTTACTTGTTTTTACAAGTGGAACCATCCTTACCATCTGTTTGTCCATCACTACGAAGAGGCCGCTTGGATGAATCCATGGACGAATACTTGGATCATTGGGCGCAGGTTCACTCATACGGAAGTAAGGGAGTGTGCTTCACCGAGGTATCATGTCGTTCACTGCTACCTCGAAGAAGAGACATCGTCGTTCTGTGATAGGACGATTCAGTGAGTCCACACCGACGCTGCGCGCCGTCCCACGAGGTAGGAAAGCCGGGGGCCGGGCAGCGTTGAAGCCCAGAAGGTCGAGCCTGTAGGCCGCCTGCGAGGAGCACTCGAGCTCGTCGCAGGCGGCTTTCTTCATGCAACGACGCCCCCCTTGCGATGCAGAGATCGTCGGCTACCCTGGTGACTGCGTCGGCACATAGGTCGGTTCTTTTTTGGTGCATCAAGCCCGGCAGTGAGTCTGACCGGGGGCCCTTCGAGTACCCATGACTGTCGCCAAGCGCGCGGCACGTCCGCGCGCCGGAGCACGATTCTTAGCGTTCTTTTGCCTCTCGGGGTCCCACGCCGCCGCACCCCCCCAAAGGAGATGTGTGATGGAACTGCTCTACAGCGGATGCGGATAGGAGATCCAAACAGGCAGTTCGGGACACGTGTATCCGTTTATTGGGCCCGATGTGGC
>CAYOBN010000193.1:0-4893 GCA_964402175.1 uncultured Planctomycetaceae bacterium | reverse complement strand
GCCTCCTGGCACACCTCGGTCTCCCCACCGAGCCCCTGCCAGTCGCGCCCGCGCGGGAGCCGCCGCAGCTCGAGTTCGCCTGGTAGAGAGCCGAAGTCGCACTCGCGGGGTGCCCCGGGCGGGTTGCCCCGGTCCATGGCGCCCTGCCCAAGCCTCCCGCCGCTCGCCTGAGCGCTCGACTCCGAGGGAGGTCTGCCCCCGTCCCGGTCACCCACGAGCGACCGCGGCGGGCCCCTTCGTATCCCGACGGCTAGCGCACCACGCTTGGGGCCGTCTCCAAGGACTCCTGCCCCGGTTGGGTCGACCGCGTCAGCGTGCAACCGGGGTCGCCGTGACCCACGTGCGCCCAACCCTGAGGGCAACATGTCTCGAAGTGAGCCGCCTCAGGCCCGCCCAACGGACAACCGTGTCTCCAATTGCCTGCTTGGATCGCCTATCCGCTGATTTCCTGTATTTTGACCGCGACCTGGATGATGATCGTCTCGATAGACTGCAATCCATATTGAGCACGAAGAGTTCGCGTCGCCACATGGACCCAAAGTTGATTGTTCTTGCCGACATTCAAGAGTCTGATGGGCCTGCCCGCATATCGTCGGTCGCAATGAGGCAAGGCTGGTTTCGTGTAAGGGTTGGTGACAGCTACATTCCACAACACGAAGACCACCGACCCGAGACTTTCATTTCCTACATTCTTGTGCCAACCTTTTCACAAGGTAGCGCTGTAGTATCCCTGGCCCACAAGCAGCGACTCAGCGTTGACACAAACCAATAAAGAACGACAGCCTAACAAGACGCTCCATCCAACGGCGGGTAACGATCCTGTTTGAATTCGAGCTTCCCTCCCCGCCGTGGATGAGCTAGACGTCGCCAGAAAAACAATCACATGGGACGCGAATACAAGATCCTCTGCAAACCACCTGAGGGAGCAGCACTGCATCAACTGCTTCGCAAACTCCCACCGCCTTTCCATCGCTCACAGATGCAGGAGCTTTACAACTATCGCGTGGACGAGGATGGCTATTACCTTGTTGACCACCTAATCGACCGTTCGGTTGCGGCTACCGCTCTTCAAGTTTTTCTGGATGCAGCACTATCCGCTGCCGAGTCGGTTACGATCATCGAGCCATGACCAAAATGACAACAAAGACAAAGCGAACCCCAAAACCCCAAAGATAGCCTTCTCGCGTAGCCTCGAAGCTATCGGTTGTTGGACGGGCCTAAGCTGGAATGAGCTAGGGAGTTAGCTCTGCGTATGCGTTTAGCGCGGCAACCGTAGTGAAGCGGAGATGGACAGGAGCGAACGCGACGTGCCCCGAAGGGGTGAGCGAAGCGAATCAAAGATCGCGAATGGCCTCGTCGGTTTCATCGGGAACAAAGACGGAGACAAGTTCCCCGGCGCGGTGAAGGCGAGCGAGCTTGATGGCATCCTTTTTATCGGTTTTGACGTGATCGCCGGATTTTTGGTGGGAATGAGAGATGGGGCGATGACCGTGCAAGGCGATTTGAGTAGTGACCACTTCGCTGTGGAGGCGGACTTCACCTTTCGAGCTCGTGATCGATGGCGTCTACGTCACCGAGCGCCCGGGCGCAGTGCCGACGTTCCGTCCCGCTCCCCCACTGACGGACCTCGACGTGGCGCGTGTGCAGGCCGACGCCAAGGCTCGTATCGAGCGTGTCCTCTGCGCACGTGGCCTGCTCGCGCGCGAAGGCGCGGATCCCGAGCCGCTCGAGGGGTACGAGGACTCGGCGCTACCGGCGCTCTGGTCCGCATCGCTCTTGTCGCAGACCGTCGCCTGCGACAACTTCACCAAGAAGGTGCCGAGGCTCGTCGAACCGGGAGGGCGCGCCGGCGAAGCGCGAAGCACTGGAGCTGCCGCGCAACGCGCTCGTCGCGAGCTCCAATGGGTACTCGCTCCACGCCGCAACGCGGATCGAGGCGCACGATCGTGACGCGCTGGAGCGGCTGATTCGCTACATGTCACGCCCTCCATTGGCCCAGGGCCGCCTCATGTTGCGCGAGGACGGCAAGGTGCTCTGGAACCTGCGTCGCCCTTGGCGCGATGGCACCCGCGCCTTCGTCTTCGATCCGCTGACCTTCATCGGCCGGCTTGCAGCTCTGGTACCCCACGTTCGGGAGCACCAGCTCACGTACCATGGCTGCCTGGCCCCTGCATCGCCGCTGCGTGACCACGTCGTGCTCCGCCCGCCGTCGTCACGGCCAAGTCGCTGCGCCGCAGCCGGTGCTGCGCCGAATCAACCCAGCGAGGGGCCGAAGTTCAGTTGGGCCGACCTCATGATGAGGGTGTTCGCGAAGGACGTCCTGAAGTGCCCTCGCTACGGCTCGCGCCGCCTCATGCTCGCGGCCGCGGGATCCTGAAGGTGGGGCGACGGCCCCACCATCACTCGCCTCCTGGCACATCTCGGTCTCCCCACCGAGCCCCTGCCAGTCGCGCCCGCGCGGGAGCCGCCGCAGCTCGAGTTCGCCTGGTAGAGAGCCGAAGTCGCACTCGCGGGGTGCCCCGGGCGGGTTGCCCCGGTCCATGGCGCCCTGCCCAAGCCTCCCGCCGCTCGCCTGAGCGCTCGACTCCGAGGGAGGTCTGCCCCCGTCCCGGTCACCCACGAGCGACCGCGGCGGGCCCCTTCGTATCGCGACGGCTAGCGCACCACGCTTGGGGCCGTCTCCAAGGGCTCCTGCATCGGTTGGGTCCACCGCGTCATCGTGCAACCTGGGTAGTCGCGACCCAGATACGGCCAACTCCGGGGGCAGTATGTCTCGTATTGGGCCACCCCGGACCCCACTAACGGACAACACTGTCCCGAACTGCCTGCTTGGAAGCCCTATCCCCTCCAGGAGTCGTGGTTTGCGCGCCGCAGCGTGCGGGGAGGAGCGGAGAGACCGAAGAACAGCACCCCTCCGATTGTCGCACCGGGCGATGGCACCGCAGGGCACCACTCATGGCTGCCTAACCCACGCCAACTACACAGCATCAGCCCTTCGATGCTTGGGGCTACGCGCGCCACGCCGCCTGCTGCGCCGGGCCGAGGGCGCCGAAGATGTACCAAGCGATTTGGTGAAGGCCATATCAAGATGAGACACTATGGCGGGCCGCCGCGAATTCGACTCGTCGCGACATGTGACATGCCCGTGCTCGATTGGTATCAATGAGAGACTGCGGCAACTTGACGCCGCGGCCGGCGCCGCGTGACCAGCGCGCCCCTCGCGGAACCCTAGTACCCCATCAACAGAAGGATCGCTTTGAAACGTGCCATTCTCGTCGTTTCGTTGCTCGCAGCAGCGGCTGCTGCTACCGCGGCTTCTACACCCCCTCCGATCCCTGGCACTTGCGTGGCGGATTTCGTCGGACGCATAGATCCAGCCGCGAACCCAGCCGATTGGATCTACACGTTCCTTGGCGACGTGGACATCATGTGCACCGATCAATGCGCGCCACCTCTGGACCTTGCATGCCAAGGGTCTGGGCAGTGGACGCACATTCCGACGATGCTCGTGTTCCCTTCTGGGCGACTCATTGCCAAGTGCTACATGACAGACCAGAAGACACCGGCCGGTACGGCTCTCGTTGACTTTGCTCTCAGGAGTTCGGATTGCAAGGGCTCCCAGCCCCCCCTCCCGCCGACGCCTTGGTGAGGGCCCGCGCTGGGCCGTCCGAGTCTTGAGCGGACGGCCCAAGTTCGATTCTCAACGACACATTTTCATGAATACTACCGCTGGATTGTCAGCATTCGTAGCTCTTGCTTCTGTCGCGTTAGTCGTCGTCGGCCTGTCATCGCGAGACCGTGAAAGCAAAATGCGTGGCCTGAAACCGCCCTCCGAGGCGAAGCAGGCTGTCAAACTCGACATCGCGGCACCAGACCTTGTTGTATCTGAAGAGGATGCCCCCCAAGAGAGGATTCCGCAACGAGAGGCCCCAGTCGAATCGGAACAGAGCCAATCGACGCCTAGCCCTGAAGTGCAGCGCGACCCGCGTGACTTCAGCTGGAAGTACGATCGCAAATCTGCCGATGAGATCCAACTCGCATACAGAGAAGTATCTGCACAGTTAGGAATTCTCCATCACAAGGAAGCCATTCGTGCCGTGGAGGGCGGGAAGGGCGAAGCAATCTCGCGCGACGAGATGTCATTCAAATCTAACGAAACCTCTCGCGATTCTATTGGAGGGGCATTTTATAGCGAGCATCGCAAGAGTTTCTTCAAGGTCATACTAACTCGTGAGGAAGTCCCAGAACTCCTGGCTCTGAGGGATGAGGTAAACTGGCTCTTCCAAAGAATTGAGAAGCTCCAGCCCTCCCCGTTCGATTAGCGAACCTTGCGATTATCCCTGGCTAATTAGTAAACCCCTGTGTCTGGGTAGTTGCAGTCTGCGCTCTCCGAAGGCGAGGGGACCCTTGTGTGTAAGCGTCCGTTGCCCGTTGGCCTCCCCTCTGTGCCCACCCCCCGTCGGGTGGGCATGGTCCGGGCATGAGCCACCTCGACCTACCCCCCCCGTCCCAGCGACCGCAGCCTTCTCGCCGACTGGTACCGCGCCGCCCTCGAGCGCCAAGCCCAGTCCGGCATCCCCATGACCGCCTTCGCCGATGCGATCGGCGTCAGCGCAGCCAACCTGTACTTGTGGCGACGCCGGCTGTGTGCCGGCTCCGAGCGCCCGGCTCCGACACGAACGTCGACGGCATCAGGGCAGGGCCTCTTGGAGCTGCGCCTCGCCGACAGCGGCCTGCAGCCCTCGTGCTCGTTCACGTTGCGGATCGGAGCACGCTTCGAGGTCGACATCCCTAAGCGCTTCGACGCCGATGACCTGCGTCGCATCCTCGAGGTGCTCGTGTCGTGCTGACGCTCTTCTCCGGCCGCATCTACCTCGTCCTTGGACCGACCGA
>CAYOBN010000192.1:0-5052 GCA_964402175.1 uncultured Planctomycetaceae bacterium | reverse complement strand
TTCTTGAGCTGGTACGCGCGGTCGCGCACCTCGGCGGCGCGCTCGAAGTCCTGGCCTGTGGCTCCGTTGCAGCCAGATCCCGAATTGCGTCAAGTCATGAGGGACTTGCTGCCGGACCTCGTCATGTGCCTGCGCGCTTCACCACCCTGAGGGTGTTCACCGCGCGCGCTCGAGCGCCTCCATGTCGACCAGCGGCGCCTGGCCGTCACCCACGTCCAGCGCATTCGGATCGTCGCGACGGCGCACGGCGTGTGCGAGGTCGACGGGCGTCGGGTCGGTGACGTCGCCGTCACCGTCCACGTCGTTGCGGTCAGGGAAGATCGCCGAGACCCGTCCGGCGTCGACCGCGTGCGAGCCCGCGGCGAGGCGGTAGTCGTTGTCGCTAAAGGTCAACGGGTAGTTGTCGGGGCCGTCCGGGTCGAGGAATGCCGGATCGAGGTCGAGGGCGAGGTTGCCGACGTGGGTGAGGGGCGCACCAATAGAAATCTCAGCGTGAATCGCCCTTTGCGGGGCGTGCTCGAGCAATCGCAATCTCGAACCACCCCAACTCGACCGCCGTTGCTGCATGGATACCGAGCTCCTCGAGATCTAGGACCGTCTTCACAATGCGTCCGTCCTCCAGAGGAACCACCGCTACGAGTCCGTGCGCTAGGGGAGAAGCCTTCACACTGGGCGGGCTGAATGGCTCGCCTGGTTTCACCGGAGGTACATTCAATACCTCGTAATTCCCGGCGTCGATATGCCTTCGATGCAGCTCAGGGAGGAGCCCCTTTGGTAAACGCGCCACGCATTCTCGATATCCCTCCACCAACACCTCCCGAACAGCATTCCCATAGAGTCGATCCAGGTTGTCGCGCAGCGCCTGCACATCCTCGGGGGAAAGCCCCCGAGGTGGCTCGGGCATCGCAGGCGGCGAAATGGACTCGAGCGCTTCTACCCCGGGCTTTGCAGCCTCCAATGCTGAACGAGACGTCTCACTCGCGGGTTCTAGTGCCGTTTTGGATTCTGAGCTATCGCTCTCGTTGCTCGTATGGGATTCCCGGGTGGAAGGGATGGGCTCAGCCTGGTCAGCGTGATTTGGGGAAAGTACGCCAAGCCATACCGAAGCCGCAATCGCCAGCCCAGACATCATGAGAGTTATGGCAATCTTCATCGTTCTAGATTCGAGATGGTTGACTCTGTGAAATAGCAGGCAGGCGCAATCGGAGGACGGATCGAATCATGGGAGCTGCGCCCGATTAGAGCCTAGGCCGGGCCACCTCATGTCGATACAGTAGCCCGCCCAGTTGCGAGCATGTTCTAGATCTGGCACTTGGTGCTGTGCTCCCCCGAGTTCTTGCACGCGCCGGGGCGCTCCATGTCGTGTCGAATCTCACGGCCCGCGGATAACGAGGTAGTTCAGTGCCGTGAGCACGGTGCGCACGGCCACGCGGTCCTGTATCACATGGGGCGAGGAATCGCACAAGAGGACATCCCGGGCCTTGGCGAGGGCCTGGAGGAAGGCTCGGCGCTCCTCGGCGGTGATCGGGGTCCGGTCGCGCCAGGCCTGGGCGGGAGTGGCTTTGGCGCCGCGGGGGCCGCCGAGGCTGCCCTGAAGCAGTAGGGCGCCTTCGAGGTCGTCGCGGGTGGGATGGCCCGCGCGGCCGTGCTGGGCCGCGATGCGCTCGAGGTAGCGCTTGAAGCTCCCCATGCCGGCTTCGACCGAGCCCTCGTACCCCTCGACCGGCTCGGGGGCCGCGCCGTCGCCCGCGAGCAGGCCACGGGCGTAGAGGACACGCTCGGTGCGGGCCCGGGCCTCGGCTTGCACCTGCGCGACGTCGAGGTCGGTCAGTGGGGGAACCGGATGGAACGTCGGCGCTGCGCCCCGGCGCAGGGTGAAGTACACACCATCGATTGCGAGCGCGAGGAAATGTGGGTTGCCCTAGAGCGCCGATCCGAACTTCTGCACGCCGAGCTGCTGGAGAGGCTCGACGGTGCCAGGGTGCGCGAAGGACTCCGGTCCGAGGCTGTGCCCCGCGGCTCTGGCCTTGCGTACACAGCGAGCGAAGACCGCGCCCAGGAACGCGCTCGCGACGGCGCGCCAGAGGTCCGGGTTCGCGAGCAGTTGCTCCAAGGCACAGGTCGGTCAGGGCACCCGCCAGAGACCGTGCGCGAGGCCCGTGCGCGTGGTCGCGCAACACAGCTCGCGCTCGACGTAGGCCGGCAGGGTCCGACCTCCGTGTGCGTCGACGAAGCGCGCGAGGAAGGTCTCGAGGTGCTCGCGGAGCACACGCTGTACGACACTGAGCGACGGATCGCGCCGCACGAGCTCACCGTTTGTCCATGACAATACAACCTTCAGAATTGCTCCAGTGGCCAGTCACGACCTCACCTCCCCTGGTGATTGCTCGAAACGATAGATCTTCTTGAATCTGGCACTTGAGGTCTTCGCCATCATACGAGAAGGCGATCCACATGAATCGCATATCTGTTGGTCTACCTGCCCCGCCCCTCTCAATCTCTCTGCGATCATTACCAGAATTCCAACTGTAGCCTTCTTGGTCAATTTGCTCGACGCCCGACGTTACGCGCGTGAGATATAATTCGGGCCACCGAGCATGAAATCCGTATTGGCAGATCAAGCCAACTGCAACGGTAGACCCACACAGCACCAGCCAGACCGTCATCGTTTTTCCCCAATCGGAAAATATGCAATTCAATAGAACGAGCAGACCAATCGTCAGGAGACAACCGAAAACCCATTGCTGCCCCACATCAAAGGTAGTGCCAGTTAAATCAAGAGTCACGTTAATAATAACCATCGAGGGCGCAAAAAAAGCCACAAGCGCAACGAATAGCGCAAAGAACATGCAGCTGACGACGTCGTCCTTCTTACTCTGAGCACTCATGGCTAGGCGGCGAGCCTGACGGGGCCCACACGGTGGCGATTCCCACGGTCGGCGGATGGCGAGGTGGGCGAGGTCCGTGAGCACCGTGCGCACGGCTATCCGTCGTAGCATCGCAGAGCGCCATTGATTCCGCCAGGGGCTCCATCGTCGAATCGCGTTGGGGCCTCACCCAACGACCGCCGCCCGCACCCTCTCCGCCGACGCCCGCGCGTAGACGAGCGTCGAGCTGATCGCCCGGTGGCCGAGCGCAGCCTGCACCAAGAGAACGTCGTTGGTCTTCGAGTACAGGTCCATGGCGAACGTGTGCCGGAGCGAGTGCGGCGAGTACCGTCCGCGGACGCCGGCCTTCGCGAGCCACTCCGAGAAGCGGCGCTGCACGTGGCGCGGGGTGAGGGCGGATAGGTTTTCCAAGCTGGCACTTCAGGACATGATTGTCCGTTACTGGGGGCCGGAGTGGCCCAATGCGAAACATGTTCCGCCCGGAGTTGGTCGAATCCGGGTTGCGGCGACCCAGGTCGCACTCTGACACGGTCGAACCCAGCCGAGGCCGGAGCCCGCGGAGAGGTCCCCAGGAGGGGTGCGCAAGCCGTCGTAGTAGGAAGGCGCCCGCCGCGATCGCTCGTGGCTGACCGGGACGGGGGCAGACCTCTCTCGGAGTCGAGAACGCAGGCGAGCGACGGGAGGCTCTGGAAGGGCGCGATGGACCGGGGCACCCCGCCAGTGCGACTTCGGCTCGCTACCAGGCGAACTCGCGCTGCGGCGGGTCACGCGCGGGCGCGACCGGCAGGGATTCGGTGGGGAGACCGAGGTGTGCCAGGAGGCGAGCGATGGTGGGGCCATCCCCCAAAGTCGGGATCCCTGCGGCGGCGAGCGTGAGGCGGCGCGAGCCGTACCGAGGGCACGTGAGGACGTCCTTCGCCAAGACCCTCATCATCAGGTCGGCCCAGCTGAACTTCGGCCTCTCGCTGGGTCAACTCGGCGCAGCACCGGCCGCCTCACAACGGCTTGGCCGCGAGGACGGCGGGCGGAGCACGTCGTGGTCTCGCAGCGGCGACGCGGGCGCCAGGCAGCCATGGTAGGTCAGCTGGTGCTCTCGGACGTGCGGTGCCAGTGCAGCGAGCCGGCCGATGAAGGTCAGCGGGTCGAACACGAAGCTGCGGGTACCGTCACGCCAGGGACGACGCAGGTTCCAGAGGACCTTGCCGTCCTCGCGCAACATGAGGCGGCCCTGGGTCAAGGGAGGGCGTGCCAGGTAGCGGGTCAATCGCTTAAGCGCGGCGCGGTCGTCCGCCTCGATCCGCGTCGCGGCGTGGTGCGGGTAGCCGTTGGAACTCGCGACGAGCGCGCCGCGCGGCAGCTCCAGCGCTGCGCGCTTTGCCGACGCGCCCTCCGGTTCCGCGAGCCTCGGCACCTTCTGAAGCACGCGGTCGCCGGCTACGGTCTGCGTTGAGAGCGACGCGGACCAGTGCGCTTGCAGCGCCGAGCCCTCGTACCCCTCGACCGGCTCGGGGGCCGCGCCGTCGCCCGCGAGCAGGCCACGGGCGTAGAGGACACGCTCGGTGCGGGCCCGGGCCTCGGCTTGCACCTGCGCGACGTCGAGGTCGGTCAGTGGGGGAACCGGATGGAACGTCGGCGCTGCGCCCCGGCGCAGGGTGAAGTACACACCATCGATTGCGAGCGCGAGGAAATGTGGGTTGCCCTAGAGCGCCGATCCGAACTTCTGCACGCCGAGCTGCTGGAGAGGCTCGACGGTGCCAGGGTGCGCGAAGGACTCCGGTCCGAGGCTGTGCCCCGCGGCTCTGGCCTTGCGTACACAGCGAGCGAAGACCGCGCCCAGGAACGCGCTCGCGACGGCGCGCCAGAGGTCCGGGTTCGCGAGCAGTTGCTCCAAGGCACAGGTCGGTCAGGGCACCCGCCAGAGACCGTGCGCGAGGCCCCTCCGGGCTGGTCGAAGCGGCGCGCGCCGCAGCGAACGAGGCCGCTCCCGCGTCACGCGGCGGGCCTCGATCCTGGCAAGCTTGGACTCCGACCCAGTCCAAATCGGGGCTCCTGGCGGCAGGGGCCAAGCCCGCGCCCCTCCCATCACGCCGCGAGGCCCCCGACACCGTCGTGTCGGGGGCCCCACGACGGGCGCCGAGGTCCCGGTTGGCTCAGACCGTCGCCG
>CAYOBN010000191.1:0-5178 GCA_964402175.1 uncultured Planctomycetaceae bacterium | reverse complement strand
ACCCGTCGCGCAGCGTCGTGAACCGGGTCCTGCGTGCGCACGTCGAGACGTTCCTTGCTCGCGACGTCGACGAGCACAGCGGTCGCTCGCTGCCGGCCTACGTCGAACGCGAGCTGCGCGCCGCGATCGCCTGCGGCGACCTCGCGCATGGTTTCTGCCGCGTGCATTGCCCGTGTTGCAGCCTCGACCTGCTGGTCGCGTTCTCGTGCAAGGGGCGCGGGTTCTGCCCGGCTTGTGGCGGACGGCGCATGGCCGAGCTCGCGGCGCACCTCGTGGACGAGGTGCTGCCCGATGTGCCGACTAGGCAATGGGTGCTGACGATGCCGCGCGCGCTGAGGTTGCACCTCGCCGCCGACCCAGAATTGCTCCGCGACGTCGCGAGCGCCTTCATCGATGCCGTGTTCGCCTCGTACGTGCGAGGTGCGCGTACTGCGGGTCTGCTCGACGCAACTGGCTCGCTCGCGCATCCGGGCGCCGTCAACTTCACGCAACGGTTCGGATCGTCTCTCGCGCTCAATATTCACTGGCACGTCCTCGCTTTGGACGGGGTCTACGTCACGGAGGGTCCGGGCCGCACGCCTACGTTCCACGCAGCACCACCGTTGACCGACATCGAGGTGGCGCGCGTGCATCACGATGCCCGCCAGCGCATCGAACGTGTGCTCCGCGCGCGGGGCCTCCTGCGTGAACCCGGTGACGAGCCAGCGCCCGTCAAGGTCGCAGAGGACTCGCTCCTGCCGTTCCTGCAAGCTGCTTCCGTGCAGACGAAGGTCGCGGCAGGTGAGAACGCCGGGCGCTCGATTCCGCGGCTCGTCGATCGGTCCGCCGCAGTCTCGTACCCCGACATGCTCGAGCTGCCGCACGGTGCCTTGAAGGCCGAGCGCGACGGCTATTCCCTGCATGCCGCCACGCGCATCGAGGCGGGCCGCCGCGACGCGCTGGAGCATCTTCTCCGATACATGGCAAGGCCACCGCTCTGTCAAGGCCGATTGATGTTGCGCGAGGACGGCAAAGTCATCTGGAGCTTGCGGAAGCCTTGGCGCGACGGAACGCGAGCGTTCGTGTTCGATCCGCTTGGCCAAGAAGCATTGCGGGTCGAGCGTCTTGTCGCCTTGATACCCCACCCTCGTGAACATCAGCTCACCTATCACGGTTGCCTGGCGGCAGCCTCGCCGGTGCGCGATCACGTGGTACCGCGGCTGCCGTCGAGTCGTGAGCGCACGACGAGCACCGCTGGATCCGACCCGAATCGGTCCGTCGTGCGCCGTCGGTACTACACCTGGGCCGAGTTGCTCGAACGCGTGTTCGGAACGCGAGTCTCGATCTGCCCGCGGTGCGGTGCAGCGCGTCACATGATCGCGACGATCACCGACCCGGCGATCGTCCGACGGATCCTGCTGCACTTGAAGCTCTCTCCAGATCCGTTGCCGATCGCGCCGGCCCGCGAGCCGGCGCTCTTCTGGTTGCGCGTGGTCCTCCACCACTCACCGGACGAGTAACGACCGCGCCCGAGTCGAGCCCCCCCCTGCGAGCACGCGGGGTGTGGGCTCGGGTTGTTGGAACCGCGGACCCCTGGTAGCGTCCCAGCGTGCCTCGCGCGCCCCAAACCACTCGACCAGGCCCTCGCGGGCAGCCAGAGACAGCACGCGCGCGAGCGTCGCGTGGCAGACCGGCACGACATCTGCCTCGAAATGGGGCGACCAGACCGCCAGCAGCGGACCTCGATGTCCGGAAATGCCTCCTTGGACCGCTTATCCCCGGACGCGTGGTCGTAACACTGCGGTGATCGAATTGGACGCGCGGTCCGATCCGCAGCGCCAACGTCGTGGTCGACCGGCGACGGGCCGCGGGTCGTGGCAGCGGGCTATATTCGCTGCATGCGCGCGCTCTGCCTCGCCCTCGTACTGTTGTCCTGCTCTGCAGTCGATCGCGAGGAGCCGCGTGACCTGGGCCTCGACGAGGAGTGGCCCGCGGACTTCGCCATCTCGGCGACCGAGCCGATCGTAGTCGTGGCTGGGAGCGAGGGGACACTGCTCGCCCTGTCCGCCTACGACGGAAGCGAGCTCGTGCGTTGGTCCCCGGGACCTGGCAGCGAGCTGCAGCCCTGGTCTGTCGCGGTGTCCCCCACCGGCAGGACCGTCGCGCTGCTCAGCCACGACCAACGGGTCTACCTGTGGTCGCCGTCCTCCGCCGCCGCGCCGCGGCACGTGGCGACCCTCCCGGATGGACCAGGGCGAGAGGTGGAGGGCTGGACGTTCGGCTCGTTCCTCGAGTTCTCGTCGACGGGCGAGCACATCCTCGTCGGGATCGGCGAGGTCGGCGCGCTACTGCTCGATGCAGAGGGCCGGACGTTGCTCACGCTCGCGAAGCTGGGCGGCACCATGTTCCAAGCGCCGTTGGCGTGGAGCAGAGACGGCCGGAGGTTCGCCGCCGCGGTGGGGACGAACGTTCAGGTCTACGATGCCGCCACGACTGCTCCACTCGACGTGACACTGCCGCAGACTCGAGAGACCGTGCAGTCTTTGGCGTTGGATGCGACGGGTTCGCGCCTCGCGGTAGGAACCCTTGGGGCCACGGTGCTGGAGCTGGACCTCGCGACCGGCGCGCTGCGGTGGCAGGCCAGCTACTCCGACGAGCTGGCTCGCCGCGGCTCGCTGTACACGCACATGGGAATCCAGATGTTGGCCTACTCCCCTGACGGTGATTGGCTGGCAGCGACGACGGGCAGCGAAGTGCGCGGCCTCGTGATCGAAGCTGATTCCGGGCGTCTGCACTGGCTGAGCGAATTCCACGGCGCGCGCATCGGAGGCGAACCCGCGGCCATCGACTGGGACCTCTACAGCCGCGACTGGACGTTCGGTCACGTCTCGGGCGTGATGCCCCTCCACCGTGTGCAGATCCGCGGCGGGCGGGCTGGCTCCGTTGAGGAGCACGAGCTCCCGTGTGGCAGCGTGCCCAAGCGCGGGCACGGAGGGATGGCGTTCTCTATCCTGCACCCCGAGGACGACGAACAGCCGTCGGAGCTCATCGCGTTCCGGTCCAGCGTGCAGCGGCCGTCGTGGCGCGTCCGGATCTGAACGACAGTGACCCGGACGGGCGTCTCGAGTCGGGGGCTCTGGCCGGCGCGGAAGCCGCGTACTCCGATTTCGATTCCAGCATCGACAAGGTGGCCGCGGTGGGCATCGGCGGTTCGATCGCTGGCAAGGTGCTTGCGAAGGCGGGGCTCTGCGCCGTCATCGCGAAGTTCGCCAAGTTCATCGTCGTGGGCGTCGTGGCTGCGATCGTCGGGCTGCGCAGGGCCTCGAGCGGCGGTGGCCGCCAACCGGCTGCGGCTGCGGTGACAGCCGACAGGACGCGCCGACGGAGTGAGGTCACACTCGACCGAGGAGGCTGCGCCCGGCGCGTGCACTGCGACATGTGACTCCCATACGTCGAGGAGCACGCGCCGCGGCGTAGCCTCTTCAACTCCTTCAGTCTCCCGCGAGCTCTCGCTCGCGCGCCTCGATCAGGGCGCGGATGCGCGCGAGGTCCGCGCGGTCCACGTCGCCGCGCCGCAGGAGCTGCGCAGCGAACGCCGTGACGTCCCCGTCGAAGACCTGTTCGGCGACGTCGTCGACGGTGCGGCGGACGACCTCGTCCTCGGCGACGAGCGCGCGGAAGACGTGGGTGCGGCCGTTCTGGCGATGGTCGACGAGCTGGGGATGCGCGGACCAAGGAGGCATTTCCGGACCTCGAAGTCCGTTGTTGGCGGTCCTCACGGGCAGCCAGAGACAGCACGCGCGCGAGCGTCGCGTGGCAGACCGGCACGACATCTGCCTCGAAATGGGGCGACCAAACCGCCAAAAGCGGATCTCGATGTCCGGAAATGCCTCCTTGGACCGCTTATCCCCCAGCGCCAGCCCCAGAGCCCCCGTCCGACACGCGTACCACTTACCGGTGACGCAAGTCGTCGCCGCCCTCGTCGGGTTGCAGCTCGCCGACGTCACACCGGGGAACGGTTGGAGATTCGTCGGCCCCGCTGCCGGCGCCCCGTTCGGCGTCGAAGCGCTAAATCCGGCTGTTTCCTTGCCCTCCGGCAGCGTCGCGCTTGACGCGCGCCGTGAGCATCCACATGAGTAGCCCGCTCGCAGCAATCCATGCTGCGGCCACCAGCGCGGAGTGCATGCCCACAAGGAAGGGGAGGAGGCCAGCGGCTGCCAGTGCCGCGGGGTACACGATCGTCGGGTTCCAACGAGAGGTCCGGCGTGTCGTCAGCGTGATGGTGTCGTGGACGACGACCGCGGCGAGGATCAGCGCCACGAACGCCGCCGCAAGTGAGCGATCTCCCGGCCGGTACGGTGCGCTCAGAATGAAGAAGGCGCCCACGCCGATTGCACCCGCCAGCGCGACCTTCAGCGTCCTCTCGCGGCGCCGCGCCAAGGGCGCGAGCGTGCGGTAGGTGTCCAGGTCCGTGCGCGTCATGACGGCGCCACATACCGCGCAGCGCGTCGAGACCCCATTGAACGGCGCGAGGTCCGCTTCACAATGGAGGCAGATCGCTCGGCGGTAGCGAAGGATCGTGGCGCGGGCCATTTCAGGATCTTACGCGCTATTCGGGACGGGATTCACGATCTTGCGACCGCCTGCTTACCGCCGCGCCGACTGGCCCACGTGCGCCGTGCCCCCGCCCGGGCCCGACCTAGGGCGACCGGCAAGGCCAGCTCGCAACCGCGGGACTCTGCCAGGCTGGCGTTCGCTTGAACGAGGCTGTCCCTCGTTTCAGATGCGCCGCGCGCGGAGCTCACTGTCTGGATCACCCCAAGCACGGCAGAAGCCCCTGCGAGCCCCAGGAGGGCGAGACCCTTGCGGTTGAGGCGCAGCCTGCACTGAATCCCGCCCGCGTCCTCCGTCGGGGCGCGGTCCTTGTCATAGAGGGCGATGACGGCAACAAGAGCGGCGATGAGGGCGGTGAGGATGGTGAGGATGGCGGCGGTCATCCTTCGGTCTCCTGCTTGGGACGCTTTGGTGATCTACGACCTCGCCCCAGGTGGCATTCAAGTTGTCCCTCTTGGACGAGGTGCTGCCCGACGTGCCGACGCGGCAATGGGTGCTGACGATGCCGCGCGCGTTGAGGTTGCAACTCGCCGCCGACCCGGAACTGCTCCGCGTCGTCGCGAGCGCCTTCATCGATGCCGTGTT
>CAYOBN010000190.1:0-5254 GCA_964402175.1 uncultured Planctomycetaceae bacterium | reverse complement strand
CGACCAAGACCGCGCGCACGGGGAACCGCTGGCGCAGATCGAGCACGAGCTCGCCGCGCAGCACGCCGCTGTACCCCTGCATGAACGAATCCGCGATGGAGCGCACGACGGAGAAAGCGTGCCGCCCGGGTGGCAGGAGCGCCGTCCCGACGCAACTGGACAAGTACGCGCGGCTTTCCGTACGTGCCTCGACTCGCCTCGTGGATCTGCTTGATCTCCTCTGCGAGCTCTGCGTCTGCCGCCTCGCGCAGCGTCGGCCGAGCCTTCGCCTTGGACGCATAGTAGCCGCTCCGCGAGACCTCGAGGACTCGGCACATCAACGCCACAGGGTAGTTGGACTTCTCCACCGCCATCACCGCGAATGCGGGTCCTGCTCCTTGGCGAAGAAGGCCGCGGCTGCTTTTAGGAAATCCCGCCCCTGCTGGAGGATCCGGCTCTCTCGCCGAAGCCTCGTTAGCTCCGTTCGTTCCTCCGACGTGAGCGCGCCGTCCGGGCCGCGCCCGTCGTCGATCTCTGCCTGCCGCAACCAGTTGCGAAGCGATGTCTCCGTCAGGTCGAGGTCCTTCGCGACCTTGGACACGCTACCGACCTGCCGAACCAGCCGGACCGCGTCCGCCATCTGCTCAGCCGTGTACGTCCGTCGTTTCCTCTGTGCCATGTCGAACATCCTGGCGCAATTCGCGCCGGTTGGGGTGTCCGATCTGCCCGGGCAAGGTCAGTTCCCCAGTGCTGGCACTTACTGCACTGATAACTGAATCTTGAGCTCGCACCTCGAATCGCCTGAATAATCGACATAATAAACATCTTCGGGCTCGGTTACAATAACCCCGGACACATTAACACCCAGTGCGGCTTTCCCGCTACCGCTAAAAACCAACTTATATGGCGGCTCCTTCATCGTCACCTGCTGCCACGGCTGCCTACGGGCGGCGGGGGCTGGATTGTTCTTTACCAAGAAGTCCACCTGGCCCTCGAAAGGGCGTCCATCAGCATGAGTAAGAAGGACATCAACTGCTGCAAAGGCAAGATGCTGAAGGTCCACGGCTACGCGTCGCTCTTCCGAGACGTCAACCTCAATGACTCTCAGATCTTCACCTGGAGTTGCGGGGCCCGGGCGCATGGACAATGAACTTCGGTCGGGGCCCTTGATCCTTACAGCATAACGACCTACCGGAATGCGTGGGAATGCAAACACGCCGGCAACGTGCTCTTCTAGACGAAGAAGAATAGGATGCCCGTCGTTAGATTTCGGATATAGAGCCATTACGCAACCAGGAACCAAGACAGTGGGCTGCACCATCAAGTCAGCGACAAACTCTTTCAGTACTAAATCGATTTGGCCGAAACCGCTGACCTGTCGCTTGATACGGAGGTTCGTAACTGAAAGGCCGCTGCTCACCGGGTGGACAGGAACCTGCACTGAATGGTCGAAGTAGCCCGGAGCATAAACGGTCGCACGCAACTCACGTATCGCCGATTCAGGTCCGGCCACTGAGAAGAGTGCAATTGCACCATAACTCGAGCCATCGATCATCTCCGAATGCGCGATGCCGGCTAAGAAGGCGCTTGGTGATGTTGGATCGTAGGGCGTCACATTTGGAGGATAGGATGTCGAGATGCCTGAATATCGACTCAAAATGCTCGCATTCGGCATCCACACAAGCGGCTCGCCGCTGTCATCATCTTGTGCGCGCAAAATAGCCCCATGAAGATGGACCATCGGGACGTCGAACCGCGTCGCACCATTGACTTCGATGGAAAGGCGCTCGGCGCCCAATGCCCACCCCTCACCTCCGAAGGCAATCCGATACGGACCCGGTTCACGGACGTCGATTTCGTACCAACCATCCTTCGAGTTTGCGATCAATAGGTACCCGGTAGCTTCGTCAGTTCGACCAAGCGCCAATTCGATTCGCGCAGAATCCATAGGGCCGAGCCCTGCTGGCCATGCCACGCCGGCGATATTCGCCGCCGCAAGTGACGCGTCGCATTGGGCCACCAATTGGCCATAAATGACGTGCCGCCGACTTGCGCGCAAATCAAATTGTGCGGCTCGAGTCTCGCTCAGCGGTGACGTAATATCCAATTGCACGGCTTCGTATTCGCGAGACCCAGGGAAGACCAATCTCACGGCACTATTCCCGGGAGCAGGTAGCAATATAGTGTTCAAGCCCGCTTGCGACTCAAAGCGCTCGCCCCCCACTTCGGCAAAGACTGCCGCGTCGCGTATCTCCGTTCCCGTCAATGCGTCCAACACCCGTGCATGCACCGTGAGCCCACCCCCATCCTGTGGGGTCGCGAAGCGCTGATGCTGCTGATGCTGAGGGGCGTCTTGGGTGGATACGTCGTCTGGCGTGGCAGTGACACGACTTAATGCCCGAACGCCGGAAGAAAACGGAGCAAAACGACAGAAACCCAAAAGAGCCACAAGTACAATCAAGACGATAGTAAAGAGCCTGACCCGCATTAGAGCGCCCGTTCCCTCAACAAGGTAAGTCTACGCTGCGTTGCTGCCAATTGCATGAACCCTGCTGCCCCTGCCCATCGGCGACGGCGTTTTACGTTTCAAAACATTGCGCGCGGACGTCAGCCCGCCGCGCTCTGCAACCTATGGCAATTTGGACCTAGAGGTCGGGGCCCTCCTCCACGCATTCGGCCCAGAGCTGCGGTGGGCTGAACGGTTCTGGCCCGCGCGGCACTAAGCCGCAAACACCTGGGTCGCAATTGTAGGTTGACGAGTCTTGCTGATCGTAGCAGTCCCCCCCCGTGAATACGAGGATCTGATTGCCAACCTTCGCCCAAACTGCAGAGCAACAGTTCGTAACTTCGCCACCCGCACACTGACAATGAATGGTAGTTGTGCCACCGGAAGTGACAACGTCCTTGTTGCAGGTTGCAGCTTGGGGTGGCGGGCATGGATTGTGGTAATCACAGGTGGCTTGCGGCCCAAGCGGAGGTGGGTTGTTGATGATGATCGTCTTGCAATGCCCGCCCAGGCCATCAGGTGCGGTGGCGGAGGTCGGCAGGACGGTAAGGATGCAGCCAACGAGTGCAGCCAAGAGTGTTGTGCGTGCCATTCCGACGTGTAACCGGGCAATCTGGGTCAACGGACGTTGAGACGGCCTTGTTGGGCGCCTCTCGGTGATCAAGTCTCGCGAGGGTATCGATAAGGGGAAACCGCGGCAAGGGGTCGCATCGACGAATCCGGTAGATGATCGGCGTGGTGCGCCCCTCAGTTCCGCCGGACACCCGCCTGGGGCCGGTCGCCCCGCTAACCTGAGGTCCTGACCAAGCACGGGTACGTCCGTGGCCTTGTTAGGGTTGGTCGGGGGTCCATCCCTTTGGTGGCACAGGACTTACGAAGGTTCCAGTCCAGGAGAAGAGCCCCCGTGAAGAAGCACTTTAAGAACCCGCGGCGACAGCCGCGCACGAAACGCTCCGATCGCCGCGCCACCGCGCCGAGCCCCCAGTCCTTCCTCCCGTTCCACCAGGAGATCCGTGAGGCTCTGGTCGCGACCCTCCGCGGGGCCGTGCTCGAGACGGCTCGACAATGGGTCGAGGACGAGGTCGCCGAGCTCGTCGGCTCCATGTGGTCGCGCAAAGGGGACTCCACCTCCGTCGAGGTGGCAGCACCCCCTCAAGGGTGTTCCTCGAGGGCGAGCCGGTCCACATGCGGCGGCCCCGTGTGCGCGACCACGCGCTGGGCACCGAGCATCCGCTGCAGACCGTGGCGGCCCTGTCGAGCCGCGACACGCTGGACGAGGACGTGCAGCGGCTGATCGCCCGCGGGGTCACCACGCGGAACTACGACGCCGCCCTCGGACGGATCAGCGATGGCCTCGGCCTGAAGAAGAGCGCGCTCGTCTACATCGACGGCTTGGGCTTCGGGGACACCACGTGCGTTGTGGCGATGGGCGTGTCGATCGACGGGTCCAAGCGAATCTTGGGGGTACGCGACGGCGCCTCGGAGAACTCGACCGTGGTCGTTGACCTGCTCGACAGCCTCGAAGTGAGAGGCCTCGTGCTGACGTCGCGGGCGCTGTTCGTGCTCGATGGCGGCAAGGCCCCGCGGAAAGCCATCAACGCCAAGGACGGCGAGCGAGCGCTCGTTCAGCGGTGTCATGTGCACAAGATCCGCAACGTGCTCGCGTACCTTCCGCCGAGCGAGCACGCCGAGGCTCGACGCCGCCTCCTCGTGGCGTGGGGCATGGAGCGCCACGAGGACACAGAGGCCGAGCTTCGCCGCACACTGGCGTGGCTGCGCTCGCTTTCAGCCTCCGCCGCGGAGAGCCTCGAAGAGGCATTCGACGAGACCCTCACTGTGTACTCTGTCGGCGTCGGTGCCAGCCTACGTCGCAGTCTCGTCACCACGAATCCAATCGAGTCGGCGTTCGACACCG
Source organism: uncultured Planctomycetaceae bacterium (assembly GCA_964402175.1). Taxonomy (GTDB): domain Bacteria; phylum Planctomycetota; class UBA1135; order UBA1135; genus JAWKUK01. The sequence goes on along the minus strand of CAYOBN010000190.1, from coordinate 854 downwards.
TGCGCGCGATCTCACGGCGCGTGAAGCGTTGGCGCGACGCCACCATGGCGCTGCGCTGGGCCGGCACTGGCCTCATCAAGGCCCGGTCACAGTTCGGACGCTTGAAGGGCTACCGCCCGATGGGCGCCCTCGTTGCAGCGCTCGAATCGGACCCCTTGAAATCCACGAAGGTCGTGGCATGTTTCATTCCCGCTCCCGGCCAGAACGAACAAGGGGCCGGATATCCTCATCCGAACCTGCATCGGAACCTAAGTGCGGCGCGCGGAAATTCAGGCTGGTGCGACAACGGGCTTCCAGATCGGTGTCGCCGCGGCAGCCTTGGGGTCACCTCCCACCCAACAACACGACGAGCTCGTGCGCCTCGAGCTGGCTCACGGACTCGGTCGCAGAACGCGGCCAGTGGGGCAACCTTCCCGCAGAGAGCCGCTTCTGGCAGAGCCAGTAGCCCTGGTCGTCGTACGCGAGCGCCTTGATCGCAGTGCCTGCACGGTTCCGAAAGACGAAAACGGTCCCCGACATGGGCTCGTCGCGCAGCACCGCTCGAACGGATCGAGCGAGGCCGTCGATCCCACAGCGAAGTTCGGCGGGCGCGACGGCGACGAGGAGCGGAACTCGCTCGGTACGAAGTTGGCGTTGCGGTAGCCGAGGTCGAGCGCATGGTCCTCGACCGTTGCGCCGGTGTCCGCTTCGACGACGCGCACGATGAGCGCCGCGCTGCCTTCGAGCTGAGCGCGCGCCGCTTGGCCCGTGACGACGACCTCTCGGGTCCAAGCGAGGAAACGCGGGTCGCGGATCTCGACGCCTCGTCGACGAGGCGCCCGAAGAGCGCACAGGGCGGGTCGGCTGCAGGCGGA
>CAYOBN010000189.1:0-5275 GCA_964402175.1 uncultured Planctomycetaceae bacterium | reverse complement strand
CGGTGACTGGCCGGCGCGAGTTAATGCGCTCGCGGACCTGGTCGAGTTGCGCCGTCGTCGGCGCGATGGTCGGGGTGTTGGCGTCGGCGACCGCGTAGAGCGTCACCGAGCCGAGCTGCGGCGTGCGGCCGAAGGCCCAGGCCCGGGTAATGCCGGGGACCTCGAGGGCCCACGCGACGTAGTCGCTCTCGGTCCCCGCCTCGGGGCGCTGGCGCCAGACGGCCAGGAGCCGGGCTCGGAGCAGCTCGTCCGTCTCCTCGTCCTCGCCCCCGGTGAGCGTGACCACGGTCGCGGTCGGGACCAGGCCCGCAAGCGCGCTCTGGAGCGTCAGGGCCGCCCCGGGGAGCGCGTTGGCAGCCGTGCCCGGCAGGACGGCCTCGATGCCCCCCGCGGCGCTGCCTGAGGCCCCGAGGGTCACCGCGGCCGTGACCTCGTACTCCGCGCCGTCCGCGCGCTGGAGGCGAGCTCCGAGCGGCACGATCGAGCCCGCGAGGCCCGTGAAGGTCGCGGAGCCCGTCGCGAAGGTCGCCGCCTTACGCGAGAGCCCCCGGATCGAGGCGTGCTGCTCGAGGTAGATCCCCGTTGCCGTCGTCGGCAGCACCTGGTCGGCCACGTACTCGAGGTGCCCGTGGGCGCTGTGCGCCAGGCCCGCCGCCACACGCCCGATCACCGCCAGCACCGATCGACGGTGCAGCGGTCCGAGACCGAGCCGGGTCGCGAGCTCGACGCTCGTCTGCTCGATCAGCGCTTCGAGAGTGGGGCGGGTCCAGGTCATCGCGTCGGGGGCTCCTCGAGCAGCACCGCAAGGGTGAGCCGCTCGGTGGCGAGCTGAGCGGGCGACGGCCGCCGCCACAGGTGCGCCCACCGGGTCGCGCGCCCGCGGGTGACGCGGACCTCGATGTGGACGCGATCGTCCACTGCGGAAGTGGAGACCTCCAAGCCCTGAGCGATCCCGTCCTCGACGATCCAACCGAGCGCGGCGCGCGCCGCCTCCCGGATCCGGCCGAGAGTCGTCGGCGTCACCTGCTCGCGCGCGAGGAGCCAGAGCTTCGAGCCCCACTCGTCCCCGGAGTCCGAGCCCCACCAGCCGCGGGGGTCCGTGCCGCCCGCGCGCTGGAGCTCCTCGGGCGTGGCGCGGGCGTCCGTGAGCAGCGAGCGGAGCACCGCCGAGCCGAGGCCGGCGTCGACCGCGAGGTCGCCGTCGACGAGCTCGACGTCCGAGCCCTCGGAGAGGAGGAGGTCGGTCATGGCTCAGGGCACGAGCATGGGAGCGCCCGCGGCGTCGAACTCGAGCTGCCCGCTCCACTTGTCGCGTGCCTGCTGGCCGCTGGCGGGGGTCAGCGGGCGCGTGCCGTCGGCGAGAAAGATCGGGTGCCCGGTCGGCGTCCGCATGGGCTGCCCGGCCGCCGTCACGACCGCAGGCACGGCCCGCCAGCGCACGGCGCCGCGCAGCGACGAGGAGTCCCCGAACCAGGACCAGCCGCCCGCCTCCTCGGTCTCCTCGCCCGCAGCGGCGCGGACCGGGCGGACGAACACGTCGCCGCGCGCGATGCGCTGCGTCCCGCGCTCGAAGCGCCGCGTCTCGGGGCCGCCACCGACGATCTGCAGGTGCTCGACCCCGAACTCGGCGAGCTCGGCCGCGAGGCCCTCACCGCTGCCGATGAAGCTGCGCGCCTCGTGCGGGCCGTTCAGGGACGGGTGGCTGATCGTGATGTCAACGGGCATCGGTGGACTCCTGGGGTTGGGGCGTGCGAAGCACTAGGTCGCTGTCAGGCGACTTCGGGGCACCGCGGTACTGGCTCACAGAGCGCTGGATCAGGCCGCCGTACTCGGCCTCGGCGCGCTGCGCGCTTTCGTGGTCTGCTCGCAACGCGGCGGCCTGCATTTGGTCGAGCAGTGACGCTCCGGCGCTTTGCGCCGCGCGGATCGCGGCATCCAGCCACACGCACGCGGCGGCCACCTCGTCGTAGGGGCGGGTGCCGAGGTACGCGCGCAGGGCTTGGGCCTGTTCGAGAGGGAGTTGGATCATGGGATCAGGCGGAGACCGAAAGGACGCCGCCGTTGTTCCAGAGGGCGCCGGAGACAGCCGGATCGGAGGTCGGCAAGGCAGACGCGCCGTCACCGAAGAACCAGCGCGTCCCGTCGTAGCGGAAGACGACCGTGCCCGCGCCGTTGCAGATCACGGCGTTGTTTTCGAGCGTAGTGGTGCCCGCGTAGTCACCGATGATCAGGTTACCGCTGCCGGTGGTGATGGCGTCGCCTGCGCCACGGCCCAGGCCGATGTTGTTAGATCCAGTCGCGACCACAAGCGCGCCGTGGCCGATGGCCGTGCAGTTGGCTCCTGTTTGGTTCGCGCCAAGCGAGTTAAATCCGATTGCTGTATTTCTGGATCCCGTCGTCAGCGCGTCGAGCGCGCTTGCGCCGATAGCTGTTGATTCAGAGCCGGTATAGAGAAGAAGTGCGTTGTGCCCGACGCTCGTATTGTTGTTGCCGGTTTGACAGGAACCCAGTGCCCCGCTTCCAAACGCACCGTTGTTCGCCCCGCTCGTCAAGGCGTCTGCCGTTTCGAATCCGACGGCAACATTGTTATTGCCCGTGCAGAGCGCGAGCGCGGTGTGACCAACAGCCGTGCACTGTATGCCCGTCTGATTGGCGCTCAGGGAGTTGTACCCGACAGCCGTACACCGGGTGCCTGAGGTCAGAGCGTCGAGAGCCCCCGATCCGACTGCTGTCGCTTCGCTGCCCGTATAAAGCGCAAGCGCGGCGGTGCCGACCGCGACGTTGTTTGACCCGGTCTGGCAAGACGTGAGCGCGCTCGTTCCGATTGCCGAGTTGCTCCCGCCAGACGTTAGAGCATCGGCCGCTCGCACGCCCAGGAGCGTGTTATTGTTCCCCGAAGTCAGCATCGCCCCCGCGCCCGAGCCCGCCGCGAGGTTGTCCGTGCCCGCGACGGCGTTCAGCAGGCGCGCCGTCGCCCCGACCGAGAGCATGGCTTCGGTGATGCTGCCCGCCGGCACGTCCTCGGGGTCGAAGACGCCGTCGGCGCCCGCCGGCCCTTCCGGCCCCTCCGGCCCAGCGGGGCCGGTCGCTCCCGTCGCGCCCGCCGGCCCCACCAGGCTGATCGGACCCGTGCCGGTCCACACTCCGCCGGCCTTCGGACCCCAGAGCGCTTTCCCTACGGTGTCGAAGTAGAGCTCACCGTTGCGGCCGTCGCTGGCCTCGGGCGCTCCCTCGCCCGCGAGGACCCCGAGACCGCCGCGGACGTCGAACGTCTCGCCCGCGGTCTCCATCTGGCCGACCGTGCGCGTGCCGTCGCCGATGAGGAAGCGCCGGACGCTGCCCTCGTCGACGAAGTAGCCGAACTCGCCCGCCTCGAGGACGTGCGCCCGGACGACGGTCAGCGAGGAACCAGCGGCGATCTGACGAGCTTTGAGGACGACCATGGCTCAGAGTTGCGTGTGGGTGCCGAGGGTGCCGGTGAGCGACTGGACGGGCACGAAGCTCTCGTCGAGGTAGACCGTCGACGATGCGCCGACGACGAGGTCCCAGAGGCTGCCCGAGCTCTCGCAGTCGTAGAGCCAGGCTTCCGAGCCGGCCCCGTGGAAGAAGCCCGCGGACTGCGTGTCATCGTCCTCGGACGAGCTGGCCCAGGCCTCGCAGCCCGCCATCCAGACCTTGTTTCCCGCGTTCACGTCCGCGAAGCTCGGGCCGCGCGAGGTCCCGCCGCGGCAGCCGATGCGCGTGACGTGTTGGTTCGCGTGGCTCGTAAACGCGTTCGTGACGTCCGCCGTGTCGGTCGACCCGTTGCCGGCCGAGATGCAGCGCACCTCGACGATCTGGCTCGGGTTGGTCGTCGTCTGCTGCTGGTGCGTGATCCCGTCGCCGCGGCAGTTGTAGACCTCGCAGTCCTCGAGGATCACCCGCGCGATGCCCTTGGTCGCGAGCCCGTCGCCGGTGGCGTTCGAGACCTTGACTCGCCGCGCGATGAGCCGCCCGCCGTCCGTGCCGCTCACGTTCTGCATCAGCACGCCGGCCGAACCCCCGACGAAGGTCAGGTCGGACATCCAGACGCTGCGCCGCGAGGAGTCGAGCGCGCCCTGCACCTGGCGCAGCGCGAGGACCCGAGCATCGGGCGCCCCCACGCGCAGCGGGTGCACGTTGAGCGTCGTCCCGTCGTAGTAGTAGGACCCCCGCGTGGCCGCGCACTGCGCGAGCGAGGTGCAGGCGACGTAATCGACGTAGCCCCCGGTCGCGAGCCGGACCCCGAGATCCGTGACGCCGTGGACGAAGGCAAGCGTCGCGTCCCACACGGTCCCGTGCGTGCCGTTGACCGTCCAGGTCGGCGCCGAGTACCCGGTGTGCAGGATGACCTCGCCGGGCCGGACGGCCCAGCGCTCGACCCCGTACGAAGCATCGACCGCGATCGTGTAGGTCGGAGCCTTCCACGTGTTCTCGAAGCCGTAGAGCCCCGGGGCCACCTTCACGAGCCCGACGTCGTTTTTCTGGAGCGCCACGAAGACCGACTTCAGCGGCGCGGCCTCGGTGCCCGCGTTGCCGTCGTCCCCGAGCACCACGTCGACGTAGTACGTGGTCCCGCTGATCGCCGGCCGCAGGCTCCGCGCGGAGACCGAGCCGCGCCAGCCCCGAGAGGTCCGCACGGGAACGATCTCGGGCGTCGTGGGGAACGCGGCGGGGTGCGTGAGCGTCCAGGGGAAGACCGCGAGGTGCCCGCGGGCGTGGGTCGTCGCGTCGAGCGTCACGTAGTCCGCGACCACGTCCCGCCCGTTGATCGTCTCGACCCCGGCCAGGTCCGCGACCGTGAGCTCACCCGTCAGGGTCAGCGGGGCCGTCGTGTCGAGCTCCTGGTACGGGAGCTCGTCCCAGTCGGAGGTCCCGTCGCCGATCTTGAAGCGCGCGCGGACGCCGGGCGACGCCGGGAGGACGGTCCCGAGCTCGCCGGCAGCGAGGACGGTCGCGCTGGCAGCCGCCCACTGGGCGAGGGTGCCGCGGCGAGTCTTGATGCGGGTGACGGGCGTCGTCATGGTTCAGACCTGAGGCGTGGGCGGGCTCGTGGTCGAGCCGGTGACCTGGTGGAAGTGGAGGTTGAACGCGCGGCGCAGCGCGTCGAGCGAGCCCTGAGCGTCCGAGACGTCGCCGTCGACGACGACCGAGCCGGTGATCTGGACCGTGCCGTCGAGGCGCAGGCGCACGACCGCGCCGCCCTTGGCGAAGAGCGCGACCTCGCCCTCCTCGATCTGGGGCGGCGGGTGGTCGA
>CAYOBN010000188.1:0-5371 GCA_964402175.1 uncultured Planctomycetaceae bacterium | reverse complement strand
GCGCTGGCTGCAGACCTCGATGCGGACGGCGACGACGACCTCGTCGCCGTCACCTGGGGGATCCTGTCCGCGACTGCTGGCGTCGTTTGGTACGAGAACACCGGCGGCTCGTTCGGACCGCTGCGACCGATCTCGGGTGCCCGACGCGCGCAGCGTGCGGGGATCGGCGACCTCGACGGCGACGGGGACCTCGATGTCATCGCAGGCTTCGACGACTTCCCCAACGGCACAGCGATCGACTGGTTCGAGAACCTGGGCGGCGGCGCGTTCGGCGCCGCCGCCCCGGTGCGCACGGGAACCGCGATCCCGCTGGAGCTCGAGCTCGCGGACCTCGACAGCGATGGCGACCTCGACCTCTTGAGCGTGCTGTACGACGGCACCGGTGGCTGCGTGGTGGAGCGCCACGAGAACCTGGGCGGCGCGTTCGGCCCCCCAGTCACTGTGCTCGCTTGGCCTGTCGGGCTCGACCCGCTCCCCGTCGACCTCGACCGCGACGGGGACGTCGATTTGGCTTTCGTCGAATACAGCATCGGCGCCGCGCGCGCGCTATGGCTGCAGAACACGGGCGCTGGCGCGTTCGCTGCACCGGAGGTCCTCGTCGGACCGGGGGATTGCCATGCGCCCGCAGTCGCGTTCGACGTCGATGGCGATGGGGACATCGACCTCGTCGCCGCTGGCCCCGAGCGGTACGGCGTGCGTTGGTTCGAGAGGACCTCCACGGGGCACTACGCTGCGCGCCAACGGCTCGCGTCGTACACGAACCTGACTGCGGACCTGTGTGCCTTCGACGCCGACGGGGACGGAGACCTCGACGTCGCGTCGGCTTCGCGCGTCGACGACCGGGTCGCGTGGTACGAGAACCTGGGCGCCGGGGGCTTCGGTCCGCAGCGCATACTCACGACACACGCCGAAGGCGCGGCGAGCGTCGTCGCCGCGGACGTCGACGGCGACGCCGACCTCGACCTGCTCGCGGCGGGGCGCGAGGACTACGAGTTCACGTGGTTCGAGAACCGGCACACGCTCGGCGCGGTCGCGTGCGCCGGCCGGCCGAACTCGACCGGCAGCGCGGCGCGGCTCGCCGCGACGGGGTCGCGGGTCGCGGCGCTGAACCGCCTCGTCCTGACCGCCGAAGGGCTGCCGCCGGGCGAGATGGGCTCCTTCCTGTGCAGCCGCGCGGTCGCGTTCGCGCCGTGGCCAGCAGGTAGCCAGGGCGACCTCTGCCTCGCCGACCCGGTTGGGCGGTACGGCCGCCCCTTGCTCGGGACAGTCGCCGCGGGCCGGTTCGCGCGCGCGCTCGACCTCACGCGTACGCCGACTCCGCTGGGGCTGGTGCATGCACTCGCTGGCGAGACCTGGGTCTTCCAGGCGTGGTACACGGACCGGAACCCGGAGCGGACGAGCAACTTCAGCGAAGCGGTGGTGCTGGAGCTGCGCTGAGGACGATCCTCGCGATGTCCGCTGCGGATTCGGAACCGCGCCCCCGCCGCAGGGCGCTCGGAGGCAACCCACGACAGGGATCAGACGTCCGTTCGAGAGTCGGATACTGCGTTGCGCCTTCCGTTGAGAACCGTTGGCGCGCGCTCGGAGCGGCTGCGCAAATCAGCTCTTCTTGCCGCCCAGGCAGCGCACGAGGAACTCCTCGTACTTGCGGTAGCGGTTGAGTGACTTGACGTGTCCGCCGAGGCCGTGGCCGCCCGTCGGGTCGAGGAAGAGCTCGACGAGGGTCTCCTTGCCGGCCTTCAGGAGCTCGGCATAGACGCGCACGGTGTCCTGGTACAGCACGTTGCTGTCCTCCATACCGTGCACGAGCAAGAGCTTCGCTTCGAGGCCCTTCGCGAGCGGCAAGAGGGAGTACTTGGCGAGGTCCGTCTGGCCCTCACGGCTCGCGCCGATCGTGCCCGTCGAGTACCACGAGTTGTAGTTCTCCCACTCGGTCGGCCCCGCGCCGGCGATGCCGCAGCGGAAGACCTTGGGCTCGGTGTAGAGGCACATCTGGGTCTGGAAGCCGCCGAAGCTCCAGCCGTGCATGCCGACGCGTTCGGCGTCGACGCCGTGGTGTTCGACCAGGAAGCGCACGCCGTCGACCAGGTCCTCGACCTGGGGCTTGCCGACCTGCTCGAAGTTCGCTTTCTCGAAGAGCGCGCCATAACCCGACATCCCGCGCGGGTCGATCGTGCACGTGATGTAGCCGTGCTGGCGGGTCATGTACTGCGCGAAGAAGTACGCATCGCTGCCGAAGTTGCCCTGCGTGACTTGTTTGCGGGTGCCGAGCGGGCCGCCGTAGACGTAGACGAGCAGGGGGCGCTTCTCGCCCGGCTGGAGGTCCGCGGGCTTCCAGAGCAGGCCGTGGACCGTTTGGCCGTTGCGGTTCGGATAGGTGAAGAGCTCAGGCGCGGCCGCTGTCAGCGCCTTCGTCTTCGCCGGGTGCGAGTCGGTCAAACGCGTCTCGGTGCCTGCAGCGCAGTCGACCGCAACGAGCTCGCGCAGCGCGCCGTAGGCGGTGTGGATCGCCAGGGCGCGCTGGCCGTCGGGGCTGACTGCGGCGCTGTCGTACTGGCCGACGCCCTGTGTGATCCGGCGCACGGATCCGTCGGCGAAGCGCAGCTCGTACAGGTCGAGGCACGCAGGGCTCTCGGCCGTCGCGGCGTAGAAGACGCTACCGCGGTGGCGCGGGAGCTCCAACGGGTACACCTCGAAGCGGCCACGGGTCAGCGGCTCGAGCGCCTCGTAGGCGGGGTCCAACAGGTGGAGCTGACGGAAGCCCGTCTGCTCGGTCACCATCACCATCCGGCGGCTGTCCGCGAGGTAACGCGGCTGGATCATGTTGGGTGTGTTCGGCCCGCCGTCGTGCAAGAAGCGCAGCACCGGCTTCGCCGGGCGCTCCTGCACCTTGCTCTTCTTGCCGGACCCCGTCGCTTCGGGCTGGGTGTCCTTCTCCGCGCCGGTCGGCAAGGTCGCCTCCAGGACATGGACCTGCCCCGAGCTCTGCTCGTAGACCGCGAACGCGACCCGCGACGAATCCGGCGCCCAGTCCGGCAGCGGCAGCGCATCGCGCGGGCCCGAGCGCTCGCGGGTGAAGACCTTCATCAGCTTGCCATCGTCGTTGCTCTCCGTCGGCAAGGTGTAGAGGTAGATCGAGGTGTCGACGTCCCCGATCGGATCGTCGGACACGGTGCGCGGCACCTCGCGGACCTGCATGAAGCGGTCCGAATACGTCGCGATGTTCACCTTGCGCGCGCCGCTGTTGCGCTCGCCGTTGGACGCGACGAAGACGACATGCCGACCGTCCGGGCTCAGGACGTAGCTGCGCATCGAGTGACCATCCGGCAGCCGCGGATCGAGTTGGTCCACGAAGTGTGTGCCGAAGCGAGCGCGCACCAGCGCGTCGTTGGCAAGGTAGGTGTAACCCGCACCGTCGGGTAGGTACGCGACGCTGCGCTCGGCGCCGCGGGTGCGCGTCAGGCGCTCGAAGTTGGACTCACCGTGCTTCCACCGGTAGATGTCGCCGCCGCTGGAGAAGAGGAGCTCCTGTGCATTGGGCGACCACGTGAACCCCTCGACGCCGGAGTAACGCGGCGCCTTCTCGTCGTCCGCGTCCTTCTCCGAAACGGAGTCGGCCAAGGACAGATCGAGCGAACTGCCGGTCGCTTGGGCTCCCTTCGTCTGAGCGCCGTCACCGCGCGCTTTGTCGACGAACTCCTTCCAGGAGCCCGTCGTCGTTTGCTCCGACTTCGGCGCGGCCTCGCTCGCAGCGCCCTCGTCCCTGGTGCCCGCTCCCTTCTCCTTCTTCGCTTTGCCGATACGGTCCTCCGCGACGTCGCGGGTGTCTGCTTGATAGGGCGCAAGCTTCGACACGGAGGTCAAGCGCGTCGTCACCCCCGTTTGGAAGTCGTGCACCCACAGGTCGCTCCCGTGCCGCCGCTCGATGTAGGGCCGGTACAGCCACGCGGCGAGCTGACCGTCGTGCGAGAACGCCATGCCCGAGGCGGTCGGACCGAAGAGCCCCTTCTCGGGAAAGAGCGTTTCGAGGTCGAACTTGACCTCGTCCGCCTTGGGGGGCGCTGCCGCAGGGGGTACGGCCGCCTCCTGCGCCGGCGCCGCGGACAACAACAAGGGGAGGACGAGGACGGACAGCCGCTGGAGCGGCGCGAGGATCGAGCGGGTCATGGGATGCGATCGGAGAGTCCTGCGATGCTATGCGCATTCCTCGGATCGCGCCTGGACGAACCTGCGCGGGAAGCCCGGAACCAGTGGGCTCGGCGGACTTCTTGCCTGCCCCTTACTTTGCCCTGCCACCTCTCGAAAGCGCGGGCACGGGGGCGGTCACATGGGGTAGACGAACCTCGCCTCCGACGGCTGTGGAGCGAACACCCCGAGGGCGTCTTCCCTACGGTGACCAACGCCCAGGGCCTGTGCGATGAGGAAGACGTTCGTTTACAGCACCCCGCCGTGCGGATCCTCTTCACCGGTGACTCGCACATCGATGGTGTCCTCGACAACCGCGACTCGCTCGCGGTGAGCGATCGTAGCGCGGACGGGATGCTGGATGGGCTGCGGGGGCAGCGGCGTGCCCACAATCGACCTGTGCCCACAGACCCGCAGCTCGCTGGAACTCCTCTGCTGGCGCGAGGATTGCCACCTGATCATCAAGGGCCATCACGCGTGCGCGGACGAGCTCGCTCTCCGTTGCAGCTCGCGCCCCAGCGGCGCGCCCGTCTCGAGCAGGGCCGAGACCCGACGGCGTCGATGAACCGAGCGGAGCAGCATCGGCTCGTGATCCAAGAAGGGCGGCTCCTCGCGTCCCTCTATCCGCCACCTCGCATGGAAGCGCCATGGATGTGGGAGTCATCCGTCATCCGAGTGGCACTGCTCCTGGGTCGCAATGTTCTGTTCTTGCCGGCGTCGTCGACGCCGCTGGCTGTCGATTTCAAGGCGGGACCCCCGACAATGTTGCGAGCGGCGTACGAATCGTCTTCCGAAGCGACGGCGCGTTCACGACCCGAGCGCAAATCGGCGCCCGCGTCAGTGCGCGGGTGGAAGGAATCGATACTGATCGCCAGGCGCAGTCGCACTCCATTCCGCTGCCCGGTGGGCGCGGGACCGTAAACACGGTCACGGTCCGTATCGAGCTCCTGGAGGCGATCGCACCCGTCCCACTCGAAACCGTGCACCTGATGCGCTGTTCGTTCTCCCGAATCGGGCGGCGGGACGAACCTGAGCGCTGACCCTCTCCATCACAGGCAGCACCCGCGGCCGCTCCTCGAGAGAGCGGCCGCGGGCGCTGCGAGGGTGCCCGTTGCCGGGCGACCGCATTGCGCGGCGCCCGGCAAGCGGGTCGGCATCAGTAGAACAGCACGCGGCGGGCGTTCGA
>CAYOBN010000187.1:0-5438 GCA_964402175.1 uncultured Planctomycetaceae bacterium | reverse complement strand
TCCAAGCCTCCCGCCGCTCGCCTGAGCGCTCGACTCCGAGGGAGGTCTGCCCCCGTCCCGGTCACCCACGAGCGACCGAGGCGGGCCCCTTCGTATCGCGACGACTCGCGCGCCACGCTTGGGGCCGTCTCCAAGGGCTCCTGCCTCGGCTGGGTCGACCGCGTCAGCGTGCAACCTGGGTAGCCGCGACCCAGATACGGCCAACTCCGGGGGTAGTGTGTCTCGTATTGGGCCACCACGGACCCCAATAGCGGACAACCCTGTCCCGAACTGCCTGTTTGGAAGCCCTATCCGCCCGCCCAAGCGAGAACCCCTTTTGACACCGAAGTAGGCCAGCGCGCAGGCACGGTTATCGGGTCCTCGGCGCCCGCGGCGTGGGCATACATGACTCACCTGTCCGGTTCGGCCAAGCGAGCCCAACACAAGGAGAGACGACAGGGCGACGGGGCGGGCGCCGCCCTCGCATACCTGCCAGGGGCGTCGCAGCGCTTGTCCGTCGCACTGCAACGCCTCCGCGCGAGCGTTGCTGGCGCGGAGCCGCTGCGCAGCGACGGACGAGCGCCGCGATCAGCACGACAGCGACGATGACACTGGACGCGCTGTTCATGCCGACACTGCCTCGTTCGCAGCCGTAGCCGAGGCTACCGACGCGCCACCACCCGCTGTCCGTTTCGCTCTTCGCTCGGTCACACGCAACGGCTCGTAGACGGAACCCGTCTTCCAGAGCGTGTGCAACAACACGGCGAGCTTGCGCGCCACGGCGATCACAGCCTTCTTCTTGGCTGTCTTGCCCCCGCGCCCCGCCAGCGCAAGGCCCCAGCGCCGCAGGTCGGAGTCTTTGCCGAATGGCCCGAGCATCTGCTGCGCACACTGCACGAGGTGGCGCCGCATGTCGCGGTCGCCTGCCTTGGTAATGCGCAGCTCAGGATCGCACGCGCCCGATTGACTCCGACGCGGGCACAGGCCGAAGTAGGCCCCGACGTCGCGGCTGTCCTTGATTCGCTTCGGGTCCTCCACGGTCAGGACGAACCTCACCGCGGTATGCAGACCAACGCGGTCCACCTGCCGCAATACTCCGGTCTCCGGGTACACGTCGGCTGCGAGCCGCTCGATCTCCTCGTCCAGCAGATTGATCTGTTCGCCGACGGTCGTCAGTGTCGTCAGGATCGGCTGCAGAGCATCGCGGAGCTCTTCGGGGATCTGACCCTCGACCCACCCGTGGAACGACGGAGCGCCCTTCGCCCCGACGCGCGCGCCGAACGACTTCAGGACCCCGCGCACGTGGTTGATCAGTCCTGTCCGCGTGGATACCAGGATGTCGCGCGACCGTACCTTCGCGAGGTCCACGCGAGCGGATCGTTCGCGGTGCTGAATCGGGTGCAGCAACTTCGGGTCGAGGCGCGCCACACGTGCAAGCTGCTCCGCGTCGAACACGCCAAGCAAACAAACCCTGAGAGTCTCTTCGAATCGCTCTGGAAGATCATCCGAAGCTTGCGCGGGTTCGCGACGATGACGTCGTGCCCCAGCTCGCGAAGGAGGTCGTTGACCCCATCCGCTCCTTGGCCCGACTGCCCGCCCGCCTCGATGACGACCCGCGTCGGCTCACAGCGCTCGAAACGCTTTCGGAGCCCGGCAGCCGTCGTGGGGACCGTACCTTCCTCGATCACCTGCCCCCCGGCGTCGAGCACGCAGACGTGGCTCTTGCGGTCTCCCAGATCGATGCCGATGGTCGAGGTGGACTTGGGCAGCGTCGCGGTTGTTGTGGTGGTACGCTCGGTCATGGTCAGCCTCCTTCTTGGGCCTCGAGCCCGTCTGTGACTTGGGAACCCGCCGAGGGTACCCCGCACCGGAGGCTGGCCTTCTCCTCCTATCTATCCGCATCTCCGACGACTAGCAGTCCGGCCGCACCTACCTCACTCTCAAGACCAACCGAACCGAGGCATACACCAACTTTACCGAAAGGGTGCTGCATCGCCTCCCCAGGTGCGAGTACCCTCGCGTGCGACCGCGTCACAACACCGCACGAACGCCCAAGAAAAGAGAAATGAGAGCCGCTCTATTTATTCCGCTGTTGCTCGCAATCTCATTCATTGCGAGAGCACAATACGGAAACCAGCTGCCTTGCTACACCATCGTCACGGCTGGCGCTTCCAGCTGCCATGAGCCGTGCTTGGACACGCCTCCGTACGATGAGTGCGAATACTGGGCCCCAGCCGCGGGAGAGACTTGTCGGTGCAAGGATGTCGTTCAGGCCTATTGCTGTGATATCCACATCAAAGACGGCGCTCCGGACGTGGCTGGGAACTGCCAGGACCCGCAGGTCCCCGCCTTTTGTGCCGAGGTGGGGCCGGGTACATGCAAGATGAAGCAACGCACTCAAGCTCCGTTCGAAACATATGCACAATGTGAGTATTTCTAGCGAAGCGCCTTTATGTTGAATTTCTGGCGCAATCATGAAGCTCTTCCCGCTCCGTCGCACAAGCCTCTCGGGTTAGCCGGCGACCTAGGGCCATCAGGCTCCCTGCTGCGCGACCCAGGAGCCGGGACGGTCTCCAGTCCGCAGTTTCCCGGCATACGACATGCAGGCGGATGATCATCCTTCGGCGAAATGAGAGCACGATCACATCGCTGGTTTTTGGTGGCTGCGATAGTCGCCACAATAGCTGTTGGTTTGGTATGGCTTGGATTCGAACGTGAGGTAGGAGGCGCTGCGGCTGAGTGGGATGGACGATGGGCCGAGAGAGAGAATCCCGTTGAGCGCCTCACACCAACGAACTCGATCTCTCATCGCCTGATAACACAGGCTCCGACTGGTTCTGATCCAACCCTGCCTGAGTCCACTGGCGAGCGGGCATATCTGGAGTTCAGGGATGCTGAGAGCGGCGCGCCCATTTCCGCCGCCTCAGTACAAGCCCAGTTCAGCACGTCGTGGATCGACCTGGGCGTTAGCGATGATGATGGGCTGCTAGAGTACTCCGCTAGAGAGATCCGCCAGATCAGCGTACAGGCCGATGGGTTTCGTCCAAGGGTGGTATGGTTCCCGGAGCCTCCGGAGTCCTTAGTTACAGTGCTACTCGCTGCGGCACATGAGCTAAGGGGCATCGTTCTACTCCCCGGTGGAGCGCCGCCCCCGGCTGATGCCAATGTGACCATCCTCGCTTCACCAGCCTGGTCGTTTCCATTCGCCGCGGACCAAGTACGTGTAGATGCAAGAAACCGGGGAGATGGGGCGTACCTGTTAGCAGGCCTGAACAATCGTGGCGAGTATCGCATCGAGGGCGCGCGCCCGGATCTCGAGTATCGCATCACAGCGGCGGGCCCTGGCCTCTTGGGCAACACAGTAATGTGCGGCGCCGGTGTTCGTGTCGCCCCGGATATAGAACTCGGCTACCTCTACGCGGCTCGCTTGGAGTTCTACGGGCCGGACGGGCAGCCAATCCTCCATGACCCCAATAGAGTCACAAACAGCCATGAGCGAGTATCCAGTGCGATCATTTGCGAGCGACCGGTAGATGACTGGACGGCGGCTGTCGATATTGCGACTGGGCAGAAACTTCGAAGGGAAGAGCAGGGCAGTCGCAGTTTTCTGTTCCGGTGTGCTCACGATGAATTCGGGTTGCGAGAGCTCGAGTACGAGGCAAGCTTTAATGGGTATGCACCATTCCGAGTAGCATTTATGCCGCGCCGATTCATAGGAGGCGATATCGCAACATATTCGTATACACTAGAGCCAGCCGGGGCGACGCTAGGCAAGGTCAAACTCCTAGCGCTTCGGCAGGCTGTTGACTGGGTTCGCCCGAGTAAGGCTATCAAGCCTGCGCTTGCCAGGATTGTTTTGGAGCCAGTAGAGGGCGGGCTACGGCACGAGTTTCGGACGAGCAGCTTCCCATTTGGCGACCAGGTTCTCTCCGGCATCCCCACCGGACAGTATAACGCGTGGGCCAGCTTTGCTAACGGGAATGAGGCTGGCTTGACGCTGCGCAGCATGGGCAACATCAGAGTCGTAGGGGGTACAACAGCGGAGATTGCATTCGAAGAACCCGATCAGCCCCTCGGAGCCGTCGAAGTACGTCTAACCACCCCGGATGGGCAATGTCACTCGAGCACGGATATTCGACTCATACTTGGTACGATCGGGAGCGATGGAGAGGTTACGGCACGGGGGCTCTTACGCTATGCAGAGCCACCCTACTTCATACCCGGCGTCATCCCGGGCTCTCATGTGCTGGTCACGACCGTTGCGGGGATTCCGGGTGGGCGATTTGTGCGTGACGTAATTGTTGAACCAAATGACGTGACAGTGGTACGTATTGATATCGGACTCTGAGGTTCTGCTTCGTGTTTATGGGCTTGCGCCCACCCTGCGCTGTAACGAGCCGCGTTGCTCGAGGGTGTTCTAGCCACGCAATTTGAGGAGGTTTCCAACTCCGTTCCCGCGATAGCCACGGGAGTTGTCAACGCCAATGAGAGTAAGCGTCTGTTAGGCCGCACGCAGCCTGAGGCTCACCGAGGGTCCGCGCCGCACATTGCCGGAGGGTCGACGGGGCGGGAGGGCGCCCCTGGCCCTATCCCGATGTGCGGCGCCGCCACGATCACCCTACGCCAATGTGCGGGCAATCACCTGGATCAGTGTGCGGCGTTACACAACTCCTCCGCTTGACTTGCGATCAGATTGTCGCGCTGCTCCAGTAGCGCATCGCGCTCCGCGACCACAGCTATAAGGGAATCCACCTGAAGCTCGAGAGGCCGATGCTTCATGGCCAGCACGTCCCTCAGTACGTAGGCTGAATCAAAAGCGTTGCGACTTTTCCGAAGTAACTGGAGCGAGTGCGAGCCTCCTTCGTCGCCACCTGCGTGGCTTCAGCGCAACGGCGTCGAATCCGCGCAGCAGCAAGACAAGCTGCTCGATCTGCACCTCCTGAGGGCGCTCGTTCGCATCCCCTGCGGGCCAAGCGAACGTGCCTCGATCGAGGCGCTTCGACATGACCCAGGCGCCGGACTCGTCGTACACGAGGATCTTCAAGCGCGTGCGATGCTGGTTGCAGAAGACGAAGGTGTCACGCTGCATCGGCTCGGCGCCGAGCCGCTCGCGCACGACGCCAGCGAGCGTGTCGAAGGACTTCCGCATGTCGGTCGGTCCAAGGACGAGGTAGATGCGGCCTGAGAACAGCGTCAGCACGACACGAGGACCTCGAGGATGCGACGGAGGTCATCGGCGTCGAACCGCTTGGGGATATCGACCTCGAAGCGTGCTCCGATCCGCAACGTGAACGAGCACGTGGACTGCAGGCCGCTGTCGGCGAGGCGCAGCTCCAAGAGGCCCTGCCCCGATGACGCCGATGCTCGTGCCGTGGCTGGGCGCTCGGAGCCGGCACCCAGCCGGCGTCGCCACAAGTACAGGTTGGCTGCGCTGACGCCGATCGCATCGGCGAAGGCGG
>CAYOBN010000186.1:0-5645 GCA_964402175.1 uncultured Planctomycetaceae bacterium | reverse complement strand
TCGTACCTGGTACCGTTCGGCGCCAACGCCAAGTCGTACCTGGTACCGTTCGACGGTTTGCGGGTTACTGGAACGTGATCGCGTAGCCGTCCGCGAAGTTCGACGTCGCCGCACCGCCGATCGTATCGCGGTACCACGCCGTGAAGTTCCACGTCTGGCCAGGGGCCACGATCACCGAGCCCGACGGGCTCGGCATGCTGTTCACGTTGATCGCCAAGTCGATCGCGCCCGTCGCGCCCGAGTTCTTGATCTGGCCCGGACCCACATAGCGTCCGATCGCGCCGCCGAGGCAGAGGTTGCCTTGGCTGCCGCCCGGGTTGGCGATGAAGCCCTGGGTCGTGCTCGTGAGGAAGAAGCCGAACGCGTTGTTCGGCAGGCCGCTCGCCGCCAGCACGACGTTGTTGTCGAGCAATTGGTTCGAGCCCGTCGCCGACATGCTCGCTGCACTACCCGTCGAGTTGTTGTTCGCGGTGCAGTAGTTCGATCCCGGCTGCGTCGGGCCGCCGGCCGTCGCGACGAACAGCAGCGCGTTGGCCATCAAACGGCCACCGTCGGTGTTCTGGTCCCAGAAGGTCGACGTGCACGCGTTCGACGGCGGGTACAGCCCGAGGTCCACGCGGCGCGGGTTCGCGCCGACGGCAGCGAGGATCTTGCCATCGCTCCACTCCGCGAGGAGCTGGCCCTGCAGCAGGTTCGTCGTGGTGGGACGCGCTCCCTGGGTGGACGAAAGGAGCGCGACCCCGGCCATCACCGGGTGCGTCGGCTGCAGCACCGTACCGAGCGTCACCGCGCCGGTCGTGTTGCCGGAGCGCGGCTCGATCACGTCGTAGCCCTGGCTCCAACGACCCGTGAGCGAGCGGTTCGCCGTCAAGGTCGACGTCGCGTACACCGCGAGCACGACCCCGCCGCCCGCGTCGACGTAGTCCGCGAACACATCGCCGAGCGCCGCGCCGCTCTGGTAGCTGCTGTTGGACCAGGAAATGATCGCGTCGTAGGCCTGAAGCTGCTGCAGCGTCGGGGTCTGCGTGACGCAATCGACGATGTCGACGGTGTTGAAGAAGCCCGAAGCCTGGAGCTTCGCCTGGACATCGGTGAATTGGCACGCGGTCAGGGAGGTCGTCGCCGCAGCGACGATCGCGACGTCGGGGCCCTGGGCCGCAGCGGTGGCGGCGAGTCCGCAGAGGGCGATGGAGGTGAAGGAGAGGTGTTGCATGGCAGAGAGCAGTGGGGGGGCCAGCACCCGGCCAGCCGCCCGATAGAGGGTGGCCCGCCGGTCCGAATTCCGCAACCCCAGCACCCCCGCTCAGTGCGCTTCGAGCCAGTTCGGCCCGTGCCCGACGTCGACGTCCAGGGGCACATCGAGCGCCATGGCCCCCGACATCGCGGCGCGTACGACCGCGGTCGTGGCTTCGAGCTCGCGCTCGGGCACCTCCAAGACGAGCTCGTCGTGGACTTGCAGCAGGAGCTGGCCGTGCAGGTCGCTGCGGCGCCCGAGGGCGGCCTCCAGGTCGATCATCGCTCGCTTGATGATGTCTGCGGCTGAGCCTTGCACCGGCGTGTTCACGGCGGCGTTCTCCGCGCCGACCCGCGTGCGCGCATCGGCAGCATGCAGCTCGGGTAGGGCCCGACGGCGGCCCATCAGCGTCTCGACGTAGCCGTTCTGCTGCGCGTTCTCCAGCGTGACATCGAGCCAGCGCCGCACCCGGGGGAACGCAGCGAAGTAGCGCTCGATGAACTCCTTGGCTTCGGGGACGGTCAGGCCGGTCTCGCGCGCGAGTCGCTGCGGGCCCATGCCGTACATCAAGCCGAAGTTGATCGCCTTCGCGCGGCTGCGCATCGCGCGATCGACTTCGTCCTCGGGCACCCCGAAGACCTTCGACGCGGTCGCGCGGTGGACGTCGCGGCCTTCGCGGAACGCGGCGGTCAGGGCTTCGTCACCCGAGAGGTGCGCCAGCAACCGCAGCTCCACCTGGCTGTAGTCCGCCGACAGCAGCACCCAGCGGCCGTGTGCGTCGGGTTCCCGCGGTACGAACGCGCGGCGCAGCGCGCGACCGCGCTCGGTCCGCACCGGGATGTTCTGTAAGTTCGGATCCGAGCACGCGAGGCGCCCGGTGGTCGCCGTGACTTGGCTGAAGTGCGGGTGCACACGGCCCGTGCGCCGGTTGACGTAACCCGGCAGCGGCTCGACGTAGGTGCCCTTCAGCTTCGAGACCTCGCGGAACTCCAGGAGATGGCGCACGATCTCGACGTCCGCGTAGTGCTCGCTCAGCGTCGCGTGGTCCGTCGAATACCCGGTCTTGGTCGCTTTCGGGCGCTTGACTCCGGCTTCGTCCTGGATACGCAGCTTCTCGAACAGGACCGCGCCGAGCGCCTTCGGGCTGTTGAGGTTCAGCCCCGGCTCTCCCGCGAGCTCGCGCACGCGGTCCTCCGCCGCCGCCGCGTCCCGGTCGAGGATCCCGACGAGCCCATCGAGCACCTTCGTATCGAGGCGGATCCCGCGCCGCTCCATCGCGGTCAAGACGGGCACGAGCGGCAGCTCGAGCTCGTAGAAGAGCCGCTCGTTGTCCGTCTCGCGCAGCTCCTCGCGCAGGACTTCGTAGAGCCGCCACGTGACCTCGGCATCTTCGCAGGCGTACTCCGCGACCTCGGCGATCGGCACATCCGCCATCGTGATCTGGTTGCGCCCCGTTCCGATCAGCTTGCTGGTCGGGATCTTGTGCAGGCCGAAGTACGCGAGCGCGAGCTCGTCGAGGCCGTGCCGCCGCGTCGTGTTGTGGATCGTGAAGCTCGCCACCATCGTGTCGAAGGCTGGCGGCGCGACCTCGACTCCGTGCCCTTGCAGCACGAGGGCGTCGTACTTGTGGTTCTGCCCGATGCGGCGCAGCTCAGGGTCCTCCAGCAGCGGACGCAGCGCGTCGAGCAGCGCCGGAGCGCCGCCCGGCAACACCGGCGGGAACGCGTTGAACGGCACGTAGTACGCCTGACCCGCGCGGCATGCAAACGAGGCGCCCACGATCTCGACCGCGAGCGGCGCGAGGCCCGTCGTCTCGGTATCCCACGCAAACTCGCCAGCTCCCCGCAGGTCCGCGATCATCGCCGCGAGCCCCTCCGCGTCGCTCACCGTGATGTACTCGCGGCGCTCCGCCGGCGCATCGGCGGCAGGGGCGCGCAGCACCTCCTCGCGGAAGCTGCGGAAGTCCAACCTCGCAAACACCGCGGCGAGGCGCGCCCGATCGGGCCGCGGCGGCCCCACGTCGTCGAGCGACACGGCGCCGACCTTCGTATCGATCGTCACGAGCTCACGCGAGAGCAGCAGCAGGTCTCGGTGTTCCTGGATCCGCTCACCGGTCTTGCCCTTGACTTCGCTCACTCGTTCGAGGAGCGCGTCGACGGAGCCGAACTCCTGGATCAGCTTCTGCGCGCCCTTCTCGCCGATACCAGGCACACCCGGCACGTTGTCCGAGCTGTCACCCATGATGGCGAGCACGTCCACGACCCGCTCGGGCGGCACACCGAACTTGCCGAGCACCGCCTCGGGGCCCTCGATCACGAGGTCCACCTTCGGCTTGAACACGTTGTAGAGCCGCACGCGCTCCGAGACGAGCTGCATGAAGTCCTTGTCGCCCGTCACGATCGACACGTCGTGGCCCGCCGCTTCGCCCTGGCGCGCGAGCGTGCCGATCACGTCGTCCGCCTCCACGCCCTCGATCTCGAACAGCGGGATCCCGTGGGCCTCGACGACCTCGCGGATGTCGTCGAGCTGCGCGATCATCTCCTCGGGGGCCTTCTCACGCGTCGCTTTGTAGTCCGCGTACCGCTCGTGCCGGAACGTGGGCCCCTTGGCATCCATCGCGACGGCGACCAGGTCGGGCGCCTCCTCGCGCAGGATCCTGCGCAGGGTCGCCGTGAACCCGTAGACCGCACCCGTCGGCCGCCCATCCGGCGCAGTCAGCCCCTGCCGGGCGAGCGCGAAGTGGGACCGATACGCGAGCGCCGTGCCGTCGAGCAGGAAGAGCCGTGCCATGGGGGGGCACAGGGTACCGCCTCCCGCGCGCAGAACTCAGGCATCGCTGCACTCAGGCCGCGCCGCACTCACGGGCGCTCAGGGCCGCCTCTCCCGTTCGTCCTGACCGAGAGTGGCTGGCTGACCTCGCGCGAAGGGGATCCGGCGACGCCGCGGGACCCCCGTCGCTCCGTCATTGGAACGTCACCTGCCAACCATCCGTGAAGTTGCTCGTGGCCACACCGCCGATGGCGTCGCGGTACCACGCCTGGAAGTTCCAGGTCTCGCCGGTGAGCGCGGGGACGGAGCCTGCGGGTTGGGGCAGGGCGGTGAGGTCCACTTGGACGCCGAAGCTGCCGAAGAAACCGGAGTTCACGATCGCTCCGCCGACGCCGCGGCCGATCGCGCCGCCGAGGCAGAGGTTGCCTTGGCTGCCGCCCGGTTGGAACAGGATCCCGGTCGTGCGGCTGCAGAGGAAGAACCCTGCGGAGTTCGGGGGCAGGTTCGACGCGAGCAGGCGGAAGTCCGCCGCGGCGATGGCCGCCGAGCCGCGCGCTTCGATCTCGGCGCGCAAGCCGAGTGAGTTCGCGACCGCCGGCGAGCAATACCGCGCGCCCAGCGGCGGCGGCGGGGTCGTGCACGTGCCCTGGAACACACACGCGACCCACTCCGGGTGGTCGATGAACGGGTTGCGGTTGCCCTGGAAGCTCGCGACGACGTCGTTGCGGCGCAGCTCGTAGGCGTCGGGGGGATCTTCGAGGTGCCACTGCAGCAGGATCGCGAGGCGGCCCATGTAGCCGAAGGCCTCGTTCTGCCCGGTGTTGGAGGACGCCACGAGGCCCAGGTTGTCCGTGAGCTCGAGGTCGGGCTCCATCACGCCCGTCACGCCGTGTGTGCCGCCTTCGTAGCGCACGGCAGCGTAGAACAACGCCCGCGCGCAGTCCCCACGGCGACCCGGCCACACGAGGAACGAACCGCTGGAGCCGTTGCCCGAACCCCAGTTGGAGTCACCCGGGAAGCCGCCGCCGACGCCGCCCTGTCCGCCGTTGCTGTCGGTCGGGTACTCGTTGCAGATCGAGGTGCAGCCGCCGAAGGGCAGGTTGCTGCGCGACGAGTTGTAGCCGCCGTCGCACAGCCACAGCATGTGGCAGTCCGTGTACGGCATGTTCATCCCGTCGTCGTCGGGGAAACCGTACGACTTCGGCCAGACGTGCTCGCGCTCGTAGCTCGTGTTCCCGCCGCCGACCTTCGCAAACGAGCGATTGCGATAGACGTCCAGGATGCGGGCGGCGTTCTGCGGGTCCTGCTGCGCCAGCTCGAGCACGTTCCAGGTGTCGGTCGCGCTGGCGGTGTACGGGATCCGCGTGTGGTCGTCGATCAGGGTGTGTAGGCTCGTCCGCAGTGCCGTCGCGGAGGATGTGTCGACCCCGTTGTAATAACTGCCTTGGGCGGCGGCGATCGGGGTGAGAGCGAGCGCAAGGCTGAGGGTTCGGAGCACGCGGTTCACTCTCCTAGTAGACACGACGGGGCAGGGGCTGGTCCATGTCCTCGGATATGGGCAGGGGCCCAGAACGGTAACGGCTGGGCGTCGAACGGTACCAGGTACGACTTGGCGGTGGCGCCGAACGGTACCAGGTACGAC
>CAYOBN010000185.1:0-5684 GCA_964402175.1 uncultured Planctomycetaceae bacterium | reverse complement strand
TCTCGAACGCCGTGCAGGTGCTCTTCCTCTGAGCCCGCACCGGCGCGCGGGCGGCGGGGCTCCGGAGCCTCGCCGTCGGCCGCCGCCTACGGGGGGGCGCCGCCACGAGGAGCCCGATTCTGCGCGCCGTGTGCAGCACGAGCTCCAGGTCCAGCGTCCCCGGGCGCACACCATCGCGCCGCACACGCCACACCGTCCCGTCGGCGGCCGTCGCTTCCGCTTCGAGCACGAACGGCCCCGCGCCGAGGCCGCCCACTTCGAAGCGGCCGTCCGGGCCCGTCGTGCCCTCGCCGCGCCCGCCGGTCAGAGCGCCCATCGCCGCCATGCCCACGAGGTGCGTCGGATCGAAGCGCGCAGAGAGCACAAGGCCCGCCGCAGGCCGCCCGTCCGCAAACGTCGCGCGGCCCGCGATCGTGCGCCCTGCGCGCAACGTGAGCGTCAGCGCGCCGCAGTCGGCGAGCGTCGCGTGCTCGCCGCGCACTTCGAACGCGACGGACTCCGATTGCAAGCGACCTGTGAGCTCCGCGCGCGCGACGAGCGCTCCTGCGGGCAATCTGACGAGCTCGAATCGCCCCGCGGCGTCCGCCGTCGTGGTCCGCACGCTGCGATCGTCGAAGCCGAAGCCGCTGCCCTTGCGCAGTGCATGGACCTGTGCGCCCGCCGCAGGCGTGCCCTCGGTGTAGACGGCGAGGCCCACGAGCGCCGCGCCGCCGGTGAGTTTGAGCGTCACCTGGTGCGTCTCACCGGGGGCGAGACTCGCGACGCGCTCGACGATCTCGCGCGCGACGTCACACGGAGGCCGGACCCTACCGGCGCATGTCGAGCGTTAGCTGCGTGCCGCGATCACATGCGGTGACCTCGCGCACGGCTTCTGGCGCGTGCGCTGCCAAAGCTGCGCCTTGGATCACCTAATCGCGTTCTCGTGCAAGGGGCGCAGCTTCTGCCCGTCCTGCTGCGGGAGGCGCATGGCCGGGGTCGCCGCGCACCTCTCGAGCAACGTAAGCGTACGGCGACCGCCCAGGGTGCCCAGTTCCAACTGCCGTAGCCGCCTTGGAGCATGCCTCCATGGTCCTCGAACAACTGATCGCCGCTGGCCCCACGGCGCGACGGCACCGTGGCGCCTGGTACGGCGACCTGATCGACGCGGCAGAGCGGGAGGGCGTGACTGTGGCCTCTCTCGCGAGTCGGCTCGGCGTGGTCGCCGAGACGATTTACGCCTGGCGGCGGAAGCGGGGCGGGCTACCTGAGTCCGCTGCCATCCGCCGTGCGACGGCTGGTCTGGTCCGCGTGTATGTCGCGGAACCGAAGGCGATAACGGCGACGGAAGAACGTCCGCTCGAGCTCCGGCTCGGTCGAGATCGTTCCGTGCTGGTGCCCCGTGGATTCGATCGTGAGCACCTCCTCGCGCTGCTCAGCGCCCTAAAGCGATGCGGAGGCCATCATTCGCGCGTGGCTTCCGTCGCGCGCTCCCTCGTGCTGCTCAACACGCAGCTGACGGCGAAGAACGTCGCGCTCGAAGAGGAGCTGCGTGTCGCGCGCATCGAACTCCGCGAGCTTCGGGCGCGGACAGCGCAGCAGCAAGACACGATTGCGGAGTTGACGTCAACGGTACAGAAGCTCAAGGCGACGCTCGAGCACCTGTTGAAGAACCAGCGCCGCCCGGAGACGATCGATCCGAGCCAGGGTCTACTGTTCGTTGACCCGATTGCTGAGGCCTCCGACCAGAGCGCGGACGAGCAGGAGAAGCCCGAGCCAGAGAAGCCCAAGGGAAAGCCGCGCAAGCCGGCGAGCCCATCGCGGCGGGTTGCAGATGAATCGAACCTGCGGCGCGAAGTCGTTCGATCCGAGCTCCCGCCTGAGCAGCGTCGATGCCCAAGCACCGGCGTCGAACTGCTCGAGGTCGGCGTCAAAGTGTCGAAGGAGCTCGACTATCGCCCGGGCGAACTCGTCCTCGTGGAGCAACACCAAGTGATCTACGGCCCGCCTGAGGAGGTCGCGACAGAGCGCAACATTGCGCCCCTGCTCGCTCCCGCGCCCAAGGTGGCGGTCGAGGGCGTCACAGCGTCGGCCACGCTACTTGCGGGGCACGCGTGCCGAATGGGCATGCTCGTCGACCAAAGGTACGTCCTACACCTGCCGCTCGACCGACTCGAGCGAGTCTTCGGCGAGCTTGGCTTCAGGCTCGCGCGGACGACCCTGTCGGGCTGGGTGCAGAAGGTCGCGTTCGGTCTGCGTCTCGTGCCGTTTCGATCGTGAAGGGCGAGATCGAGCGCCATGTTCGAAAGGGACCAGTCCTGAGCTTCGACGACACGGTGACCGAGTGCTTCGTGGTCACCGACGCCAGTGGACGAAGGAAGCTGAAGCAGGCGCGCCTCTGGGTCTTCGTGAACCCAGAGGTTCGTGGGGTCGTGTTCCGATTCACCACCGGGCGAGGAGCGGATGATCTGGCGACGATCCTGTCGACACCGAAGCCGCTGACGTCGGTGAAGGTGCTCTCGAGCGATGGCCTCGCCGTGAATCGCCCTCTCCCGGTCTTCAGGCTAACGCACCTCCACGAACGCCCCGTCGTTGGTCACCTCGTAAGAGTGGACTCCACTTGAATTCACGTGCAAACTTGTTTGTCCACGCCCGCCAACTATGGTATTGACTTCGTATGTGCCGAGCGGCATCGATTTGAACGTGCGCCACGAGGAATCTGGCGGGAGTACTGCAGGGAAGCGCAACAAAAGCGCTTGCTCCGCGTCTCGTAGTCGTAAATCAAGGATCATTGAGGACGAGGATGGTTCTTGCCTCTTCAGCCTCAGTTCAGCAGTGCGGACGAACAACTCTCTATCTGTAATGTCAAAAACAGCCAAGCCCACAAAGCCACCCATTTCGCCCCTGAACGTGCCAACTGCAATATGGCGAACATCAGGGCCAGCATCAACTTGGCATGAGCCATCGATGTCGACGTCGAAGTACCGGAGGGGCTGCGTTGAATGCAGCATTTCGCTGCGAGTCTGTGCGAAAGTCGCCACAACCAAGCCATCGGCATGGTCCGCAACCACACTGACTTCGAACGACGATTCGGCCGGAAGATACCAATCGGAGCCGGCGACCAGGTGAGTCGATTTACCGGACTCCACTTGCACCAGTTTCGCAGAAGTGTCTTGCCATGTCTCTAGCCTTGCGGATGATTCGACTTGGGCAACAGTCCCAATAAGGTAGGAGCCAGGAGCAAGAGAACTAAACTGTGCCTTGTCTCCGCTGAACGACGGACGAATGATCGCGCCGGTCTTCCCGCGCATGCAAATTTCGGGATTCGGAACCGCGTCCGATTTGTCAAACTGAACCAGGACGTTGCCGCCATCGCGCAAGTAAAAAACGGCCGGTGGATCTCTATAAAGATCGCCGGGCAACAACTCTCCAAATGCGCCTGACGCGGCTGGGCGTGCACTTAGGAGCATCGCAGCGCCAAGGAAAGGAACGCCGGTCACATTTCCATCGAGGCCAATTGGGAGTCGGGCAAGCGGCTCGGAGTGGCCTTTGAGGAAAAGCCAGAGATGGGGCGGCAGCGAAGGACTTGAGCCAGTCTGCTGCAGCGGTTGGTCACTCGTGGCGATCTGCACTCTACCTGAGCGCTGCGGATCGACTCGTACTTCCTTGATTGCCCCTTCAGCGACACCAGCGCTCACCTCATGGGGGGTGATCTGTGTATATCCCGGGGTGTAAATTATGTGGCGGAGGTCCGATTCTGCGTTCGCTCCACCTAGGTCGAATAGTCCATCTCTTAACGTAGAGGAGCCCACTTGAAGATTGACGTAGTTACCGGGACTAACCTCGACGCTGCGGGTCGACAACACGTACGATGCTGAGGGAGGCAACCCGCTGTCCGCGGCGACCACCCTGATCCACCGGCCGCGCGCTGGGTGGACATCTATCCAGGAAATTGACGCATCGGGATCAACAATTACATCCTCGAGATCCAGCGATGGGAGAGGTTCTCCACCAAAGTAGATGCTTCCTTGCCCCTGAGCAAGCGCGAAGGTTCCACCGCCCAAGGCGACTGGTAGTGGAATGAGGCCGTTGGGCAGAGTCACGCCGCTCCATGTCATCGGGGGCAACGCGTGTGGGAGATCTAGAGTGCACCGCACCCCAGGAAGTGGCGCGGCATTACGGGAATCTCTGACTCCTATCGTGACCGAATCTCGCGCCGTGGACAACCGAAGAATTACATCGGTACATGCCGATGTAACGCTCGTTGCACCACTTAAGTCACCCTGCGCCGCAGTCGCAACTATCCAACTGCCTGGTGTCATTTCAAGCACAGTGGTGCCCCCAGGAGCGAAGTAGGTACTATTGTCGGAGTTCCACCTGGAGTCCGGTGCGGGTGACTGGGGAGAAACGACGGTGAGCCACGCATCAATGGCTGCGCCAAACGGGTCTAAGACCGTCACGCGGATCTTGCACCTTCGCTCTAGCCGCACCAGAAGTTCAGAATCTTGCCGCTCCGGCGAAAATGCTTGCTGATGTGTTATATATCCGTCGGCGGCGACCAATATGTCGTCCTTCAAATGGCTGTCCCCTGCAGCAAGCAGCAACCTGCCGCTCGTATCGGTCATGGCAAGTTCTGTACCACGCCGGACAACGGCGACGATAGGTCGATTGTTGGCGGCATCTACTACGCGTAATTGAAGAGAGCAATCGACGCGTCCGTGAAGCGCGGGTTCCTCGCTAGTGTCGCGCACCGGATCCGCGGTGCGCGGATTTGCGAGGGACGGAGTGGCCGCCGATTCCAGTGGTCGAGGAGCTGCCTCCGGAGACCCGGCTTGAGGCATTGCAGATTGCGTCGCCGGGGGCGACCCCACAAAGAGTCCCCAGAGGACAACTAGCCCGACAGGTATCGCAGCCAGGGCGAGCAGGGCTCGGTGTGATAGCGCCATGTCGACGATGTTAATCTTGGCTCAGATAATTGAGCTCTCAGGATCCGAGTTGCTTGCACGTTTCTGGTGGGCCATGCGGCAAGCCTCGGAGTCCTGCCACAGACCCACACTCTGCCCCGTTCACGGCTTAGAAACTAGCCCAGTGTCGTCGTGGCCGTTCGCGTCGTTCGAAATCTTCAGGTTGTACGCCTTGTCATTCCCGTTGACAACATCATCGAACTCGATCTCCCCTCCACCCGGCGTCGCGTAGGCCGTGCCTGCGGTATTGAGTGCACAGCCCAACGATGTTGTGATGGTGACGCCTTCGACGACCTGCGTAATGTAGACCGTGATGTAGGTCCCCGTCGCGTTCGACGTGATCTCGTAAGTCTTGTTGCCGGCCGTGTTGGAGCCCGTCCACGTGCTGTTCCCGCTGAGCTTGTCGCCTGCGAAGGCGCAGATGGCGAGGGCGGCCGCGAGAGGGAAGTAGTGGAGTCTGTTTCTCATGGGTACGCGTTCAGCGGGTGAGGTAGGCTGGCGGTGTCGTCAGCGCGTTCGACTGCAGGTTAGTGTCCGACCACACCCCTGGGAAGGGGCCAGCTAGGGGAACCTTCAGTATCAGTTCAGGGAGCTTGACCACGTGTGGCGGGGTCCCAGAGGGGGGTGAGGCGGCGCAATGCGCCATTGCCGCCCCATAGTCCTACACGCCGGCGGCGGTGCCTTCTGGTCGATGGCGGTCCTCGACGCGGATTGCGCGGGCTGCTCGCTCGTGCGTGTCGACGA
>CAYOBN010000184.1:0-5750 GCA_964402175.1 uncultured Planctomycetaceae bacterium | reverse complement strand
AGGGGCTCGCGCGCGCGCGAGCCCCTGGCGCCGACTCCCCCTTCCGCAAACTCGTACCTGGTACCGTTCGATGCCGGGCGCAGGATCGACGCGTGCGGCCGAGACTCCTAGACTCCTCCCATGAATCCCGCCCCGAAGCGAGCGCTGCAGCGCCGCTCACCGGCCACCGCAGGCAGCGATGTCCGCGCGAAAGTCGAGGCCCTGGGCACCGCCCTCGCCGCACGGCTCAGTGCGCTGCTCGCGTCCCTCCCCCGCCGTAGCGTGGGACCGCAGCGACTCGGCGAGGCCCTCGGCATCTCCACCGTCACCGCCAGTCGCCTACTGCGGGCCATCGGCCAAGCGGACCCGATCGCGACCCTGCAGCTCGCCCCCGGCCCCCGCCCGCTGCGGGAGCTCGTCGCCTCCGCCGCGCGCGCAGGCGCTGCCGCACCCGAGTGCCACGCCGCTTCGGCCGTCATCGACGAGTTCGACGAGCTCATCCGCACGATCGCCGGCGACCGCAGCGCCTTGAAGGCGATGCTGAGCGCGTGGCTCCCCGAGGAGCGCGGCGACTTCGAAGCGCAGCGACGCCAAGCGATCTTCAAGGCGTACGCAGAGCTCGAAGGGGTGGCCGCGGACTTGATCCTCGAGGCGATCGTCCTGGTGCCCTCGGCGACACCGGGCCGCCTCGACCTCGTCAGCGTGAACTGCCTGCTCGGCATCGATCGGCTGCGCCCCGACGCGGTGGTGCGGCTCTCCACCCGCCGCCTCGGCGCTCCGACCGGCGAAGCACCCGCCGAGCGCACCCCGCTGACCCTCGACGGCGCGCTGGCCCTCGACGGGCTGCATACCGCGCGCCTCGACGCTTTCTGCGGCGCTCCGCCTGCGCCCCTCGAAGCTCGGGTCCTCGGCCCGATCGTGCAGTACTCCCTCGGCCCGACGGGCTTCGGCCCCGCATCGAAGGTCGACCTCGTCATCGCCGAGGTCAACCGCGCCGAGATCCCGAACCGCGCCGCCGACCCCGAGCGTCCGCCGTACTTCTTCACGGTCCCGGAGATCGCGGCGCGGCGCTTGACCTTCGACATTCTGGTGCACGAGTCCGTCTACGGCGGCACTGCGCCGGAGCTCCTCACCTACGCGACGATCGGTGCAGGCCCGGCGGTGGCCGCAGCGCCCGAGCGCGACATCGACCTGCGCCCGTCGACGGAGGCCATCCAGCACCTCGGCACGGGCCTCGGTCGCCTCCGCCTGCTCGAGTTCCCGCAGTACCCGCCGCTGATGGAGCACGTCTTCGGTCGCCTCGGCCTCGCCGAGGACCAGTACCGCGCCTACCGCTTCACGCAGGTCCACCCGCTGGTCGGCCGCCAGTTCACGTTCGCGTTCACGGGCCGCTGAGCGAGACCGAGTAGGGCAGCTCGGGTGAGCGCCCTCAACCCCTCACAGGCGCTCCCATCCGGGGCAGTTCGGCGAGTGACCTTCGAACTGCTCCTGCACGTCCGACGACCAAACTGCTGGTCCTCGTACTTGGCTTCGGAGCGACCTACATACGTCAGGGATTGCGTACACGGCGAATGCCGCAAATGAGAAGCGTGCCATGTGTCGCAGATGACCCACGGGTAATGATCCTGGGACTCCTGGCTGGTCCAGTGTGTTGGCACCCACCGCGGCATCGATGCCGCGGTCTCGTGCACCCACTGCGAAGCCCAACATTGACTCACTCCAACATCAACGCCCGCTCGATCGCTGCACGCATACGTCCTCTCCTCAGCCCAGAGGCCAGGTTCTCGGCCGTCGTTCTGATTGGCGGAGCAGTCGTTCGGCTAGGCCTCATGGCGATGTGTGGAGCGCGTATGGACAGCCCCGACGCAGTGCTGCGGGTCCTGCTCGGGGGGCTACGTGTTGACACCAGCCTCGTTTCGTACGCCCTTCTACCGAGTGTCATACTCGCTCTCACCGTTGGTGATTCGAGCAGGCTCGGATCTGCAGTTGCAAAACTACGCCGTGTCTACCTGGGTGTCATCGTAGTACTCTTCATCGGCCTCGAAGCTCTGACGCCAAGTTACATCACAGAATTCGACGGTAGGCCCGATCGCGTGTTCATCGAGGGCCTGCGCTATCCACGAGAGGTCTCGTCGATGCTCTGGACAGGCCATCGCACAGCCATGGTTACGCTGAGCCTCGTGTGCTGTGCAACGATCTTCGCCACTTACTGGGCGTTCCGTCAGCGATGCACGGTCGTCACCCATCGCCTCGACCGGCTCTTGGCGCTCTGCCTCATCATACCGACGCTCGCTATGGGCGCGCGGGGAACCTTACAACACCGCCCAATCAATCCGAGCACCGTCGTCTTCAGTGAGGATCCGCTGTTGAACGACCTGTGCCTCTCGTCCCTCTACTCCGTAGCCTACGCGGCGCTTCAAACACGCTCTGAGCGAGATGCCGCGGCGGTCTATGGATCCCTCGTCTCTGACGCGGAAGTCGTCAGGCTCGTGCGCGCTTCGATGGTGACTGTCGCATCGGATGATTACACATCCGAGGCCATTCCGACTCTTCACCGCCAACGTGCGACGCGATCGCACGCCGAGCCGCTGAACCTTGTGGTCATTCTCGAAGAGAGCCTGGGCGCCCAATACGTCAGCGCGCTCGGAGGCCGCCCCATCACGCGCTTCCTGGACACGCTGATCGATCAAGGCTGGTGGTTCGAGCGCATGTACGCCACTGGAACACGCTCTGTCCGGGGAATAGAAGCAGTGGTCACGGGCTTTCCGCCGACACCAGCCCGCGCAGTCGTCAAGCTCGGACTCGCGCAACGGGGCTTTTTTACGCTCGCCGCGCTGCTGGAGGCACACGGCTATCACAGTCGCTTCGTCTACGGCGGTGAGAGCCATTTCGACAACATGAAACGTTTCTTCGCAGGCAACGGCTTCAGCGAAATTTACGACAGAGGGCGCTTCGATGCACCACGCTTCGAAGGTTCGTGGGGTGTCTCCGACGGTGACATGTTCAACGCCCTACACACCCTCTTGGAAGCTGACAGTACCAGACCGAGTTTCACGTTGGCCTTTACGGTCTCCAACCACTCACCTTGGGAGTATCCCGAGGATGACTTCGTTCCTGAGGGCGATGCACGCACGGTCGAGAACGCGGTACGCTATGCGGATCACGAGCTCGGGCGATTCTTCGAGCGTGCTCGCAACTCGTCCTACTGGGGCAAGACACTCTTCGTGATCGTTGCAGACCACGATGCCCGAGTCCACGGAGCGGAGCTCGTACCGATCGAGCGCTTTCATATTCCAGCTGTAATCATCGGTCCTGGTGTACCCAAGCTCCGCGACCCGCGCGTCGTCAGCCAGATCGACCTCGGCCCGACACTGCTCTCACTCCTGGGAATCTCCAGCGAACACCCAATGATCGGTCACGACTTGACACAACTACCGCTGAGGTTTCCCGGTCGAGCGATCATGCAATACGGCGACAACCAAGCGTATATGGAGGGCGACCAGGTAGTGATCCTTCAGCCATCGCGGTCTGCCGCTGAATACACTTGGGTCGGGAACCACCTGCAGCAGGCGATCAGCGATCCAGCACTGAGGGAGCGCGCGCTGGCACACGCGCTACTGCCCTCATATCTCTATCGCCAACGCGCGTATCGCCTTCCGCGGGGCGAGTGAGCTCGGAGCTCAGCCGCCGACCGCAGTGAGGTGCGAGCGCGAGCGGAAATAGATGCGCCCCGCGGAGATCGCCGGGGTGGCCATGTGCTCTTCCCCCAGCGCGCTGCGCGCGAGGACCTCGAACGTCTTGCCCGGGCGCACGGTGATGACGGTGCCCTCTTCGCTCGTGAAGTAGAGCTTGCCGTCGCCTGCGACGCCGGAGCTCGAGTAGCCCGCGCGGCCTTCGTCGAGGCGCTCCGAATAGTGCTGTTCGCCGGTGCGCGCGTCGTAGCAGGTCAACACCCCGTTGTCGCGGCAGAAGTACGCGAGGTCGCCGTACACGAGCGGCGTCTGCATGTAATTGCCGCGCTTGGGCGTGCCCCAAGCCAGGTACTGGCGCTCTTCGTCCTTGAACGAAACGCGGCCCGTCGCGCCGAGCTGAATGGCGAGGATCGGCGCGGCTGGGCCGTGTGCATTGGTGATGTAGACGAGGTCGTGGGCGACCACCGGCGTCGGGACAGGAATGTCGCCGCCGGGCGCGGCGCGCCACAGCTCGGCGCCATCGGCGAGCGCGTAGCCGCCGATGTGCTTCCAGCCGTTGCAGAGGATCTGGGCGCGGTCGCTGCCGACGAACACGGTGGGTGTCGACCAGCCCGGCTCCTCTTCACGGGCGACACGCCAGATGTCTTCGCCTGTCCGACCATCCAGCACCGCGAGGAAGCTGTCGTCTTGCACGTCGCATTGCACGATCACCTTGCCGTCGTGCAGGACGGGCGAGCTCGCGAAACCCCACTGCGCCGACTTCACCATGAAGAAGCCGGAGTCCAGCACGCCGAAGTTGCGCTGCCAGAGGGGCTCGCCGTCGTGATCGAACGCGTAGAGGCCCTCGCTGCCGAAGAACGCGACGACGCGCTCTGCATCGACAGCGGGTGTCGACGCGGCGTGACTGCCTTTCGGGTGCCGCTGGATCGCGGGGACCCCCTCCCACACGGCGCGCCGCCAGAGCTCTTTGCCAGTCTGTTTGTCCAAGCAGAGCACCTCGAAGCGGAAGCGGCTCTCGTCGACGATCGGCATGATGTCACCGTAGAGCCCGACGCGCAGCTCTTGGTCTCCATCCGCGCGCACAGCGGTCGTCAAGAAGATGCGATCGCCGTAGATGACGGGCGAAGAGTGTGCGAGGCCAGGCACGGGGACACGCCAGACGATGTTCTCGCCGGACGCCACGTCGAAGCTCGCCGGGAGGGTGTGGCCTTCCGCGATGCCCGACGCGCTCGGTCCGCGGAACTGCGGCCAGTGCGCTTGGCCGTCCGAGGACGGCGTCGCCTGCTCGCTCGGCACGGCCGGGGCGTTCTTGACGACCTTGCCGAAGATCTGCCCGCCGTAACCCGCGCCGCTCCAGACGCCGGCGTACTGATCCCCATGGAAGAGCACACGCGCGTCGTACGTGCCCATGAGCGGCACGCTCAGCGCATCGACGGTGATCACCGGCGTCTCGCCCGCCCACGTCACCGGCAGGTTGACCGCGATCGGTACGGGCTGTTTGCCGAAGTGGATGACCGCTTCGAAGCGCCAGCGACCGTCCTCCTGGCGCGTGACACGTTTGAGGGTGTAACGGTCCCCCTTCAGACCCTCTTCGCCCGTCAGCGTCGTGAACCCTTCCAGGGTGACATCGCTGAGGAGCGCGCGGAAGGCCTCCTCGCGGGCGGTTTGGCGCTCGGCTTCGGTCTGAAGCGCAAAGGCGGGTCGGGTCGCAGCGACCGCGGACAGGAACAACGGCGCAAGGCACAGTGAGAATCGCAGCATGGCGCGCGCATTCTAGCGGTCCGCGGCGCGGGCGGCGGGCGCGCCCTTCCGGCAATGCCGTCGATCTGGTGACGCCCGCGCTCAGCGATGTGTCCCCAACCCTGCAGCGCGGGCCGACGCAAGAACCGATCGGTGTCGAGGTTCGTCGAGTGCAGCTACGGCGGATAGAGCCCGCTGCGCTGGAGCCAGGTCAACGCAAGCGCGCTGAAGAAGAGCAACTGGAGCTGCGTTCAGCGCCCCCGGAACCGCTGCTCTGTGTCGCTCGCGACGATCGAGCGGCGCGTTCTTCGATCCGACACGTCACCCACCCGTGCGCGC
>CAYOBN010000183.1:0-5774 GCA_964402175.1 uncultured Planctomycetaceae bacterium | reverse complement strand
CAGGTACGACTTGGCGGCGAGGGCGCGCGCGCAGCGCGCGCTCGCGCGCGCTCCGCGCGCGCGACCTCGCCGCCAAGTCGTACCTGGTACCGTTCGAATCCACGGCCCCACGACGACAAGGCGACGCCCCCGCACCGAACGTCCACCGCGCCTGAGCGCACGCCCCCGTCAGGTGCCTCCGCACCGCGCAACCCGCCCAGCTCAGCCCGCGCTACCGTCCGCAACCGCGAACACCCGCACGCGCGCAGCCTCCAACGAGATCCCCTGCGCCGTCGCCAACCGCGCGAGGTCCTCGTATTCCACCTGCACCCGCTCCGGAATGCCCGGCTCCCCGACCCGCTGTTTCAACCGCACCGCGATCCCATCCACCGTCACCGTACGCTCCGCCCGCTGGGCCTCCCTGCGCTCGACCGCCGTCCAACGCACGCCCAAAGTCGGAGTGTGCTCGAACAGCACCGCTTCGAGGCCGTCGCGCTCCGTGTCGCGCGCGAGGGCGGACACGACCACGCCCGGGCGGTCCTTCTTCATCTGCACGGGCACGGCCCAGGCTTCCAACGCGCCCGCAGCGCGCAGCTTGCCCAGCGCGTAGCCGACCTCCTGCGGGGTCGCGTCGTCGAGGTTCGCCTCCAGCAGCCACACCCGCCGGCGCGCCGCGCCCGCGGCGCCCTGGCCGAGCTGCACGCGCACGATGTTCGGCGGGCCGCTCGGGAAGTCCTTGGTGCCGGCGCCGTAACCGATGCGCTCGCAGCGGAAGGCGCCCTCGGGCTCGAACGTGTCGACCCACGCGGCGAGGATGCCCGCGGCCGTCGGTGTGAGGCGCTCGCCGCCCCCGCCGAGCTGGTGCGGGAGGCCGCGCAGGAGCTCCGCGGTCGCCGGCGCCGGCACCGGCATCTCGCCGTGCGCGCAGCGGAACGTGCCCGAACCGACCAGCGGCGCCGAAGCCACGATCCGGGTCACAGCGAGCCGCTCGAGGGCCAGCGCAGCGCCGCCGACATCGATCAGCGTGTCGACGGCGCCGACTTCGTGAAAGTGGATCTCCTCGGGCGCGCAGCCGTGCACGCGCCCCTCGGCCACCGCGATCGCGCGCAGCACCGCCGTCGCGCGCGCGACGGCGCCAGCGCCGAGCGACGAGCGCTCGAGCATCCCGACGAGGTCCGCCAGGTGCCGGTGCGGCGGCGTCGCGCTCTCCGGCGTCCGCACGTCGAGGTGGCGGCCCGAGAGCGAGCCGCGCCAGACGACCTCCGAGCGGAGCTGCGCCTCGCCCGGCACGAGCTCCTGCGCGAGCCGTTCGAGGTCCGCCAGCGTGAAGCGCGGGTCGCCTAGGTCGAGCAACGCGGCGAGCAGCATGTCGCCCGCCATGCCGCCGAAGGGCTCGATGTAGAGCGTCGCGCCCATCGGCTCACTTGCCGATCAGGAAGTGGCACACGTCGTTGGGCCGCATGACGTAGTCACGGCCCTCCGTGCGCAGCTTGCCCGCCGCGCGGATCGCGGCTTCGGTCTTGTGCTGCGCGAGGTCGTCGACGGAGTAGATCTCCGCGCGGATGAACGCCTTCTCGAAGTCCGTGTGGATGACGCCCGCGGCCACCGGCGCGGTGTCGCCCTTGTGGATCGTCCAGGCGCGGATCTCCTTCGGGCCCGCGGTGTAGTAGGTCTGCAGACCGAGCAGCTCGTACGTCGCGCGCACGAGCCGCGCGAGGCCGGACTCCGCCACGCCGAGGTCCGCCATGAACGCGACGCGGTCCGCTTCGTCCATCGCGCGCAGCTCGGCTTCGACGTCCGCGCAGATCGGGATCCACTTCGAACCCGTGGCCGCGGCGCGCTGGGCGACGCGCTGCGCGTACTCGGACTTGCCCTCGAGGTCGTCGACGGAGACGTTCGCGACGTAGAGCACGTCCTTCAGCGACATGAGGCAGAGCGGCCGCAGCGCCGCGCGCTCCTTCGCGTTGAACGGGACCGTGCGCAGCGCGGTGCCTGCTTCGATCGCGGCTTTGGCGCGCTCGAAGAGCTCTTTCTCGAAGACCGCGTCCTTGTCGCCCGAGCGCGCTTTCTTGCCGACGCGCTCGATCGCTTTGGTCACCGTCTCGAGGTCCGCCAGCGCGAGCTCGAGCTCGATGATCTCGATGTCGGCGATCGGATCGACCGGCGTCTCACGCACGACGTGTTCGCCGCCGAAGCAGCGCACGACCTGCATGATCGCATCGGTCTCGCGGATGTTCGCGAGGAACTTGTTGCCGAGGCCTTCCCCCTTCGACGCGCCCGCGATGAGGCCCGCGATATCGACCACCTTCACCGATGCCGGGATGATCTCCTTCGACTCGATGAAGCCGCGGATCAGCTCCAAGTTCGGGTCGGGGACCGGCGCGACGGCGACGTTCGGGTCGATCGTGCAGAAAGGGAAGTTGCCCGCCTGCGCACCGGCCGCGGTGAGGGCGTTGAAGAGGGTGCTCTTGCCGACGTTGGGCAAGCCGACGATGCCGCAGCTGACGCTCATGGGAGGGCGAAGAGGGTACGGCGCCGGTCAGAGGATCGCCAGACAGTCGATCTCGACGTCGACGTTCTTCGGCAGGGTCTTCACGGCCACCGTGGCGCGCGCGGGCGGCGCCTCGCCCGCAAAGAAGCGCGCGTAGACCTCGTTCATCGCCGCGAACGAGCCCATGTCGGAGAGGTACACGTTGCACTTCACGACCTTGGCGAGGCTCGTCCCCGCCGCCGCCAGCACCGCGGCCAGGTTCTTCAGCACGCGCTCGGTCTGGACCGTGACGTCCCCTTCGACGAGCTGCATGGTCTTCGGATCGAGCGCGATCTGGCCCGAGCAGTGCACGAAGCCGCCGGCGATGATCGCTTGGCTGTAGGGACCGATCGCCGCGGGGGCGTCGGGGGTCGAGACGACGGTGCGGCCGTCGGAGGTGACGCGGTTCATGATGCTAGGTGTGGAGCGGCTCGAATTCAGCGCCCCGCGAGCTTCGCGCGGAGCGCCGCCGCGACGTGCGCGGGGACAAACGGCCGTACGTCGCCGCCGAGGCGCGCGATCTGACGGACGAGGGTGCTGGAGACGTGGGCGTGTTCGGGCGACGAGAGCAGGAGCAGCGTCTCGATGCCGGGCGCCAACGTGCGGTTCGTGTGCGCCATCTGGCGCTCGTACTCGAGGTCGGTCGCGTTGCGGATACCGCGCACGATCAGCGCCGCGCCGAGGCGCGCGGCCCCGTCGACGAGCAATCCCGCGAGGGGCTCGACGCGCACGTGGGGCAGGTCCGCGACGGCCTCGCGCAGCAGCGCGACGCGCTCGTCGAGCGTGAAGACGTGCTGTTTGTCGTGGTGCGCCGCGGGGGCGACGATGAGCTCGTCGACGAGCGCCGCGGCGCGCCGGACGAGGTCGACGTGCCCGAGGGTGACCGGGTCGAAGGTGCCGGGGAAAACAGCGCGGCGCGGGGAGGACATCGCGAGATCCTGGGTGCGCGGGGCGCTCCGAGCCCAGGAGTGTAGCGGAGGGGTGACACCCGCGGGGCATCGGGTGGGTCCTCGGCCCGTGAGCGCGCTCCGCACCCCCGCCGGTCCCCCCCAGCGCCCCCTCCTGGCGGCCGCCTTGGCCCTCGCGGCGGGGGCGGCGCTGGTCGCGCCCGAGGGGCCGCGGAGCGACCGCGACGGGGCGCTGGTCCTGGGCCTCGTCCTGGCCCTCGGGTCGCTGGCCGCGGGCGCGGGGCTGCCGCCGCTGACGGCGTTGGCGGCGTGGCTGTGCCTGCCGGTCGGGGCCCTGCGGGCGGCGGCCGTCGACGCTGCGGCGCCCATCGAAGGGGCCGAGGCGTGGACGCAGCCCGGGGAGGGCTCGGCGCTGCTGGCGGGGGTCGATGCCGGCGCGCCCCCGACCGAGCGCGCGCTCTGGCCGGCGACGGGGCCCTTCACGCCCGCGCTCGCGCGGCGGCCGATCGCGTGGTTCCCCCACCCCGACGAGGTGGTCCGCCTCACCCCCGCCGTGGGGCAGGCGGTGGATGCTGCGCCGGAGGGCCCAGCCGAAGGCCCAACGGAGGGGCCGCCTGCGGAGGTCGACGAGGAGTCCATGTCCACGCCCAGCGCGGGAGTGAACGCGCCTTGGATGATGCTCGTCGGAGAGCTGCGGGAGACACGCGCGACGGGGCTCGCGCGGCT
The DNA here is from genome assembly GCA_964402175.1 of uncultured Planctomycetaceae bacterium. Classification (GTDB taxonomy): domain Bacteria; phylum Planctomycetota; class UBA1135; order UBA1135; genus JAWKUK01. The sequence goes on along the minus strand of CAYOBN010000183.1, from coordinate 1,631 downwards.
CGCGGCTGCGGACGAGGACCACGAGCACATGGGCCTCCTCGCAGCGCTGCTGCTCGGGGACCGCTCGGAGGTCGCGCCGGAGATCGGCGAGCACTTCACGCGCACCGGGACGCGGCACCTGCTTGCGCTGTCGGGGCTGCACGTGGGCCTCGTCGCGTGGCTGCTCGGTCGGCCGCTCGCGCGGTTCTTGCAGGGCGCGGTCGCGGCGCTCTGGCCGGCGCGACTGCGGCGGCCGCGTGTGATCGGACCCGCGGCGTTCCTCGCGCTGCTCGCGCTCGCGTTCATCCCGCTCGCGGGCAGCGGCGCGCCGGCGGCGCGGGCGGCGGTGGCGCTCGCGGTGGCGGCGCTCGGGGACCTCGTCGGGCCGGGGGCGGCGCGCGGGCGGCGGCCGGACACCCGCTCGCTGTGGGGCCTCGCGCTGGGCCTCGAGGTGCTCGTGCGGCCGACGGCGCCGCTCGACCTCGGCGTGCAGCTCTCGTACGGAGCGACCTTGGCGCTGCTGTTGGCCTACGGGCCGGTGCGGGCGGGGCTGGGGGCGTGTTTGCCGAACCGGGGGAGCCTCGCGGCCGTGGACCGCGCCGGGCGCAGCAGGCCGGCGATGCTGCGGGTGCCCGGCAACGTGCTCTTGGGTTACGGGCTGTCGGCGCTCGCGGTCGGGGCCGTGGCGACGCTCGCGACGTTGCCGATGACGTGGGCGCGCTTCGGCGAGTGGAGTCCGATCGGCGTCGTGGCGACGCCGCTCGTGATGCCGGCGGTGACCGTAGCGCTCGTGTCGGGGTACGCGTGGCTCGCCGCGCCGCAGCTCGTGCCGCTCGCGCTGCCGGATCGGGCGCTGGAGGCGGCGGTGCGGGTGCTGGCCTGGTGCGACGGGTGGCCGGGGACGCCGTGGCTGCTGCCGCCGGCGTCGCTGGCGGCGCTGCTGCCGCCGACGGTGGCGGCGGTGGGACTCGTTGCGGGCAGCGGCAGAATCCGGCGCCGGTGGCTCGCAGGCGGCGGCAGCGCGGTGGCGTTGTGGTTCACCCTCGTCGCTGCGGGTGGGCGGGCACCTCTGCCGACGGACCTGGAGGTCGTGCAGTTCGACGTGGGCCGCGGGCAGGCCGCGGTCCTGCGCGCGCCGGGATCGGGGGTCTGGGTCGTCGACGCGGGCACGGTGGAACGGGCGGGCCTGACCTCGCGCGCCCTCGGGCCGCTCCTGCGCGCGTGGGGCGCGCGCGACGTGCACGTGGTGCTGACGCGCGCCGACCGCGCCCACGGCAGCGCGCTGCCGTGGTTGACGTCGCGCTTCCGGGTGCCGGTCTGGCTCGGAGCGGCGCCGGAGGAGCTCGAACGAGCGCTCGCCGCCCAGCGCGGCGGAAAGGGCCTACGCGAGTCCGTCGGGACGTGGAGCGCCGCGGCGGGCACCCTCGTGTGGAGGACGCCGGGAGGGCTGGAGCTGGAGCTGTCCGGTACAGCGCCGGGCCCGCTGCAGGTGCGCGCGCGCTGGCGCGCGGGAGACTGGCACACGATCTCAGCAGGCGCAGGCTGAAGGACGCACGCAGAGACCCGCAAATCCCGCCCGGTCGCGTCGAACGGTACCAGGTACGAGTTGGCGGCGGAGGGCTCGCATGCGCGCGCTTCGCGCGCGCTTGCGC
>CAYOBN010000182.1:0-5808 GCA_964402175.1 uncultured Planctomycetaceae bacterium | reverse complement strand
CTTGCGCGCGCTCCGCGCGCGCTAGGGTGTGCCGCGCCGCCAACTCGTACCTGGTACCGTTCGACCGTAACCCAGCCTCAAACGCGGCCAGAGGGCCACGTGCGATCGCGGACAGGGGCGATCAGGGCTTCCAACCGATCCAGCAGCTCCGCCGGAACTGGCCTCCCCAGCGCGCTCACATTCGGCGCGACCTCCTCCGCGGCTTTCATCCCGACGAGCGTGCACGCGACCCCAGGCAGCGCCAGCGCATAACGCAACGCCACGTCCACCACATCTGCGCCTTGCGCGCGGCACAGCTCCACCACGCGGCGGCCCACGGCTTTCACCTCCTCGGGCGCCGGGTGCCAATCCGGTGGGCCGGTCGGGGTCAGCACCCCCATGTGCAACGTCGAGGCGTTGATGACGGCCACCCCGCGCTCCCGCGCCAACTCGACCAACGGGGCCGCCGCGCGCGACAACAGGTTGTAGTTGCAGTACGTCAGCACCGCGTCCAACGGAAAGCGCTCCACGAGGCGCAGCAACGCCGGGATCGGGTACCCCGACACACCGATATAGCGAGTCCGCCCCGCGTCGCGCTCCTTCACCAAAGCCGGCAACGTCTCGGCTTCGATGCGCGCCAGATCGCCGAACTCGACGTCGTGCGCCAGCAACAGGTCGACGTGGTCCGTGCGCAGCCTCTGCAGCGACTCCTTCACGCTCGTCGCTACGCGCGTAGGCGAGAAGTCGAACGAGGCTTTGTCGTAGCGCCCGCACTTCGTGATCAAGAACGCCTCGTGCCGCCGCCCCTCCAGCGCCGCCCCCAACCGAGTCTCGCTCACCGTGCGGCCGTAATACGGCGACGTGTCGAACACTTCGATGCCCTGGTCCAACGCGGCGTGTACGGCGCGGGTCGCTTCCGCGTCCCCGAGCGGGCCGTACTCGCCGCCCAAGGGCGCGGCGCCGAAACCAAGTGCCGAGACGAGCTCACCTACGGCGCCGAACGGGCGTTGTTCCATGACCATCACACTACCTCAGTCACCGCCGTTCGCGCCCGAGTACGAGCGCGAGTCCGATCAAGCCCGCGGACGCAGCCAGCCGCACAGGATCAGCGCTCTCGCGGAACGGCGGCAGCAGGGCAACAGCCACCGCCAGCGGCACCTTCATCTGATTCGCCGCAGCGAGCACCCCTGGCGAGACCGACGCCGCCGCGCGGTTCCACAACATGAAACCGAGCGCAGTCGGGACGAGGCCCAGGTACAAGACCCCCGCGTGCACCGCCAGCGGCTGCGCGAGGTGTCGCTCGAGGTCCTCCGCCGAGACCGTCGCCAGCGCCACCAGCAGCGCGAACAGCGCAGCGCCGAGGTACAGCCACCGGAACGCCGCCACCGTCGGCAGCGGTGCGCTCGTATCCATGCGCCGGTACACGACCTGCCCCGCTGCAAAACACAGGTTGGCACCCTGCACGAGCAGAAACCCCAACCATAGGTCACCCTCGACGTCGAAGCGCGAGAGCGCGAGCGAGCCCCCGATCGCGAGCGCCGCCGCAGCGAACGCTCGCCCGCGCCAGCGGCGCGACAGGAGCCCGTCGATCAGCACCACGTACAGCGGCGTCAGGACCGTGAACAGCGCCACCTGGTGTCCCGCGAGGTGTGCGTACGCCCGGTGCACGAGCGTGTACATGAGCCCGAACTGCAGGGCCCCGAGCCACAGCAAACGCTGCACCCGGCCCCACGGCAACGGGGCGGGCGCACGCAGCGCCAGCGCCCCGAACACCGCCGCCGCGAGCCCGAGCCGCAGCGCCGTCAACAGGTCGGCATCGAGCCCGAGCCGCTTGACGAGCGGAAACGACAGCGCCCACAGCAGCGAAGCCAGAAAGAGGCCAGGCATCGTGCTCGCAGCAGCTCGGGGAGTTCACCCGGCCCAAACCACGTCCCAGGTCAGACGACGCGCGTCTGACCTGGCACAGCGATCGGATACTCGCCGTCGTCACCCGGCACGGTCGGCGGGGTGCCTTCGAACGACCAAGCGGTCGGCTTCAGCTCGATGCTGCTGTTGAGCGCTTCGTCGAACTTCACCACCTTGCCGCTGTACGTGGCCAGGCGGCCCATGATCGCCGTCAGCGTGCTCTTGGCGCCGTTCTCACCTTCGTCGTGGGCCGCGCCCGAACGGATCGCCGCGAAGAGCACGTCGTGTTCGACCTGGTACGGGTCCTTGCCCTCGCCGCGCCAGCGCCACTCTTCGCCCGTGTAGAGCGCCATGCGGCCCGCGCCGATGTTGCAGGTGCCGAGCGTGCCGTGCATGTGCTCGCTGACGCTGGACCACGTGCCCCCTTGGTGGCGGCAGTGGCTCTGCATCTTCGTGCCGTCGGCGTAGGTGTACTCCAGCGCGTGGTGGTCGTAGATCTCGCCGTGCTGCGGACCCTTGCGCACTTCGCGGCCGCCCATGCCTTGGCACTCGACCGGGTACGCGTCCATCACCCAGTTGCCGACGTCCAGGTTGTGGATGTGCTGCTCGACGATGTGGTCGCCGCAGAGCCAGTTGAAGTAGTACCAGTTGCGCATCTGGTAGTCCATCTCGCTCTGCCCGGGCTGGCGCGGGTTGACCCACACACCGCCGCTGTTCCAGTAGACGCGCAGCAGCACCGGCTTCCCGATCGCGCCGTCCTTGAGGCGCGCGATCGTCTCCTGGTAACGCGGGTCATGGTGGCGCTGCAGGCCGACGCCGACCTTCAGGCCCTTCTGCTTGGCGAGCGCCGCTGCGGCGAGCACTTGCCGCACGCCCGCGCCGTCGACGGCCACGGGCTTCTCCATGAAGACGTGTTTCTCCTTGGCGACCGCGTACTCGAAGTGCTGCGGCCGGAATCCCGGCGGGGTGCAGAGCAGTACGACGTCGACGTCGGCGTCGATCACGCGCTGGTACGCATCGAAGCCCACGAAGCGGCGCTCTGCCGGGACGTCCACGCGCGCAGCGATGTCGCCGTCGCCGCGCAGGCCGTTCAGCGCGCCCTCGAGGCGATCCCCGTACGCGTCGCCGATCGCCACGAGCCGCGTGTTCGCGTCCGCGCGCAGCGCCTGGGCCGCGGCGCCCGTCCCGCGCCCGCCGCAACCGATCAGGCCGACGCGCAGCTCGCTGTTGCCAGCCGCGCGTCCGGAGAAGCCGCGCGCCGCGGCGAGCGGCGCGCCGGCCGCGAAGAGGCCCGCGCCGAAGGTGGTGGTGCGGAGGAGGTTCCTGCGACTGATCGGTTGCATGGGGGAGGTCTCGCGTTGGTGGGGGATCCACACCGCGGGGCTCAACGGCCGCCGCGGCGCTGTTTCTCTTGGATCGCGCGCTCTTCGTCGGTCTCGGCCTCCCAGTAGCGCGACCACTCGGATTCCGGTGGCACGACGAGGGGGCGCACGACGCGGAACCCGACGAAGGTCGCGTCCGTGTGGTACCAGATGGACTTCGGCAGTTGGGGGTCCTGCACCTTCCACGCCTTCGACGAGCCGCGGCGCGCGGCGCTACGCAAGCGCTCGACGTCGTCGTCCCACGAGCCGCCGCGCACGACGTGCGGGTACGGCTCGGTCGACCACAGCACCGGATTGCGCAGCGGCCCTTCGGGCTGCGTCGCGCGCAGCGCGCCGTAGCCGTCCTTCTCGAAGCGGTCGAGGCACCACTCCCAGACGTTGCCGTGCATGTCGCGCAGCCCGAAGGGGTTCGGCGCGGTTTCGCCGACCGGGTGATAACCGTCCTCCGAGTTGTCGAACCAGTAGGCTTTGCCTTCGGCCGCGTCCGCGTCGTCGCCCCACCAGTACGCGGTCGTGGTGCCCGCGCGGCACGCGTACTCCCACTCGGCCTCCGTCGGCAAGCGGTAGAAGCGACCGGTCTTCATCGACAGCCACTTCGTGTACTGCCTCGCCGCGAAGTGCGTCATGCAGATCGCGGGGCGCCCCGGCACGCCCATCTCGAAGTCCATCGGGACGTACGGCGGGGTGGGGCGACTCACGGCGTCGGCCCAGGGATCCTCGGGCTCGGGCGCCGCTTCACCTTTCGCGCGCGACTGCAAGTCGAGGCGGAACATGAACGGGTGGTACTCGTCCCACGTGACCTCGCACTCGCCCATCCAGAACGGCGAGACCTCGACGCGCACCTGCGGGCCTTCGCAGCCCTCGCGCGCGTCTTCGTCGTCGGGGCTGCCGAGCAGGAACGAGCCGCCGGGGATCGGCACCATGCGGAACTTCGCGGCGGTGCTCGGGATCGGCTCGACGTAGGCCCGCATCTCCTCGGGCGCCGTCGCCTCGGCGCCTTCGACGGCGCGTGGCTTCGGCAGGCCGCCGGGGGCCTCGGGATAGACGATCGTGGACTCGGGCTTGGGCGCGGGCTCTTGCGCGAGCGCCAGCGCGAAGGCGATGGAGAGGAGCACGGAGGTCATCGTCGAGCGAGAGCGTATCCTGCGCGCGCCAGAGCCGGGAGCCGGGAATGTTCGTACCTTGCGTAGAACGTCTGTACTGGGGCCTGTATCGGGGCCGGCGCGCGCCGCGCTGCCCCCAACTGAGAGCGCCCGCAGGCGGCGCCTCCGCGTTCTGGCAGAGCGTGCGCTGCGCGATCGGACTGACCCTTGTCCTCGCGTCGAGCAGCGGCTGCACGGCCCCGCACACACAGGGCGTGTCGCTGAGCCGCTTCGAGCGCGAGGAGCCCTGCATGGGCACGCTCTTTCGCATCGTGGCGTACGCGTCGGAGGCTCGCCAGGCCGAGGCGGCCCTCGCTGCGGCGTTCGACGCCGTGCGCGAGGTCGAACGCTGGGCCAGCGACTGGGACCCGGACAGCGAAGTGCGCCGCGTCGCGGCGCTCGCGGAGACGCTGCCGCCACAGCACCCGGTGCCCGTCTCCGCGGCGCTCGCCGAGCACACCGCCTTCGCGCTCGCGATCGCGGAGCGCACCGGGGGCGCCTTCGATCCGACGCTCGGCACGCTGACGCGGCTCTGGCGGCGCAGCGCTCGCCTGGGCGAGCTCCCGAGCCCGGAGCGCCTCGCGGAGGCCCGCGCGCGCGCGGGTTATGCAGCGCTGGCCGTCGATTCCGCCGGGGCGCTGCGCTTCGCCGTGCCGGGCCTGCGGCTCGATTTCGGCGGCTCAGCGAAGGGCGAGGCCCTCGATCGCGCCCTCGCCGCCCTCGCCGTGCACGGGCTCGAGCGCGCCCTCGTCGACGGCGGCGGCGACCTCCGCGCGGGCGCTCCGCCGCCCGGCGCTGCCGCGTGGCGCGTCGCGGTGCGGCCCTTCGGGCCCGCGGGCCGGGTGCTCGCACTGGACCTCGTGCACGGGGCGCTCGCGACCTCGGGGGACTTCGAGCGCGCCTTCGAGCTCGACGGGGTCACCTACGGCCACGTGCTCGACCCCGCGACGGGGCTCGGGCTCAGCGCGCGCCGCGCCGCGAGCGTCCTGGCGCCGGACGGGCGCACCGCGGACGCGCTGGCCACCGCCGTCCTCGTCGCGGGGGACCTCGCCGTCGTCGCGGGTTTCCCCGGCTGCGCGGCGGCGCTCTTCGAGCCAGAGAGCCCCGACTTTCCCGCTTGCGCCACGGCCGGCTTCCCGCAGGATGGGGGCGCCACGCGGGCACCCCGTGGCCCCAACGCACGATGAGCCTACCCCTCGACCCGAGCACCCTCCTGACCCCTGCTCCCATCCCCACCCGCCGCGCGCTGCTCGCGCAGGGCGGGGCAGCCCTCGGCGGGCTCGCGCTCGCCGCCCACGGACTCAGCCCGCTCGCGCTCGGCGCAAGCCGCACGCTGCGGCCCGGTGAGAAGCGCCGCATCGGCCTCGTCGGCTGCGGCGGCCGCGGCGGCGGCGCGGCGG
>CAYOBN010000181.1:0-5810 GCA_964402175.1 uncultured Planctomycetaceae bacterium | reverse complement strand
CGTAGCTGCGCACGGAGTCGTCCTTCGCGAGCACGAACGAGTGCGTCTGCCGCCCAACTCGATCGTAGAACGACTTCGTGAGGCTCTCTCCTTCGACCAGGATCTGCCGTCCCGTCGCGTCGTACCAGAAGTCGCTGCGCAGGCTGCCGTTGACTGCGCCATCGTCGGCGCCGATGTTGTAGTAGTAGCTCTGGCACACGCGGCCGCGTTCATCGTACGTCTGCGACGACAGCGCCAAGCGCCCCGAACTGGTGGATTCGGGGTCCGCGGTTGGACTCGGAGCCGAGGAGTACTCCCCGCGCGCAAGCTCGCGGCCCAGGTTGTCGTACTTGACTAGCGTGTGCGGCGCCGTCGCCCCGGTGGTCAGCAGGAGGTTCCCGCGCACGTCGTAGGCGTACGTCGTGACCCGCTCGCCCGTCGAGGTCGCGGTCGTGCGCTCCGTGCGCTTCGTGAGCAGGCTGTTCCCGTCGTCGGTGTTGCCGTCGTACTCCAAGAGCTCGGTCACGACCATGTTGTCGGAGCCTGTGCCCGTGTCGTCAGTGCCGATGCTGCGCGAGGTGACGCGTCCGAGCACGTCGTAGGCGGTCTTGTGCACAGTGCCCTTGGCGGGCGTCAGGCCCGCGTGCGGGGCCTCGCGGCGGTTCTGCCTGCCCATGACGTCGTAGGCGAACGTCTCCTCGTCATAGTGTGTGCCGCTGACCCCTTCGCCCGAGGACGGCACGTCGAAGTACGTGCGCGCCTTGCTGAGCTCGCTGCCCGTGGCGTTGTAAACAGACGTGCGGTAGCGGCAGACGGTCCCGAGATCGAGGGCGAGGAGCGGGTCCGACTCGTTTTCGTCCACGTGGGCGGACTTGGCCGCGCCGGTCGTGTTGGCGACCAGCTCGACCCGACCCTGGGCTTCGCTGCGCCCCGCGTGGTTCGTGACGTGGAACTCAACCGGGCCGTGGAATGTCGAGCCGACGAGGTTCGCGTAGGAGAGGCTGACGACGCGCCGGTCCTTCAACACCGTGGTGTAGTTCGCGAGCGTGCGTTGATCTGCCCGGGTCAGCGTGCGCTGGAACCCGTCGTCATAGGTCATCGAGTCGACACGGTGAAACGGTCCCGAGCCGAGCGTCCAGCCCGGCATCGTCACGCCGAAGAAGTCCTGGCCGCTCGCAGTCAGGGACGTGTCCGCGTCGCGGATGGACTTCTCGACTAGGCCGCCCTTGTACTGGGTGTAGTCGATGACGCCGTCTTCGGCTTGCGTCCAGACCGTTCGTCCCACCAGGTCGAGCCACGCCCGCGACGTCGTCGCAGAGTTCGGACCGTTGTTCGCCGTCGTCACCGTGGGCCAAGTGACCGTGACCTCCTTGGGCGACAGCGTCCCCGTGTGCCACGTGTACGACCGTGCGATGAGGTTCGCGCCCGTCGTGCCAGACGTGATCGCAACCGGGTACTCACGTTCGTCGTCCACGAGCGGCCGGTAGACGGTCGTTCCACCCACCGTCAACGATCCGACCTCGAAGGTCCGTGTCCACTCGAAGTACTGCGACGAGTTCTTGTCGCGGTTGTACTTCTGCTCCTTCGCGAAGCCCTTCGTTGCGCCCGTCGTCTCGAGCGTCCAGTAGCGGATCAGCCCCGTGGTGTTCGACGAGGTGACCGCGCCCGTGCTGTGGGTGTAGCCCGTGATCGCCGCCGGGGTCGAGACCTGGGTCGTGACCCCGTCGGAGTTGCGCACGACCTCGGTCACCCATTTGTTCGGGCTCCCCGACGCAGGCGTCGCGTCCGTGACGAGGCTGCTCAGGGACTGACCTACCTCGTCGAGGTACTGCGTCAAGAAGCTGCCGTCTGGACGCTCGACGAGGGCACGTCGGGCCCAGGTCGTGTCGTATCCCGAGGTCCCGGAGAAGCTGCCGTTCGCTTCATAGGTGAACAGCAAGGTGCCGTGAGCCCCTCCGCCTCCGCAGCTCCCGCAGCCACCCTCAGCCGCGAGCTCGACGCAGCGCTTGCCGCTGTCATACTTGAATGAGGAGGATAAGTAGTCCGCTAGCGCCACTTCGCTCGCACCCGTGAAGTCGGCATCGAAGGTCGAGTCGCCCTCCCAATCGAAGCGCCGCATCCCCTCGAAGTCGTAGACGTACTGGAGGCTATGTGGATGGCCTGGGTTGCTCGTCGCGTGGAAGGTTCCTTCCCAGTACCGGTAGTACTTCTCGCGGACCAGCTCGTTGCCGTCGTCGTTCACGCGCGTCGTGATCTTGACGCGCTCGAGGTCGCCAACATCGCCGAAGGGCTCAGAGCTGTAATAGAAGTACTCGACCTTGCCCAGGGTCTCGACACCGACGGGGCTGCCCCAGGTCCCGCTCGACTTCGTCTCCACCTTGACCTCGGTCAGCCGCACCGCGCTGTCGAGGGTCGCATACGTGAACGAGTAGCGCCGGTCCTCGGAGTCGTAGGCCGTCGCGAGCCGTCCCCCGTTGTAGCCGAGTGTGATGGGGTCGTTCGCGAGGTCGCTGTCACCGGCGAAAGCGAGCTCACCGGAGGGTGCCTCGATCTTCCAGAGCTGGCCCTTCGCCCCGCAGTCATCGTCGAAACCGAAGAACGTGAACTCCCAGCCAGCCTGGTCCGTCAGCGTCCAGAGGTCGGGCACACCTTCTTTGTCGCCCTCGCTCGATTGGTGGACAAAAGCCCCCGCAGCTCCGTTGACGCCCCGGAAGGTCGTCGCCGAACCATCGACCTGCTTGTACTCGACGAATCGATCCGCGCCGTAGACCAAGTACACACGCTGTCCGATGACCTGAATCTCAGCCTGCGCCGTCTGAAACCAGTTCTTACCCTGGAACCCGTTGCTGACGTGCGAGCCCCCGTCCTGCCGCGCGTTGTAGGTCCGCCCGATCACCCACCGTGGGCCGTCCGCCGGAAAGGCGAGGTCGATGTCTTCCTGGGTGACCGCGCCGTTCATGAGGGTCACACCACCGAGCGCCTGGGTCCCTGGACCGAACGGACCGATGGGATTGCCTGCCAGGTGCATCCCGAGCGGCGCTGACTTGCGGAGCCGTCCGTCGAGATCGACCCCGCGGAAGTCCACGCCGGGCTCGACGTCCTGACCGCTGGTGGGAGACGCCAGGTAGGTGGTGAGCGAGGACGCGTCGACCTCCAGGATTGGAGCCGCGCTGCTGGCCGGAGCGGCCTTCATCGCGGCAGCGCCCCCGATAGAGGCCGGAGGCCCAGCGCGACGCCCGTCGTGAACGCGGACGACCGAAAGGCCCGGCGGTGGCGTTGTTGGCGAAGCATCCTCGGCAGGTCTTCTCGAGAGGCGGCGACTTCACGCACGGGGCACGCTTGCCCCGGCGACACTTGGTGTTACCCGAGGTGGTCCGACTTGGATACCCCCCTGCCCAAGAATCTTCCGAAGCGCCCTCGGAGCGCTTTCCGGGAAGTGTCCCGGAAGCGCTGACGGGATGCAGGCGCCAAAGACCAAGCGGCACCTGCGCAAGGAAGTCGCTTTCATGCCTCCAGCAGGCCAGCACCCCTCGGACCCCTGGGCCAATGGGACCTCGGCCCCAGCGAGGTGGTGCCCCCCCCCACTTCTCGCGGGTCTCGTTCACTCTCGCGGTCGTCAGTGAGCGTGTCCACACGCATCACCCCCCTCGCCTGCCAACCTTGTATGAGGCCCAAGATGCCCGCAGTTCGTCCTGCACTCGTCACGTGCACCCTCCTCGCCTCCGTCGCAGTCGGCGTGTCCGCTTGGCCCACCGCGCCGCGAACAGCTTCCGCTCCCACCACGGCCCGGGCGTCACCGGCCAAATCTGAGCCGGATCTCGCCGTGCGCAGCGCCCTGGCCCACGTCGGCCTCGCGCCCGGCGCGCTTGCGGCCGCGGGCGTGAACGGTCTGCAAGCCACGCGGATCGTGCAACTGGCCCAAGGCTCGCCGATCGTGCGCGAGGATCGTATGACCAGCGCGCGCGCCGCACTCGCAGGCGCCCGCTCCGCGGTCGCAACGCTCGAGAGCGCTGTCCGGGAAGGGGCGCGCGAGCGTGTGCACGAACTCACCGCCGCGCGGGAAGCGGTTACGAGCGCCGAGCTCGCGCTCGCTTCGCTCGAGCAGCAGCTCTTCCAGGAGGCCAGTGTTGGCCTCCCCCTGAACACACTCGAGGCGCTGCGCCAGATCGACGCCAACTCGCGCTACATCGGGCTCCCGCTCGAGTTCCGTGTCGCGGCTCGCGACGAAGCCGAGTGGCGGCTCCTGAGAGACGAACCGACGGATCCGGGGCACATGCAGCGCCTGGCGGCGTTCCGCGCTGAGGAGGCCGTCGCCGAGGCCCGCGCTCGGATCGTCAGCCTCGGGCCCGCGGTCGAGGCCGCGTGGAATGCGGCCGCGGTGCGCAACTGAGCCCCCCCGCGCACATGAACACGAAGTCGAGGAGCGGCTCGCACGGGGCTCGACGGGCTTGGGGATGGAGTGCGTGGTGGATCGCGCTCGGCCTGCTGCCGAGCGGCTGCTCCGCGTGCCCTCGCGGGGGCGTTGACGGAGTTGCTGCCCAAGGACCGCACGCAGGTGACCGCGCTTGAATCCGCGCAACATCTGGTCTTGGCTGGTCCCGTCGCGGAGGTGCGTCAGGCGCTGTATGCCTTGGAGCTGCTCGACGGCGCGCCCGTCGAGTTCGGCACCTTGGAGGTCCCCCTGCACCACCTCGCACCGCTCACGGTGGCGACGCGGCTCGAGCAGATCGTGCAGAAGCAGTCACCGAGCGGCACACGGCCCGCTGGGTGGTTCTTTGCGCTCCCGGAGGCAGGCAGCGTGCTGGTTGGGGCGCCCGTGGACGAGCTGCCCCGCTGGCGGAGCCTGATCGAGCGGCTCGACTCCGCCGGTTCGATGGAGACCCGCGCCTACGTGCCGCGGCGCTTTGCCCTCGATGACGTCGCGGCGCTGGTGAAGGACATCCTCGGGACCGCGAACGAGAACCCATTGGTGCACATGGTCGAGGACGCGCTCACAGGCACGTTGCTCTTGACGGCTCCGCCCGCTCTGCATGGGCGCGTGGAGGCCCTCTTCGAGCGATTGGAGGGGGCTGCGCCTGGCGCGCTGGCGGAGCTGCGCGCCTTCGAGGTGCGCTACCGTGATGCGAAGGAGGTCGCCGAGCGGTTGACCCGGCTCTTGGACCCTGAGTCAGCAGGCGACAGCGACAGCGCCAGCGACGGGGGCGCAACGGCGGTGTCCACAAGAGCCACTGGGCGCGCGTTGCGCCTCACGGTCGACGAGGCGACGAACCGGCTGCTGGTGCACGCCGAACCCAGGGTCTTGCGGCAGATCGAGCGACTGCTCGTCGATCTGGACAAACATGAGCCCGAGGTGCTGATCGAGGCCGTCCTCGTGAGCTTGACCGAGCGCGAGTCGCGACAGCTCGGCGTCGAGCTGCGTGGGGCCTTCACCGCTGGCGGTGCGGAGGTCGAGCTCGCGAGTCTCTTCGGGCTCGGGGCGCCGCCGGTGCTCGGACCGGCGCCGGCATTGGGTGGGTCCGGCGCCGCCGCGACGGTCTTGAATCCGCGCGACTTCTCCGCGGTCCTGCGCGCGCTCGAGTCGGTGCAGCGCGGCCGCAGTCTCGCGCGGCCTCGGGCGTTGACCCGCAATCACGGGACGGTCGAGCTCGACTCGGTGCTGTCCAGCCCCTTTGCGGCAACCGTCTCGACGGACGTCGTGGCGACGACCACCTTCGGCGGATCATCGGAAGCGGGCACGCAGATTTCGGTCACCCCGCACCTGACCGCTGGTGATCGTCTGCGCGTCGAATACTCGATCACGCTCTCAGCTTTCGTCGGAGATCCCAGCGACC
>CAYOBN010000180.1:0-6019 GCA_964402175.1 uncultured Planctomycetaceae bacterium | reverse complement strand
GCGTGCGAAGCACGCGCGACCTCACCGCCAAGTCGTACCTGGTACCGTTCGACGCGCTCAGGGGGCGGCTTCGAGGGTCAGCAGTTTGTCGCCCGCACCCACCGCTTGGCCCGGGTCGACGTGCAGGGACTTCACGATGCCCGCGGCCGCCGCGCGGATTTCGTTCTGCATCTTCATCGCCTCGAGGATGAGCAGCGGCTGGCCGGCTTCCACGCGCTGGCCGGGTTTCACCAGGAGCTCCAGCACGACGCCCGGCATCACCGCCTTCACCGGGCCGCCGCCCTTCGCCGCGGCGCGCGCCGCCATGTTGGCCGCGCGCTCGCGCTCGTCTTCGAGGGCGCAGTCGTAGCGGTACCCCGCGAGCGTGACCGACGTCGCATGGCCGTCGCCTTCGATCGAGAGCGCAAAGCTCTCGCCGTCGTGCAGCAGCACGATCTGGCCGTACGGGTCGACCTCGTCGTAGCTGACTTCGACGCGCTTGCCGTCGAGCGACACCACGAGCTCACCGAGGCGCTCGACGAGCTCGACCTCGCGCACCTTGCCGTTGACCTGGACGAACGTCCTCACTGGGTCACCTCCTTCACACCTGCGCGCTGCACGTAGTCGGACACTTCGCTGCGGGCGCGGTTCACCCACCCGCCGCGCTCGCTCGACGCCGGATCGAGCGCTCGGCGCTTCGCGAGGCGGTGGCGGTGGATCGCTGCGCCGATCGCGACGAGGTCTGCGTACTGCTCGGGGCTCTGGATCTTGAGGCTCTCGAGGAAGTGCGTGTCGAAGCGGCCCGCTTGGAACTCCGGATGCTGCAGGACCTGCAGCGCGGCCGGCAAACCCGTGTGCACGCCGCCGACGTTGGTCTCCTGGATCGCGCGGATCATGCGCGCGATCGCTTGCGCGCGGTCCGGGCCCCACACGATCAGCTTCGCGAGCATCGGGTCGTACGACAGGCCGACCTCCATGCCGCGGTACATCGCCGAGTCGAGACGCGTCCAAGGTCCGCCGGGGATGCGCAGGTTCGAGATCGTGCCCGTCGACGGCAGGAAGCCGTTGAACGGGTTCTCGGCGTTGATGCGCACCTCGATCGAGTGGCCGATCCGCGGGATGTCGTCCTGCGTGTAACCGAGCTTCTCGCCGGCCGCCACGCGGAGCTGCTCGCGCACGAGGTCGATACCCGTGATCATCTCGGTCACGGGGTGCTCGACCTGCAAGCGAGTGTTCATCTCGAGGAAGTAGAACTCCCCCTTCGACCACAGGAACTCGATCGTGCCCGCGCTGACGTAACCGACGGCGCGCGCCGCCTTCAGCGCGACCTCGCCCATCGCCGCGCGCGTCTTCGGATCGATGACGACGCTGGGCGCTTCTTCGATCAGCTTCTGGTGGCGGCGCTGGATCGAGCACTCGCGCTCGTACAGGTGCACGCCGTTGCCGTGCGCATCGAAGAGCACCTGCACTTCGACGTGGCGCGGTTGATCGAGGTAGCGCTCGAGGTACACGCGGCCATCGCCGAACGACGCCAGCGCCTCGCTCGACGCCGCTTTGAACGCCGCGGTCAGATCGCCGCGCTCGCGCACGACGCGGATGCCCTTCCCGCCGCCGCCCGCGGAGGCTTTGATGCAGATCGGGAACCCGATCTCGTCGGCGAACTTCGCGCCCGCGGCCGGATCGGCGACGGGCTCCGTCAGACCGGGCACACACGGCACCCCGGCGGCGACCATGCGGCGGCGCGAGTCGATCTTGTCGCCCATCGCGTCGATCGCGCTGGGCGGCGGCCCGATCCAGACGAGGCCCGCGTCGAGCACCTTCTGCGCAAACGCCGCGCGCTCGCTCAAGAAGCCGTACCCCGGGTGGATCGCCTTGGCGCCGGTGCGCAGCGCCGCCTGGATGATCTTGTCGTGGTCGAGGTAGCTCTCGGCGGGTGTGCGCCCGCCGAGCGGCACCGCGACGTGCGCCATGCGCGTGTGGAGGGCCCGTTTGTCGACGTCCGAGTAGACGGCGACACACTCGATGCCCATCTCCCGGGCAGTGCGGATCACGCGCAGCGCGATCTCGCCGCGGTTGGCGATCAGGATTCGGTCGAACATGCGGCCGGAGATTGTCCGCTCCCCGGGCCCAGGGCGCCAGCGTCTCCCAGCGCCGCTGCAGCGCCCGCCGCCCCTGGGACCCACAGGGCGGGCAGGACGGCGACGTCTGCGGCGAGCGCCCCGAGGAATCCCAGCGCCGCGAGCAGCCCGAAGCGCGCCGTCGGCTGGAAGTCGGCCAGCCCGAGGCAGCCGAAGCCGACCGCCAGGATCACGATCCCGGCGACCGCCGGGCCCCCGACCCTCCCGAACGCCGCCAAGCGGTCCGCGCGCGGCCCGCTGCCGCCTGGCCCACCGGCGAGCAGCAAGTGATACGTGTTGTCGAGGGCCAGCCCCACCACCGCCGACGCGACCATCACCGTCGCCGCGTCCAGGGCGTAGCCGAGCGCGCGCGCGCCGGCGAGCACCGCCGCGACCGGCACCAGCGTCGCGACACAGGCCGCCGCGATGGCCCGCCGGTCGCGCAGACAGAGGCAGAACGACACGAGCGCGACGAGCGCCGTCAGCCCGAGCGAGCGGGCGAGGGTGCCGACGAGGGCCTCCTGCATCGCGAAGAGGCGCAGCAGGCTGCCGGCGACATGGGTCTCGTGCCCGGTGCCCGCGCTCCAATCCGCCGCGGCGCGCCGCACGTCGGCGCTGAAGCCCGCGATCTCACCCGGAGTGTTGACAGACGCCCGCGCCGTGAAGCGCCACCACGCGCCGTCGGCGCCGAGGCGGCCGGTCTCGCGCAGCACCCGCGGCCCGACGAGCGCCGCGAGCGGCCCCAGCGTCGCCAGGTCCGCCACGACCGCCGGCGGACCGAAGACTGCGCCGACTCGCGAACAGTTCGCGAGCAGCGCGCAGAGCTCACCCGCGGCCCGCGGCTCGACCCCGCCGGGCGCCCGCACCAGAACGTCGAGTCCCGCGAGCCCCGCGGAGCCGGCATCGAGCGCGGCGTACTCCGCGCGCACCGGGTGCGCCGGTGGGAAATAGTCCACGGCGCTCACGGCGACCGGCATCCCGCGCGGCGCGAGCGCACCGGCGGTGAGCAGCAGCGCGGTCGCGCCCACGACCGGTCCGCGCCGCCGGGCGCTCGCCTCGGCGACGCGCTGCCAGAGCGCGCCGGCCGGCGGTACGGGCTGCGTCGACGGCCGCGGCGGGCAGAGCCCCGCGAGCGCGATGGGCATCGCGATGTACGACGCGGGCACCAGCAAGAGCACCGCCGCGGCGACGGTGAGGCCGAGCTCGCGTACGGCGCTGACATCAGACGTCGCGAACACACCGAAGCCGATGACGGTCGTCAGCGCCGCCATCGCAGCGGGCCGCAGCGTCGCGCGCCGCGCGGCGTAAGCCGCCTCGACCGGTGAGAGCCCCGCGAGCGCGAAGCGACGCCACGCGGCCGCGAGGTGCACCATCGACGCGACGAGCACGACGAACACGAGCGGCCCCGCCGCGACGAGGATCATGTTCGACGGCACACCGACGAGCCGCAGCCCCGCGCGCACCGCGACGGCGCCGACGAGGCCGGGCAACAGCGCGACCCCCGCCAAGCCGAGCGAGCGCAGGAAGAGCGCGCACACGCCGTAGCCGCTCACGACGAGCAGCGGACCGAAGAGGCGCTCGACGCTCTGCGACTCGCGGTCGAGCGCCGCGGAGAGGAACGGGTGCCCCGCGGCGGTCAGCGCGAGCCCGAGCTGCCGCGCTTCCGCCCGCAGGTGCTCGAACTCCGCGTCGAACGCGCGCGCCTCCGCGGCGCCCGCGGTGTGCTCCATTACGACGAAGACATCGACGCGCTCCGCGGCCGCGCCGCCCAGGTCGATGGCGCGCGCGAGCGGCCGCCCTTCGAACTCGACGAGTCGCTCCGGGACACCGGCCGCGCGCAGGCCGGGCAGGTGCAGTCCGTCGACCGCGCGCGCGGCGCCCGGAAGGTCCGCGAGGCGCGCCGCGAGGCCGTCGAGGAACGCCGCGTGGTCGGGGCGCTCTGCGTCGAAGTCCGCGACGCGCACGAGGACGAGCGCATCGCCGCCGAACTGCTCGAGGAGCAGCGTGTACGCCGGATCGTGTCCGAGCGACGTCGCCCAGGTCTCGACCCGGTTGTCGGTCACGAGGCCGCGGCCGTAGAGCGCCGCGGCCGCCGCGAGCAGCAGCGTCAGCGCGACGAGGGCCACCGCGCGCACACGCGGACCGGGGACAGGGAGGGGCATCCCTCACTTGTACGTTCGCTGCGCGCGAACCTTGCCCACCGAATCGGCCGATCCGAGCAGGGCGTCCAAAGGCGCGGCGCCCTGGTCACCGCCGCCAGCCCTCAGGCGGCAGGTGCAGCCGACCCGGCATCACCTCCGGGCCGGCCGCTCTCTCTTCCCCCAGCGAGCAGCCCTTCGGTCGGCTCCGCGGCGGGCTGGAAACCAGCCGCCGCGAGCCGCTGCCGAAGGGCGTCGGAGACCCCCAGATGGACCTCGAGTCGTTCCCCCGTCTCGGGGTCGCACCAGTGGAAACACGTTTCAGCGCCGACGACGCGGCCCCCGGAGCGGACTTCGCCGCTGGCCTTGGATCGCGGATTGCGGGTGAAACGGTTGCGCATGGTGGTCTCCTGCTCGCCTCGGTGCCGCCGGCCATCCCCCCGGACGCCGGCGCCACCTGTTGAGTCGTCCCACGGCCCGGCTGCTTTCACCGATCCGGCAGATTCCGGCCCGGTCTCACGGGACCTTGACGAACGCGGGCCCGAAGGTCCGCGGCCGCTGGGCCGTGGGGCAGCCGCGGCCGGGGTCGGCACGAACGGCGAGTCTCGCTTTCAGACTGCTGCGGGCGAGGACAACCCACTGGGGACGCCGCGCCCGCGGCTCACAGGGGAGTACGCACGGGCCGCGCGTTCCACGGGTCAAGACCGTGAAAAAAGCAGCGCGGGCGCCACCTGCGCCCGAAGGTCGCACGCGGCGCCCGCCCCACAGCACCCGGGGCGCCCGCGCCGGTCAGTACCGCGCCATGCCCGGATCCACCTCGGCCGCCCACCGGTCGACCCCGCCGACCAGGTTGTAGAGGCGCTCGAACCCGAGGCGCGCGAGGCCCGCGGCCGCGTGGGCGCTGCGCACGCCGTGGTGGCAGATGCAGACCGTCGGCGCATCGGGGTCGAGCTCGGTGTGGCGCAGCGCGAGCTCCGAGAGGGGCACGTGGGTGACCCCCGGCAGCGCGCAGATCGCGAGCTCCTCGGCCTCGCGCACGTCGAGCAGCACAAACGTCTCACCGGCGGCGAGCCGCGCGGCGAGGTCCTTGGGGAAGAGCGCTTCGGGGTGGCCAGTCATGGGGGTCACTCCAGCACGAGCGTCGGGCGGTCGAAGTCCGAAGGCACGGGCACACCGACGAGGCCGAGCACCGTCGGCGCGATGTCGAGCACGCTGAACGGCGCCCCGTCCGCCGTGCGCACCTTGCGGTTGGCGAAGAAGATCCCCGTCACGACGTTCGGGTCGTTCGACGCGTGGTCACCCGACCAGGGGCTCGTCACGAGCGCGGCCACGCCCGATGCAGCGCCCGATGCAGCACCCGTGCACAGGGCCGTGCCGCTGGGCGCGACGCCGCGCGCAAATTCGACGAGCCCGAGTGACACCGCGCATCCCCGCGTGCGGTCTCGATCGGGTTGGAGACGACAAGCCGGTGCTGGGTCGGCCGCCCCTTGGGGGCCGCGGGCGACCACGCGCCCATCTCGACCGACGTCGTGCGGCGCGATCCGTCGCGCAGCGTCATCAATCGAGTTCTGCGCGAGCACCTCGAGACCTTCCTCGCGCGCTTCGTCGATACACACGGAGGCCGGACCCTGCCGGCCCACGTCGAGCGCGAGCTACGTGGCGCGATCACCTGCGGCGACCTCGCTCACGGCTTCTGGCGCGTGCGCTGCCAGAACTGTGCCTTGGACCACCTGGTCGCGTTCTCCTGTAAGGGGCGCGGCTTCTGCCCGTCTTGCTGCGGGAGGC
>CAYOBN010000179.1:2843-6051 GCA_964402175.1 uncultured Planctomycetaceae bacterium | reverse complement strand
ACGACTGGGCGGCGTGGGCGCGCGCGGAGCGCGCGCTCGTGCGCGCTCTGCGCGCACGACCTCGCCGCCAAGTCGTACCTGGTACCGTTCGAAGCGGCGCAGTCAGGCAACGCGACCGACCCCGCTCGCGACCCTAACCCTCCAGCGACCGGAAATACACCGCGGTATTCCCGCCCCGCGCCTTCGCGGCCCGCAGCGCCGCTTCCGCGTTGCGCCGCAGGACCTCCGCGGTCTCCAGGTCCCGGCCGTCGCACGTCTCGAAGCCGATGCTGCCCGAGACCGCGAGCGGCGCGTGTGTGCCGTCGGGGCGGGTCACGTCGCTCGAGAGGCCGTGGATCTCACCCAGGAGGCGCTGGATCACATGCGCCGCGTCCACGGGCTGCGTATACGGCAACACCACCGCGAACTCGTCCCCGCCGAGGCGCGCTGCGACGTCCTCGGCGCGCAGGCAGCGCTGGATGACGGCGCCCGTGCGCGCGATCAGCTCGTCGCCGATCGTGTGGTCGAAGTCCTTGTTGACGCGGCCGAAGCGGTCGAGGTCGATCAGCACGAGGGCGAGCGGCAGCCCGTGGCGCTGGGCCGCCGAGAAGTGCTCGCGCACGCGGCGCTGGAACGGCGTGGGGCGGAGGAGGCCGGTGCGGTCGTCGTGGTGGGCCTCGTAGCGCACCCGGGAGAGCTCGCCGCGCAGGTGGTTGTGTTCGAGGAGGCGCTCGAGGCGCCAAACGACCTCGTCGAGGGCCGCGTCGCGGCGTACGAGGTCGAACGGCAGGCCGCGCAATTCGGGCAGCCGCGCGGCCCCCGGCAACGCCCCCGTGCCCGTCACGAGCAGCACCGCGCGCGGGGCCCGCGGGCCCGTGCGCGCGACGAGCTCGGCCTCCGCGCCGCCGCTCGCGAGCGGGTCCAGGAGGACCAGGTTGAACTGCCCCTGGGCCAGCGCGGCGCGGGTCTCCGCGACGGTCTCGCAGGCGGTGACCGCGAAGCCCTGGCGCCCGAGGGCCGGCGCGAGCGCAGCGAGCCCGAGCCCGCGATGGTCGGCGAGCAGGAGGCTGACCGGTGTCGGGGCAGGGACACCGGAGGTCGAAGGCGCGGGGGTGTTGGGCACGGACACGGGCGAGCGGGCGCGTTCCATGCGCCCGTGCCGGAGTCTATCCCTGTCGAGAGGGTGAGGTGCGGTCCCGAGCCCTCCCACGGGGCCCCGCGGCTCGATCTGGGGCGGCCCGTCTCGGATTGACAGCGGCGCGGCGGACCGTAGACTCTTTGGCTCGTTTCCACGCAGCGGCCCGCCCCGAGCAACCGGGACCCACCGGGGCCGAGGCACTGCGTGCTCCTCTCTCACAGCCGGGTCCCCATTCACCCATGTCCAACATCGACGTCCAGCAGCTCATCGACGCTGGCGTGCACTTCGGATGCCGCGTGTCGCGGTGGAATCCGAAGATGGCCCCGTACATCCACGGCCGTCGGGGCCTGATCCACGTCATCGACCTGCGCCAGACCCTGCGCGGCCTCCTGCGCGCCAAGAACCTCCTCCTCCGCATCGCGTCCGAGGGCCAGTCGGTCCTCTGGGTCGGCACCAAGCGCCAAGTCAAAGGTGTCGTCGCCGACGCCGGTGCGCGCACGGGCATGCCGATCGTCACCGAGCGCTGGATCGGCGGCACGCTGACGAACTTCAGCGTCATCCGCAGCCGCCTCAAGCGCCTCGAGCACCTCGAGGCCATCGACGAGAAGGCCGCCGCGGACCAGAAGCTGACGAAGAAGGAGCTCTCGACGATCAACCGCGAGCGCCGCAAGATCACGCGCAACCTCGGCGGCATCCGCGAGATGGACCGCATGCCGGGCGCGATGGTCGTGATCGACCCGAGCCGCGAGCTGAACGCCGTGCGCGAGGCCCGCAAGATGGGCGTCGTCGTCATCGGCATCCTCGACACGGACTGCGACCCGTCGACCGTCGACATCGTGATCCCGGGCAACGACGACGCGCTGAAGTCGGTGCGTCTCCTGATCGACCAACTCGCGGACTCGGTCGGCGAGGGCTGGCACCAGCACACCGATCACCTGCGCGCGATGGGCTCGGCCGAGCGCCGCTCGGACGATGTCATGCCGGGTGACGACGTGCGCCCGACGATGGGCAACCGCCTCCCGCCGCGTCCGGTCGCTCCGGCGGCTGGTTCGGCTCCCGAGGCCGGTTCCGGCGAAGGCGCCTGATCCCACCTCTCTACCCCGAACCTCGAGGCGACGACCCACATGGCCGAAATCACAGCCGGAATGGTGCGCGAGCTCCGCGATCGCAGCGGCGCCGCGATGATGGACTGCAAGAAGGCGCTCGAAGCGACCGGCGGCGACATGGAGGCCGCGTTCGACGAGCTGCGCAAGCGGGGCCTCAAGGCCGCGGCGAAGAAAGAAGGGCGCGCGACCGGTCAAGGCCGGCTCGCGGCCCACGTGTCGGAGGACGGCCGCAAGGGCGCGATGGTCGCGCTCGCTTGCGAGACGGACTTCGTCGCGAACACCGACGACTTCAACGCGTTCCTGAAGGCGCTCGCGGCGCACGCGTTCCAGCACGCGCCGAAGAACGCGGCGGAGATGCTGGCCCAGCCGTGGTCCCACGGCAACGGCGGCACCGTCAACGACGCCCTGCAGGCGCTCATCGGCAAGCTCGGTGAGAACATGCAGATCGCGGACGTCGCCGTGTTCGCCGCGGGGGACAGCCAGATCGGCGCGTACGTCCACCACGACAACATGAAGGGCGCGCTCGTGCACGTGCAGACGGGCGCGGACAAAGCGAAAGCCGAGCCGACGCTGAAGGCGCTCTGCATGCAGGTCGTCGTGTACAACCCGGCGGCGCTGAACGCCGACGGCATCGACCCGGCCCTCGTCGAGCGCGAGCGCGAGATCGCCCGCGAGCGCAACGCCGGCAAGCCGGCCGAGCACCTCGAGAAGATCATCACGGGCGCCGTGTCGAAGTTCCTCGCGGAGAACACCCTGGTCGGTCAGGCGTGGATCCACGACGACAAGTCGACGGTCGCCAAGGCGGTCGAAGCGGCCCTCGGCAAGGGCTCGGTCGTGGCGGGCTTCCGCCGCTTCCAGCTCGGGGGCTGAGCGGACGCCGCTCCGCGTGACGCAGGGGGGCGGGGGGGCAGGCGGGCCCCCGCCCCCCCGCACTTTTGGGCGAGTTTGCCAGGGGGCCCCCGGGTAAAACAAGAACACCCCAGTT
>CAYOBN010000179.1:0-2833 GCA_964402175.1 uncultured Planctomycetaceae bacterium | reverse complement strand
GGGGGTCTCCGGCCGCTCCCCGGGGGGGGGGGGGGCGCCCCCCCCGCGGTGTGCGTCGGGGGGGGGGGGTCCCTGGCCCCCCCCCGCCCCCCTGCATTTTGGGGCTTCGTTCCCAGGGGCCCCGGGCGTTACACTCGACGCCCCATGGTGTACCGCCGCGTGCTCTTGAAGATGTCCGGTGAGGCGCTCGGTGACGGCGAGCGCGGCCACGGGATCGATCCCGATCAGATCCAGGGCGTCGCGCGCCAAGTGGCGCGGGTCGTCGGCCTCGGTGTCGAGCTCGCGCTCGTCTGCGGGGGTGGCAACATCCTGCGCGGCGCGCAGTTCAGCCAGCTCGGCGGCCACCGTGCCAACGCCGATTACATGGGCATGCTGGGCACCGTCATCAATGCGCTCGCGCTCTCCGACGCGATCGAGCAGCAGGGCGTCGAGACGCGGGTGATGAGCGCGCTCGAGATCCGCGCGGTCGCCGAACCGTTCGTGCGGCGGCGCGCCGAGCGCCACCTGCAGAAGGGCCGCGTCGTGCTGCTCGCAGCGGGCACGGGCAACCCGTTCTTCACGACCGACACCGCGGCTGCGCTGCGCGCCAGCGAGCTCGGGTGCGAGGTGTTCTTGAAGGCGACCAAGGTCGACGGCATCTACACGGCCGATCCGCGCAAGGACCCCAAGGCCACGCGCTACGAGCGCATCTCGTTCGACGAAGCGATCGAGAAGAAGCTCGCGGTCATGGACGGCACCGCGTTCACGCTGTGCCGCGAGAACCAGCTACCTATCGTCGTCTTCGACCTGTTCGCGGACGGGAACCTCGAGCGCGTCGTGCGCGGCGAGTCCATCGGGACCCTCGTCACGGGGCGCTGAACACCGGCGGCCGGGTGCCGCGTTTTTTTCTCCAAGGAGCGAGCCATGGCGGACCACGCACTCATCACCGACACGAAGGCCAAGATGGACCGGGCCGTCGGGCACACCCGCGACCTGTTGAAGAACATCCGCACGTCGCGCGCCTCGGCGAGCCTCGTCGAGCACATCCGCGTCGACTACTACGGCACGCCGACGCCGCTGGCCCAGATGGCGCAAATCTCCGTGCCCGAAGCGCGCCAGCTCCTCATCAAACCCTTCGACATGTCGTCGTTGAAGGAGATCGACAAGGCCATCCAGAAGTCGGACATCGGCATCTCCCCCGAGAACGACGGCAAGGTCATCCGCCTCACGATGCCGCCGCTCTCCGGCGAGCAGCGCAAGAAGTACGCCGCGAAGGCCAAGGACCTCGTCGAAGAGGGCCGCGTCGCGCTGCGCAATATCCGCCGCGACGTGAACCGCGAAGCGGACGCCTTACTCAAAGCGGGCGGCTGCACCGAAGACGAGCACAAGCGCCTCCAGGAGGGGATCCAGAAGACCCTCAAGGACTACGAGGGCATCCTCAGCGAAGTCCAGGACCGCAAGACGCGCGAGATCATGGAGGAGTGACGCGGCGGTCCCCTGGCGGCCCGGGGATTTTTTCTCGGGCTTCGGTGCTTGCACCGCCGGATCAGGCCGCTACACTCTCCGCCCTCGCCCCGCTCACGCGGGGCACCGTGGGTGCGTAGCTCAGCCGGTAGAGCAACTGGCTTTTAACCAGTAGGTCCTTGGTTCGATCCCAAGCGCACTCACCACTCTCCACGCCGGGGCGCGGACCGCAAGGTCGGCGCCCCGGTGTCTTTCAGGCAGGCGACTCGGGGGATCAGGCCTGCCCCTGGGTCAAGGCGCGCGACGGCGGCCCATCTTCGTCGCCGATGGGCTCGACGCCTCCGAGCGCGGTGTAGCTCTCCGCCCAGAAGTGCGCCCGCGCGCCGCCGGTGGCCGCCATCAACACGACGATCGCGACCCAGCCGATGTCGAGCAGCGCGGCCAGCGAGCCGAGGCCGTGCACGAGCGCGCCCTCGACGAGGATCGCGCGCGAGGCCGCGGCCGGCCGGTTGCGCACGAGGCGCCAGGCGTGCAGGAGCGCGCTCCCCGCGCCTCGGCTGTGGCGCACGAGGCTCGCCACGGACAGGTGGTAGAGGGCGCCCAGGGTCGCCCCGTAGACCGCCAGGAACGCGAGGGCGAGGCCGAGGCCGATCTTCCCGAGCGCCGCCGACGCATCGCGGTCGACGACATCGAGCGCGAGGAGCGCTGTCCCGAGCACGAGCCCGCTCACCGCGAACATCGTCAGGACGAGCTGCGTCCAGAGCGCGGCGACCGAGCGGCCCGCCCCGCGCCCGAGCCCCAGCGCGTCCTGGTACTGGCGGCGTGCGAGGGCGCGCGCGAGGCCCGGTGCGAGGCGCAGGGCGACGATGGCCAGCAGGGCGCTCGGGATGCTCCACGAGCGCTCGCTGAACGCTCGGATGAGGGCGCGCGCGTCCATCAACCCGAGCCGATCGAGGGCCGCGCCCGCCTCCGCCAGCGAGAGCTCCGCGCCCGCCGCACCGAGGCTCGGCTCGAGGGCCGCCGCCACGGCGAGCGCCGCCGCGAGCCCGAGCGTCCAACCCAGGGCGAGCGCTTGGTACGCCACCCCGGCGAGCGCCAGCCGCGGATGGCGCACGGCGGACTCAGCAGACCGACCCGCGCGCGCGAGCGTCGCCCGCCAGCTCAGGTCCAACGTGGGCGGGGTCTCCATGGGCGGGACACGGTACCAAGCCATGGGGGCTCGCGGTTGCTGCGAGGCGGCGCGGCTGTTGGGGGGCTGTGCGATGCGGGGGCTGCGTTCGCTGGCTTCGAACGGGTTGCGGCGGTGCGGGGGGGGCGCGATGCCCGGCTGCGGTTGTAGGAATCGAACGGTACCAAGTACGAGTTTGCGGTGGAGCGCCCGCAGGCGCAC
>CAYOBN010000178.1:0-6164 GCA_964402175.1 uncultured Planctomycetaceae bacterium | reverse complement strand
ACGCCACGGGGACGGACTGGAACCAGACGATGTTCTGCGCCCGCGCGTCGCTCGGCGAAGCGGAGACGAGGGCCAAGGTGGCGAGGATGCGGCAGGTCATGGCGTACTCAGGAGAGTGGGGGGGCTTGCTCTCTGATCGCTGACCGCGGCGAGCGATCGCCTTCGCTCGGGATCATGCCGACACGGGCTCAGACGCTCGCGAGCGGCGTGGAGCTGTCCGCAAAGCTCTCCGCAGCGACGCCCAGGCGGCGCAGCATGAGCAGGTAGAGGTCGGCGAGGTTCGTGTCTTCGTAGTCGAACTCGCGCTGCCACGGCTCCTGGCCGCCGCTCCACGAGCCGCCGAAGGCGCGGTCGCCGACGAGGTCCACGAAGCGGCCGTGTTCGAAGCCCATGTCCTTGCCGCCGGCGAGGACCAGGGGGTAGTTGCGTGAGAGGTGGAACGCGCTGGAGGCCGAGCCGAAGAGGAGCAGCGAGTGGTCGAGCATGGTGCCTTCGCCTCCCGGCTCGGGGGTCGCAGCGAGGCGCGCGGCGAAGCGGCCGAACTCCTCGGCGAGGAAGCGGCAGTAGATGCCGAACTTCTCCCAGCCGCCCGGCTCCTTGGTGTCGTGCGAGAGCTGGTGGCTCAGCGGGAACCCGACGGCGCGCGCGAGGATGTCGCTGCGCCCGATCCCGTTCTCGCGGCCGAGCTGGTACGTCGCCACGCGTGTGCTGTCCGTGCGGAACGCCAGGTAGATGAGCTCGTACATCGTCTGCACGTAGAGCCGCGGCTCGTCGGGCGTGACTTCGAGCTTCAGGTGATCCGCGGCGATGACGGGCAGCGGGATGTTCGCCCAGCGCGCCGCTTTCTCGACCTTCACTTCGGCCGCGCGGACGGCGTCGAGGTACTCGTCGAGGGTCTCGCGGTCCTGGCTGGACAACGTCGTCCGCAGGTTGCGTGCGTCCTCCATCAAGTCGTCGAGCGCGCTCCGGCTCAGAGCGAGCCGCTGCGCGGCGGCGCTGTCGGTCTTGACGAAGAGGGCGTCGAAGACCCGCTTGGGCCGGTGCTCGGCCGGGATGGCGCGCCCGGTCCGCGTGAACGACAGCGTGTGCGCGCCGCGCGGCGTGCCGGTGCCTCCGTCCGTCGAGAGTACGAGCGCAGCGTGGCGCGTCTGCTCGCCGACATGCGCCGCATAGACCTGGTCCAGCGAGACCGTGTTGCGGTACTCCCCCTTGGCCCCGGTCGGGCCTCCGGTGAGGAACTGGTCGGCGTTCGAATGCCCGTGGACGTTGCGCACGAGCGGGTGCGAGAGGCCCGAATAGACCGTCAGTTGGTCGCGCAGCGGCTCGAGCGGCTCGAGGCACTTCGTGAAGCGGAAGTCCTTGCCGCTCCCGTGGGGGAACCAGGACCAGTCCTCGAAGGCCGGGTCCTCGCGCAAGGGCATCGGCACGCCGTCGGGGAAGTACACACAGGCGAGGCGACGCCGACGCCCTTCGGCGGCGTCGGGCTCACGGCTCGTCGGCCAAGCGGCCGCGACGGTCTCCAGCCAGGGCAGGGCCAGCGCAAACGCAGAGCCCCGCAGGAAGCGGCGACGATCGATCGTGGCCATGTCGACGGGCGGACGGGTCTTCATCGGGGTCCTCTGTGGGGAGCAGCGTCAGGGCTCAGGGGCTCCGGAACAGATCGCTCGTCGCGATCGCTTTGACCAGCGTAGCCAGCCCGTCGCCATTCCGCCTGGCCTCGCGGGCGATCCGATCGAGGTGTGCCCGGTCTCCGAGTCCCAGAGGGCGACCGAGCGCGAAGGTCGCGAGCTTCTGCGTCAGGGCCCGCACGAGCTGGTCCTGGCGGTTCGCGAGGAGGAAGGCCTTCAAGCCGTCTGCGCCGTCGAGGACCTGACCGCTCGGCAGGGCGCTGGCTGCGTCGACGGGGCGTCCGCCCGCCTGCGTGCGCCGCCGCCCGACCGCGTCGAACTCCTCGAAGGCGATGCCCCAGGGATCGATCTTCGCGTGGCACGAGTGACACGCCGGGTCGTTGCGGTGGTCCTCGATGCGCTCCTTCAGCGTCATCTTCAGCACCTCCGGGTCCGCGAGGTCGATCGTCGGGACTGCGGGCGGCGGCGGCGGCGGCGGGTCGTCGAGGATGTGTTTCAAGAGCCAGACGCCGCGCTTCAGCGGGTGCGAATCGGTGCCGTCCGAGTTCATCGCGAGCGGCCCGGCCTGCACGAGCAGCCCGCCTCGCCCGAGCGCCGGGTCGAGCGTCACCGGACGGAACTCGTTCCCCGTCACACCTTGGATGCCGTAGTGCGCGGCGAGCCGCTCGTCGACCATCGTGAAGTCGGAGTGCACGAGCTCCAGCACACTGGCGTCGCGGCGCAAGAGCTCGTCGAAGAACGCGACGGGCTCCTCGACGAGCGCGGCCCGCAGTCGGTCGTCGAACCCGGGGTACACCTTGCGGTCGACGCGCAGCTTCTCCATGAGCCCGAGGTCGAGCCACTGACCGACAAACGTCCGCGACAGACGACGCGCGCGCGGATCCGCCAACATCCGGTCGACCTCAGCGGCCAGGACCTCTGGCCGCTGCAGCGTGCCTTTGTTTGCATGGGCGAGGAGGCCCTCGTCCGGGCTGCTGCACCAGAGGAACAGCGCGAGCCGTGTCGCCAGCGCGTGGGCGTCGAGAGCGGCATCGGGGGCGCCTTCGGGGGTCTGCGACGCGACGTAGAGGAAGTTCGGCGAGGTCAGCACCACGGCGAACACCTCGATGAGCGCCTCTTCGAAGGTGCCGAACTCGGCGCGCAGGCTGCGGAAGAGCTGGACCTTGCGCGCGACCTCGTCGGCGGACGCCGGACGGCGCCAGGCGCGCGCCATGAACGCCTCGAGCAGCTCCTGCGCGCGGAGGTCCTCGTCGATCGTCTCCGTGCCTTTCGGGAAGAGCCGCGTGTGGGACTCGGGCGGCCAGACCTCGACCAGGGGCGCGATCACCTCGACGTGGTGGATGTGGAGGGCGCGGCCCGCGAGCGAAGCGTTGAGCAGTTTGATGTACTCGGACGGGCTCGGCAGATCGCCCATCCGGTTCACGCCCCGCGCGAGGTTCCGCGGCGTCGCGCGGCACATCGGAATGTCGAACGTGTAGTCCTCTGGGGCGTCCGGTGGGGCGTCCACCGCGATGTCGGCCTCGCTCACCGGGAAGACCGCATTGGAGTCGTTGCTCGCCTGCCAGCCGAACAGGAGCCGCAGGCTCACAGGCCGCGTGTCCTCCGCCGACGCACGCGCCGCGCGCACACGCACCCGCATCCAGCCTCGCTCGGGGAGCCGATCACCCAGCTCGACGATCAACCCGCCGTCGGCGGGCAACACGGCGACACACGTGGCGTCCGCGAGGGGGCCGGGGGGCTCCGAGCTGGGTGCAAACGCGCGCTTGGCGCCGTCGTAGCCCCACGTCGCTCCGACGAAGCGTCCTTCGGCGCGCTGGTTCGAGCGATCTTCGAAGTGGACACCGCCAGGGCGGCGCGCGTTGCGTGCGAGCTGCGCCGCGACCTCGGCTGCGAGCGTCTCGGGCGCCTCTGCGTGCCGCTTGCGCAGCTCCTCGAGCTGCCGAGACAAACGCGGCCATTCGGCGGCTGCGGCGGCGTCCATCGAGACGCTCCAGTAGAGCGGCTCGGGGCGCGGGCCGAGCGCGGCGGCCTCGCGCAGCGCGGCGCGGTTGGACTCGAGGTAGGCCTGGAGCTGCGACGTCGAGAGGTGCAGGACGTCCGCGCTGTTCTCGAAGCCAGCCTCGGAGATCGGATCGGGCGGGAGCTCGTCGCCGAACTCGTTCGGCAGACCGAGCAGGTCCTGCAGCATGTGGCTGTACTCGTAGCGCGACAGCCGGCGGAAGGGCGAGTGCTCCTGGGCCGCGCGCCGCGCCGTGGCGGCCGCGTGCAGCTCCGCCGTGAGCCACTCGACGATCCGCGCGCGGTCCGCGTCGGCGAGGGCCTCTTCACCGGCGGGCGGCATGTCCCCGTTGGCCACCACCTCGAGCACGTCGACCCACCAGTCCGCGTCGTCGCCGCCCGCGAGGTCGGGGTCGAGCGTGTCGATGCGCACGCTCCCTTTTTGTTTTTCGGGGCCGTGGCAGCGGTAACACGCCGCGCGCAGCAGCGGCTCGAGCTCGTTCCTGTATGTGTCGCGTGTGCCCTTCGGTGTGACCGCCTCGGACGGCGCTCCGGCCTCCGTCAGGTACGCGGAGCGCCGCAAGCCCTCGGCCCTTGCGGCCGCGAAGTCCGGTCTGTCCCGAGGCCCTTCGGACGACCCGTCGCCCCGAGGTGCCCGCACCCCCGGCTGCGCGCTCGGCGCGACGACAAACGCCGCAGCCGTCGAGAGCACTGCAACGAAGACCCCGGAGAGACGGAGCGGGTGGATTCGAGCTCTGAGCATGGATGGGGTGGGTCAGCCCTTCACCGCGGGGCTGGTCATGGCATGCCCGAACACAGGTGCGGTCCGTGTCGACGGCGGAGCCCCGCGCCCGGGCCCCCAAGCTACCAGGGGAGAGGGACTTCGACGCGCCGTCCACGCGCTCGCACGTGCCCCGGGGGGGGCGCGCTTCGACTCCCGGGCCTTCGCGACTCCCCATGGGAGGACCAGGGGGCTCCGCGGAAGCCCTGCACCGGTCACAGGACGGGTGCGTCGACGGAATCGACACCCTGGTAGGAACCGCCAGCAGGCCGGCTCGAGTCTCAAAGATCGCTCGAAGGCCTCGGGTCGCGCCCCAGGCGGGGACCTGCGCTTGTCATCGACCCGACCGGACACGGAACGGGCCTCCTCGGGCACCATGCATTCCAAACCAAAGCACAGCGAGCTCCTATGGACATTCACAGCAACACCCTGAGACGTCACCCGTGGTCGATCCTCACTGCATTGGTGCTGGCGCCCTCGACCCTGGCCCAGTTCTCCGCACCGCGCGAGCTCACGCAGGCGATGCCCACCACGCTCGACGCGTTGCTCGCGGATATGGACGGAGACGGGGACCTCGACGCGGTGTCGACCTCGCAGTTCCTCGCGCTCGATGCTTGGTTCGAGAACGATGGGCTCGGGGGCTTCGGCGCGCGGCGTGTGATCAGCAGCGGACAGGTGCCGAGCGCGGTCTTCCCGTTCGACCTCGACGGGGACGGGATCATGGACGTGCTGCGGGCCACCGACAACGGGGTCGTGCGGTGGCTGCGCGGTGTCGGGGGCGGCAGCTTTGCACCGCCGCAGCCCCTCGCCAACTTCGGTCCCGGCTTTGCGAGGTTCCCGCTGCGCGGCACGATCGCTGCGGCGGACCTCGACGGGGACGGCGACTCCGACATCGTGTACGGACTCCTCATCGGCGGGGTCTACGTCCAGGAGAACCTCGGCGCGGGGACGTTTGCACAGCCCGCGCTCGTGAGCGCGCCCGACGAGGAGGTGTACGCCGTCGAGCTCGCCGATGTGAACGGGGACCTCACCCTCGACATCGTGTTCGGTTCGCCTCTGAACGAGCGCGTGACGTGGCTCTCGAATCAGGGGGCGCTCGCGTTCGGTCTCGGCTCGGACCTCGGGGGGGGCCTCGAGCGCGTGAGCGACATCGCCGTCCTGGACCTCGACGGTGACGGAGACGCCGATGTCGTGGCCGCGGCGGAGGGCTCCGATCGGATCGTCTGGTTCGCGAACAACGGCGCCGCGGCCTTCGGTCCCGCGCAGGTCCTGGCGACGCTGGTGCGGCCCTGGCGGTTCCACTTCGCGGATGTGGACCTCGACTCGGACCTCGACCTCGTCGTCGCCCACAACCACCTCGCGGGTGTCGTCTGGTACGAGCGCCTCGCGGGGCCATCGTTCGCCGCACCGCGCACGATCGTAGGCGAGACGACGTCCCCCGGGCTCGCGGTCGGCGACATCGACGGAGATGGCCGCGTCGATGTGCTGACGGCGGCGAACGTGTACTCGCTCGGATGGCACCGGAACACCGGCGGCGCGCCGTTCTTCGGAGCGGTGCAGACCCTCGGCGCGTTCACGCGCAGTGTGCGCGACGTCGCGGCGGGTGACCTCGATGGCGACGGTGACGAAGAGGCCTTCGCGGCTTCGGCGGCGGACAACCAGCTCGCCTCGTTCGAGTCGCTCGGCGGCGGTGCGTTCGGTCCGATGGCGGTCCTCGACGCGGATTGCGCGGGCTGCTCGCTCGTGCGTGTCGACGA
>CAYOBN010000177.1:0-6180 GCA_964402175.1 uncultured Planctomycetaceae bacterium | reverse complement strand
ACAGGAACAGGATGCCGACGGCGTCCGACAGGTTGGAGACCGAGCTGCCGCCCACCACGTCGCGGTACCAGTACTGGAAGTACCAGGTCTGGCCCGGCATCACGGAGACCGTGCCGCTCGGGCGCGGGATCGCCGAGAGGTCGATCGGCAGGGCGACTTGGCCGGTGGCGCCCGAGTTCAGGACGTTGCCGTTGAAGCGGCCGACCGCGACGCCCGCGATGCAGAGGTTGCCGAGGCTGCCACCCGGGTTCGCCAGGAAGATGTTCGTCAGCGAGTTCAGGAAGTAGCCGTTCGAGTTGTTCGGCAGGAAGGTGCAGCCGAGCGTCAGGTCGTTGTTCGCACGGACATCGCTGCCCGTCGCGAAGATGTGGGCGCCGCGGTTGGTCGAGTTCAGCACCGCGGTGCAGAACTGGAAGCCGACCTCGGTGCTCGGGACGCGGGTGTACGCGATCTGGTAGTTCGCGCAGTTCGCCGTGCCCGGGGCCGCGAAGTCCACGAAGAGGACGTAGTTCTGGACCTGGCCGGTGGTGTTGGTCCAGGTGAGGAACTCGTCGTTCGTGGTGCTGTTCGAGAAGGTCAGGAGACCCGCCGGCGTGCCGCAGTTGCCGCCCGCCTGGTACAGGAACAGGTCGAGGTCCGCGATCGCGTCCTGGAAGAAGATGCCGAGGTTCAGCGTCTCGCCCGGGTCGGCGTCGAGGGAGTAGTAGTCCTCGTCGCAGGCCTTGATGCGCATGTTCGGCGTGAAGCCGAGCGACAGCGGGAACGCTTGGCCGCACGAGTCGTTGTCCTCGAGCAGGTCGTCGATGTCGCAGCTCGTGTCGAGCGTCGTCGTGAGGCTGTAGTCACCGCACGCGTTGAAGCCGAACTCGAACACGCGCAGGCGCACGTTGACCGGGGTCAGGCCGCAGTTGAAGAAGGTGACCGTCTCGCTGTTCGTGACGCTCTCCGAGGTGGCGAGGACCGTCGAGCAGTCGTCCGCGAGCAGGAACAGGTCGAGGTCGGCCTGGGCGTGCAGGAAGTCGATGCGCGCCGTCAGGGCCGTGTTGGCCGGGACGCCGAACAGGTACCAGTCCTCGTCCGCGTTGTCCGCGACCAGGTTCGTGATGACCGACGGGACCGCGACCGGGATCGCGTTGGCGCACGAGTCGTTCTGCTCGAGGGCGTCATCGATGTCGTTGTCGCAACCCGTGCAGTTGATGCCCAGGTCGGACTCGAGGACGAGCCAGAACGAGCCGAAGGCCGGGTTGTTCGTCAGGGGCTCGTAGCCGCCCCAGTTGTAGCAGTTCTCGGCGCCGGGGACCGGCGGGGTCAGCAGCGAGAGGACCGTGCCGTTCGACACGGCGTTCGCGGTGTTGAAGCTGAACTGCTGGGTCGTCGCAACTCCACCGGCCTGGTAGCCGATCGTGGCGCTGGCGCCGCCGAACGGGAGCGGGTCCTCGACGTCGCTGTAGATGATCTGCGCGGCGGCGGGGCCCGTGCTGGGGATCTGGACCTGGAACGTCAGGCGCTCTGCGCCGCCCGTGCCGAAGAACGTCACGTTGTTCCACTGCAAGATCATCGTGCCGCCGATCTCCTGCCAGTAGACGTTGCCGTTCGTGCCGGACAGCGTCGACGAGGTCAGCAGGTCGTCCCAGTACGCGAGCAGCGTCTGGCTGCCGCCGAAGCACGCCGAGCCACCCGAGTCTGAGGCCTGCGGCAGGGTCGTGTTGGTCCAGCCAAGGTTCGAGCCGGCGCCCGCGAAGCGGATGCCACCGTTCGCACCGACGCGGATCGTGCCCGGGGCGAACACCGCGTTGCCCGCGGTCATCGTCACGTTCGCTTCGCCGTCGTCACCCAGGTTGAGGGCCGTGCCCGTGCCCGAGATGTCGATGAACGACGCCGGCAGGCTGGTCGTGAAGCCGAACGGCGCGCCGGTCGGCGGCTCGACGTCGTACCACTGGTCGGCGGCGCCGAGGCCCGAGGCCACGGACACACCCGGGTTCAGGAACACCGTGCCCGCGCCGGTCGGCGCGAAGGTGCCCGGGCGCAGGCCCACGATCGGGCCGGTCTCAGTGCCGTTGCCGGCGTCCAGGACCTCGATCGCGAAGCCGAAGCGGTCCGCACCGTCACCCGAGTCGTAGATGCCGTCGCCGTCCGCGAGGATGCAGAACTCGCGGCTCGTCATGTCGATGTCGAACGTGTACGGCGTGAACGCGCCGGCCTGGATCGTGCCGGGCATGTTCGTCAGCACGAGGTCTGCGATCGGCGCCGGCAGGGTGCTCGGGTCCGAGCACGCATCGTACGAGTGCCAGAAGCGCACGCGCATGCTGACCGGGTCCAGCGAGTCCGTCGCGTAGGCGAGCTGGATGCCGGTCACGCGGTAGCTGTTCGCCAGGCCCACGGGCGAGGGGGACGTCGTGCTGGGCAAGCGACCCTCGTCGTAGATCACCGTGCCGTCCGAGATGTCGTAGAACCGGGCGGTGTAGTAATTGCTCTTGAAGATCGCCCCGGTCGAGCCGTCGGCGACACCGATGAACTCGGTCGAGGGCTGGAACGTGCCGGTGGCGGCGTGGAAGGTGCCGGCGTGGATCGGCGCCGGGACCGTCAGGGTCGACGGCTGCGGCGTCTGCGCGCCGGCCACAGCGGCGAGCGCTGCGGTTCCGAAGAGCGTGCGAGAGATCAGGGACATGGGAGCGAGTGGAGGTTCGAGGTGACGAGGCGAGGTCGTCCGGGCCATGACGAGGACCGCAAGCACCCCGCGGGGTGCGGGGCACGTCCGGGCCGGGGCCCGCGGACTGCAAGCTCCCGGCATGATAGAGGTTCCCGGGCGCCCGCGCGCGCTCCCCATGGAATTTTCATCCGCTCTTCGCGGGTTGTCTCGCCTTGGCACCCGGGGGCTCGCCCCGGCGCCCGCGGGGTGCTAGTCTCAACTGGATGCAACTCACCCTCACACCTGGCAATAGCCTGACCTGTCGGATCAACCACCATCGGGACGGCTGGAACGGGGTGATCTGTGCCAACGCCGAGCAGTGGAACTGCCTGGCCGAGCAGGACTTCCGGACGACCTTCTGCGCCGCCGGGGACCCGCGCTGCTTCCACCTGCACACGTTCGATCCGGCCGCGCCCCGGTTCGTGATCGACGGCACGGGGGCGAGCTGGTTGCTGGACAAGGAACCCCACGCCCTCGACGACCAGATCCTCTTCTTCTGGGGCCTGCGCACCGTCGGGCCCCGGGGCATCCCGGACAGCGCCAGCCAGCAGACGGAGGTCCTCTTCGGGGTCTACCGCGTCAAAGAGGTCGAGAAGAAAGAGGTCCGCCACCGCACCCAGTGGCTCGTGAAGCCCTATTCCGACGGCTGGGCGCGCTTCAACCACGCCAACGTCGCGCGGCCGCGCTTCGACCGCATCGGGGGGCAGTACCTGACGGAGCTCGACGCGCGGGATGTCGAGCGCGCGCTCGAGGAGATCTCGACCTCCAGCGTGCCGTGGCCGGACGCGGCGGATCGCAAGCGCTTCGAGAACTTCCGTTCTGGGTATGCGAAGTGGATCAAGGTGGCCCAGCGCAAGGCCGAGCTGCTGCTCGAGCGCTTCAACCAGACGAGCGTCGTCCGGACGTCCGCGGCCAGCGGGCCCGCGGTGCGTGTCACTCCGGGCAACAAGCCCCTGAAGGAGCTGTCCGAGCTGGCTGCAGCGGTGGTCAAGGCGCCGGTGGCCGCGGTGGCTCCGGCGGAGGAGGCCCCCGCTGCCGCCCCGAAGCCGTCGGTCGCTGCGCCGCGCACTCCGGCCCTGCCGCCGCTGATCGACACGAAGGCGCGCGCCTGGATCGTCGAGGCGTACGGCGCGGACCGCGCGCTGGAGCTGGACATCGCGACGCGCACCAAGGACCTGGTGGTCCTGCGCGGGGACCCGGGCGTCGGCAAGAGCCACCTCGCGCTGCGCCTCCTGGACGATCCGGCGCGCGAGCGGTCGCTGATCGTGCCGGTCGCCGCGACGTGGCGCGGGCGCGAGGACTTGCTGGGGTACGTCAACCCGATCCACGGGCGCTTCGAGCGCACGCCGTTCACGGAGTTCCTGTTCCGCGCCGCCGCGGCCTGGCGCAGCGGCGACAAACGCGCGCGGCTCGTCGTGTTCGAGGAGTTCAACCTGAGCCAGCCGGAGTACTGGCTGGCGGATGTGCTGGCGGTCTCGCAGTACGACGACGAAGCGGACCGCAAGATCGTGTTGGCCGGGGCTGCGCCCGGGGAAGAGCGCGAGGTCCTGTTGTCGCCCGCCGTGCGCTTCGTCGCGACGGTCAACGCCGACCACACCACGCGGCCGCTGTCGCCGCGGGTGCTGGACCGGGCTGCGGTGATCACGTTGGAGTTGACCGCCAAAGAGGCGCTGAAGCGCGTGGCGCTGCCGCTCGAAGACGCGAGTGTGGCGGCGATCGCGGATTTGGACTTCTTGCTGCGGCCCAAGGGGTCGCCGTTCTCGATCCGCACGGCGCGGGCGCTCGAGCGGGCGCTCGGGTTGGATGTTGCGTTGGATCAGGCGGTGATCCTGGACCTCGTGCTGCTGCAGCAGGTGCTGAGCAAGCTGCGGCTGCTCGCGCACGACGCGTCGGATGCGGGGCTGTTGCACCAGCTCGTGCAGTGGGCGGACGGGCTCGACGGCAAGCTGCCGCGCTGCGCGGCGTGGATCGCGGCTTGCAAGGAAGAGCTGGATGCCGGGCGCGACGTCGTCCAGGCGTGACGGCCATGAAACAGAGGCGCGAGCTCGAGGAGGCGCTGCGGCACGACCTGCTGCAGGTGTGCGCGCACCTGCTCGATCGTTACGCGTACGACGGCGGGCAGGTCGGCGCGGGCGCGGGCGCGGGCGCGCCGCTCGGGCCGCTGGGGCTCGCGCTGCGCGGGGCGGCGGCGGTTGCGCGGCATACGCCGATCGCGCTCGAAGAGCTCGAGGCGGACCCGATCGGTGGCCAGGAGTTCATGCAGCACCTCGCGGTGCCGCGCAGGGCGTTGCCTTCGCGGCGCGCGGCGGATTACGCGAGCGCGGCGGGCACGCCGTATGCGGTCGCGGCGCCGGCGATGCCGCGCACGTGGACGAGCTGGACTTCGGCGGGGCGGCCGCCGCGGGCGGCGGTGGCGTGGCTGTTGGCGCTCGTCGAGGCGTACCGCGGGCGGATCGCCGAGCATTTGTCCGGCATCGACGAAGCCATCAACGAAGCGGTGGCGTTCCGCGGGGCGCGCAGTGTGTACGGGATGCGCGACATCGCGCGCATCGGTGAGTTCGATCGGCAACTGCGCGCGGGGGACGGGGCGCTCGGGGCGCTGCGCAAGCGGCTCGTGGACCTCGGGGGGCACGGGATCGTGGCGTCGTGGAGGTTGCCGGCGCCGTTTCCGCGCGGGGCGTCTTGGAAGGCGCTGCGGGACCTGTGGTTCGGGCTCGAGGACCAGCGGGCGGCGGCGGCGGAGATCGCTCGGGATCTGGCGCGGCGCGCGGAGGTCGGGGTGGATCTGGCGTACCTGTACCAGCGGTGGTGCGGGTGGCGGCTCGTCGAAGGGCTGCAGGCTGCGGGCTGGCGGCCGCGGACGGATCCGCTGCCGGCGCTGTTGTTGTCGGGGGCGATCGAGTTCGAGCGCTCTGGCGATGGGCCGCGGTTCTTGGAGCTTCTATGTGAGCCGCGGCTGGCGTCGCGCAAGGCGCCGGTGCGGGGGATCACGGCGGCGGTGGGGGAGTTGACGCCGGATTACGTGTTGTTGGTGCACCGGGCCGAGGGGCTGGTCGATGCGCATGTCTTGGATCCGACGTTGAGTCTGGACACCGATCACCGGCGGTCGAAGCGGAAGTATCTGCGGTACATCCAGCTCGAGGGGTCGCGGATCGTGGCGGGGGTGAAGGTGGTGGCGGGGCCGTTGCGGGCTTGGGCTGCGGCGCCGTTGGCGGGGACGCGGTGTGTGTTGGACTCGGAGGATTGGCGCGGGTCGCACGGGACGGTGCCGATGAATCCGGTGGAGTATCACGGCACGGCGTTGGCGGATTGGTTGGCGGATCTTTGAGGGGGTGGGCGTCGGAGAATCGAACGGTACCAGGTACGAGTTGGCGGTGAGAGGGCGCGCGCGCGGAGCGCGCGCGTGCGCGCGCTGCGCGCGCGCCCACACCCCTAACTCGTACCGGGTACCGGTAGATTATCACACGCGCAGATCGGGCGGACACCGGCGC
>CAYOBN010000176.1:0-6246 GCA_964402175.1 uncultured Planctomycetaceae bacterium | reverse complement strand
GCGGCGCCCGGCAAGCGGGTCGGCATCAGTAGAACAGCACGCGGCGGGCGTTCGAGAAGTTCGAAACGGCGCCGCTGCCGGAGGTGTCACGGTACCAGTACTGGAACGACCACTGCTCGGCCACCAGGACGGAGGCCGCCCCGAGCGGGGTCGGGATCGCCGTCAGGTCGACCATGAGCTGCACCGCACCCGTCGTACCGGAGTCGAGGATGTTGTTGCTGTGGCGGCCCTGGCGGAGGCTCGCGATGCAGAGGTTGCCCACTGCGCCGCCCGCGTTGACGACCGTGAACGGCGCGTCGGGCGAGTTCACGAAGTAACCCGTCGAGTTGTCGGGCAGGTAGTGCACCGTCAGCTTCAGCGCGTTGTCGGTGACGAGGCTCGAACCCGCGACCTGCAGCAGCGCCGCCGCACCCGTCGAGTTCGGCGCGCCCGCGCCGCAGACGTCCTGGCTGATCATGGTCGCCGGAACGCGGCAGGCCATCTCGAACTCACCGTTCGTCGCGGTCGTCGACTCGAGCACCGTCACCGTGTTGGTCGCCGGGTCGAAGGACACGAACGAACCCGTGCCACCGCCCGTGTAGACCGACGCGTAGAGGAGGCCCGTCGACCAGTCGAAGTCCATACCCTGGGCGAAGTTCGCCGCGAGGCCCGTCGGAGCGACGATCGTACCCGCGCCGGTGGTCGTGTCGATGCTGAGGAAGTTGTCGGCCGTCGTCTCGTGGCCGAAGAGCTCGCCGCGCTCGTTCGCCGAGATGTCGATCGTCAGCGCCGTCGAGATCACACCGACCTGCGTGAACACGCCGGTGGTGATGTCACCCACGAAGAGCACCGTGCCGATCGCGGAACCCTGGAACTGGGACAGGTACCACGTGCCGTCCGGGGTGCAGGTGATGCCCGTCGCGCCAGAACCCGCCAGCGGACCGGTCACGGTGACTCCGGTCGACGTGTACACGCCGGTGGTCAGGTCGAGCGTCCCGATGTCGAGCGTGTCGCTGCGCACGGCGTAGAGCGTCTGCGCCGTCTCGTCGAAGTCCATCGCGAACAGCGTCGGGGCCGGGGCGCCCGCCGCGATCACGTTGAGGTTGGACACGAACCCACCCGTGTTCGTGGTGTAGAAGCCCGGGACCCGCAGGTTCACGCCGAAGATCGACGTGGGCTGCTGTCCGTTCGACAGGACCTCGACCTCGAGGTTGTCGTAGAGGGTGAAGCTGTTCGGCCCGGAGAGCGAGCTGAACGTGTCGGCGATGCCGAGGCTGACGAGGCCGTCGAAGCGGTTCGCGAAGCGGCCGAGGTAGGTGAGCTGGCCGTCGAAGGAGAACGAGATCACCCCGGCGAGGTTGTCGACGAAGATTTCGACGGTCGTCCAGATGTTGCCCGGCGAGCCGGCCACGGTGGCCGGGGGCGACGGGAAGAGCGACTGGAAGAAGGCGCCGGTGTTGTTGCTGCCGCGGCCGAGGTAGCTCGGGTGCGAGTTCGGCAGCGTCGTGTTGGCCGTGTCGCCCGCGGGGGTGTTGGCGGGGGAACGGAACCAGCGGTAGTCGGAGGCCGAGCCGCCGTCACCCGTGAAGGCGATGAACGCGCCCGAGCCCGAGATCGGAGTGAAGAGCGAGTTGAAGGTGGCACCATCACCGCCGACGCCGACGTGGGCGTACTCGGTCGTTCCGGATGTTCCAACGAAGCGCATGAACACGTCCACCTTGAGGCGGTACTGGTTCGCGTTCACCACCGTGTTGTGGAAGAGCGTCTGCGCATCCGCAGCCCCGAGGCTGTCGTTGGCGGTCACACGCAGACCGCCGATGTCACCGGCCTGCGAGCGGGGCGCGAGCGGGATGCCCGCTGCGACGTAGTCGAAGGCGAAGACTCGCGAGTTGTCGGGCGTCGCGTCGGTGACGACGGTGTAGTTGGCCGAGGAATCGACCTCGAAGTTGTCGGTGATGACCACCTGAGCCGAGGCTGACGCGGCGAGGGCGGCCGCAGCGACCAGCTTCGGGGTGCTGTTGCGGAGAACGGTCATGGGGTGACGTCTAGGGATGGAGAGGGGAGCAAAAGGAGGGCACGGGGCCCACCCCAAGGAGCGAGCGGGTGGAGGCCCGGCGCATCCCCTAGTAGAAGGGCAAGTCGAGAATCCGTCCAAGTCCCCCTCCACGCGCGCTCTGAAATGGGACACTCGG
The DNA here is from genome assembly GCA_964402175.1 of uncultured Planctomycetaceae bacterium. Lineage (GTDB taxonomy): Bacteria > Planctomycetota > UBA1135 > UBA1135 > JAWKUK01. Next base: position 4,075 of record CAYOBN010000176.1, on the reverse strand, counting down.
GAGGCCAAGGGACGCGCCCGGACGCAGCCGCCGGTGCCAGAGGTCAGTACCGGAGCGACTCGGGGGTGAACGGCCGCTTGGGGGCAGCCCCGAGGACGGCCCGCAGCACGGCGTTCATCGTCGCGGGGTCGTTGTCGAAGTCGCCGTGGCCGCGGGCGTTGCTCTTCGCCGACTTGCTCTGGCTCGCGTAGTGGACGTGGAGGCACCCGGAAGGGTGGGCTTCCCAGCGCGTGGAGCACTCGGCCAACCCCAGGATCGGCGCGGGGGGGTCCACCGTCTCCTCGAACGCGCGCGAGACGAGGTACAGGAGCGACTTCCGGTAGATCTGCCCGACGTGATCGTCGCGCTCCGCGCGCTCGCTCAGATTGTAGATGTCGAGGCGATCGACCCCGAAGCCTCCGTCACCGCCGAGGTGCGGCACGACCGTCGTCGCAAAGAGCTCTTCGTGGAGCGCGGGAGCAAGGAAGCTCACCGACCGCACCCGCAGCTTCGCCTTCGCGCGCGCGAGCGCCGCCAGCAGGTGCGCGTGCAGGATCGCGCCGGTGCTGTGACCGACCAGGTGGACCTGCTTCGGCTTGGCGCCCGGAGCGGCGAACGCCGAGAGGAACGCCCCGAGCGCCGCTGTACCTGCGCTCGTCGCTCTGCTGAACGCATCGCGCGCGTCCGCTTTCATCTCGCGCCAGAGCGCACGGCCTGCGCGCCGTGTCGCGAGCTCGATGAAGCGGTCCGTCCAGTCGGCGAGGCCGCCGACACGCGCCTCCGCGTCCCCGCGCTTGCCCAGCACGATGTCCCGCAGCTCCTCCATGAGGCCCGTGTCGTACATGAAGTGGTACGGATAGACGCGGTTCTCCTTGAAGGTGTCGCGCATCGCTGCGATCCGCCGAGCCGATGCGTCAGGGCTGTTCAGTCCACCGTGCCCATAGAAGACGATGTGATCGTACTTGTCGCTCTGCGCCACGAGCTGCGCGGTCTCGCGCACGTCGTCGATGGTGCTCCAATACTTCCCCGTGTCGTGGAACCGCCCGTCGTCGATGTGCACGAAGTGCCCCGCGATCTCGTCGCGCCGCGGCGCGGAGCGGCCGAGCCCCGCGTGGGTCTCTGCGAGGCTCGGCGAGAGCTTCCTGCGCGAGTAGAGCTGCGGCGTCGACAGCGCGAGCTGCACGACCCACGCGTCGGTCACGTTCTCGATCCAGTCTTCGTAGGGCCACAGCGCGAGCCCCCCGTCACCCCACTTGGGCCCCCAGGAGTTCTGGACGAAGAACCCCTCGGAGTCGTATCCCACGACCGCGAAGGCGTGCCCGCCCTCCGCGTTCTTCCCGGGCGCGATGCGCCCCTGGGCGCGCTTCACGCGCTGCGGCTCCCAGCCTTCGTGGACGGTGGCCGAGACGAAGACGGCGCCGACCTCGTTCAGTGCCGCGTGCATGTCCACGATGTTCTTGCGGACGCGGTAATACGCGCCGAGCGTGTGCTCGCGCGCCTCCTTCGCCCGCGCGAGCGAGAGGTGGTGGTCCTTGCCATGGGAGGGCCAGCTATCCTCGGTGCAGACCCCCATGTGGTACCAGCCTTTGATCGCGCCGCGGCAGCTCGAGCCTTCGTAGCGCTCCCCGCGCCATTCGTCATGCCGGCGCGCCATCTCGTAGAGCATGCGCGCGCTCACTTGGGTCGCGCGCCCTTGCAGTTGGTGCAAACGGTGGATCACCGCTGCCAGGCCGAAGCCCGTGCACGCGCCTTCCTCGCCCTGATCGAGGATCAGGAGGTCGGTCGGCCGCGCGAGCGCGCTGCGCAGCGGCGCCAGCGTCGGCTCGTACCACCGATCGCGGTAGTCCGGGATATCGGGGAGCGCCGTGAGAGCGTGACCAGCGATCGATTTCGGGGTTCGTGCGGCCATGCCGCCACTCTGCCAAGCCGAGGCAGCTCTGACAATCGCAGCCCGTGCGGGCCCTCGGAAGAGCGCACGCTCAAGCCAGTCCGTGGGCGTGGCGCGCCAGGGACTCGCGGTGTTCGGGCGCCGCGATCGAGATCAACGCCTGGGCCCGCTGGCGCAAGGAGAGTCCGCGCAGGTTCACGGCGCCGTATTCGGTGACCACCCAGCGGACGTGTGCGCGCGTCGTCACGACACCCGCGCCAGGGCGCAGCTGCGCGACGATACGCGACTCACCGCGCGCGGTGGTCGACGGCAGGGCGATGATCGGCTTGCCGCCGGGCGACAGCGCCGCGCCGCGCATGAAGTCGAGCTGCCCGCCGACGCCCGACATCAGGCGCGAGCCGATGGAGTCAGCGCAAACTTGGCCGGTCAGGTCGACCTCGATCGCGCTGTTGATTCCGACGACTTTGGGGTTGCGGCGGATCACGTGCGGGTCGTTCACGTACGTGATGTCGAGCATCGCCACCGAAAGGTTGTCATCGATGAAGTTGTAGAGCGCGCGCGAGCCGACCGCGAAGGAGCTCACGATCCGCCCCGGGTGGATCGCTTTCTTGCGACCGGTGACGACTCCGAGCCGAACGAGCTCCAGGAGGCCGTCCGAGAACATCTCGGTGTGTACACCGAGGTCGCGGTGGCCGGTCAGCTCCGCGAGGACCGCGTCTGGGATCGCGCCGATGCCCATCTGCAACGTTGCCCCGTCTTCGACGAGTTCGGCGACATGGCGGCCGATCGCGCGTTCGCGTTCACCGGGGGCGCGCACAGCGTGCTCGGGCAGAGGTTCGTCGACGGGGACGAGCGCAGTGAAGCGCGAGACGTGGATGAGGCCGTCGCCATGGCTGCGCGGCATCCGCGGGTTGACCTGCGCGATCACCACTTTGGCCGTATCCACCGCCGCGCGCGCGATGTCGACCGACACACCGAGCGAGCAGTGGCCATGGTTGTCAGGCGGCGAGACGTGCACGAGCGCGACGTCGAGGGGCAGGACTCCGTCACGGAAGAGCGCCGGCATCTCGCTCAGGAACGCGGGGATGTAGTCGGCCTCGCCGCGCGCGACGGCGTCGCGCAGGTTGGCGCCCACGAAGAGCGCGTGCGAACGGAAGCTCTCAGCGAGCCCTGGGCCGATCCAGGGTGTCTCGCCTTCCGTGTGCAGGTGGACGAGCTCGACCCCGCGGAGCTCGGCGTGCCGCGCAGCGAGCGCGCGCAGCAATGCCGCGGGGGTGGCGGCGCCGCCGTGCACGAAGACGCGGTGGCCGGATCGGACGAGCTGCAGGGCTTCGGTGGCGGTCTGCTGGAGCATGGTGCAGACCGCGCACCGTAACCGAACCGAGCGCGCTCAGCGCGCTCAGCGCGCTCGGCCAGCGACGGAAGAGAGCCCGCCGTCCATACCGAACACCTGTCCAGTGACCCAGGTGGCCTCCGGACCCAGCGTCCAGGCGACGAGCGCTGCGACGTCGTCGGGCTCGCCGATCCGGCCCAGGGGGTGCATCGCTTCGGACGCCGCCAGGGAAGCGGGGTTACCGGTCAATCGCGCCGCGAGGGGCGTGCGCACGAGTCCAGGCGCCACAGCGTTCACGCGCACGCCGCGCGGCGCGTACGTCGCGGCGGCGGAGCGCACGAGGCCCTCGATCGCAGCCTTCGCGGCGGCGATCGCTTCGTGGTTCGCGAGGCCGTGGCGGGCGGCGGCGCTGGACATCAGCGTGAGCGCCCCTCCGCCGCTCCCCTGCAGCGCCGGCGCGGCCGCGCGGACCAGGTGGAACGCCGGGAAGAGGTTCTGCGCGAGGACCTCCGTGAGCTCCGCGGGGCTGGTCGTGTGCGCGGGTTTGAGCAGGATCGACCCGACCAGGCACGCCGCACCGCGGAGCGCGCCGCCGACCTCCGCCGCGAGGTCGCGCGCGCGCTGGACGGCGGCCCCGACGGCGTCGGCCTCGCGGGCGTCGCCGACGACGGGGACGAAGCCGGGGCCGATGTCGGCGCAGAGATTGTCCAACCGGGCGGAGTCGCGGGCGAGGCCCACCACCTTGGCGCCCGACGCCGTCAGCCGCCGGACGAGCGGAGCGCCGATGCCGCCGGAGGCGCCCAGGACCACGTACACATCACCGTTGCTCGCCATGGGCGTGTGTTCGCCAGGCGGGGGCCTTGGGATTCGAACGG
>CAYOBN010000175.1:0-6329 GCA_964402175.1 uncultured Planctomycetaceae bacterium | reverse complement strand
GCAGCACCGGCTGCGGCGCAGCGACTTGGCCGTGACGACGGCGGGCGGAGCACGAACGTGGGGCGCTAGTCTCGCTCTTCGTCGCATCTACGGCAGCTCAGAGCCGCGATCCGTTTCAATTTGCGCGTTTTGTTCCACGGGTATCCATGTATCCGGTTGGGTCCGGAGAGTTGATCGGAACGAGTCAGATTGTCTGTAATTCGATGGGAGAACTCACGGTACCCGGTGCTCCGATGGCTGTGGGTAATGGTTTTTACTCCCACTGGAATTTCTACTTCAACGAGCACCTCTTTGCGAGCACGACGGCGGGACCGATCCCTGGACTGGGGGGGAGAGGTCTCTTCGAGGTCCATCCCAACGGAGCGCCGCTTGATGGCGCGGCCCCTATGGTGGGACGCTTCGGAGACACTCACTCCCTCACCGCGCTCGTCGAGGGGTGGTGCATTCTCCGCAATGGCGAACTTCTAGTTCGATCTCGTCAGCCACTGATTGCTCCGAACTACGCAGGATGGAGGTACCTCTGGATGAACATCCTCTCTACGCTTGTTTGCAAGTCGCCCTATCAGATGGTCTTCGGATGCTCCCTCCACCACGACGCAACAGGGCAGCGCCGGAGTGGTATCATGCGTATCACGCTCGACGCGAATGACCAGATCATCGATGAAGAAATGGTCATGGAGTACGGTCAGCCGCTGCCAGGAGTACCCGGGGCGGTCTATCAGGAGGCAACGCGATTCTCTGTTGGACCGGACGGCAAGGTCATCGCATTCGTGCATACGAATCAACCCGGCGGCGTGCTTTGGTACGACGGCCGGGTCGTCATGGCTTTGAACGATCCCAGCAGCATCCCTGGACGTACGATCGAGGACATCTGGCAATCCGATGTGAACTCGAGCGGCGACTGGATCGCCAATGTCGAGCTCGACGGGAATGAACCCGCCGTGGTGAAGAATGGTCTCGTACAATGGCGCGGCGCGCAGCCGCCCTTCGAGCCGGGCGGGCCCTATACGATCGCTCACTTGCAGAGGCCATGGATCGCCGAAGATGGCCGTGTCTTCGTCGTCGCGACCCCATCGACCGCCACGGGATACAATCCCCCGTGGCTCGTTGTCGATGGTCATCCGCTCTATGTTCCGTGGCGAGACCGTTGGAACGGGCTGCTTGTGGGACACTTTCAGCCCTTGACAAATCGCTGGGTCGATCCGGAGGGTGCTTTTGCGACCTTCTATGTCAACGTCGGTGACGGTTCGACCTTCACCCCCGGGACTATGGTCATGCCCCTCGTCCGTTCGCAATTGGTCTGCGACGGACCTCTGCGAGCGTCCGGCGACGACCCCACGATCGAGTACCTTGGCTCCACTCGGGTACAGTCCTCGCACCGCCACCTGGTCGGCCGTGGCCTGCCAGCCCATGCGCCTGTGATCTGGCTCAGCAGCGCTGTGCCCGCTTCGGTTCCACTGCCCGGCGCGGGCCAAGGCACCGTCTGTGTCGGCGCTCCCATCGCCCGCCTAGCCGCCACGGCGGACGCGCGCGGCGATGTGCTCGCGCCTGCGACGTTCTTCGGGTCGCCCGGCCGCACCTACTACCAGTTGTGGTACCGCGATCCCGACCCGAGCGGCGGCCCGCCGACTGCGCGCGTTTCGGACGCGGTGGTCGTCGACCTGAGGTGAATGGGGCGGGCGTCGCAGGGCGCAGGGCGCGCCGTTGTAGCGCTTGTGCGCTACCCTCTGGGGCAGAGAGGATCGCGACCGATGCTGCACCTTGCCTTGGCGCTGAGCTTTGCGCCGCTCCAGCAATCCCAGAACCCCGTGGTCGGCCCCCTCGAATGGCCCCACCAGGAGCCCGACCAGGAGCCCGTCCTCGCGCCCGCAGTAGATCGTTACGCGGAGCTGCTCGCGCGCTACGAGGCCCAGCTCGAAGCGCACAAGCAGGCCATCCGCGAGGAGCGGGACCCGGCAAAGCGGCGCGCGCTGCGCGGCGAGACTGCGGAGAAGGCGCTGCTGCCCGACTTCGAGGCGCTCGTCGCGGCGGGTGATGGGCGCGGCCTGCTCTGGATCGCGCGGCATGTGGGCGCAGCCGGGTTGTCGCCGGAGGAGGCCCGCGCGCGCCGGGCGGCGGCGTGGCGCGCGATCGCGCACGAGCACCTTGCGGCGCCGTGGATCGGCGAAGGGCTCGACCTGATCAAGCGGTTGCGCAGCGACATCGGGCGCTCGACGGCGCTGGAGCTGCTCGAGCACGCTCACCTGGCTGCGGCGAACCCAGAGGTCAAGGCGCAGGCGGCCCACGCGCTCGTGCAGTGCTTCGAGTCGAGCACAGAGCCCGCGGAGCAGGAGCGCAAGGCCGCGCTGGAGGCCTTGCTCGCCGGTGAGTACGCCGCGACCGCCTACGCGCAGGCGCTGCGGCAGGCAACAGAGCCCGAGCCGGCCCCGACGGTGGTCGTCACGTCGGAGCCTGTCACCCCGCCCGCGCCGCCGCCTCCGCCCGCGCCCGGCGTCGTCATCGGCCACTTTGCGCCGCCGCTCGCCGGTGAGGACGCCCTCGGCGCCGCGCGCTCGCTCGCCGAGGCGCAGGGCCGCGTGACGGTCGTCGCCTTCTTTGGCTATTGGTCGCCCCCGGCGCGCAAGGCCCTGCTGGACCTGCAGGAGCTCGAACAGAAGCTCGGCGACCCGCGCTTCATGGTCTTCGGAGTCAGCACGGGCGATACCCGCGCCGCTGCGCAGGAGTGGCAGAAGAAGCTGTCCATCGCGTGGCCCGTCGTCGTGCAAGGTGTCAGCGCGGCGCCGATCTCCGAGCGCTGGCAGGTCACGGACTCGCCCGAGCTCTACGTCCTCGATGCCGCCGGCCGTGTGGCGGGCCGGGTCGCCAGCGGCGTCGCAGGGGACCTCGAAGCGCTCGTACGGCGCGAGCTCGGCAAGCTCGGTCCGCCGCGTTGAATTCCACTGGAGCCCGGGTCGAAGGGCAGCTCGAGCGCCGTGGTTCGGCATGCTGAGCGCATTCTCCGGCGGCAAGGGGGTGGTTGATGGTCCTTGTGGTTGTCGCTGGAGGTGGAGGCCCCGATGAGGTGGCCCCTGAATCTCGGCGGGCTGCGCGATATGCCGCCCTGATTGCGAGTGGCGCATCGGGGAGTGTCCACTTTGGTCGAGGGTGCACCGCGTGTAATGCTCTCGTAACCATGCTCGATTTTCGTGTCTTCGTGTCTTCGTGTCTTCGTGTCTTCGTGTCTTCGTGTTACCCTCCACAGCGGCGCGGCGGACTTTCACCCCGAGCGCCAAAAAACTCACCCCAGCGAAAGCGAGTGCGTCATGTCCATGAAACGGAACTCGAGCCGTTCAAACTCCTACTTCGAGCTGGCTAGCCTGGCCACCACATCCTTCCTCCTCGCGCTCTTCGCGGCCCTCGCTTCTGCGACCCGGTCCGACGCATCATCCGCGGCCGACGCCTGCATCGGCTGCCAGACCTTGGGCTTGGCGGAAGCGCAGGGTTCGGGCACCTTCGGGTCGTGCACGATCACGATCTGGCGCGAGATCTCTGGGTTCGCCGAGACGTGCGGCGATGCAAACACTCTTTGCAATAAGGCCACTTGCAAGTACGACTGGACGGTCAGCTACCGAACGACGGGTGACTGTTCGGCATTGCCGGACCTGTATTACTTCGATGAGCTCTCCGACGAGCCGGCGGCCGATGAGACCTTCGGCGGCACGAGCGGGGAGGATGTCGAGATCGACGCCGGGGGCTGGGGACCGAAACGCTGCGGTTGGACAGCGGGTTGGCGCTATCTGCTGCGGCGCAGGGCCTCTGAGGATCCGCTCGTCTGGAGCACCGTCGCTTCGATCAGCGGGGTGGACGGCTGTGAGGAGTGTTCCACCGTGGGTGGCGGCTGACCTCCCACCCGAGAGAACGGTCATCGTCATCGCGGGCGAGGGGGCGCTCCGGAATCTGCCCGCCTCTGGCGCTGAACAGCTTGCTGATATCGAGAGGTTTCTACAATGCAGTCGAGACGCAGCGCGATTCTCGTGATTGCTTTCGTCGTTGCGGCTTACGCTGTGTACTCCGGCCGCCGGCAGAGCGGACTCGTCGTGCCTGCCCCCGTGAAGGCAGACACAGGGCGTCCGCAACGGGCTGACTCACAGCTCGAACGCCCTGACGAAGGTCTGCTCTCACAGCGAGAGCCGGGGGCAAGCAGGGAGAGCGACTCGAGGGCTCCTGAGGTCCTTGTGATCGGGGAGGATCCTCGAGTCACCTTCACCGTCCAGGACGCCCAAACTCACAATCGCAGTATCCTCGTACCGCTACGCGAGACGTATCGGCCCAGATTTCGGGCGTTTGCTCTGAATTGGTCGAAGTGGGAAATCGGTGCAGACGGCGACGGCTTTCCCTCCTCTGCGACGAGGACACTGAATCCGGAAGAGCACGAGCTCGATGCGGCTCAGGAAGCACAATTCAATGCGTTGATTGCGCGCTACAACGACGACTTGGAAGCGCTCGCTGTTGCAGCGTACGAGCATGCTTGCGATGGTGTCGCGCAGTACTACGACACCCTCCAAGGCGGAGGGTGGTTTCGTCAGGGGACCGAGCCGCCCCCGCATACCCCTCCGGCGAACCCAGGGCGATGGAACCTGTCCTTGACGGTCGGCTACGCGGGTCACCAGCGGAAGATCCGGTTCGACTCTTCGTACCACGAACCTTTGGAGCAGTGCCTCGAGGCAATCCAGTCGCTCCAAGCGGAGCGCTTCGAGGCTGCGCGCGGGTTCTTTGCGGCGCTCGGCCCAAACCCCGCGCCAGCCGCCGAAGACGCAGGCAAGCGCTGAGCGATTGAGGCCGTCTGCGGTATGCGCAGCTCCCTGCGGTGGGCCTACGCCCCCTCCGCTGGGCGCACGACCCTCGCCGAGCCCGACGCAGGTGGCGGCCCCAAGGCACGGGGCCCGTCGCTCTCGCGAGCGGCGGGCCCCGGTGCTTCACGGAACCAAGGGAGAGAATCGAATCAGGGATCCCGACTGGGGCGAGCGACGGGAGTCAGTCCATCCAGCGTCGCGGAGCGCCCTGTCGTGGTCAGGTCACGCGGCGGCCTTGCCGAGGCTCGCGCGCGGGCGGCCGCCTTTGGGCTTCCGGGCCTCGAGCGCCGCGGTGAAGGTGGTCCACTCCTCGGCGGAGAAGAGGCGGACCTCGCCGCCGCACTCGACGCAGTAGCTGACCTCGATGCTGGCGAGGTAGCGCACGTTCTTCTCGCAGCAGGGGCAGTACTTGGTCGCGGCGTAGAAGTCGTGGCTTTGCATGGTGCGGGCTCCGGTCGTGGACGAGAGAGCTCCAGCCACGCGCGTGCCAAGCGCCGCGGCGACGACCCGCGTTGCCACGAATCCGGCCTGCGATAGCCGCCAAGGCCATTGCGCCACCCGCTTGCTGCCCCATGGGCGCGTCCGTGTCGCGCTACGTCGACACGCCCTGTCCGCCGAATCGGACGTGTCGCGCCAGCGCAACGCCGCGCGGCAGCGTCGGGCAGCGACGCGAGGCGCCGCTCTCTCAGCCCGAGAGGTCCGCGATCGGCAGCGCGACGAGCCGATCGCCGAACGGCAAGCGCGCCGTTCCCGTGTGCAGGACGATGCCCGCGATGAAGGTGCCGCGGGCCTGATCGACCCGCTCCCGCAGGTCCGCGAGCCAACGGAAGTCGCTCGCGCGCGGCGTCGTCGTGGCCTTCACCTCGATGCCGATGACCCGCCCGTCCCGCGCCTCGAGCACGAAGTCGACCTCGCGTCCATCGGCGGTGCGCATGTGGTGCACGCCGACGGTTGTCGCGCTCCACGTCGCCTGCTTCGAGAGCTCGCCGAGGACGAGCGTCTCGAGGATCGGCCCGGTCGCGGGCTCGGTCGGGGCGCGCAGCGCCTTGGCGTCCTTGCCGAGCATCGACGCGGCGAGGCCACAGTCGGCCGCGTACAGCTTGGGGCGTCGCACCGTCTTGTTGGAGGGATTGCGGCTCCAAGCTGGCACACGCTGCAGTAGGAACGCGGTCTCGAGCCACGCGACGTAGTGCTCGACGGTCGCGCGATCGAGCTCGAGGTCCGCCGCGAGGCGCGCGAAGATGAGCTCGCTCCCGCTCTGCGCCGTCACGTGGCGGGCCAAGCGACCGAGGACGTCCCACCGACGGATGTCTGCGGCCGTCGCGATCTCGCGCTGAAGCAGCGTGTCGACGTAGTCGTCGAACCAACCGTCGCGCTCGCGGCCCGACAAGCCGGTCACTCCGGGGAAACCACCCAGGCAGGCGGCGTCGAGGTAAGCGTCGCGGCGGATAGGGCTTCCAAACAGGCAGTTCGTGACAGGGTTGTCCGCTAGTGGGG
>CAYOBN010000174.1:0-6365 GCA_964402175.1 uncultured Planctomycetaceae bacterium | reverse complement strand
GCGCTGGCTGCAGACCTCGATGCGGACGGCGACGACGACCTCGTCGCCGTCACCTCGGGGATCTTGTCCGCGAATGCTGGCGTCGTTTGGTACGAGAGCGCCGGCGGCGCGTTCGGACCGCTGCGACCGATCTCGGGCGCCCGACGTGCGCAGCGTGCGGGGGTCGGCGACCTCGACGGCGACGGAGACCTCGATGTCATCGCGGGCTTCGACGATTTCCCAAATGGCACAGCGATCGACTGGTTCGAGAACTTGGGGGGCGGCACGTTCAGCGCCGCCGCCCCGGTGCGCACGGGAACCGCGATCCCACAGGAGCTCGAGCTCGCGGATCTCGACGGTGATGGCGACCTCGACCTCTTGAGCGTGCAGTACGACGGCACTGGGGGCTGTGTAGTCGAGCGCCACGAAAACCAGGGCGGCGCGTTCGGCCCCACAGTCACGGTGCTCGCTTGGCCTGTCGGGCTCGACCCGCTCCCCCTCGACCTCGACCGCGACGGGGACGTCGATGTGGCTTTCGTCGAATACAGCATCGGCGCTGCGCGCGCGCTCTGGCTGCAGAACACGGGCGCTGGCGCGCTCGCTGCGCCGGAGGTCCTCGTCGGACCGGGAGACTGCCATGCGCCCGCAGTCGTGTTCGACGTCGACGGCGATGGGGACATCGACCTCGTCGCCGCTGGCCCCGAGCGGTACGGCGTGCGCTGGTTCGAAAGGACCGCCACGGGGCACTACGCTGCGCGCCAACGGCTCGCGTCGTACGCGAACCTGACTGCGGACCTGTGCGCCTTCGACGCCGACGGCGACGGAGACCTCGACGTCGCGTCGGCTTCGCGCGTCGACGACCGGGTCGCGTGGTACGAGAACCTGGGCGCCGGGGGCTTCGGTCCGCAGCGCATACTCACGACACACGCCGAAGGCGCGGCGAGCGTCGTCGCCGCGGACGTCGACGGCGACGCCGACCTCGACCTGCTCGCGGCGGGGCGCGAGGACTACGAGTTCACGTGGTTCGAGAACCGGCACACGCTCGGCGCGGTCGCGTGCGCCGGCCGGCCGAACTCGACCGGCAGCGCGGCGCGGCTCGCCGCGACGGGGTCGCGGGTCGCGGCGCTGAACCGCCTCGTCCTGACCGCCGAAGGGCTGCCGCCGGGCGAGATGGGCTCCTTCCTGTGCAGCCGCGCGGTCGCGTTCGCGCCGTGGCCAGCAGGTAGCCAGGGCGACCTCTGCCTCGCCGACCCGGTTGGGCGGTACGGCCGCCCCTTGCTCGGGACAGTCGCCGCGGGCCGGTTCGCGCGCGCGCTCGACCTCACGCGTACGCCGACTCCGCTGGGGCTGGTGCATGCACTCGCTGGCGAGACCTGGGTCTTCCAGGCGTGGTACACGGACCGGAACCCGGAGCGGACGAGCAACTTCAGTGAAGCGGTGGTGCTGGAGCTGCGCTGAGGACGACCCTCGCGATGTCCGCAGCGGATTCGGAACCGCGCCCCCGCCACAGGCCGCTAGGAGGCGACCCTCGACAGGGATCAGATGCCCGTTCGAGGGTCGGATGCTGAGCTGCGCCTTCCGTTGAGAGGCGTCAGCACGCGCTCGGAGCGGCTATGCAGATCAGCTCTTCTTGCCACCCAGGCAGCGCACGAGGAACTCCTCGTACTTGCGGTAGCGGTTCAGTGACTTGACGTGTCCGCCGAGGCCGTGGCCGCCCGTCGGGTCGAGGAAGAGCTCGACGAGGGTCTCCTTGCCCGCTTTCAGCAGCTCGGCGTAGACGCGCACGGTGTCCTGGTACAGCACGTTGCTGTCCTCCATGCCGTGCACGAGCAAGAGCTTCGCTTCGAGGCCCTTCGCGAGCGGCAGGAGGGAGTACTTGGCGAGGTCCGTCTGACCCTCACGGCTCGCGCCGATCGTGCCTGTCGAGTACCACGAGTTGTAGTTCTCCCACTCGGTCGGACCCGCGCCGGCGATACCGCAGCGGAAGACCTTGGGCTCGGTGTAGAGGCACATCTGCGTCTGGAAGCCGCCGAAGCTCCAGCCGTGCATACCGACGCGTTCGGCGTCGACGCCGTGGTGTTCGACGAGGAAGCGCACGCCGTCGACAAGGTCTTCGACCTGGGGCTTGCCGACCTGCTCGAAGTTCGCTTTCTCGAAGAGTGCGCCATAACCCGACATCCCGCGCGGGTCGATCGTGCACGTGATGTAGCCGTGCTGGCGGGTCATGTACTGCGCGAAGAAGTACGCATCGCTGCCGAAGTTGCCCTGCGTGACTTGTTTGCGGGTGCCGAGCGGGCCGCCGTAGACGTAGACGAGCAGGGGGCGCTTCTCGCCCGGCTGGAGGTCCGCGGGCTTCCAGAGCAGGCCGTGGACCGTTTGGCCGTTGCGGTTCGGATAGGTGAAGAGCTCAGGCGCGGCCGCTGTCAGCGCCTTCGTCTTCGCCGGGTGCGAGTCGGTCAAACGCGTCTCCGTGCCTGCCGCGCAGTCGATCGCAACGAGCTCGCGCAGCGCGCCGTAGGCGGTGTGGATCGCCAACGCGCGCTGGCCGTCGGGGCTGACTGCGGCGCTGTCGTACTGGCCGACGCCTTGCGTGATCCGGCGCACGGACCCGTCGGCGAAGCGCAGCTCGTACAGGTCGAGGCACGCGGGGCTCTCGGCCGTCGCGGCATAGAAGACGCTACCGCGGTGGCGCGGGAGCTCCAACGGATACACCTCGAAGCGGCCGCGGGTCAGCGGCTCGAGCGCCTCGTAGGCCGGGTCCAGCAGGTGGAGCTGACGGAAGCCCGTCTGCTCGGTCACCATCACCATCCGGCGGCTGTCCGCGAGGTAACGCGGCTGGATCATGTTGGGTGTGTTCGGCCCGCCGTCGTGCAAGAAGCGCAGCACCGGCTTCGCCGGGCGCTCCTGCACCTTGCTCTTCTTGCCGGACCCCGTCGCTTCGGGCTGGGTGTCCTTCTCCGCGCCGGTCGGCAAGGTCGCCTCCAGGACATGGACCTGCCCCGAGCTCTGCTCGTAGACCGCGAACGCGACCCGCGACGAATCCGGCGCCCAGTCCGGCAGCGGCAGCGCATCGCGCGGGCCCGAGCGCTCGCGGGTGAAGACCTTCATCAGCTTGCCATCGTCGTTGCTCTCCGTCGGCAAGGTGTAGAGGTAGATCGAGGTGTCGACGTCCCCGATCGGATCGTCGGACACGGTGCGCGGCACCTCGCGGACCTGCATGAAGCGGTCCGAATACGTCGCGATGTTCACCTTGCGCGCGCCGCTGTTGCGCTCGCCGTTGGACGCGACGAAGACGACATGCCGACCGTCCGGGCTCAGGACGTAGCTGCGCATCGAGTGACCATCCGGCAGCCGCGGATCGAGTTGGTCCACGAAGTGTGTGCCGAAGCGAGCGCGCACCAGCGCGTCGTTGGCAAGGTAGGTGTAACCCGCACCGTCGGGTAGGTACGCGACGCTGCGCTCGGCGCCGCGGGTGCGCGTCAGGCGCTCGAAGTTGGACTCACCGTGCTTCCACCGGTAGATGTCGCCGCCGCTGGAGAAGAGGAGCTCCTGTGCATTGGGCGACCACGTGAACCCCTCGACGCCGGAGTAACGCGGCGCCTTCTCGTCGTCCGCGTCCTTCTCCGAAACGGAGTCGGCCAACGACAGATCGAGCGAACTGCCGGTCTCTTGGGCGCCCTTCGTCTGAGCGCCGTCACCGCGCGCTTTGTCGACGAAGTCCTTCCAGGAGCCCGTCGTCGTTCGCTCCGACTTCTGCGCGGCCTCGCTCGCAGCGCCCTCGTCCCTGGCGCCCGCTCCCTTCTCCTTCTTCGCTTTGCCGATGCGGTCCTCCGCGACGTCACGGGTATCGGCTTGGTACGGCGCAAGCTTCGACACGGAGGTCAAGCGCGTGGTCACCCCCGTCTGGAAGTCGTGCACCCACAGGTCGCTCCCGTGCCGCCGCTCGATGTAGGGCCGGTACAGCCACGCGGCGAGCTGACCGTCGTGCGAGAACGCCATGCCCGAGGCGGTCGGACCGAAGAGCCCCTTCTCGGGAAAGAGCGTTTCGAGGTCGAACTTGACCTCGTCCGCCTTGGGGGGCGCTGCCGCAGGGGGTACGGCCGCCTCCTGCGCCGGCGCCGCGGACAACAACAAGGGGAGGACGAGGACGGACAGCCGCTGGAGCGGCGCGAGGATCGAGCGGGTCATGGGATGCGATCGGAGAGTCCTGCGATGCTATGCGCATTCCTCGGATCGCGCCTGGACGAACCTGCGCGGGAAGCCCGGAACCAGTGGGCTCGGCGGACTTCTTGCCTGCCCCTTACTTTGCCCTGCCACCTCTCGAAAGCGCGGGCACGGGGGCGGTCACATGGGGTAGACGAACATCGCCTCCGACGCGGACTCAGGGTTTGCGCCGGAACTGGAGCTCGACCACCTTATCCACCCCCACGACGCGAGGGCGACCACGATCATCGGGACGAGGATCCACGGCCAGTCTTCACGGATTCGGTGCAACATGCGAGATTGTTGTGAGCTTCCTGCGCGCGGCCCGTGCGCGCCTGCCTCTGATCATAAACCGTCGTAGGTCGCCGTGAATCCTGCCCACCGGCTCCGAAAAATCCGCACCGCCGTACTCTCGACGCTCGTCTCGATCGCGATCGCGATACCGATCGTTCGCCAGCATCGTCCGGGGACGCCCGCGGGGGCCAACATCCGCTCGGTCGATACCCGCGACGCAATGGTCGCACTCCTCGAAGAACAGCAGCGAGCTGACCCGGAGCTGCCCTCGACCGCGCCGGAAGAGGTCCCCGAGCGCATCGAGCGCCCTCGATGGACGCTGAACCCAGAGCTTGTTCCGACGTTCTTCCCCACGATCAAACAGGTGGACATGCAGCCGGCCGAGGGGAGCTGGTACGCACGCATTCCGAACCACCGTCAACGACGCCTGTGGAGCGAACACCCCGAGGGTGCCTTCGCTACGGTGACCAACGCCCAGGGCCTGCGCGACGACGCAGACGTTCGTTCACAGCGCCCCGCCGTGCGGCTCCTCTTCACCGGTGACTCGCACATCGATGGGGTCCTCGACAATCGCGATTCGCTCCCGAACCGGATCGAGACCTGGCTGGCGGACGCGCTCGGCCAGGAAGAGGTCGAGGTGTTGAACGCGGCGGTCGGTGGCTTCACGCTGCACAACTACGTGGGCACCTTCGAGCGGCTCGCGTTTCTCCAACCGCATGCGTTCGTCGCGGTCGTCTACGGAGGCAACGACTTCCAAGCTGCGGTGGTCTTGCACCGGTACTTCGAGTCCCTGGGCAAGTTCGAATTCGAGCGGTTCTCCCCGGGCGCTCGCAACGATGCCTGGGAGGCGAGCGGGACCATCCGAGCCCAGGAGTCGGGTCAAGTGAAGTACTTCCTCGACAATCCCGGCGACGAAGCGCTCGCGATCGAAGCGGCGCTGACCGCGCTGCGCGAGCTGCAGCGGCAGTGCCGGGAGCAAGGGGTGCCCCTGCTGGTCGCTTACCTGCCGCCCCCGATGACGGGCCAGCCGCAGTTCTGGGAAGAGGCGCGCGCGCTCACGAGAGAGGCGCTGGACTGCTCGGATGAAGCGCTCGCGGTGAGCGATCGCATCGCGGACGGGATGCTGGATGGACTGCGGGAGAGCGGCGTGCCCACGGTCGACCTGCGTCCACGGATCCGCGGCTCGCTGGACCTCCTCTACTGGCGCGAGGATTGCCACCTGAACATCAAGGGCCATCACGCGTGCGCGGACGAGCTCGCTGAGCCCGTGGCGGCGCTGTTGCCGCTCACACCACAGCAGCGCGCCCGTCTCGAGCAGGGCCGAGACCTCACGGCCTCGATGAACCGAGCGGAGCAGCAACGGCTCGGGATCCACGAAGGGCAGCTCCTCGCCTCCCTCTATCCGCCGTCGCGCATGGAAGCGCCATGGATGTGGGAGCCCTCCGTCATCCGAGTGGTGCCGCTCCTCGGTCGCAATGTCCTGTTCTTGCCGGCGACGAGGGCGCCGCTGGCTGTCGAGGTCGCGGCGGCAGTCCCCGACGATGCTGTGAGCGGCGTCCGGGTCGTCTTCCGGAGCGACGGCGCCTTCACGACCCGAGCGCACATAGGCGCCCGCGTCAGTGCGTCGGTCGAATCGGCCGCGACGGACCGCCAGGCGCAGTCCGTCTACCTTCCGCTGCCCGGTGCGCGCGGGACCGCGAGCACGGTCACGGTCCGTGTCGAGCTCATAGAGGCGACCGCACCTGTCCTGCTCGAAGCGGTGCACCTGGTGCGCTGATCGCCTCCCCGAACCGAGCGGCGGGACGAACCGAAGGGCGCACCAGCGCCCAAACCAGCGGCGCCCGGCAAGCGGGTCGGCATCAGTAGAACAGCACGCGGCGGGCGTTCGA
>CAYOBN010000173.1:0-6502 GCA_964402175.1 uncultured Planctomycetaceae bacterium | reverse complement strand
CCCCGCCGCCGCGACGAGCGCCCGGAAAGAAGTGTCGAGCGGCCCGTGGAACGCCCCGCTCCCGCGCCGCCCAAGGCACCACTGCACCAAGAGACCCAGAAGACCGCAGTCTCGTCCCCTACCTCGTCGTTCGGCGCAGGCTTGGATCGCGAGCCTGAGCCGCCCAAGAGGGAGCGTCCGGCGGCGGAGGAGACTCCGCAGCGGGCCCGTCGTGGCCAGCGCCCCGAGGCCCCGGCCGAGGCGCCCCCGAGCGCTGCAGTGACCCCGAAGGTCAAGGCACCGGCCGCCGAACCGGAGTCGAAGCCGGCTCGCCCGCGGCGTTCGACGCCAGCCCCGACCTCGAAGCCGGCTCCGGCCCGCGCCGAAGCCGACACCGCGAACTCAACCCGCCCCCAGAAGGCAACCACCCAGAAGGCCACGACCGAGAAGGCCCCGAGCAAACAGGCCGCCTCCGCCAAGACGACCGCGCGCAAGGCGGACGCCGGCAAAGCGCAGCCCGAGCCGTCGGACAAACCGGCCAGACCGAAGAGGTCGGCGAAGCCGGACGAGTCCGCCGAGCCGGCCGCCGCGACGCCGAAGCCCCGCCGGGCCGCGGCCCGCTCCAGCGCGGCCGAGGACGACGCGGAGCGCCCGAAGCGCAAGCGCGCGACAGCCCCTGACGCAGACGCGAAGCCGAAGTCCGCCTCCAAACGCGCCCCCGGAACCAGCTCGAGGGCCAGCTCGAAGGCCGGCACGAAAGTCACCACGAAGACCGACCACGAAACGCAACCGAAAGCGACGCGGCGACGTACGCCGCCGCAGAGCTCGCCTGGCGGCTTCGGCGCCGGCACCTGACCGCGCGCGGCTCGGCCGCGCCCTCTCCTCCCGCACTCCCCCAGCACCTGAGCATCGACGCACCCCCCAGTCCCATGGGCGGCATCAATCCCTACCAGACGGAGACCGAGGTCCCCCTCCCCCAGAAGCCGTTCAAAGTCACGTTCCTCCCGATGAACGTGAGCTTGGACGTGGATCCGAAGGACCTGCCCTACGACCGCGATGGGAAGCCCGGGTCGATCCTCGACTTGGCCGGTCGGGCCGGGGTCGCCATCGACCATGCGTGCGGGGGCGTGTGCGCGTGCTCGACGTGCCACGTGATCGTGCGCCAAGGGTTCAACACGCTGCACGCGGCGAGCGAGGACGAAGAGGACATGCTCGACAAAGCGCCGGGCCTCGAGATCACGTCGCGGCTCGCGTGTCAGGCGGTGCCGAGCGGCGCCGAGGACCTGATCGTCGAAGTGCCCGAGTGGAACCGCAACCACGCGCGGGAGGCCGCCCACTGATGGCGGAGGTGAAGCTCGCCAACCCGCGCGGGTTCTGCGCGGGGGTCGATCGCGCGATCCAGATCGTCGAGGAGGCGCTGCGCCTCTACGGCGCGCCGATCTACGTGCTGCACGAGATCGTGCACAACAAACACGTGATCGAGGACCTGCGCGCGAAGGGCACGGTCTTCGTGCGCGACCTGGGCGAGGTCCCCGAGGGCTCCATCACGATCTTCAGCGCGCACGGGGTCTCGGACGGGGTCGTCGCGGAGGGCCGCGCCCGGAACCTGCGCGTGATCGACGCGACGTGCCCGCTCGTGACGAAGGTGCACCGCCAGGCGATGCGCTACGCCGAGCAGGAGCGCGAGGTGGTCCTCATCGGCCACGAGGGGCACCCCGAGGTCGAAGGCACCCGCGGCCGGATCCGCGGCCCGGTGTACGTCGTGTCGACACCCGAGGAGGTCGCGGCGCTGGAGGTGCAGAACCCGCTGCAGCTCGCGTACGTGACCCAGACGACGCTGTCCGTCGACGACACCCGCGAAGTGATCGACGCGCTGGTCGCACGTTTCCCCACCATCGCGGGACCCGAGCTCAAGGACATCTGCTACGCCACGCAGAACCGCCAGAACGCGGTGAAGGAGCTCTTGCCCGAGGTCGACGTGCTGCTGGTCGTCGGCTCGCAGAACTCGTCGAACTCGAACCGCCTGCGCGAGTTGGGCGAGCGCGGCGGCAAACCGGCCTACCTCGTCGATCACCCGGACCAGATCCAGCCCGAGTGGATCGCAGGCCGCGAGCGTGTCGGCGTCACGGCGGGCGCTTCGGCGCCGGAGTCGCTCGTGCGGTTGATCCTCGATCGCCTGGCGGCCCTCGGGGCCGACCGACGCGTCGAGCTCGTGGGCGAACCGGAAGAGGTCGTCTTCCAGATGCCGCGCGAGCTGCACTCGTACTGAGCGCGCGGCGCGCGGCGCCGGATCGCCCGCAGGCACAGGTCGCGCACGGCCGCACGCACCTGTGCCTCGGGGCAAGAAGAAGGAGCGGCGCCCTGGCCGAGCGACCTCAAAGGGGGCAGCACGCACCCTTGGGCGGCATCGTCACAGTCGATCGCGCGCGAGCGTCGCAAATCTGTCTTCGCGGCGCGCGACGCGGACCACAGAGGCTCCTCGGGGACCGGCTCGAATCGACCGCCCGGAGCGCATCGCTCGGGCGCGTCGCCGCCCCATCGCGCTTCGGGAAGCGGACCTTTCAGGCGGCTCCGCGGACTCATCGCTCGGGTGCTCGCCGGTTCGAGTCGGACGCGCGCGCTCCGAGGATGCGACAAGCTCCGGTCCCAGAGCAGGTCTCGATCAGCCGTTGTAGAACTCCAAGATCAACCCCTGCTCGGCGCCGAGGTAACCATCGAAGTCTTGATGGTCGGTGAAGTCTCTCCATCCGTCGAGCGCTCCATCGCGATCGCTGTCTTCGAAGACGAGCGCGACGCGCGGATCGGCGCTGGCTCGATCGACGCGCTGCAACACGTAGATATCGCCGTGCTGTGCGTGCCGGTAGACACTCAGTGTGTTCCACGGCGCAGAGAGGGCGCTGACGAAGTTCTGCGCGGTGACATCGTCGCCTTCGAAGAGCACGGTGGACTGCCCAGCGGATTGGCCAGCGCCGAGGTCGACACACAGCAGGTCATCAGCTTCGTAGAGCTTGACGAGGACCAGCGCCCCCGTTCCCCCGCGCACGAACTGCATCCACTCGACCGCTTCAGTCGGCGCTGTGGAGGCGAAGCTCCAGCGCTTCGTGCGGGCTGTGACGGTCGCTCTGTACTCGGGGTCATGCACTTGCCCGGTCTGCGCGTCGGTGATGGGCATCGGCGTCGCCGTAGGATGGCGCAGGGTCCACTCCTCCAGCACCAGGGCTCCATCGTCCGTTTTGCCGGCGACCAGGATCTGACTCGCGCTGCGCTGCGCAACTGCAGTCGGGCGGAACGTGCACGCCTCGACCTGCTCCGTGGAGCGGAAGTGGCCGTCCGCGCGGTAGCGGAACACGAGCTGCACTTGGCGCTCCTTGGGCTTGACCGATGCTTCGCAGCGCACCGCCACGTGCGGTGTGCGGAAGGCGACCCGCTTCGCAAACGGGAAAGCGAGGTCGAGCCGCTCAGGGACTTGCGGCGCAGCAGTGCAACTCTGAAAGCACGCGGCAAGGGTGAGGCCGAAGCACGCGGACCAGCACGAGATCAGAGTATGGACCTGTGTCTTCATCAGATTGGACTGCGCAGCTCGGGAACCCCGAGCTGCGTCGAGTGGGTCTATTCGGCCGTAGTCGAGAGGGAAGCCCATGGTCACACTCGCGACGCGCTGCAGGGTTCTTGACTGCTCCATCCGTGCACGGCACCTCGGATGGCCGGTCTCCCAGGATTGGGACGGTAGACTCGGGATTCCCCCAGCGGCGGCCGGATCGGCGGTGGGCTGCCCGACGCTCGCGCTGCGTCCCGCGCAACGAACCGAGGTCTGCAGAACGCGAGGTGGCGAGCGAGGATCCCATGGATCCCCGCTCGCCACCTCGCTCCGTCCACGGGCGGACGGTCAAGCCTGTAGAGCGCTCAGAACGCCCAGCCGAGCGTCAGGAGGTACAGATTGTCGACCCGCTCCTGTCCGGCCGCCGGGGTGTTGTCCCAGGTGAAGATCCACTGGGCGCGCGCGTTCATGCGCTCGGTGACCTTGAGGTCGACGGAGGTGTCGGCGCGGCCGTACACGTCGTCGCTGTCCTCGAGGCTCGGGAAGACCTCGGCGAAGTGGTTCAGGGTCGCGGTCTCGCTGACCGCGTAGTTGGCCTTCCACGCGACGCGGGCCGCGAGGTAGTCGGTCTCCGTGCCGTCGTTGAACTCTTCGTTGAAGTACGCGAGACCGGCCTCGGCGTTGATCTTCCAGACTTCGTCGTCGCGGAACTGGTGACCGAGACCACCACCGGTCGACCAGCGTAGGTCGACGAGGGCCTGCTCGTTCGTCTCACCGAACGCGTTCACCCAGAAGTAGGTCTTCTCCGCGAAGAACTGGTCGTACTTGAAGCTACCGATCGCGCGGCGCTGGCTGCGCACGCCTTCGGTCACGGTGTAGTACCAGCCCGCGAAGATCGTGTAGCGGTGGATATCGATCTCCTTCACGGCGTCGAGCGTGACGGAGTAGTTCTCGATCTCGGTGTTGCCGTCCGTCTTGGAGGCGCCGATGTTCGCGCTGCCGTCCCAGCCGTCAGTGTCCTTCTCCGGCGGAGCTTGGGTGACCGGGGGTGCGGAGGAGAGGGAGAGCGAAGCGAGGCTCGGGAGCGGCGCGAAGTCGTCGACGGGCGCCGCGGCCGCGAGGCCGGAGCCGAGCACGAGCGGGAGGAAGATCATGGTGAGGTAGGGAGCGCTCCCCGCGCTTCGGCAGGGAGTCAGGGGTGCAGGAGCGACGAGGCCTCGCCGAGGGCGGGCAGCGTGCGTACGCCGTGCCAGGATAGGAACGCACCAGGGGTCAGGGCGAACCTCTGGGGTGACATTCTTGTTCGAACGACTAGCTCGTCGACGTGCGCGGTGCGGAAAGGGAAGGGCTCGTCCGGCAGGACGACGATATCCGGCCGAAGTTGCGCGAGGTCTTCCGCAGTGAGCGTGGGATAGCGGTGCGGATTTCCTGACAAAACGTTCTGGCCGCCCGCTGTGGTGAGCAGGTCGTCGATGTACGTACCTTCCCCTACTCCCATCCAGGGGTCGCGCCAGATCAGGCACAGGAAGCGGACGGGAGGTCGACCCGCGCGGCGCTGGGTCGCGCGAGCGAGGGCGGCCTCGACGGCGTGCGCGAGCCGTTCGCCGCGCCGCTCTGCTCCGAGTCGGAGGCCGAGGTCGCGCAAGAGCGGAGGGACGTCGACCACGCGACGGGGAAACGTCGTGTGGACGGCGACGCCCGCGGCGCGCAGCGCTTCGGCGTCTTCGCGCCGGTTCTCCTCCTCGTTCATCAGCACGAGGTCGGGCGCGAGGTCCAGGATGCGCGCCACGCGCGGGTCCTTCGTACCTCCGACGACGGGGACGCGCGCGACGCGGTGCTCGGGCCGCTCGCAGAACTTCGTGCGTCCGACGATGCGCGGGCCGAGGCCCAGCGAGAAGAGGGTCTCGGTGAGGCTCGGGCAGAGGGAGACGAGCCGCTCTGGGACCTCGGTGGTGGCCACGCGGTCCTCAGCTCGGATAGGGCGTCGCGACGTAGCGCTTGCCATCGCGCGCGAGCGTCGCGAACGGCACATCGGGGTCGTGGTACGAGAGCCCGATGAGGCCTTCGTCGGCCCACTTCGCGAGCCACGTCGTGCGCTGCGCGAAGGAGCGCGGCACGTCGACGTCGTACGCCATGATGTACGGCGGTTGAATGTGGTGCGTCGTCGGGATGAGGTCGCCCCAGAAGACGGCGTCGGGGGCTGTGGTGCCTGAGCGGAAGCGCAGCACGGTCATGCCCTCGGAGTGGCCTCCGACCTCGGTCAGGTGCAGGGTGTCGTCGAAGAGCGCGGTGTCACCTTCGTGCAGCTCGAGGCGGCCGCTCGCGACGATGGGCTCCAGGTCGTCCGCGCGGTAGGACGCGCGCCGCGGGTGGTCGGGGACGCGGGAGGCGGCGAGCTCCTTGCGTGGGAAGTGGTGCTGCGCGCGCGGGAACAGCGGCGCGAGCTGGCCACTGCCTGTGTCGACGACGAGCGCGCCGATGTGGTCGAAGTGGCAGTGTGAGGCGACGACGTGGTCGATGTCGTCGACGCCGAGACCGAGGGCTGCGAGGGTGCTCGGCAGTGTGTGGGTCAGGTCGACGTGGTACATCGCGCGCTGTTTGTCGTTCCAGCGCGCGCCCATGCCGCCTTCGATGATCACGTTCAGGTCGCCGCGCTGCGCGAGGTAGGGCCGGGCTGCGAGGAGGATCGTGTTGTCGGCGAGGGGGGGCGTCATCCGTTCCCAGAGGGCTTTGGGGACGACGCCCCACATCGCGCCGCCGTCGAGGCGGAACCATGCGTCCTGCAGGGCGGTGAGGGTCCACGGGCCGACTTGGATCCGACGGGGGGTCCAGGGGGGCGGGGTGAGCGAGGCGGTGGACATTGCGGGACGATACGGTGGATGGTGCGAGGTGGCGAGGGGCGTGTTGCTGTGGGGCTGGGGTGCCGAACGGTACCAGGTACGAGTTTGCGGTGCGGCGCGCGGTGGCGGGCGGCTCGCGCGCGCA
>CAYOBN010000172.1:3462-6504 GCA_964402175.1 uncultured Planctomycetaceae bacterium | reverse complement strand
CCCGCGCCGCAGCGTGTGATCACCGAATGCGACGAGATCGGCCGACCCGCGTGCACCCCCGCGGCGCTCGAGACCCAGGACTGTCCCTGCGGCGCGACCGCAGAGCCGGGCCGGGGCTGCCCGAACGGGGTCAGGCCCGGCGCCCGGCTCGTGGCCCACGGCTCGTTCAATGAACGGACGATCCGGCGGGTGCGGATCGAGGACCTCCCGCCGCACAGCCTCGTGCTGCTGCACATCGGCGATGGCATCCCGAACGTCCTACCGGCGGGCCAGGTGGCCGGGGATGGGATCCTCTGCGTGACCCCGACGGTGGCGCAGCGGGTCGGGATCTCCGACGGCGCGGGACAGTTGCTCTTCGACGAGGTCCAGGTGCGCCCGCCGCTGCCCCTGCTGCACTACTCGCTGTTCGGCTACCAACAGCCGATCCAAGCCGTCTACCGCTCGCCGCAGTCCGGCCCGTGCCATTCGGGCTGGAACGCGACGAACGCGCTGACGCTGATGATCAGCACCCTGGGCCCGCCGCTGTAGCGGTGTGCATCCGACCGCTGGATTCGAGCGGTCGAGCGAAGACCAGGCAGCTCTGACCGACCGCGCTCCCCTCAGGAGTGCGGTCCAAGTCATGACAGATCGAACAGCAGCACATCGGCGTTGTCGCGCGCGGTGAGGGTGACGGCGGCCTCCGCGCTCACCGCGAGGCCGTCGCCTGCGCGCAGCGCTGCGCTCGCACCGCTCGCGCCGGTGACGTCGACTGTGCCAGCCGCCGCTTGCAACCAAGCGTGCCGCCCTGGCGCAAGCGCGTGTTTGGCGACGTCGCCCGCCCGCAGCTTGCCGCGCAGGATGCGGACGTCTGCTCCGATCGACACCGTGCCACCGGCGCCGTCCGGCGTCACGATCGGTGCGAGTTGCCCCTCGAGCTCTTCGTCGAGGAACATCCGCTGCTCGTAGCTCGGCGGGCCCCCCGCGCGGCGCGGGAGGATCCAGATCTGCAGCAAGTGGACCGGCTCCTTGTCCGAGCTGTTGAACTCGCTGTGCAGGATGCCGCGGCCCGCGCTCATGCGCTGGACCTCGCCGGGACGGATGACCTCGCCGTTGCCCATCGAGTCCTGGTGGCGCAGACCGCCGCGCAGGACGACCGTGACGATCTCCATGTCCCGGTGCCCGTGGGTCGGGAAACCCGCGCCCGGCGCCACGACGTCCTCGTTGATGACCCGCAGATCGCGGAAGCCCATATGGGCGTCGTCGTGGTACGAACCGAACGAGAAGGTGTGGTAGGTGTCGAGCCAGCCGTGGTCGAGGTGTCCGCGGTGGTCGCGCTTGCGGAGCGTCAGCATCGGAGGGGTCTCTCTCGCTTGGGGGGGTACGATAGTTGTTGTAACAAGTAAAGGGGTGCCGGGGAAGCGGGATCCAGGCGCGGACCGAACGCGAACCCCTTGCGTACCCTCCCGGACCCCATGCGCATCGCCCACTGCGACGACTTCCCCGTGCCCCTCCCGCCGGAGCACCGCTTCCCGATGGGGAAGTACGGGCTCCTGCGCCAGCGGCTCGTCGCCGAGGGGCTCGTCCAGGACCAGGAGCTGTTCGCCGCACGGCCGGCCTCGCTCGAGGACGTGTTGGCCGTGCACGACCCGGGGTACGTCTACGCATTCCTCGACGGATCCCTCGACCGGCGCGCCATGCAGCGCATCGGCTTCCCCTGGTCCGAGGAGCTCGTCCTGCGCTCCCTGGCCAGCGTCGGAGCGACCCTCGCAGCGCTCGAGGGCGCGCTCGATCCGGCAGGTCCGCGGATCGGCGGGGCGCTCGCTGGCGGCACCCACCACGCACACCGGGACTTCGGCAGCGGCTACTGCGTCTTCAACGACCTGGCGGTCGCCGCGCGCAAGGCGCTCGACATGGGGCGCGTCGAGCGCGTGCTGGTCTTCGACGTCGATGTCCACCAGGGCGACGGCACCGCGACCTTGTTCGCGGACGAGCCCCGCGTGTTCACGTGCTCGCTGCACGGCGCACGCAACTTTCCGGCGCGTAAAGCGGTCAGCGACTTGGACGTGCCGCTGAACGACGGCATCGGTGACGACGAGTACCTCGCCGCGCTCGACCGCGCGCTCGACGAAGCGCTCGGACGCTCGCAGCCCGAGCTCGTGCTCGTGCAAGCGGGAGTCGACGTCCTCGCAGCGGATCGCCTGGGTCGTTTCGGGCTCTCCCACGCAGGCGTGCGCGAGCGCGACGAGCGCCTCTTGAGCTGCTTCCGAGCGGCTGGGTTGCCGATCGTGCTCACCCTGGGCGGAGGGTACTCGGACCCGATCGACGCCTCCGTCGAGGCTTACCTCGGCACGTACCGCGCCGCGCTGGCGCGTGTTTGACAGGGCCGCCGCCGCTCAGCGAATGCGGAACAGAGGGTCGCGCACGACCCCGATCACGCCGCCGACGAGCCCCGTGACACAGGTGACGACCATCGTGAAGATCGGCTCACCGAGCCAAGCTGTCGCCTGCAGCCCCATCACGACACCAGCGATCGTCCAGGTGAACCCGCCTTCATCCATCCACTGGAGGACCGCGCCGAGGACGAGCCCCGTGAGCAGCGCCGCCCCGACCGGCGCCAGCGCGAAGCCCGTGATCGCCACCTGAACGGCGAGCGCAAAGCCGACACCCGCGCGCAGCCGCGCGCGCCGCTCGCTGGCCGCGACTGCGCTGATCCGGGCCGCCTCACGCGCCTCGTCCTCGCGCCGCTGGCGCAGGAGGATCTCATGCTCTGGCGGACGCGTCAGCCACTCGGGGATGATCGCTCGCAGATGTCGCTCTTGATCTGTTCGCGGGACGTCCACCATGGGTCCTTGGAATCGACCGGGCGACCAACTCGGGTGGAGCCTCCGTGCGTCGCTCTGTGTTGAAGGACGCTCAGTCTCTCATTTCGATTCGGCGCACTTCGATCCCGTGGACCACGGTGCCATCTGCCGAACGGCCGAAGCCAAGAACGAGACCGTCCGGGCGGACCCGCGGCCCCAGCTCGAACAGCGCCCATTGGCGCGGACCCGCGACCTCTGCGAC
>CAYOBN010000172.1:0-3362 GCA_964402175.1 uncultured Planctomycetaceae bacterium | reverse complement strand
TCGAGGTCGGCTTGGGCCAGGCCGACAGAGCGATCCGGACGCTGCGCGACGAGCGCGTGCTCGGAGTAAACCTGCAGCACGATGTCTGGCTGGAGCGCCTCGATGAGCTGAAGGTCGAAGTCGATCGAGCGGCGCGCTTCGAGCGACCTGAAGTGCTCGGCGAGGAACGGCAAGAGCTCTGGACCGAAGGAGTCGTGCAGAACGAGCGCCCGCCTTTCGGGCGCCGACGCACACTCGTAGCTGGAATCGAGGCTGTTGCCGCTGCCGACGGTCGCGCGTCGAATCGCTTCCCTCGAGCGAATGGGACGCAGCACCCATTCTTCGTCGAAGAGCGAGCGACCGAGCGACAGACGGAACGCCCACGAGTCCGAAGTATCGATGGTCTTCACCAGCTCGAACTCCGAATCCGACCAAGGAACGAAGTCCGACCAGAGCCGCTGGAAGAACGGCGTCAGTGTGCGATATGCAGCGTAGGCGCCGCGCGCTCGCCAGTGCACACCGGTCGGAGTGTAGAGGAAGGCTGCGTAGGGCGCTTGATCGCGGAGCTCGTGCATCTCCGCAGCGACGTCGGGGACGAAGGCTCCCGTATGCCGATGGATATGTTCCAGCGCTCGCTCCAGGCGACTCGGCCCGCGGAACGGGAGGCGCGCGGGCAACTCCCCTGGATAGATCGACGCCTTCTCCGGCGCGAAGACGACGGCGTAGGCGATGCCGCGCTCTTCGAGCCACACGCGGCGCGCTTCGAGGCTCGAGCTCCAGCGCGCGAGCTCGTTGGTCGAGAGCAGCGACAGACCGCGGGCCGCCTCGAGGCCGAGCTGCTCCCGCGCGAAGATCCACCGATTCGGACCGACGAGCAGCGTCGGCACGGGGGAGTCCGCGAGCGCCAACACAGCGAGCTGCGAACGCGCCGCGACAAGGGCCGCGCGGCCGCCGAACGCGTCCGCGAACCAACGGTCGAACGCCGCGGGGAAGTGCGCGAGCTGCGACAGGTTCGCCGGTAACTTCGGCGCCGGATGCGCAGCGCGATTCAGCCGACGCGCGGTCTCCTGCGCGCGCTCGGTGGCTGTGCCCTGCGCGCAGTACGGCATCACGCCCAGCGCAAGGCAGAGCGCCGCGCATTGCGCGAGATCGCGCCAGAGGGGAGCCTTCCTGGTCATCAGAATCTGAAGTAGAGGAAGGGTGTATGCGATGTCGTCGCGAGGGAGGCCAGTGACAGCATCAGCGCAGCGCCGAATGCGACGACCTCGACGCCGTCCAAGACCGGCTGGGAGCGCTCGCTCGCATGTTCACGCAAGCGCGGCCAGAGCGGTCGACGAGGCACACACAAGAGGATCGCGACCACGAGCGTGACCGCGCACGTCGTATCGACGAACTCGAAGGTCCCGCGCAGCAGCGGGTGGAGCGGATTGGCGCCGAAGAGCCCAGCCAGGTACCGGCCTGCGTGGGGCAGATCCTCGGCGCGGAACAGAACCCAGCCGAGGCTCACGGCGAGCAGGGTATACGATCGCCGCAGCCAGGTCGGCAGCATGCCTTTTGCGCGTATCGAGGACTGTCGCTCGATGCCCAGCAAGACGCCATGGAAGGCGCCCCAGAGCAGGAAGTTCCAGGCGGCTCCGTGCCAGAGTCCGCACAGCAAGAACACGGCGGTGAGGTTGATGAAGGTACGGACGCGCCCGTGCCGATTGCCGCCGAGCGGGATGTAGAGGTAGTCGCGGAACCAGGTCGAGAGCGAGATATGCCAGCGGCGCCAGAATTCGGTCACCGAATGCGCGGCGTAGGGCTGCTCGAAGTTCTCGGGGAAACGAAAGCCGAGCATGCGGCCCATGCCGATCGCCATGTCGGAGTAACCCGAGAAATCGAAGTAGATTTGCAGCGTATACGCGAGGATACCCAGCCACGCGAGCGCGGGCGTCAGCTCGCTCGCGCCCAGACCGAAGGCGGCGTCTGCGGGTACGGCGACGACGTCGGCGACCAGGACTTTTTTTGCCAGGCCGATGACGAAGCGGCGCGCTCCCATCGCGAACTCGGCGAGGCCCTCAGCGTTGCAGCCCTCGCCGATCGATAACGGTCGGCTGCGCGATCGCAGCGCCGTGGCGACGTCGCGGTAACGGACGATCGGACCCGCGACGAGCTGCGGGAAGAGCGCGATGTAGAGGCCGAAGGTCCCTGGACGGCGTGTCGGCGCGACCTCGCCGCGGCGGACGTCGACCAGGTACGAGAGCGCTTGGAACGTGAAGAACGAGATGCCGAGCGGCAGGTGCGTCGCAGCGGCGCCGGTGAGCGTCAGGCCCGAGAGGCGCTCGGCCTCCGCGACGAACCACCCGGAGTACTTGTAGTGCACGAGCAGCGCGAGGTTGAAGCCCACGCCGCAACCGAGCCAGCGACCTCGGCGCTCGACAGGGGCGGCGGCGATCGCGTGCGCGGCCGCGAAGTTGCCGGCGATCGACGCGACCATGACGCCGAGATACGCGCCTTCGCCCCACGCGTAGAAGATGAGGCTCGCCGCGAGCAAAACCGCGTTCGCCGCCGCGCGCGGCGCCAGCGCGTGGAGCGCGAGCACTGCGGGCAGGAAGGCGAAGAGGAAGGTCGGGTCGGTGAAGCGCATGGACGTCGCACCCCTGGCTCGGGTTCGAGGGTCCGCGCCAAGGCGGGCGGCGCTCGGGAGGGTAGCCCAGTCGAGCAATTTCAGCGCCGCGTGAAACCGGAGTCCGGTTGCGCGGGTCTGGCTCAGGTCCGCGCGCTCCCGCTCGGGCGGCCGGAAGGGCCGCGCCGCCGGCGCCATGTCCGCGTGTGGGCAGGAACCGAGCCATGCGATACGACTTCTCGAACATCCAAGACAGCGAGACCGACCTCATCACGGTCCCGCCCGGTGAGTACCTGTGCAAGGTGCGCGAGGCGCGCAGCCGGCGCACGCGCGACGGCGAGCACGAACAGTGGGCGCTGTGCCTCGAAGTCAACGAGGGCCCGCACATGGGGCACTTCGCTGCCTGGGACAACCTGACGTTCAGCGCGAAGGGCCTGCCCCGGGTGAAGCTTGCCCTGCGCGCGCTGGGCGAGGACGTGGGCGGCGTCGTCGATCTGCAGGCCCATGATCTGATCGGGCGCGAGGTCGTGTGCGACCTCGTCGAGCAGTCGTACGCCGACCCCGTGACGGGGATGGTGACCCGCCGGTTGGCCGTGACGTTCTCCGGGTACTACCACCCGGCGGCGGCGCGCCGCAGCGGCAGCGGCGGCGCGGGCAGCGCAGCCGCGAGCCGCGAGCAGGAGCCCTTCTGAGGGAACCCGCTGCGGGCCGTGGCGTCGGCCCTGGGTTCGAACGGTACCAGGTACGACTTGGCGGCGGGGCGCGCGCGCTGCGCGCG
>CAYOBN010000171.1:0-6613 GCA_964402175.1 uncultured Planctomycetaceae bacterium | reverse complement strand
CTACCACGCGCTGCGCCAGGACCGGCCGGTCGACGGCGAGGAGATGCCCGCCGGGTACCACCACTTCCCCGACACGTACCCGCCGGAGTTCTTCCGCCAGATCACCGCGGAGGAGCTCCGCACGAAGCGGAACAAGCGGGGCTTCACGGTGCGGGAGTGGGTGAAGACCGGGGAGCGGAACGAGGCCCTCGACCTCGCGGTCTACAACCGGGCCGCGGCGGCCGACGTCGGCCTCGACCGCTGGACCCCGGCGCAGTGGGCCCAGGAACGGAAGTCGGCGGGATTGCCCGACCTCACTTCCGCAGTGCAGCCTCCCTCGAAGCCGCGGAAGGCGCGCCCGGTCCGCTCGGGTCCGAGTCGCTTCGAGCGGTGGAGGAACCGTCGATGAGCACGAGCTGGACCCAGGAGGACCTCGATCGCCTCGAGCGAGCGATCGCGAGCGGTCACCTCTCCGTCAGGTACGGGGACCAGTCGGTCACGTACCAGTCGACGGAGGCCATGCTCCAGGTCCGCGACACCATGCGCCGGGCGCTGGGCGTCACGGCCGCCACGAAGGAGCGCCGCCGCCTCGCGCGCTACGGGAAGGGGCTGGGCTGATGCACGCGCTCGACCGCCTGCTGTCCCACGTCGCGCCGACGCTGGCCCTGCGCCGCACCCAGGCGCGCCTCGCGCTCCGCCGACTGGAGTCCGGCGGCCGCATGGGCGGCCACGAGGGCGCCGCGCGCGGGCGCCGGACCGACCGCTGGAACGCCAAGCCCAGCGACGCCAACGCCGCCAACGGCCCCGACCTGGCGCTCCTGCGCCACCGGAGCCGCGACCTCGTGCGGAACAACCCCTGGGGCCGGCGAGCCATCGACGTCTGCGAGCAGTGGACGGTGGGCCCCGGCATCACCGGCCAGCCCATGGGCAGGGGCCGCGCGGCGAGCATCACGCGCGACACCTGGCGCATGTGGGCCGACTCGACGGACTGCGACGCCGACGGGGATATGGACTTCGCGGGGCTCCAGGCCCTGGCCTACCGCACGGCGTTCGAGTCCGGCTCGGCACTGGTCCGGCGCCGAGTCCGACGGGACACCGACGGCCTGGTCGTGCCGCTCCAGCTCCAGGTCCTGGAGCCTGACCACCTGGACATGTGGACCCGGAAGAACGGGCCCAACATCGTCCACCACGGGATCGAGTACGACGCGATCGGCCGCCGCGTCGCGTTCTGGCTGTACCCCGAGCACCCGGGCACCGACCGCCCCGAGCAGGTGACGCTGACCTCCGTCCGCGTCCCCGCGAGCGAGGTCGCCCACGTGTTCCGCCAGGACCGCCCCGGCCAGGTCCTGGGCGTGCCGTGGCTCGCCCCGGCGCTGATGAGGCTCAAGAACCTGGACGAGTTCGAGGATGCCGCGCTTTTGCGCGCGGTCATCGGGTCGAGCTTCTCGCTGTACGTCACCCGCCCCGCCGACCCCGAGACCGACGACGGCGAGCCTGACCACGCGATCGAGGACCTCGAGCCCGGAACGGTCGAGTACCTCAACCCGGGCGAGACGATCTCGTCCCCGGACCTCCCGGACTTCGGGGGGCTGGACACGTTCTCGATGCAGCAGCTCCGCGCGATCGCGTCCGCGGTCGGGATGCCCTACGAGCTGCTCTCGGGCGACCTGAGCCGCGTCAACTTCTCCTCGGGCCGCCTGGGCTTCAACGCCTTCGAACGCGCGGTGCAGGGGTGGCAGAGCCGCCTCATGCGCCGCCAGTTCCTCGACCGCGTCGCCCGCTGGTGGACCGAGGCCGCGGTCGGCGCCTCGGCAGTGCCGGCGGCAGCGGTCGCGCTGCGCTGGGAGTGGACACCGCCCGCGCGGGCGATCCTCGACCCGGGGGCGGAGAACCAGGCGGATTCCGACGCCGTGCGAAGCGGGATCAAGACCCTGTCTGAGGTCCTGCGGGCCCGCGGCAAGGACCCCCGCACGCACCTCGAGGAGCTCGCGGAAGACCTCGACACGCTCGACGAGCTCGACCTCCCGCTCGACTGCTCGCCGCGGCACGTCGCCAAGGCAGGCACGGCCCCGGCCGGCGAGAAGCCCGGCCAGCCGGCGGACGAGGACGTCGAGGACACCGACGAGGAGCCCGAGGACGAAGCGGAAGACGACTCCGAAGACGCCGCCTGAAAATCCGCTGGAAGGATTGCAGGGCGTCACTTCCGCAGTCTCACGTGGAGCTGTGAAGCTCCTCGATCGAGTCAACATCGGCCCCGCCTACGTCCGTGCAGCGCTTGCGCCCGAGACGTTCGACGAGGAGGCCCGCACGGTCGAGGTCACGTGGTCGACGGGCGCCGAGGTCACGCGCTACGACTGGGAGGCCGGCGGTCGCTACATCGAGGCCCTCTCGATGCTGCCCAAGCACATCCGCCTCGAGCGGCTGAACGCGGGCGCCAGCGTCCTGGACAACCACTCCGCCTATGGCGGCGTGCGCGCCATCCTGGGAGTGGTCGAGCGCGCGTGGATCGAGAACGGCGAAGGGCGCGCGAAGCTGCGCTTCTCGACGCGCCCCGACGTGCAGGACATCGTCGGCGACGTGCGCGCCGGGATCATCCGCCAC
This sequence comes from uncultured Planctomycetaceae bacterium, assembly GCA_964402175.1. GTDB lineage: Bacteria > Planctomycetota > UBA1135 > UBA1135 > JAWKUK01. Next base: position 4,033 of record CAYOBN010000171.1, on the reverse strand, counting down.
GTCTCGATCGGCTACCGCGTCCACAAGTTCCGCGACGACACCGAGCGTGACTCGACGGTCAAGCGGCGCACTGCGATCGACTGGGAGCCCTTCGAGGTGTCCCTGGTCACCGTCCCCGCTGACGCCAAAGCCGGCGTCCGGTCCGACCCCGAAACGAACCCCTGCGACGTTGTGCGCGGGCACGAAACCACCATGGAACCCGACAACGACGGCACCACGGTCGAAGAGACCCGCCAACAACCCGCCACGCAGCCCGACGTCGAAGCGGCCGCCGAGAAGGCCCGCCTCGCGGAGCGCGCCCGCGCCGCCGAGATCCGCGAGCACTGCCGCGCGTTCCGGCTGCCCGAGGCCGAGATCGACAAGCTCGTCGACACCGGCCGCAGCCTGGGCGAGCTGACGAAGCAGGTCCGCAACCTCTACGTGTCGCTCCACAACGAGCGCACCAACGGGGACGTCGAGATCCGCTCGCTGCAGATCGGCGCGGAGGAGATCACGAAGAAGCGCGAGGCGCTGAGCCACGCCCTGAGCGCCCGAATGGGCGTCGCGGAGTCGGCCAAGCAAGACCTCGGCGAGCTGCGCGGCCGCAGCCTGCTCGACCTGATGCGCTTCGGGATCGCTTCGAAGGAGGGCGATCGCGCCGCGCTGCGCCTCGGGCGCGACGAGGTCATCAAGCGTTCGCTCCACTCGACCTCGGACTTCCCGATCCTGCTTCAGGAATCGGGCCGTCGGACGCTCCGCGCGGAGTACGAGAAGGCCCCGACCACGTACCAGCGCTTCACGCGCATGGGCACGCTGCAGGACTTCAAGCCGACGAAGCGCGTGCAAATCGGCGACGCTCCGGCCCTCGAAGAGGTCGCCGAGGGCGCGAAGATCAAGTACGGGACGATGGGCGAAAGCGCGGAGCAGATCGCGCTGGCGACCTACGGGAAGGGCGTCAGCCTCACCCGCCAGGCGATCATCAGCGACGACCTCAACGGCTTTGCCAGGCTCATCGGTGCCCAAGCCCGCCAGGTCGCTCTGCTTGCCGAAAACCTCGTGTACGCCCAGCTCACGGGCGGCACCGTGGGCGGCTCGTCGATCTACTCGGCCAGCTCGCCGAACCGGCTGAACTACATCGAGGGCGCCGGCGCGCTGTCGGTGCTGACGGCCGACGCGGACGGGATCAAGGCGCTGAACCGGCTCGCGTCGCTCATGCAGAGCCAGACGAGCGCGGAGGGCGACTACCTGAACCTCCGGCCGCGCTACCTGATCGTGCCGACGACGCTGAACGTGATCGCTCAGCAACTCGTGGCGCCGATCCAGGCGACGAGCCAGAAAGACGTCAACGTGTGGCGGGGTCAAATCGACGTGATCGAGAACCCGCGCCTCAACTCGTCGGCGGCGGTCTGGTACCTCGCGGCGGACCCGAACTCGATCGACACGATCGAGGTCGCGTGGCTCGAGGGCCACGAGGGGCCGCAGTTCGACATGGAGTCGGACTTCGACTCGCGCGGGATCAGCTTCTCGTGCTGGGCCGAGCTCGCGGCGAAGGCCATCGACTTCCGCGGCCTCGCGAAGTCGAAGGGCGCCGCCTGAGCCTGAGGGCCGCCGCGTCCGGCAGGAGCGCGCGGTCCGCAACCCGAGAAATCCTGCCAGCAGCTTAGCCCCGCCCCTCAGCCCACCGACCCATGAAGAACTACGTGCAAGACGGCTCCGTGCTGACCTACCTCGCCCCGTCGGGCGGCGTGGTCGCCGGGAACCTCTACCTCATCGGCGGCCGTCCGGTCGTCGCTCTCTCGACCGCGGCCGAGGGCGCGAACTTCGCCGGGAGCACCCGCGGCGTGTTCGGCTGGACCGCCGCGGCCAACTGGACCGCGGGCGCCCGCGCGTTCTACCACCTGACCAACCACACGGTCACGCCGACGAGTGCCGCGGGCTTGCTGCCCATCGGGACCTTCGGCAAGGCGGGGTCCAGCGGTGCGACCGCCGAGGTCAAACTCGACGACACCTTCGCGGTCGTCGTCCCGGCCTGACGCCATGCCCGAGCTCGTCCTCAGCGGTGGGTACTTCGGGGAGGCGCAGGCCTCCCCGGCCCCGCCGTCGTGGAACGGCCGCGCGGTGCATGGCGGGTTCTTCGGCGGCGTGCCGAAGGGCGCCTCGGGCAGCGCGCCCGGCGGCTGGAGCAACGTCGAGAGCGACATGCGGATCGACGTGCTGCGGACCTTCGGGACCGCGGCCGAGTACCAGCCCTTCAACGGCGCGCCGTTCCAGATCGCGAACGGCGCGATCTACCGGCAGCAACACACCGAGGTCGAGCCCACGACGGGCGCTCAGATCAGCACGACGGAGCCCATGGCGGCGGTCCACGCCTCCGAGGTGCCCGAGGCCTGGAGCGACGACGACCTCGTGATCGCCACGGACCGGCGCGGCCGCGCGCGGCTCTTCCGCCTGGTCGACCACCAGCCCGACGGCGAGGTCGGCGCGAAGCTCATCCTGCACGAGGTGCTCCGGTGACCGCGACGCGCATCGCTCTCCGCCACGCGACCGTCGCGGCGCTGAAGGCCGGCGTGCCCGCCTTCGGCGAGCGCGTGTACGCCTCGCACTCGATCCCCAAGAACGAGCGTCAACTTCCGTGCGCCCTGGTCTTCACCCAGGGCGAGCAAATCACCGACCTCGCGGAATCGACCAAGCACCACAAGCGGACCGTCCGGCTTGTCGTGGCGATCGTCGACCACGGCCACGACGCGGTCGACGACGCGCTCGACGGCCTGGCGGCCCTGGTCGAGGCGGTCATGTACGCCGACTCGACGATGGGCGGCACGGTCTCGGACGTGAGCCTGCAACAGATCGACGGCCCCGACCTCGTCTCTGAAGGCGCGCGCATCGACGGCACGATCGCGCTCGTCTACGAGGCCCTGTACGACACCGAATGGCAGGAGCCCGAGAGCGCGCTCGAGGACCTCGAGACGGTCCGCGTGCAGTACGAGATCCACACCCCGCGCGCGGGCGCCGAGGCCGCCGACCTGATCGAGGTGGAGGTGGCCCCGTGAGCCGCGTGTGGGTCCGCCCCCTCGAGGGCCAGATCATGCGAGACCCCGAGACTCGCGCGCCGCTCCCCGCGGCGGGCGCCGAGGTCGAGCTGACCACGTACTGGCGCCGAGCGCTGGGACGTGGCGACGTCGTGCGGTGCGAGCCGCCGCGCGCCCTCCACCCGTCCGGCGTGGGAGAGGCGCCGGAGGGTGAGCGCGGCGGCTCGACCTCTTCGAAGCGCTCCCGGCTCCCGAGCAAGCTCTGACACCCATGGTCACGTTCAACACCATTCCGGCGAGCACGCGCACGCCCGCGGTCCGCATCGAGTTCGACGGCTCGCGCGCTCAGGGCGCGCCGTCCCCGACGACGTTCGCGGCGCTCCTCATCGGTCAAAAGCGCTCGGCCGGCACGGTCGCCGAGCTCGTGCCGACCGTCGTCACGCGCGAGGACCAGGCCGCGGCCTGGTTCGGGGCCGGGTCGATGCTCTGGCACATGGCGCGGACCTTCCTCCTGCAGAACGCCGGGGCCGAGGTGACCTGCATCGCCATCGACGACCCGTCGGGCGGCAGCGCTGCCACGGGCTCGGTCGCCTTCACCGCGAGCTCGCCCGCGGCGGGCAGCGTCGCGATCTACGTCGGCGGCCGGCGCTATTCGGTGCCGGTGACCACCTCGAGCACGGCCTCGACGCTCGCGACGGCGCTCGTGGCGGCCCTCGCGGCCGACCCGAACGCCCTCGCGACCGGCAGCGCCAGCACGGGCACGGTCACGCTCACGGCGCGCCACGCGGGCGCCGCGGCGGGGGCCATCGACATCCGGCACAGCCACGCCGCGGACGAGTCGCTCCCCTCGGGGGTGACGGTCACCGTGACGGCGATGTCCGGCGGGGCCGGCGACGTCGACCTGGCGGAGGTCGTCGCCGTGATGCCGGCGGAGAAGCAGTACCACGTGGTCGCCTGCCCGTACGCGGACTCGACGAACCTCGGGGTCCTGAAGACGGAGCTCGACTCGCGCGCGGCCCAGGACC
>CAYOBN010000170.1:0-6682 GCA_964402175.1 uncultured Planctomycetaceae bacterium | reverse complement strand
GGACGTGATGTCGGAGACACGGTCGTCTTTCCGGACCGGAGCGGACATATCCGCCGATTCAAAGATGACGAATCAGACGCACTCGATTTCACGCAACACGAACGCAGTGGTGCTCGACCTACGGCCAAAGCTCGCCTACAATAAAGCAGCCGCGCTCGAGCCAACGTTCGCGCAGCCAGCAAGCAGATCCGAAGGAGACCTCCGGGTCATACAGCAGAGCACTCGAAGGAGAGCGAGTCCATGGCACGGAAAGCAACGCCGAAGCGTTCATAGATGACACCCGAGCTCCCGTTCCCCAAGGGACGGGGCGGCGCGCGCAAAGGCGCTGGACGTAAGGCTGTGCTCGACGATCGAGGCAAGCGCGTACACGCCACACACTCCAAGCGGCCTGTCTTCACCCGGCACCGGCCGTTGCTCGTGACCGTGAACTTCGTGCAGGGGCTTCCTTCGCTGCGGCGGGCCGACCTGGGCGCGCGGGTGTGTGCCGCGATCGAAGCAGGCAACCAGCGTGACGACTTCCGCGTCGTACACTTGGCGTTGCTGTCGAATCACCTGCACATGATCTGCGAGGCCGACGGACCTGAGGCGTTGGCGCGGGGGATGAAGGGCCTCGGTGGACGGATCGCGAAGGCGGTGAACGCCCTACTGCACCGCAAAGGGGCAGTGATCAGCGGGCGGTATGACCTGCAGGTGCTGCAGTCGTTGCAGCAGGTGCGCAACGCTGTGGCGTATGTGTTGCGCAACGGAGAACACCATGGCCTTGGCCATCCTTGGCGGACAGGGGACGGTGTGCCCACGGTGGATCGCTGGACGAGCGCCGCGTGGTTCAGCGGATGGAGGGATCCCGTCCTCAACGTTCCGGAAGGTGGGTGCGGGGCTGGGGTCGTGCGGCCAGCTCGCAGCTACTTGATCTACAAGGCGTTCGAAGTGGACGGGTTGTCCTACAGGGATCCCATCCCCGGTATTCGCAAGCGACACGTCGCGATGAAGCGGCGGGCGCGGGAGGATGTGGGGTCGACTCGGGCCCAGAGCTGAACTCGCCTACGGCGGGCTCTGCAATGTCCGCCGAATCGAAGCTGCGCTGCGGCGGCGTTTGGGGAGCTCGCCCCGTGGGGGGAGCGGATCGAGTTGCGCGTCCTGCTGGGTCGTCGGTGGCCACTACAGTCAGAGTCCCACTCGCGGCGAGCGGGGCCCGGTGTGGGTCGACGGGGCGGATCAGGGCAGCGGCGCACCGCGCGCAGCGCAATAGAGCTCGAACCACTCTTCGCGGGTGAGCTCGAGCTGCAGAGCTGCGACGGCCGCCACGATGCGGTCGAGGCGGCCCGTGCCCGTGATCAGGTAAGGGCGCGCGGGATGGCGCAGGAGGAAGGCGTAGGCGATGGTCTCCGGCGCGACGCCGCGCTCGCGCGCCAGGGATTGGAGGACGGGCTGGACCCTCGCCGCTGCGGGATGCTCGGGTTGGAAGAGGCGTCCGCCGCCCAGGGGGGACCAGGCCATCGGGCGGATGCGGCGCTCGAGGCATTGGTCGAAGGTCCCGTCGTGGATCGGGTCGGGGTGCAGGAGGCTGGCTTCGACCTGGTTCGTCACGATGGGTTGGCGTACGTAGGACGCGAGCATCGCGAGGTGGGAGGGGGTGAAGTTCGACACACCGAACGCGAGCACCTTGCCCCTGGAGTGCAGCGCATCGAACGCGCTGGCGACCTCCTCCGGGTCCATCAGCGGGTCCTGCCGGTGCAGGAGAAGCAGGTCGATGCGGTCCGTGCTGAGCGCTCGTAGGCTGTTCTCGACGGAGCTGAGGATGTGTCCGCGGCTCGTGTCATACACGTGGCGGGTGTGCTGCGGCCGCTGGGGCGAGACGAGCTTGATGTCACACTTCGTGACGATGCGCAGGCGCTCGCGTAGGCCGGGCGCCTTTTGGAGGGCAGCGCCGAAGAGCCCCTCGCAGGTGTAGCTCCCATAGATATCCGCCAAATCAAACGTGTCGACACCTTGGTCCACGACGTCATCGGTCCACGAGGCCAGAGCCTCCGCCGACAGGGACCACTTCGCGAGGCGCCAGAGGCCCGCGACGATGGGAGAGAGGGGCGCGGTCATTCGGGCAGCAGGGTAACGCAACTCATACGAGCGCGAGCCCGAGGACGCTCACGGTCACCCAGAGGAGGCCGCCGAGAAGAAACGGCCGCGGTCCGATCGCGCGGACCGACGCCCAGCGTGTCCCGAGCCCGAAGGTGAAGAGCGCCACGAGCAACGCGTCCTTCGCCAGGTTCGCCACGGCCGCACCTGCGGGCGCCAGGGCGGGCCACCAGGTCGTGCACGCCGCCGCGGCGACGAAGCCCAACACGAACCATGGCGGCGCCGGTCGCGCTGCGGTCTCCGGCGCGTGGCGTCGGCTGCGCAGCCAACCGAGTCCAAAGACGACCGGCACGATCCAGAGCGCCCGCGCCAGCTTCGTCACGGTCGCGAGCTCCAGCGCCTCCGGTCCGAAGGTGGCGGCGGCACCGACCACGGAGCTCGTGTCATGGATCGCGATCGCGCACCAGCGCGCGAACGCATCGGGGGCGAGGCCCAGGGCGCGCCCGAGGGCCGGGAAGACCAGCAGCGCGGCCGTGTTCAGCGTGAACACCACACCGAGCGCGACGCCGACCTCCTCACCCTTGGCTCGCAGCGCCGGCGCGGCCGCTGCGATCGCGCTGCCGCCGCAGATCGCCGTGCCGACGGTGACGAGGGTCCCGACACCTTCGCCGACGCCGAGCCATCGCGCGGCGAGCGCGCCGAGGGACAGCGTCGCCACCAGGCACAGCGCCGTTGGCGCGAACCCGGCCGCGCCCGCGCGCAGGACCTCGCCCAGGTCCAAACCAGCCCCGAGGCCGATCACGCCCAGCTTCAAGAGGCGCCCCCCGAGCGGCGCCGCCCAGGCAGGTGTACCGACCACTGCCGCCACCGCCACTCCCAGCGCGACGGCGGCGAGCGAAGGGAGGCCGAGCGCCACGATGGCGCCGCACACGACGAGGGTCGCGGCGGTCTGCAGCGAGCCGCGTAAGGGGGACGGGGAGACATGGGGGAGGGTGGCGCTCTGCACGGGCGCAGTCTCGCCCAGAGAGCATCAGCGCAGATAGACACAACCGCGGATGATCCATCAGCTAAGCTGATGACCGCCTCCCATGCCGCCTCCGACCGAAGACACGAGCCCCTGGCCGTCGCTCGACCCTGGTCTCTTGCCGACCTTTCTCGAGGTCCTGCGCGCCGGAGGCATCGGGGCCGCGGCTCGTGCGTCGAACCTCTCGCAGCCCGCGGTCACGGCGCGGATCCGGCGCCTCGAGGAGGTGCTCGGTGTGCCGCTCCTCGTCCGCTCCCGCGCGGGTGTGACGCCGACCGCTGCGGGCGAGCGCCTGGCGGAATATGCGCGGGCGGTGCAGCGCCTCCTGGACGAAGCCGAGCGCGAGGTGCCGAGCGCCGACGAACACCTGGGGCGCTTGGACCTCGTGGCGAGCACGACGATCGCAGCCCACGTCCTGCCCGAGGCGCTCGCGCGGTTCCGCCAAAGGCACCCCGCAGTGCCCATCCGGGTCTCGATCGGCAACACCGACGAGGTCATCGCGGCCCTGCGCTCGGGTGCGGCGCCGCTCGGTCTGGTGGAGGGCCACGCCCGCGCGGCCGGTGTCCGGCTCGAGCCGTGGGTCGACGACGAGCTCGTCCCCGTCGTCGGCGGCGCCGCGCCGTGGCGGCTGCGCGCCCCCTGCGACTTGGAAACGGCGCCGCTCCTCTGGCGCGAGCCGGGTTCGGGCACCCGCGCCGTCGTCGCGCGCGCGCTGGCTGCGGCGGGGGTCCGCAAGCGCCCGGCGGACCAGGACCTCGTGCTCGCTTCGACCGACGCGATCGTCGGAGCCGCTGCTGCGGGCCTCGGCGTCGGATTCCTCTCGCGCTGGGTGCTCGCGCCGCACCTGCTCTCGGGCAGGCTCAGGCCCGTATCGGGCCTGGGGCTGTCGATTCGGCGGACATTTCACTTCGCGTTGCCCGGCGGCAGTCCCGGCGGCGCAGCCGGCCGGTTCTACGCGCTGGCGACCGCGTTTCCGCCGCGGCTGCCGTGAGCCTCAGCGGCGCGCGCGCATCCAGCTCGTCGCGAGCGCGTCCGCCCGCTCGTTCCAGCGGTGGCCGACGTGCGCGGCGATCCACTCGAGGCGCACCCCAGACCGAGCCTTCTTCAGCGCCCAGAGGCGCTGCACGAGCTCCAAGTTCTTGATCTCACCGTCGCGCTTCTTCCAGCCGCGTTTCTCCCAACCGGCGGCCCACTTCGTCAGCGTGTCCACACACAACCGACTGTCCGAATAGACGGTCACCGTCGAATCCTCGGGCAAGAGCTCGTACGCGACGATCAGCGCGGTCAGCTCCATCCGGTTGTTCGTCGTGTGGGGCTCGTGGCCCGCGTGCTCTGCGAGGACTCGGCCGTCCTGCACCCAGACGACGCCCCAGCCCCCGGGGCCCGGGTTCGGGCTGGCGCTACCGTCCGTGAACACCCCGGTCTCGGGCGAGCGGCCGTGGTGCACCACGGCGGCAGAGGAGCGCTGCGTCGGCGCTGGCGCCGGCGCGGCAGCCGCGCGCGGTGCGCGCGGGCGCTCGGCCTGTGCCGCGCCGCCGTCGCTCGCGGCTTTGGCCTTACGGTGGGCACGGCACGCGCGCGGGGTCCAGCCCGGGTACTTCGCGAGGGTCTGCGCGGGTACTTCGAACGCAGCACCGCAGGTCTGGCACGTGAACGACGGCATGCGCGCAGGATACACCTCTCCGTGGCGCGACGGGTACACTGCTCGGCCCATGTCCGACGCCACGCACGACCTCGATTCGTCCTATCGCTCGCCGCTGGGCACCCGCTACGCATCGCGCGCGATGCGCGAGCTCTTCTCGGACAAGAAGAAGTTCACGACGTGGCGCAGATTGTGGATCGCGCTCGCCGAGGCCGAAGCCGAGCTCGGGCTCCCGATCAGTCCTGCGCAGATCCAGGAGATGCGCGACAACATCGAGCCGCTGGACCTCGCCGCAGCCGAGCGCTACGAGCGCGAGCTGCGCCACGATGTGATGGCGCACGTGCACGCTTGGGGCGACGTGTGCAAGACCGCGCGGCCCATCATGCACCTCGGCGCGACGAGCTGTTACGTCGGCGACAACACCGACCTGATTGTGATGCGCGAGGGGCTCGACCTCCTGCGCGCGCAGCTCGTCGCCGTCGTGTCCAAGTTGGCCGCGTTCGCGCGCGAATGGCGCGCGCTGCCGACCCTGGGCTTCACACACTTCCAGCCCGCGCAAGCGACCACGGTCGGCAAACGCGCGACGCTCTGGATCCAAGACCTCGTGCACGACCTCGAGGACCTGGAGCACACTCGCGCCGCGATTCGCTTTCGCGGCGTGAAGGGCACCACCGGCACACAGGCCTCGTTCCTGGAGCTCTTCGACGGCGACCACGAGAAGGTGCGCGAGCTCGACCGCCGGGTCACCGCGAAGCTCGGCTTCGAGCGCTCGTTCGGCGTGACCGGCCAGACGTACCCGCGCAAGCTCGACTACCGCGTGCTGCAGGTGCTCTCCTCCATCGCACAGTCGGCGCACAAGTTCGCGACGGACCTGCGCCTCCTCGCACACCGCCGCGAGGTGGAAGAGCCGTTCGGCGCCAAGCAGATCGGCTCGTCGGCGATGCCCTGGAAGCGCAACCCGATGCGCACGGAGCGCATGTGTGCCCTGGGCCGTTTTGTCATCGAGCTGCTCGGCAATACGGCCCACACCGCGGCCAACCAGTGGCTCGAGCGCACGCTGGATGACTCCGCGAACCGGCGGCTGGTGCTGGCCGAGGCATTCCTCGCGACGGACTCCGTCCTGAACCTGTACCTCGACGTCGCGGCGGGCCTCGTCGTGAACCCCGCGATCGTGCGGCGCAACCTGGACGAGGAGCTGCCGTTCCTCGCGTCCGAGCACCTGCTGATGGAAGCCGTACGCGCCGGCGGCGACCGCCAGGACCTGCACGAGCGCATCCGCGTCCACAGCCACGCCGCCGCCCGCGCGGTGAAGGACGGCGGCGCGAACGACCTCCGGCGCCGCCTCGCCGAGGACCCCGCGTTCGCGGCCGTCGCCAGCCGCCTGGACGAGCTGCTCGACGGCCGCCGCTACGTCGGCCGGGCCCCCGAGCAGGTGGACGAGTTCCTCGCCGCCGAGGTCGAACCCGTCCTCGCGCGCCACTCCGGAGCCGCCGGGGTGACCAGCGAAGTCCGCGTTTGAGCCCGCTTTTGGGCCTCGGATGGCGAGGGTCTGCCTCCAAGGACCCGAGTCGGGCGATCTCCGTTGACCCGATGTGAGTCGCGCGGCAGTCTGCCGCCTCCCGCGCCCGACGCGGGGCGACCGCGGGGCTGCGGGCCGGGTACGGTTCGACGGCCCCCCGCAGCAACCGGGACGACACCCCGAGAGACCCCGCCGTGACCCAGCCTGGCATCCCCAACCCCTTCATCCTGTCGACCTCGTGCTTCGGCCCGCGGCTTCGGAAGATCGAAGACCAGGCGTTTTCGGCCGTCGCGATGGGCTTCCGAGGCCTCGAGCTCGGCCTGTCCGCGACACCGTCGGACCTCACCAACTTCGAAGACGCCGCGCGCGAAACGGGCATCACGATCGATGCCGTCGTCGTCGGCGCGCTGAAGCCGCTGACCCC
>CAYOBN010000169.1:0-6968 GCA_964402175.1 uncultured Planctomycetaceae bacterium | reverse complement strand
TGTAGTTCAACGGGATCTGCGTCGTGACGAGGGTCCGCGGGTCCGTGAAGACGTTCGCCGCGAGGATCGCGATGCCAGCCGTCGCGTTGGTCGCGTTCGAGAACGTGATGGAGGTGAGGGTGCGCCCGGCTTGCGCGCTCAGATTCACCGAGCCTTCCGCGATCGAGAGGTTCGCGCCAGCGCTGCCCAGGTCGACGTTGGCCCGGCCCAGGAAAGTCCCGCCGAACCAATCGCCCGCGGTCAGTTGTGCGGTCACCGGCGCGCCCGAGCTGAACCCGAACGTCACATCGAAGGCCCCTCCCCCGTTGCTGATCTGGTAGAGGAAGCTCGCGGACGAGGTCGTCTGCAGCGGGATCGGCGGGTTGATGTTCGTGACCTGCGGGCCGCTCTGGTCGACGTTCGTGAGCCACGTCGGCTGCACGCCGATGTCGTCGCCATCGGGCGTCGCGTCGAAGAACCAGTTGCCGTTGTCGACGGTGTTGCGGTTGCCCAGGTGGACGATGTCCAGCGCATTGGGCGCACCGACGAGCACGTACGGCGCCAAGAGCGTGCTGTTCGGGATGCCCGCCGTGAAGTCGAGCGCGCGATCGGAGATCGAGCGGAAGCCGTTCGGAAGGTCGGGCTGGTTGTCTTCGCCCAGATGTACGATCCCGTTGAAGTTGTAGTTCAACGGGATCTGGTAGGTCGTCTGCGCGCTGGCGCTCGCCGCCGCGAGGACGGCGAGACCGAGGGTTGCTGTGTGGGGCAGGTGAGTCATGCGTGGCATCAGAACCCACGAGCCCCAAGCGCGCCAGATTCCTTACGCGAGGATTGCACGCACGAGCTCGCCGTGGACGTCCGTCAGGCGGAAGTCGCGGCCGGCGAAGCGCGCCGTGAGGCGCTCGTGATCGATGCCGAGCAGGTGCAGGATCGTCGCGTTCAGGTCGTGCACCGAGACCCCGTCCTTCACGATGTTGTAGGAGAAGTCGTCGGTCTCGCCGTAGACCTGGCCGGTCTTGATGCCAGCCCCGGTGAGCCAGAGCGAGAAACAGCGCGGGTGGTGATCGCGGCCGTAGTCCTCGCGAGTGAGCGGACCTTGGCAATACACGGTGCGGCCGAATTCACCGCCCCAGATCACGAGCGTGTCCTCCAGCAACCCGGTGCGCTTCAGGTCCTGGATCAAGCCGTAACACGGTTGGTCGACGTCGAGGCAGTTGTTGCCGAGGTCGCGCGGGAGGCTGCCGTGCTGGTCCCAGCCGCGGTGGTAGATCTGGACGAACCGCACGTTGCGCTCCACGAGGCGGCGCGCCAAGAGGCACGACGCAGCGAAGGTGCCGGGGACCTTCGCCTCCGGTCCGTAGAGGTCCAGGACCTCCTGCGGCTCGCTGCTGAGGTCCACCAGCTCTGGGACCGTGCTCTGCATGCGGAAGGCCATCTCGTACTGCTCGATGCGCGCGCGGATCTCGGGGTCGCCCAGCTCTTCGGCGCGCCGCTCGTTCAAAGCAGCCAGCGCGTCCAGGGTGGTGCGGCGCGTCGCTCGGTCGACGCCGTCCGGGTCTTCCAGGAACAACACGGGATCGCCCGCCGCGCGCAGCGCGACGCCTTGGTATTCGCTGGGCAGGAAACCCGAGCCCCAGAGGCGCTGATACAGCGCCTGCGCCTCTTGGCGCCCTTTCCAGCGCGGTGTCATCACGACGAAGCTGGGCAGGTCCTGGTTCATGCTGCCGAGCCCGTACGAGAGCCACGACCCGAAGCTCGGACGGCCGGGCTGTTCATGGCCAGTCTGCATGAACGTGATCGCGGGGTCGTGGTTGATCGCGTCCGTGTGTACTGCGCGCAGCACACACAGGTCGTCCACCATCTTGCCGGTCCACGGGAGCGTGTCGCAGACCTCGATCCCCGATTGCCCATAGCGCTTGAAATCGAACTTCGAAGGCGCGATCGGGAAGCTCGTCTGGCCGGAGGTCATCGTGGTGAGGCGTTGACCTTTGCGAATGGAGTCAGGCAGCTCCGTCCCGAACAGTTCGCGCAGCTTCGGCTTCCAATCGAAGGTCTCGAACTGGCTCGGCGCGCCCGACATGCATATGTAGATCACGCGCCGCGCTCGCGGCGCGAAGTGGGGCACCCCAGGGAGTCCGCCGAAACGCGGCGGATCACCGAACGCGCGCGCCGCGGCGGCTGGCGCCGTCGCCAACGAGCCGAGCGCCGCTGCCCCGATGCCGAGCGTGCTGCGTAGGAACGTGCGCCGAGTGGCTGTGTGCAGCAGGTCGCGGAGCGGACCGTCGATGGGGGAGTGTTGCATTCGATGTGCTCCTGGATCAGCCGCGGACGAGGACTTCGTCGAGGTTCATGACGGTACTGGCGAGCATCGACCAAGCGGCGAGCTCTTCGGCGCCGAGTCCGCCCGAGAGGGCTTCACCGGGCATGTCGAGGTCGCCGACAGAGAGCAGGGCGCGCGCGTGTTCGGGGTTCGAAGCGTACGTCGCACGCAGGGTCTGGAGCGTCTGCGTGAGCACGCTCAGCTCGACCGAGTCGGGCTCGCGCGCCGTCGCCAACTGGAACAGGTGCTTCAGCCGTGCTGCATCACCATCGGAGGCGCGCGCCAAGACCCGCGCTGCGAGGAAGCGCGCGGCCTCCACGTAGGTCGTTTCGTTCAGGGCCGCGAGCGCTTGCAGCGGCGTGTTCGTGCGCTCGCGCTCCAGCGTGCACGCTTCGCGCGACGGGGCGTCGAAGACGGTCAACACGGGCGGCGGAGCGGTGCGCTTCCAGAACGTGTAGAGGCTGCGGCGGTGCAGGTGCTCCCGCGGGCCCTGGGTGTAGCGCGCGGTGTTGCTACCGGTGTACGCCACGGCTTCCCAGATCCCCTCGGGTTGGTACGGGCGCACACCCGGGCCGCCCATCGTCTCGTCCAGGAGACCCGCGAGGTAGAGCGCCTGATCGCGCAGGACCTCGGCGTCCAAACGGATACGGGAAGCGCGGCCCAGCAGCTTGTTGCGCGGATCCAGCTCCAGCGCCTCTGCCGTGACATTCGCCCGTTGTCTGTACGTCGCGGACGTCACCAACATCCGCAGCATGCCCTTGACGTCCCAGTCGCTTTGGATGAACTCCGTCGCCAGCCAGTCGAGCAGCTCCGGGTGAGTGGGGAATTCACCCTGCGCGCCGAAGTCCTCGGGCGTCGCTACGAGCCCGCGGCCGAAGAGCTGCTGCCACATCCGGTTGACCGTCACACGCGCCGTGAGCGGTTGCTCCGGTGAAACGAGCCAACGTGCCAAACCCAGGCGGTTGCGCGGCGCATCCTGGGGCAACGGCGGCAGCGCCGCAGGCACGTCCGGCTGGACTGCGTCGCCGTACCGATCGTACGCACCGCGCACGAGGATGTGCGCCGGCCGCGGCGTCGCGAGGTCCTTCGAGATCATCGTCGTCGGCAGGCTCGCTTCGGCGCTAGCGAGCGCGCGCGCTTTGGCGGCGCGATCGTCCGTCAGCGCGATCCAATCCGGCGCGTACTGCGAGCGGAAGGCGCGGCGGACTTGGTCCTGCAGCGCTGGAGAGCGCCCAGGAGTCGGAACCGCGAGCGCCAGGGCCAGATCCGGGGCTTCGTCGAAGGGCAGGGCGGAGCGGATGCGGAATTGAAAGGCGAACCCACCGCCGTGGTTCGAGACTTCGGCCAGGACCTCGTTCAGGCCCGGGCGCAGCGCGAACGTCACGCGGTCGGAGTCCGCGGTCACTCCGCGGGCCGCGGGGTTGTCGTGCACGAGCGCACCGTTGACCCACAGTTGGATGCTGTCGTCGCTGCCCAGGGTCGCCGTGACATAGCGCTCGCGATCGCTCCAGATGTGCCGCAGGAGCGCCATCGAGCCGATCTCCTGCGCGAAGGACTGAATGGCGCCCTCCTTCCAGCCCGGCTCTGCGATCCACGCGACGGCGGGATCGAAGACGTCGATGCGACCTGCTTGGGCTTCGAGCGGGAGGACCCGCTCGCGCGCGGTCAACGCTTTGCTGTCCGCGAAGAACGCGCGGTGCCACACACCGAGCCCCACGCCGCAGCCCCGGCCGTGGGGCGGCGTGTGATCGAGGCTGACACGCAGCCGCGCGAGCGCGTGTTGCGCGTGCTGGGACTCGAAGCGCAGGCGCACACGCAGCTCCGTGCCGCCCTGGAAGCCAAAGGGCGCGCTCGGAACGAGCTCGGCGTGGCGATCGCCGCTGAGGCCGAGGCCCGCCCAGCCGGTGTTCGGATTTCCGTCCAGGGCCGCGGTGATCGGCCAGTCGACCTGCGAGTGGGACGCAAACGCGCTGTCGACGGCGATACGCACGAAGTCTTGCGTCCCGGCGGGGGCCGCTTCGAGCTCGAGCTCGGACAGCACGAAGTTCTGATTGGTGGCACGCCCCGGAAGGCGCGCGGCTCCGTCGGGCAGCAACGCCTCGAGCCGCAGTCGCTCGATGACTCCGCCGGGGACGAAGCCCGTGAGCTCGTAGACATTGCGGTCGGGGTTCGCGCCGCTGGCCGCGATGCTGCCATCGGCGTTCAGGCAGAGCTCGGCTCCGCCCGTCGCGATGGTGCGCTCTGGCAGCCACGTCAGCCAGCGCGCGGCGAGCTCGCTACCCCGCAGCTCGGACCACGCGGCTTCGCGCGCATCCAACTCGGGGTTCGGTGCCGCGAGGGCCGCATCCAGCCCCTCGAGCTCGCTCCGTAGCGCCGCCAGACGCTGTTCGTCCTCGGCGCTCGGTACGCGCAGGAACGGCCGCGGGTTCGGGATGTTCTCGTCGCTTGCGCTCTCGTCGAGCGAGTTGAAGAAGGCGTAGAGCTGGTAGTACTCGCGCTGGCTGAACGGGTCGTACTTGTGGTCGTGGCACTGCGCGCAGTTCATCGTTACGCCGAGCCAGATCGAGGCCGTCGTGTCGACGCGGTCCTTGGCGTAGATCGACAGGTATTCCTCGGCGATCATGCCGCCCTCCGCGCTCGTCGGGTTGCAGCGATTGAAGCCCGACGCGATCAACTGATCCTGCGTCGGATTCGGCAGCAGATCACCTGCGAGCTGCCAGACGGTGAAGTCGTCGAAAGGCAGGTTCGAGTTGAACGCTCGCACGACCCAGTCACGGTAGGGCCACATGGAGCGCACGTTGTCGAGGTGCAGCCCGTGGGTGTCGCCGTAACGCGCCGCGTCGAGCCAAATGCGTGCCATGTGCTCGCCGTAGCGCGGAGAAGCGAGCAATCTTTCGACGACACGCTCGTACGCATCGGGTGCGTCATCGCCCGAGAACGCCGCGAGCTCCTCGGGCGTCGGGGGCATGCCCGTGAGGTCCAGGGTCACCCGCCGCAGTAGCGTCGCGCGATCCGCCTCGGGAACTGGTGCGAGGCCAACCTCGAGGAGCCGTTTGCGCACGAAACCGTCGACTGCCGTGCCCTCGGTCGCTGGCGCCTCGGGGCGTGCCGGGGGTCGGAACGCCCAGTGGGCGCGCCAGTTCGCTCCCTCTTCGACCCACCGCGTCAGGGCAGCGATCTGAGTCGCGCTGAGCGGCTTGTGGAACGACTTCGGGGGCATCACGTCGCCCTCGATTGCCGGGTTGAGCCGGTACACGAGCTCGCTTGCCTCCAGGTCGCCAGGTACGACTGCATAGCCGCCGCTCGCGAGCTCCGCGCGCAGCCCCTCGGGGGTATCGAGGCGCAGGCCGGCCGCGCGCGTCTTTTCGTCCGGCCCGTGGCACGCGAAGCAGTGCTGCGACAGGATGGGCCGGATGTCGCGGGCGAAGTCGAGCGGCTCGTCACCGGCGAACGCGGCCGCGAGTGCGAGGAGGACGGTAGGGCCTGACATGTCCGTCATCCTACCCCTAGGAGCGGAAGTGGGCCCCCTGCGGGTTCCCCGGCATGCACACTCATGCCCTGAGCCGATTCACCCGAGTAGAGTGGTGGCCTCCGATGTCGACCCCGCACCCGAGATCCCGCCCCGGCCCGCTCGGCACCCGTGCCCGCGCGGCTGTCGACTTCTTCTCGCGGGACGTCTGGGCCCGCGAGCTCACGACGCTGCCGACGTTCCGCCGCTGGACCTACCGGACGGTGCGCGTCGTGTACCTCGCCAGCACGAACTTCGTGAAGGATCGCTGCACGTGGCGGGCCTCGGCGCTGACGTACATCACGGTGCTGTCCCTCGTACCGATGCTCGCGTTTGCGTTCTCGGTCGCCAAGGGGCTCGGGGCCTACGAAACGCTGCGCGAGGGCACGATCGAGCCCCTGCTCGATCGCACGTTCGGCGGCGGCGAAGATGCGGAGGACCTCCAGGGGTCGGAGATCGAGCGCGAGGCCGCCACCGTGGAGGCCCCGCCCGAGCCGGCTCCCGCAGCGCCTGACGGTTCGGTGCCTGTGCCGCCCGCGAGCCCCGACGGTGCCGCAGAGACCGCCGCGGATCCACCGGTGGCCGACACCAACGGCCGCGCGGAGGTGCGCGAGGCGCTCGACACCGTCCTGCACTTCGTCCAGGAGACCAACGTCGCGAGCCTCGGCGCGCTCGGCCTTGCGATCGTCGTGTGGACGGTCCTGTCGCTCCTGGGGTCGATCGAGCGCTCGTTCAACGACATCTGGGGCGTGCGGCGGTCGCGGACGATCGCGCGCAAGCTGTCGGATTACCTGTCGACGGTGATCCTCGTGCCGCTCTTCCTCGTGAGCGCGACGGGCCTGGCGAACGTCGGGCGCAGCGCGAAGCTGCTCGACTGGCTCGGGATCGACGTCACGAGCCGCGGTGTGTCGTTCCTCATCGTCCTGCCCGTCGTCGCGCTCGCGTTTGCGTTCGCCTACGTCGTGATGCCGAACACACGGGTGCGCGTCACGTCGGCGCTGCTCGGCGGGTTCATCGGCGGGACGCTGTGGCAGCTCTTCCAGGTCGCGCACCTGAAGCTGCAGCTCGGCGTCGCCAACTACAACGCGATCTATTCGACCTTCGCCGCGCTGCCGATCTTCCTGTTCTGGATCTACGCCTCGTGGGTCACCGTGCTGCTCG
>CAYOBN010000168.1:0-6981 GCA_964402175.1 uncultured Planctomycetaceae bacterium | reverse complement strand
GCGCCGAACGGTACCAGGTACGACTTGGCGGCGAGGGCGCGCGCGGAGCGCGCGCTCGCGCGTGCGAAGCACGCGCGCCCTCGCCGCCAAGTCGTACCTGGTACCGTTCGGTTGGTACCGCTCGATTCCGCCCAGCCACAGAACGCAGCCAGCAGCACCGCTCTATCGAGCCTGCCTCTGCGTCAAGAAGCGGGCGCACTCCTCGGCCGTGCGTTCGAGGTTCGAGAGCTCACGGCGGAAGCGGGCCTCCGGATCGGGCACCGGGTTCCAATGGCGGTCGTAGACCTCGTACTCCTCGCCCCAGCCCGCCAGCGTCGGCGCGCGCAGCGGCAGATCGAAGATGCCCGAGTCCGTCCAGATGCCGATGTCGCTCCAACCCGCGACGACCCGGCAGCGCTCTGCGGGCGGATCGAAGAGGCTCTCCCCCAGCGTGTAGTCTGCGCGCTGCGCCGGATCGGCGCCGAGCAGCTCGAGCAGCGACCCCGACACGTCGAGGTGCGACGTCGGACGCGTCTCGACCCCCGGCTCGACCCCCGGGCCGCGCAGCAGGAACGGGACCTCGACCTGCTCCGGCGAGAACGCGCTCGTGTGGCCCCAGAAGCCGCACTCGAAGAACTCTTCGCCGTGGTCGCCGGTGATCAGCACGAGGGTGTCGTCGAGCAGGCCGCGCTCGCGCAGCGCCGCCAGCACGCGCCCCGCCGTCGCGTCCGCGTGGTGCACGGAGTTCTTGTAGGTGTTGAGCACCCGCTCCTGCAGCAACGGCAGCTCAGGACCATCCGTCGTGCGCCCGAGCTCGATGTAGTCGAGCTGCTCGACCGTCGGCGCGTACGGGCCGCCCGGGTTCGCGTACGGCTGGTGCGGCGCGTCGACCAGGATGAACGAGAAGAACGGCCGCCCATCGCCGCCCGACTCACGCGCGGTGAGCCAGCCGTCGAAGGCCTGCGCCAAGAGCTCGTCCTTCTGCCAGGAGACGAGGTCGGCCCCGAAGCTGTCGACGATCGCGTCCGGCGACAGCGACACCCACGCGGTCTCGCGGAACTCCGGGAAGCTCATCGACGCGCTCGAGAACACGCGCATGTCGTAGCCGAGCGACTGCAGCGTGTCGACGAGCACCGGCGAGCGGCGCTCTTCGAGCACCGGGAACCAGTACGAGCCGTGCAGCCCGTACAACATCGTGAAGAGCCCGTAGCGTGTGCCGTTGCCGCCCGAAAGGTGATCGGTGAAGCGCCGCGCGCCGTCCTCCGCAAACCGTGTGAGCTCGGGCGTGAGCTCCGCGTCGAACATGTCGCGCCGCCACGAATCGAGCACGAGCACGCAGATGTTCGGCAGCTTGCGGCGCGCCTGGAACGCCGCGCCGCGCGTCGGCTCCAGCGCCGGCGGCGCCGCGGGCCAAGCGAGGCGCGCGTCGTCGGGCAGCAGCTCGTAACGCGGCGCGCGCGCGCTCTCGTCGTCGAGCATCATGCCGAGGCGCACCCGCGGCACAACCGGGATCGGCCGCGCCGCGCGCAGGACCTCGCGGTCCCCCTGCAGGTCCGCGGCCGCATAGACCGACTGCGAGAACAGGAGCGACGGCAGCACCCCGAGCACGAGCACGGCCTTGGGCTGCAGCAACACGAACGGCGCGCGCCCCTCCTCCTCGAGGCGCTGCACGCGCCGCGCGAAGACCCCGATCAACACGAACTGCGCCGCTGCGAGCGCGCTGATGATCGTCGCCGCGGTCGCCCAGACGTACGCGCCGAGGATGATGGAATCCCCGGAGCCCTCCGTGAACGCGACGTTGACGACTGCGCTCGACAGGAAGTGGTAACGCAGCAGGCGGTACACCACCGTGTCCGTGTACACGAGGGCCAGGTAGAAGCCCCCCGCGAACGCGATCAGCGCGGCGGCGACGCGCCAGCGCTCGACCCAGCGCAGCACCGCCAGGAACACGGCGCCCGGCGCGAGCGAGATCAGCGCGACGCTCGACACGAGCGCGAACGACACGTAGAGGCGCACCCAGGGCGAGCGGCCGGGCTGCAGCTCGAACAGCCACAGCGACCCGACGAGGGTCGCCGCGACGACGTTGACGAGCCAGAGCCGGAAGACGGCCTGACCCAGCGCCCCGCGCGCGGGCGCCGGGCGGCGGCGGTGGAACCAGAGCTCCCCCGGCACGGCACAGACCGGCGCCAGGGCCAGGGCGGCCAGGCCGAGGTGCCGCAGCGCCCGCAGGAGGTCGAAGGCGACCCCGGCGGCAGCCGCGCGCCCGAGCCCCTCGCGCACGATCAGCCCCGCCGCGACGGCCAGCCCCCCGGCGAACAGGAGCCCCCACAGGCGGAGGGGCGTCCCGAAGTGGGACGCAAGGCGGGGCCAGGGGGATCGGGATCGTGAAGCCATGAACAAGGATTCGTGCAGCGTCGGTTTCCCTTCCAGTAAACCTCTTTTTCTCCCCCCCGTCACGCACCCTTGCCCTGAACCCGGGTCGCGGGTACCCTCTGCGCCCTCGCTGGAGAGGTGGCAGAGTGGCCGAATGCGCCGCATTGCTAATGCGGTGAATCCCAAAAGGATTCCGAGGGTTCGAATCCCTCCCTCTCCGCCAGCGAGACCCCCGGGGGTCTCCCGTAGGGCCTCCCGCGCCCTGCGGGTGACCCTCGCGCCCGTTGCGGGCCCCCACGAGATCCCCGCCGCGCCCCTTGGAGCGCGCCGTTGCGGGCGGCAGGATACCCCGCATGTCTCGCCCGAAGCCCTGCGGCCCCCCCCGCCGGTTCGCCCTCCAGGCCCTGGCCGCGGCCGTGGCCGTCTCCGCGGCGGGCTGCCGCCCGACGCGCACGCTCGTGATCGACTCGGTGCCCCAAGGGGCCGTCGTGCGCCTCGACGAGACCGTCATCGGCCGCACCCCGCTCGAGCACCGCTTCGACCACTACGGCGAGCGCCGTGTGTCGCTCTACGCGCCGGGCTACCGCACACACTCCGCGCGCGAGTCGATCCGCGCGCCCTGGCACGCGCGCTTCCCCGTGGACCTCTTCACCGAGGTGCTGCTGCCGCTGGGCCTCGACCACCGCGTCGTGCTGCCGACGGTCGTGCTGGAAGCCGACAGCGGCGACGACGCCGCCCCCGCGACGAGTGAGTTCGTCGCGCGCGCCGGCGAAGTGCGCACCACAGCGCGCGCCGAGGCGGCGGCGCGGCGCGCAGCCGCCCCGACGAAGGCGCTGGAGCCGACGACCGAGCCCGCAGCCCCCACACCGGAGCCCGCGCCGTGAACGCGCCCCAGCCCGATCGCGCGAGCCCCACCGCGTTGACCCCGATCCGGGGCCGGCGCGTGACCGTGATGGGCCTCGGCCTCTTCGGCGGCGGCGTCGGCGCCGCCCGGTGGCTCGCGCGCGAGGGCGCGCACGTCGTCGCGACCGACCTGCGCGATGCCGAGACCCTCGCGCCCGCCCTCGCGGCGCTGGCGGGCACGGGCGTCGAGGTGCACCTCGGCCCCCACACCGCGCGCGACTTCGAAGGCGCCGAGCTCGTGGTCGCCAACCCCGCCGTTTCGCCCTCGAACCCGTGGCTGCGACGCGCGCGCGAGGCGGGCGCGTCGATCACCAGCGAAGTGGCGCTCTTCCTCGAGCGCTGCCCCGCGCGCATGGTCGGCGTCACCGGCACGCAGGGCAAGAGCTCCACGACGACCTGGCTCGCGGCGTTGCTCGCGCCGGTCGCGCGGCGCGTGCACCTCGGGGGCAACATCGGCGGCTCGCTGCTCGAAGCCCTCGACAGCATCGACGCGCGCGACGCCGTCGCGCTGGAGCTCTCGTCGTACCAGCTCGAGGCGCTGCCCCCGCGCGGCACCCTCGCGCCGCGGCTCGCGGCGGCGGCGGTCACGAACGTGCTGGCCGACCACCTCGAGCGCCACGGCGATGTCGCGGAGTACGCGCGCGCGAAGGCGCGCATCCTCGAGCTCGTCGCGCCGGGCGGGACGGTGCTCCTCCCGCGCTCGCTCGCGGGCCGGCCGCCGTTCCACCGCGCCGCGGAGCACGGCCGCACGGTGCTCGTGCACGACGGCAACGACCATGACCCAGCCCGGCCTGCGGACCTGACGCTGGCCGACGGGCGCTTCCGTGTCGCGGGCGAGGACCTCGGCCCTACCGCCGCGCTGCGGGTGCCCGGGACGTTCCAGGCGGCGAACGTGCTGGTCGCGCTCGGGGCGGCGCGGGCGCTCGGGGCGCCCGCCGAGGCCCTCGCGGCGCTCGTGCCGACGCTCGCGGGGCTGCCCCACCGCGTCGAGGACCTAGGCCTCCGCAGCGGCGTGCGCGTGATCGACAACGGGGTCTCGACGACCCCGGATTCGACGCTGTCGGCGCTGCCCGGGGTGCCGGCGGGGCCGCTCACGGTGCTGCTCGGGGGCGCGGCGAAGCGCGATTTGGCGCTGGATGGCCTCGCGCGCGCGCTCGCCGAGCGCGGCGCGCGGGCCGTCGTGTTCGGGGCCGCCGCCGAGGCGCTCGCCGCGGCGCTGGCCGAGGCCGGCGTGGCCTACGAGCGCGCCCCCGACGCCGTTTCGGCGGCGACTGTGGGCCTCGCCGCGACGCCCCGCGGCGGGACGCTGCTCTTCTCGCCCGCGTGTGCCTCGTTCGACGCGTGGCCCAACTTCGAAGCCCGCGCGCGCGCCTTTCGGGACGCTCTGCCGCCGCTCGACCGTTGACCCCAGCAGAGGGACGGCTTACACCATCCGGGGCGAAGGCCCCGTCCCATCCATGCTCTGTCAGCGCTGCGAGAAAGAACCGGCCACGGTCCACATCGACGAGGTGCGGGTGTTCGTGTCGCCCGGCCACGCCTCGAACGACGTCGCGACGCACCACCTCTGCGAGGTGTGCGCGCAGAAAGCGGGGTTGCCCAGCCAGCAGGTGCAGGTGAAAGCGACCATCGACGAGGTCTGGAAGCTCCTGCAGCTCTCCGCCGTGAAAGCGACGAAGAAGAAGCCGACGCGCGCGTGTGAGGGCTGCGGCACGACCCTCGACGAGCTGCGCCGCCGCGGCCGTGTGGGCTGCCAGCGCTGCTACGAGACGTTCCACGACTATCTCGGCGAGCTCCTGGAGCGCATGCACGGCGCGGACCACCACGTCGGGCATGTGCCCGGGGTCGACGACCGCGCGGCGGAGCGCGAGCGGCGCCTCGAGGACCTGCGCGCGGCGCTCGCGCGCGCCGTGGCCGCAGAGGCCTTCGAAGAGGCCGCCCGGCTGCGCGACGAGCTCGCGCGGCACGGCGCGGCGCCGTCGGCGAAGCCGCAGCCCTGAGCGGTCCCGGTCGCAAAGCCGCTCTGCCTGTGGCGCGCGGCGCTCGCGAAGCCCTATCCTGCGCGGGCTGTGGCCGGGTCTCCGCGTCGCCTCCCGCGTGGGAGCGCGCTCCGGTGCCCGCCCCCACGCCTGGAATTCCTTTCCCGCAGCCCTCCCTGGCGGGCTCCGACGCCGTCCGGAGCCCGTGAGCCCAGGAAGCGGTCAACCCCGGGACCTTGAAGGTCGATGAAGGGGGTTCCACAGGGACTGTGGCGCCGACCCCCCGTCGGCGTCGGGGTCCCGAGTGGTCGCTACGGCCGCTGCCCGCACCGCGACACCGCGAACCAAGCACGAGTCAGCCCATGTTCGATCGATTCACCGACCGCGCCAAGAAAGTGATGAACCTCGCGCGCCAAGAGGCGCAGCGGTTCAACCACGAGTACCTCGGGACCGAGCACATCCTGCTGGGCCTCGTCCAGGAGGGCAGCGGAGTCGCCGCGAATGTCCTCAAGAACATGGGCATCGACCTGAGCAAGATCCGCACCGAGGTCGAGAAGATCGTGAAAACGGGCCCGTCCATGGTGACGATGGGCCAGCTTCCGTTCACTCCCCGTGCGAAGAAGGTGCTGGAGCTCTCCATGGAGGAGGCCGGCAACCTGGGCCACAACTACATCGGCACCGAGCACCTCCTGCTCGGGCTGATCAAGGAGAACGAGGGCATCGCCGCCCAAGTGCTCCTGAACCTCGGCGTGAAGCTCGAGGACGTGCGCGAGGAGGTCCTCGACTTCCTCGGCGCCGACACTTCTGACGAAGAGGACGAGGAGACCCCGGTGAGTGGCGAGGACAACCCCAGCCCGTCGAACTCGAAGTCCAAGACCCCTGCTCTCGACAGCTTCGGCCGCGACCTGACGGAGCTCGCCGGCGAAGGCAAGCTCGACGTGGTGATCGGCCGCGAGCACGAGATCGAGCGCGTGATCCAGATCCTGTCGCGCCGCACGAAGAACAACCCCGTGCTGCTCGGCGAGCCCGGCGTCGGTAAGACGGCGATCGTCGAGGGCCTCGCGCAGCAGATCATCGACAGCACCGTGCCGGAGATCCTGCGCGGCAAGCGGATCGTCGTGCTCGACCTCGCCCTGATGGTCGCGGGCACGAAGTACCGCGGTCAGTTCGAGGAGCGCATCAAGGCGGTCATGACCGAGGTGCGCCGCGTCAAGGACGTCATCCTCTTCATCGACGAGCTGCACACGCTCGTCGGCGCGGGCGGCGCCGAGGGCGCGATCGACGCCTCGAACGTGCTGAAGCCGGCGCTGTCGCGCGGCGAGATCCAGTGCATCGGCGCAACGACCCTGGACGAGTACCGCAAGCACATCGAGAAGGACGGCGCGCTCGAGCGCCGCTTCCAAGCCGTCAGCGTCGAGCCGCCGACCCCCGAGCAAGCGCTCGCGATCCTCAAGGGCCTGCGCGACCGCTACGAGGCGCACCACCGGGTGCGCTATACGGACGAGGCGCTCGCGACCGCCGTCGAGCTGTCGACCCGTTACATCAACAACCGCTTCCTCCCGGACAAGGCCATCGACGTGATGGACGAAGCCGGCGCGCGCGTGCGCATCAAGTCGATGGTGCCGCCGCCGGACCTGCGCGAGATCTCGGAGCAGATCGAGAAGCTCGAGAAGGAGAAGGACGAAGCCGTCACGAGCCAGGACTTCGAGCGCGCCGCCGAGGTGCGCGACCGCGCGTACCAGCTCAAGAA
>CAYOBN010000167.1:0-7070 GCA_964402175.1 uncultured Planctomycetaceae bacterium | reverse complement strand
CGCGTTCCTACGACGCGACCGAGGCCTTCTCGCTGCTCAAGTCGCTCCCCGCGCCGAAGTTCGACGAGACCGTCGAGGTCGCGGTCCGACTGGGCATCGACCCGCGCAAGTCAGACCAACTGGTCCGGGGCGCCGTGTCCCTGCCGAAGGGCCTCGGTAAGACCGTGAAGATCGTCGTGTTCGCCGAAGGCGACAAGGCTGATGCCGCCCGCGCCGCAGGCGCGGACGAAGTCGGCTCCGACGAGCTCGCGAAGAAGATCGAGGGCGGCTGGATGGACTTCGACATCGTCATCGCCAGCCCCGACATGATGAAACACGTCGGTAAGCTCGGTAAGGTCCTCGGTCCGCAGGGCAAGATGCCCTCGCCGAAGAGCGGCACCGTGACGCCGAACGTCGGAGACGCCGTGCGCGAGTTCAAGGCCGGTAAGGTCGAGTTCCGCACCGACGCCGGCGGCAACGTGCACGCGCCCCTGGGCAAGCGCTCGTTCGCGGTCGAGGACCTGGTCGCCAACCTGACCGCCTTCATGGACCACCTGGCCGCGATGCGCCCCTCCGCAGTGAAGGGCACCTTCGTCCGCAAGGTCACGGTCTCGACCACCATGGGCCCTGGCGCCTTCATCCAGTACGGAGGCTGATCCGATGCCGAACTTCGTCAATCAAATGGTCGCGCGGGAGCTCGAAGGTGAGTTCGCCGGCTGCGACGGCATGGTGATCGTCTCCTTCGGGGGTCTGACGATCGTCGAGTCCGAGGCGCTGCGCAACAAACTCGCGGCGCAGCAGATCGGCTTCCGCATGGTCCAGAACCGCATCGCGCGTAAGGTCCTCGCGGACCGCGGGCTGCAGTTCTCGAAGGACGCGCTCAAGGGCAACACGGCGATCGCGTACGGCAATGCCGAGGCGGCGATCAACGCGGCCAAGCTCCTGACCGAGCGGGACGTCAAGAAGCTCGGCAAGGTCCGCATCAAGGGCGGGGTCCTCGAGGGCCAAGCCCTCGACGAAGCGAGCGCGAACGCCCTCGCGGACCTGCCCGACCGCAACACGCTCAACGCCCAGCTCCTGGGTGTCATCAGCGGTCCGGCGCGCGGCCTCGCGTGTGTCATCAACGCCCTGCCCGCCTCCGTCGCCCGGGTCATCCAGGCGCACGCCGAGCCGGCGACCGAGGGCTCCTGACCGGAGCCTGCCCCGCGCGCGGGGCGGCGCAGTGGGCCCCCCGGCCCCGAAGCGCCGACCCGGGCGCAAACCTCCCCAAACCCTCCCAACTCTGGCCGTCACCGGTCGAGCCCAACTCCACACCTTTCTTTCTTCTGAACCATGTCCGAAACCACGACCATCGAGCTCGACCCGAAGCTCCAAGAGATCGCCGACAAGCTGGACGGTCTGACCCTCCTCGAGGCCTCGAAGCTCGTCAAGGCGCTCGAGAACAAGTGGGGCGTCAGCGCTGCGGCCCCCGCCGCGGTCGCCATGGCGATGCCCGCCGGCGGTGCCGCTGAGCCGGCCGCCGAGAAGACCTCCTTCGACGTCATCCTGGAGAACGGTGGCGCCCAGAAGATCCAGGTCATCAAGGAAGTCCGTGCCATCACGGGCCTCGGCCTCAAGGAGGCGAAGGACCTGGTCGACGGCGCGCCGAAGCCCCTCAAGCAGGGCGTTTCGAAGGACGACGCCGAGGCGATCAAGAAGCAGATCGAAGCCGCTGGCGGCACGGTCAAGATCAGCTGAGCGCACCGAGTCCGGGGCGCCGTCGGATGGCCGTGGGGGAGCGATCCCCCCGAACCGATGGCGGCCGCGCGGGGAGTGGAGCGGGTTGTGCCCGCTCCGCTCTTCGAGCGTTGTGGGGCTGCCCTCCGGCTCCACGGAAACCCTCGGACTCCGGCGCCCGTGTCACGGTCTCCGGTCCCCGCGCACCCGAGCGGCCCGGTGCTTCCTCGTTTCGTGCCGCCCACCAGCGGATCTTCCACGCTTCGGCATGGAATTCGCTGGCCAGGGCTTGGCTCCGCCGCTCGCGCGGCGTATGCTCCTGGCGCCCCCGTCGGCCCGTGGCCCGTCAAACCGGCCCCGTGTCGCCCGTCCTCCGCACCCGTTCCGTCCTGGCCGGTCACCGGCCCCGCCTGTTGACGCCGACACCCCTGTCGCCGTTCACGTCATCGCTCCCTCGGGCGCGTCGCCGGTCGTGGCGTCGCTTCCGGGGCGTGTCCCATTCCGGCGAGTCCTCTGCCGCGCTGCGTCCGACACCCCCGTCGGCGCCCGCGCCGCGCTTCCGTGGGGACGTCCCCCCGGTCGTGCGGTGAGAGGTCGCTCCCCCGTCCGAACCACCCTCGAGGCCCATTGAGGCCCCGTCCGGCGCGACGTCCCCGGCCCCCCGCGGGGACCGAGCCCCGGCAGCGCAGCACCCCATGATCACATCCCGCGCCGGCCGCATGGTCGACCAGGGGACCGAAGTGAAGAGCTTCGGTCGGGTCCAGGAGATCGTCCCCCTACCGAACCTGGTCGAGATCCAGACGCGCGCCTACGAGGAGTTCCTCGCTCCGGACGTGCCGTCGGGCTCTCGCAAGGACGAGGGCCTCGAGGCGCTCCTCCGCGAGGTGTTCCCGATCTACTCGTACGACAAGACGATGTGCCTCGAGTACGTCGGGTACGAGCTCGGGCGCCCGCGGTACACGATCGACGAGTGCCGCAAGCTCCGCATGAGCTACGGCTACCCGTTCAAGGTCCGCCTGCGGCTCGTCAAGCCCGAGCCCGTCGAGGAAGAGGTCTACCTCGGCGAGATCCCGATCATGCTCGGCGGCGGTGAGTTCATCATCAACGGCTCCGAGCGCGTGATCGTCAGCCAGCTCCACCGCTCGCCGGGCGTCGACTTCCTGATCGACTCCTCGACGGTCGAGAAGGAGATGCACGCCTGCTGGATCATCCCGGAGCGCGGCTCCTGGGTCGAGCTGAACGTGACCAAGAAGGACTCGCTCTCGGTGCGCATCGACCAGAGCGGCAAGTTCTCGGCGGTGACCTTCCTGCGCGCCCTCGACGAGGCGCTGGGCACCGACGCGGCCCTGCTGCGGCAGTTCTACCCGACCAAGGTCGTCAAGAAGTCGAAGACCCAGACCGGTCCGGCCTTCGCGAAGCTGATCACCGACCGTTACGCGGTCGGTGATATCGTCGTGCTGAAGACCGGCGAGGTCCTCGTTCCGTCGGGGACGCCGATCCCCGAGACGGCGGCGCTCGAGATCGCGGCCGGCGACCTGGCCGAGGTCGAGATCATCGACGCCGAGCCGAACGAGCTCGACCCGCTGATCCTGAACTCGCTGCAGGAAGAGCCGGGCGTCCGCAGCCACGAGGACGCGCTGCTCAAGATCTACAGCCGCCTGCGCCCGGGGAACCCGCCGCAGTTGGAGAAGGCGCGCGAGCTCTTCCACGAGAAGTTCTTCGACGTCCAGCGTTACCGCCTCGGCCGGGTCGGCCGGTTCCGCCTCAACCGCAAGTTCACCCAGGACATCCCCGAGGACGTCCAGGTCCTGCAGCCGCAGGACATCGTCAACTCGGTGAAGTACCTGCTCGAGCTGCGCGCGAACCGCGGCGAGATCGACGACATCGACAACCTGGGCAACCGGCGCGTGCGCTCGATCGCCGAGCTCGCGGGTGAGGAGTTCCGCAAGGGCATGCTGAAGCTGCGTCGCACGGCGCAGGAGCGCATGAACCTGGAGGACCCGACCACGGTCTCCCCGCGCACGCTCATCAACTCGAAGACCTTCTCGAGCGCGGTCGACTACTTCTTCGCGCGCTCGGAGCTGTCGCAGGTCGTCGACCAGGCGAACCCGCTCAGCCAGCTCACGCACGAGCGGCGCCTGTCGGCCCTCGGTCCGGGCGGTCTCAACCGCAAGCGCGCGGGCTTCGACGTCCGCGACGTGCACCTGTCGCACTACGGCCGACTCTGCCCGATCGAGACGCCCGAGGGCGCCAACATCGGTCTGATCTCGTCGCTCGCGATCTACGCGACGCTCGACGAGTACGGCTTCCTGACGACGCCGTACCGCAAGGTCGAGAACGGCTTCCTGACGGACAAGGTCGACTTCCTGCGCGCAGACGAGGAGTCGGGCAAGGTCATGGCCCCGGCCGACGTCAAGGTCGCGCCTGACGGCAAGCTGCTCGCGAAGCGCGTCCTCGCCCGCAAGGACGGGGACAACTACGAGGTCGATCCGACCGAGGTCGACTACGTCGACGTCTCGCCGAAGCAGATCATCGGTGTCTCCGCGGCGCTCATCCCGTTCCTCGAGCACGACGACGCCAACCGCGCGTTGATGGGTTCGAACATGCAACGGCAGGCGGTGCCGCTGCTGCAGCCCGAGGTGCCGATCGTCGGCACGGGCATGGAGAAGGCCGTCGCGACGAACTCCAACATGCCGATCTTCGCGAAGAAGGCCGGCACGGTCGAGTACGTCGACAGCCGCGTCATCATCGTGGACGGCGTCGAGTACCACACGACCAAGTTCCGCGGGATGAACGAGCGGACGACGCAGAACCACCGCCCGGTGGTGCACGTCGGCCAGCACGTCGAAGCCGGCGCCTTGCTGGCGGACGGCGCCTCGACGCACGGCGGTGAGCTCGCCCTCGGCAAGAACCTCCTCGTCGCGTTCATGACGTGGGACGGCTTCAACTACGAGGACGCGATCCTCGTGTCGGAGCGCCTGCTCAAGGACGACGTCTTCACCTCGATCCACATCGAGGAGTACGAGGTCGAGATCCGCGAGACGAAGCTCGGCAAAGAGGAGTTCACGCGCGACATCCCGAACGTCGGCGAGAAGGCCCTGGCCAACCTCGACGAGAGCGGCATCGTGCGCATCGGCACCTTCGTCGAGGCCGGGGACATCCTCGTCGGTAAGGTCGCGCCCAAGTCGAAGAGCGAGCTGACCCCCGAAGAGAAGCTGTTGCACGCGATCTTCGGCAAAGCCGGCGTCGACGTGAAGAACGCGTCGCTGACGATGCCTCCGGGCACGCGCGGCGTCGTGATCGACGCGCACAAGTTCTCGCGCCGCGTGAACCTGACCGATGCCGAGCGTACCAAGGCGCTCACGGTCATCCGCGACGCCGAGAAGGAGTTCCTGAAGGCGCTGCGCCAGTACACGCAGCAGATGCTGAAGGAAGTCCAGACCGCGCTCGGCACCGAGATCATCGACGACATGACCGGCAAGCCGTTCCAGCTCGACGACACGTCGACCTACGACGAGCTGCGCCGCGTCAAGGCGCTCTGCCAGTCGACGGCGGAGGACGGCGCGAACTCGGCGAAGCGCGATGCCGCCTTGCAGCTGGTGCGGGACTTCCAGAACCGCATCGACAACAAGGAAGCCGACAAGAACAAGATCGTCAACCGCCTCAGCCGTGGCGACGAGCTCCCGACCGGGGTGCTCGAGATGGTCAAGGTCTACGTCGCGACGAAGCGCAACCTGTCGGTCGGCGACAAGATGGCCGGACGCCACGGCAACAAGGGTGTGATCTCGAAGATCTGCCCCGTCGAGGACATGCCGTACCTGGACGACGGTACGCCGGTCGACATCGTGCTCAACCCGCTCGGCGTGCCGAGCCGCATGAACGTCGGTCAGATCCTCGAGTCGCACCTCGGCATCGCCGCGGCGAAGCTCGGTGTGCGCTGCGCGTGCCCGGCCTTCAACGGCGCCTCCGAGGGCGAGATCGAGGAGATGCTGACGAAAGCCGGCATGCCGAAGAGCGGCAAGTTCCGCCTCTTCGACGGCCGCACCGGCCAGGCGTTCGAGCAGGACGTCACGGTGGGGGTCATGTACATGCTGAAGCTGCACCACCTCGTCGACGAGAAGGTGCACGCCCGCGCGACGGGGCCGTACAGCCTCATCACGCAGCAGCCCCTCGGCGGTAAGGCGCGCTTCGGCGGCCAGCGCTTCGGGGAGATGGAAGTGTGGGCGCTCGAGGCCTACGGCGCGGCGGCGATCCTGCAGGAGCAGCTCACCGTCAAGTCGGACGACGTCGACGGCCGGACCAAGATCTACGAGTCGATGGTCAAGGGTCTCAACATCCTCGAGCCCGGCACGCCGGTGTCCTTCGAGGTGCTCACGAACGAGATCCGGGGCCTCGGCCTCAACATGGAGCTGCACAAGAAAGCCGTCCTGTGAGGGGGGAAGCCATGGCAGAAGCGAAATACAACCGCATCAACGACTACGGCAGCGTCACGATCTCGCTGGCGTCCCCGGAAGACATCCGTTCCTGGTCCTACGGCGAGGTCAAGAAGCCGGAGACGATCAACTACCGGACGTACCGGCCCGAGCGCGACGGCCTCTTCTGCGAGCGCATCTTCGGTCCCGAGAAGGACTGGGAGTGCTCCTGCGGCAAGTACAAGGGCATCAAGCACAAGGGCATCGTCTGCGACAAGTGCGGCGTCATGGTGACGCACAGCCGCGTCCGCCGGAAGCGGATGGGGCACATCAACCTGGCGGCGCCCGTCGCGCACATCTGGTTCTTCAAGGCGATGCCGAGCCGCCTCGGCAACCTGCTCGGCTGCAAGGTGTCGAACCTCGAGCGGGTCATCTACTTCCAGGACTACATGGTCGTGGAGCCGGGTGATGCGCCGCTCGAGCAGTTCCAGCTCCTCACCGAAGAGGAGTACCGCACGGCCCGCGCCAAGTACGGCTCGGACTTCGACGCCGACATGGGCGCCGAGGCCGTGAAGAAGATCCTCAAGAAGCTCGACCTCGAGGCCGTGTCGGCGGAGCTCCGCGAGGAGCTCAAGGCGACGCGCTCGAAGCAGCGCCAGAAGGACATCACGAAGCGCCTCGGCACGGTCGAGATGCTGCGCGACTCGGGCAACAGCGCCGAGTGGATGATCATGGACGTCGTGCCGGTCATCCCGCCGGACCTGCGTCCCCTCGTGCTGCTCGACTCGGGCAACTTCGCGACGAGCGACCTGAACGACCTGTACCGGCGCCTCATCAACCGGAACAACCGCCTCAAGAAGCTGCTCGACCTCAACGCCCCCGAGGTCATCATCCGCAACGAGAAGCGGATGCTGCAGCAGGCGGTCGACGCGCTGTTCGACAACGGCCGCTGCCGCCGCCCGG
>CAYOBN010000166.1:0-7220 GCA_964402175.1 uncultured Planctomycetaceae bacterium | reverse complement strand
TTCGACGCGAGCGCTTACCCACAAGCGTCGACCAGCGCCTGCAACGCCGCCGCCCGCGCTCCACACGCTGCGGCGACAGCGCCCTCTGGCCCCGGCGCGACATGGCCCGCCAGAACGCCCACGAAGTGTGCCAGGTGCGCCTGCAAGGGATCCGGCAAGTCCACCGCGCGTCCCTCCGCGCTGAGCTGCATCGTGTAGTCCGCTAAGCGCAGCGTGCGCTCCGCGCTCAGCCCGTCCAGCCGATACCACGCTCGCCTCGGCTGCACCGCGTTGTGGTGCAGGGCCACTGCGGCCTGCACAGCGCCCAGCGCGCCTCTCGCATCGAACGTCACCTGGATGTCGGTCTCCGTCGCGAGCTGCACCGCGATCCCGTCCACCGTCAGCGCTGCGCCGACCAGGGCCTGCAAGAGGCTCAGCGGGTGCGAGAGCGCATCGCTCGCCATCACCCGGCCGTGTGACGCAGGCTCCATGCCCATCGCGAAGCGCTCGGGGACGGCGCGGGCTTCGGGGTGCAGCGCGCGGAAGCTCGGCAGGGTCCGCGGCCACTGGCAGTTCTCCCACAAGAGCAAGCCCTTCGCGCGGAAGTCCCCTTCGAACGCTGCTGCTGCGGCGGGCGCTGTGATGTGCGGCGCGAGCAGCGGCTTCTCGCACAGGACGTGCAGCCCAGCGGCCTGGCACAGCGCCAGCGCCTCGGCGTGATGCTCGGGCGGCGAGAGGATCGCGACGGCGTCCAGGTCTTCGGCGGCCAGCAGCTCGGCGACGCCGACGTATCCGCGCGAGCTCACGCCCGCGATGTTCACCAGATCGCGCGCAGCGGCAGCGACCGAGTCCGCGGTCGTCCCCGCGTGGGCGACGACCTCGGCGCCCTCGCGCGCGAGCCACTTCGCCACGAACGGCCCGAGCCCCTGCCGGGCGCGGCGCGCGCCGACGATGCCGAAACGCGGTTTGCGCCTCAACCGACCGCTCCATCCGTCGACGCAGCGACGGGCGCGCCCGCCAGGATCTGCTCGTAATGCGCGCGCACTGCGGGCAGGTCGACGCGGTTCAAGAAGCCCGAGAACGCCATCGTCGCCACGAGCGGCCGCAGGTCCTCGGCCCAGGGCGGCAGGAAACGCGGCGGCTCCAGGAGACCCAGAGCGCGCAGCTCCGCCAGGTCGGGGACGTCCGCGATCGCGACCTTGCCGACGAAGAGCAGCCGAATCAAGTCGACGCGGCGTAGCTGGACCGCGACGCGCAGGAAGTTCTGCACCCGCAGGAGCCCGTCCAAGTACACGACGTCCTTGGTGTACGGCGCGCCGCCGGTGACGACGCCGCCGCGCACCACGCGCCGCGCGTCTTCGAAGGCGTCGTCCTCGCGCGCGCCGCGCTCGCGGTAGAACCGGTACAGGTCCAGGAAATCGGCGCCGTTCTCGGCCAGGTCGATCGCCAGGACGCGTGCTGCAAGGCGCCGCATGCGCGCGGGGTCGGTCGCGCGGGTGATCACTTCGGCGAGCACCGCGAGGCCCTCTTGCGTACGGGTGATCCCAGGATGCCCGACCGCCAGCAGCGGCAGCGCGCTCTGCGCGCGCCCCGCCAGCGCCGTCGCGACGTGGATCCGCAGCTCGTGTTCGATGAGCTGTGCGACGTCCAGGTCCGAGAACGTCGCGCCGCGCCGCACGCGCACGCGCCGTGGACCCGCGATCGCCTTCGATGCGAGCCCGTCGACCACCTCGACCAGCGGCGCTTCCGCGCCGAAGATCGTCACCGCCGCTGCGGAGAGGCGCACCGCGACCTCTTCCGCCGACGTCGTCGCTTCGGGCACGAGGTCCAGGTCGAACACCTCGAGCTCTGCCAGGTTCGTGTCGAGGTCCTGTGCCAGGTCGAACGGCGTGATGCGTCCATCGACGAGCACCGAGCGCGGCCCGCCGTAGAGCGAGCGCGAGTGCCGGTGGAACTCGTGCGTGCCGACGGCCTCCAGCATCCGCGCGCCGGTCTCGATCGCAGTGGCTGCGCGGGTCAGCCAGCGTGCGCCCGGCACCCCTGGGTCGATGCAGCGCCGCGCCGCGGCCAGCGCGTCGTGGGTCGGACCGAGGTCCGGCCGGGCATACGCGGGCTCCGGCAGCTCGCGCGCGCCGCGCGCGAAGAAGCGCTCGCGCACCGCCGGATCCCAGCCGATCGTGCGCAGGATGCGCACCCCCGACTCCGCTTCGCAGAGGTGCAGCGAGGCCTCGCGGAGCCGCTCCAGGTGGACCGCGCGCATCGGTGTCAGACGCCGAGCTCGTCGCGGAAGCGCCGCAGGGAGTGCACCCAGCCCAGGTGATCCGCGAGGCGCAAGAGGGCGACCTCGGTCTTCATGTCCGGGATGCGCCCGTCGCGGCACGCGTCGATGGCCTCGCTGAGCTCCCAGACGTGCAGGCGGCTCCACTCCTCCATGGCCGAGCCGTCGCCGTGGGCGACCCCCGCTGGCTCGCGCGCGGAGAGCTCCGCGGCGCAGAAGTAGAGCTTCTCGTCGCCCGTCCCGGGGCTCGCGAACGTCTCGCCGCCGAGGAGGGTGAACGCGGACTCCGGCAGGACCTCACCCGCCTCTTCGTGCGCCTCGACCGCCGCGCGCCGGCGCAGGCCCGCGGGGCCCGGCGGATCCCCGCGCTCGACCATGCCCGCGACGACCTCCTGGATCGAGGTGTATTCGCGCGGGTCGGGGTGCACGAAGTCCCGGTCGCGGCGCAGGTAGATCGGCACCCGCAGCGCCTCGCGCAGCAGCACCTCGATGCGCCGCCCGCGCCGGCGGAACAGGACCGCGACGACGGCGTCGCTGCCGGGGCGCCGCACGAGGTCACACGGGTACGGGTCCGACGAGGTCCCGTCGCTGTACCGATTGCGGACCACGAGGCGCTGGAGCTTCAGGAAACCCTCGTCGCAACGGCTCGCCGCCGTGCGGTCCTCGACGATCTCCACGGCCAGCACGTCCATAGCGGGACAGGATAGCGCCCGCCGCTGGCTGCGTCCCGTTCGTGTCCGGTCGCGCCGCCGGCTGTTCTCGGGAGTGATCCACGGATGATTCTCTCGCGGGTGTCATCCACTCGCGGTCTGGATTTGTTCTAGTCGATAGGGCAGAGATGTCGCGCGCCCTCCCGCTCACCTTCCTGCTGGCCCTGGCCGCTTGCCAGGGACCGCCCGAGCTCGAGACGGTGGATTCCGTCCGCTCGGTGCAGCGGCCTTGGACGACGCTCGAGCACGGCCTCGGGCCCCTCGAGCGGGCCTTCGACGCCCATGCGGACGTGCCGCGCGTGGTGGCGCTGTTGCCCGAGCGCTGTCCGGAGTGCGCCGCGGGACTCGCCGCCGTGCGCCGCTCGGTCCTGACCTCGTTCCCCGGTGAAGGGCTGCACGTCTTCGTCGTCGTGCCCGCCGACGGGATCTGCGACGGCTGCGGCGCGCCCGCGTGTTGCGCGGTGGACGATCCGCGGGTCACCGTGTTCGCCGACCCGGACGGCCTCGCTGCCGACGCGTTTGCGCGCGGCCTCCTGCCGGTCGCGCACGCCGAGGACGTGTTCCTGTTCTATCCGCGCGGCGTGCGCTGGCAAAGCGCGGACGTGCATGTTCGCCCGGAGGCGCAGGAATGGTGGCACTCCATGGGGCGCATCCAGCCGAGCCGCCACTGCTCGCTCGCTGAGCTCGACGCGACGCTACGGGCCTCGACCGCGCGGCTCCTCGACGACGGGGAGCCGCAAGGGCTCCCGCGCCGCTGAGGCTCCCGAGGCGCAAGAGCCGCTTCCGCAGCGACGCCGTCACGCCGGATGCCCGGCAAAACTGGCGCCGCGGCGTGCCCTCAGCCCACCCGCTCGGGCAGGAGCGACCCGAGCTGGCGCTCGACGATACGCCGCAAGCTCGCTCCGTCGGTGTCGACCGCGGCCGCCGCAATGATGCCGAGCAGCACGTGCCGCAGGTACGCGGCGACCTCCGCCGGGTCGCTGTCGGCGGGCAGGTCCCCTTCGGTCGAGGCGCGCGCGGCGAGGGCGCGGAACTGCTCGCCGAACCAGTCGAAGTGCCGACGCACTTGTTCGGGGACCTCCTTCAGGTGCCGTGCGCCGGACACGGCGGTGCGCAGCATCAAACACGAGCGCTGCCCCAGCAGCGGGTCGGTCAGCTCGGCGACCGCGCGGTCGAAGGCGCGGTTCAGCGCAGCCCAGGCCCGCTCCGGGGCCGCGAAGATGGGGCCGTACGTGTCCTGTACGAGCCGTTCGTACAGCGCGAGCGTCTCCCGGAAGAGCTGTTCCTTGCTGCCGTAGGTGTCGTAGAGCGACGCGCGGTGGATCCCCATCCGATCGACGAGGACCTGGATGGAGGTGCCCTCGTAGCCGTCTTCGCGGAATGCGTCGAGGGCGCGGTGGAGGACGTTGTCCCGGTCGAACTCCTTGCTGCGGGCCATCTGTGGAACCTTGGGAAGCGACGATTCGACACGCCACGCGGCCCTGCGGGGCAACGTGACGCGTGGGGACGGGCGGAAAGAGGATAGCGCGACGCTCCCACGATTGGCACGTGGACTCGGAAAGAGGCACGACTTCGTTCTAGAATGACCGGTAGTGGAGCCTATGGGCTGGCCCCGGTCGCCCCGGGCGCGTATCCCACGCGCACACCGGCCCCGTCCACGTGCAGGAGACCCATCCCTTGAGCGCATCACGCCCCGCCTTCTTCGAGCCCACCGACTCCTTCTTGCCGCGCCACCTCGGCCCGAACGAAGCCGACCAGCGCGCGATGCTCGCGGCCGTGGGAGCGGCATCGCTGGCCACCCTGGTCGACGAGACCGTCCCGAAGGGCATCCGTCTCGGGCGCGAGCTCGCGACGGGCGCAGCGCTCGGGGAGAGCGCCGCGCTCGCGGACTTGCGCGCCGTCGCGCGCAAGAACGTCGTGCTGCGCTCGCTGATCGGGATGGGGTACTACGACACCGTCACGCCGCCGGTGATCCTGCGCAACATCCTCGAGAACCCGGCGTGGTACACGCAATATACGCCGTATCAAGCCGAGATCGCCCAGGGGCGGCTCGAGATGCTGCTCAACTACCAGACCGTCGTCAGCGATCTGACCGGTCTGCCGATGGCCAACGCGTCGCTCCTCGACGAAGGCACCGCTGCTGCAGAAGCGATGTCGATGTGCTGGGCCGCATCGAAGCGCAAGAGCGATCGTTTCTTCGTCGACGCCGGTGTGCACCCGCAGACGCTCGCGGTCGTGCAGACGCGCGCCGAGGCGCTCGGGATCGAGGTGGTCGTGGGGGATGCGGCGACGGCGGCGACGGACGGCGTGTTCGGCGCGCTCGTGCAGTATCCGACGACGTTCGGTGCGGTGCACGACTACGCAGCGTTCGCCGAGCGCGTCCACGCTGGCGGCGCGTTGCTGGTCGTCGCGACGGACCTGCTGGCGCTGACGCTGCTGCGTGCGCCGGGTGAGTTCGGCGCGGACGTCGTCGTGGGCTCGGCGCAACGCTTCGGTGTGCCGCTCGGTTACGGCGGCCCGCACGCGGCGTTCATGGCGACGCGCGACGAATACAAGCGCCTCATGCCGGGGCGCCTCATCGGGATCTCGAAGGACTCCCACGGCCGCCGTGCGCTGCGTATGGCGCTGCAGACGCGCGAACAGCACATCCGTCGCGACAAAGCCACCAGCAACATCTGTACGGCGCAGGTGCTCCTGGCGGTGATGGCGGGCGCGTACGCGATCTACCACGGACCGGAGGGCCTCCGCCGCATCGCGCAGCGCGTGCACGGCTTGACGGCGACCCTGGCGGCGGGCCTCGTGGCCGCCGGTCACCACGTCGGTGACGCGCCGTTCTTCGACACCCTCGTCGTGCGCCTCGGGCGCGGCACTGCAGACGCCGTGCACGCCGCGGCGCGCGCTGCCGGCTTCAACCTGCGCCCGATCGATGCCGGGCGGGTCGGGCTGTCGCTCGACGAGCGCTCGACGCCGGAAGAGGTCGCGGCGCTGCTCGCGGTGTTCGGCGCCGCGGGCGCGGACGTGACGAGCCTCGGCGCGAAGGTGAACCTGCAGGTCCCGGCGCCGCACGCGCGCCGCAGCGCGTACCTGACGCACGAAGTGTTCCATCGCTACCGCTGCGAGCACGACATGCTGCGGTACCTGTACAAGCTCTCGTCGCGCGACCTGTCGCTGACGACGTCGATGATCGCGCTGGGCTCGTGCACGATGAAGCTCAACGCGACCAGCGAGATGATCCCGGTGAGCTGGCCCGAGTTCGGCGGTCTGCACCCGTTCGTGCCGCGCGACCAGGCGCAGGGTTACACCGAGCTCTTCCGGCGCCTCGAGCACGCCCTGCGTGACGTCACGGGCTTCGCCGCGATCTCGCTGCAGCCGAACGCGGGCAGCCAAGGTGAATACGCGGGGATGCTCGTCATCCGCGCGTACCACCGCGCGCGCGGCGAAGCGCAGCGCGACGTGTGCCTCATCCCGACCTCGGCGCACGGCACCAACCCGGCGTCGGCCGTGATGGTGGGCATGCGCGTCGTCGCGGTCGCGTGTGACGCGAAGGGCAACATCGACGTGGCGGACCTCGCGGCGAAGGCGCAGCAGTACGGCAAGGAGCTCGCCGCGCTGATGGTCACGTACCCGTCGACGCACGGCGTCTTCGAGGAGCAGATCCGCGAGATCTGCGCCATCGTGCACGAGCACGGCGGCCAGGTGTACATGGACGGCGCGAACATGAACGCCCAGGTCGGCCTCTGCCGGCCCGGTGACATCGGCGCGGACGTGTGCCACCTGAACCTGCACAAGACGTTCTGCATCCCGCACGGCGGCGGCGGCCCGGGCATGGGTCCGATCGGCGTCGCGGCGCACCTCGCGCCGTTCCTGCCGTCGCACCCGGTCGTGCAGATGGACCTCGTCGATGGCGGCAAGCAGTCGGTCGGCCCCGTCTCGGCGGCGCCGTGGGGCAGCGCTTCGATCCTGCCGATCAGCGCGATGTACATCGCGATGATGGGGGCGGTGGGCCTGCGCCAAGCGACCGAGCTGGCGATCCTCAACGCGAACTACATGGCGAAGCGCCTCGAGGGGCACTTCCCGGTCCTGTACCGCGGCGCGCGCGGTCGCTCGGCGCACGAGTTCATCCTCGACCTGCGCCCGTTCGAGAAGTCCGCGGGGGTGACCGGCGAAGACGTCGCGAAGCGCCTCATGGACTACGGCTTCCACGCGCCGACGATGTCGTTCCCGGTCGCGGGCACGCTGATGATCGAGCCGAC
>CAYOBN010000165.1:0-7228 GCA_964402175.1 uncultured Planctomycetaceae bacterium | reverse complement strand
GGTCGGAGGTTCAAATCCTCTCGGCCCGACCATCACCTCGCCGGTGAGCTCCGTCGTTCTGAGCGACGTCGTCGTGAGCCGCGGCGGTGCGAGGCGCGGTGGTGCGAGGCCCAGTCGCGCCCGATCTCCCGCGAGCGCGGGCTCGGCTGCCACAGCGGGCGGCAAGTCGGCTGGCCCAACCCGAGCTCGCGCTCGGGTTGGGCCAGCCGCGCAGCACCGCGCGACCTCGGCGCAAGGGCGCCGGTCGGTCAGGCGCTGCCGTTACTGGAAGGTCACCGACAGACCCTGCGTGTAGTTCGAGCTGATCCCATCGCGGTGGTAGACCTGCCAGGAGCGGGTCTGGCCAGCGAGCACGCTGACGAAGCCCGTGCCTTGCGGGGTCTGGGTCAGGTTGATCGGCAGCACGATGACGCCGGCCGCACCCGCGTTCATCACCTGCCCGGGCTGCACGTAGCGGCCGATCGCTCCGCCGAGGCAGAGGTTGCCCATGCTGCCCCCCGCGGCGGGCACGAACCCCTGGGTCGAGCTGGTGAGGAAGAGCCCGAACTCGAAGGGCGGCAAGGAACTCGCGACGAGGCTGACCGCGTTGTTCGCAGCGACGGACGAGCCGAAGGCTTCGAGGTTGCCGACTTGGCCGGTCGAGTTGGGGACGGCGGCGCAATAGCTCTGACCGATCGGGTCACCTGTTGCGTAGAGCGTCGTGAAGCAAATGTTGTCGACCCACGTCTGACCGGACGAACTGCTGAAGGCGATCGCGTGTGGCATCGCAGAGAACGGGGGAGGGGGGTTCAGCGTCACCCCGTTGACGACAACAGATCTGGGGCCATTCAACGCGAAGACGATCTCCACGCTGTTGTAGTTGCCCGGGGGCATCATCGGAGCAGAACTGGGGGGAGTTCCCCAGTACCGAATCTGCTGACTTGTCGGGTCGAAGACCAAGTTGATGCCACCGTCGTTGGCAATGAGGCCGAAGGTAGCGTTGGTTGCGGTTTCGACGTCGAAGCTGAGGCGGAAGATCGGGGGCAGGTTGAGGTCGCTGAGCGGGCGGACAGCGCCGACGGCGATGTCGGCTGGGCCGAACCGCAGCGCGAGGTTGTTGCTCGTTGGGTGATTCCAGACGGCCGGTTCGAGCGGGCCGCCCTGTTCGGCAGTGACCCACTTCGGCACTCCCGAGATGGGGCTCACGATGGACGTAACCGGCGTGAACAGGCCGACGCTATCGAAGTTCTGGTTCAGCAGATCGCACTGACCGAAACCGATCGCGGTCGAACCGATCGCTGCGACGAGAAGGTGATGAAGTTGCATGGAAGAAAAGGGAGTTGAAGTCCTTGGCGAATGCGCCGTTCGATGGAGCGCGCGAGTCCGAGCTCGCGCTGTCTCTCCGGAGCGCTGTCCCCGACGTTCGGGAACCGCGTTCAACCCGGAGGCGAGGGGCCTTTGCCGGGCAAACGGTTGTGCATCAGGGACAGAGCGCTGCCACAGGGACTTGCGGGCCAAATGCGCGCCGCGCGCGGGTTGTTGCGCGAATCGCGCGTTCTCGAACGCGCGCAGCGATCGGTCTGCGCAGACGAGACCTGCCACACCAAAAACACCGATCCGCGGAGCGCTCCGCGGATCGGTGTTCGGGTGCGGCAGAGGCGAGGGGCTCGCCGCGCGCAGGCTCAATGGGTCAGCGCCAGAGGAACGCGTGCAGGCCCGTCTGCGAGCGCACGAAGAGGTCTGCGCCGCGCTCGACGCTCGGGTCGAGCGGGCTCGTCACGGCGAGGTGCGCCCACGACGGGCCCTCGACGAGGTCGACGACGGCGAGCTCGCCATAGGTCGCTGGGGTCGCTGCGATCAGGCGCAGGCGTCCCGTGTCAGCGAGGGCGAGGATGCGCTCGCCCTGGCCGACGAGCGACCAGTACTCGTCACCGGTCGGCGGCGAGATGTAGGTGTCGTTGCCCGACTCCAGGTTCACACAGGTGAAGCGGTTGCTGCGCAGGAAGAGGTACGCATGACCGCCGATCGACACGGGCGAGGTCATGTAACCCTGCGCGCGGGCGGTCCAGGCCTCCGTCGCGCTCTGGCGGGTGCGCGGCGCTTCGGCGGCGGCGTCCGCGGCGTCCGCGATGCGGTAGAGGTGCGCGCGGCCGCCGTACGCCGTCGTGAAGACGGCGTCGCCGTGGACGAGCGGCGTCAGGATGTTCATGCCGCGGAACGCGGGGATCTCTTGGGTCCAGTAGGTCTTCCCAGTCTCCGGGTCGAGGCCCGACAGGTGCGTGCGCGACTGGACGACGACCTGCTCGCGTCCCGCGAGGGTGGCGAGCATCGGCGACGAGAACGCGCTGTCCATGCCGCCCCCTTGGCCATCGAGCGCGCGCCAGAGGGTCTCGCCCGTGCGCTTGTCGAGCTTCGTCAGCGCCGCGCCCGCTTGGATGTACAGGTGGTCGCCGACGACGAGGGGCGAACAGACGAGGCCGAACGCGGGCAGCGGCGACTTGTGGCGCTCGGAGAAGTCGACGCGCCAGCGCACTTCGCCGGACTTCCCGTCGAGGCACACGAGCACGTCGCGCATCCCGCCGACGTACAGGTGCTCGCCGTCGAACGCGGGCGAGGAGCGCACCCACGAGCCGTTCTTCGCGGCGAAGAACGGCACCTTCATCGAGCCCTGCCAGCGGGTCTCCCAGCGGCGCTCGCCCGTGCGGCGGTCGTACGCGGTGACCACCTCGTCGGACTTGTCGACGGTGGCGACCGTGTAGACGAGGTCCGCGGTGACGACGGGGGTCGCGTAGCTCTCGCCGAGGCCCTTGACCTCCCACGCGCGGGTGAGCCGCTCGGGGCTGAGCGCGTCGGGCCAGGGCGTGCCACTGACGAGTCCGTCGCGGGCGGGCCCGCGCCACTGGGTCCAGGTGCACGCGGTGTCCGGCGGCGCGCTCGTTTCGGCTTGGGGGGCGGGGGCGAGAACGAGCGCGAGGGTGAGGTGCAGCATGGGGCAGTGTCCTGGGTCGGGACCCCAGGAGTCGCTCCGCAGGGCGCTTTGGATGCCAGAAAGTGCGGCAGAGCGCCTCGACCTGTATCGCGACGGTAAGGATCTGCGCCGGCTGGTCCCAGATCGCCCTCCGGAGCGTGAGGGGGCCGCGACTCTGGGCGACAATAGGGGACCAGCGCGGGCCGCGAGCGCCTCCAGGGGCGCACCCCCCGCGAACCCGCGTACGAGATGCAACCGATGACGACGTCACCCCTCGAGTTCGATGCGGTCGTAGTCGGCGCCGGCCCCGCCGGCTGCGCCGCCGCCGCGATCCTGGCGGAGCACGGGCGCAAGGTCGCGCTCGTCGAGAAGACCGCGCGCCGGCGGTATTCCGTGGGGGAGTCGCTGATCCCGCATTGCTGGGACGCGCTCGACCGCCTGGGCCTCGTCGAGGCGGTCAAGAAGAGCAGCTTCGCGTTCCCGAAGCACGCCGTGCAGTTCGTCGGGATGGGGGGCAACGTCTCCAAGGCGTTCTATTTCTTCCAGCACACGGATCACCCGCGCGCGCACACGTGGCAGGTCGTGCGCGAGGACTTCGACAAGCTGCTGCGCGACAATGCGCTGTGCGCGGGGGCGACGCTGTTCGAGGAGACCCGTGCGCGTGACCTGATCGCGGCCGAGGACGGGCGCGTGCTCGGTGTGCGTGCGGTCGACGCCGCAGGCGCGCCCCTCGAGCTGCGTGCGCCGATCACCGTCGATGCGACGGGGCGCGATACGTTCGCGCAGAGTCGCCTCGGCTGGCGCGTGCCCGACGAGAAGCTCAAGAAGATGGCCATCTGGACCTACTTCAAAGGCGCGCTGCGTTCGGAGGGCCTCGACGAAGGCACGACGATGGTCGTGTACTTGCCGAACAAGGGGTGGTTCTGGTTCATCCCGCTGCCGAACGACGTCGTCAGCGTCGGGCTCGTCGCCGACAAGGATTACTTGTTCGACGCTTCGAAGGACCTGGGCGAGATCTTCTTCCGCGAGGTCGAGAAGCAGCCCTGGATGAAGGAGCGCCTCGCGCCGGGGACACGCATCGAGGACTTCCGCGTGACGAGTGAGTTCTCGTATCGCTCGCGCCACTGCGCGAAGGACGGCCTCGTGCTGATCGGCGACGCGTTTGCGTTCCTCGATCCGGTGTTCTCGTCGGGCGTCTACTACGCGCTGACGAGCGGCGTGATGGCCGGGGACGCGATCCATGTGGCGCTCAGCGCAGGCGACACGAGCGCCGGGCGCTTCCGCGCCTACGGCGAGGCGATCCGCAAACAGATCGAGCCGATGCGGCGGCTGGTGTACGCGTTCTACGACACGGGCTTCCGCTTCGGTCAGTTCCTGAAGCAATACCCGGAGCAGCGCCCCAACCTGACCGATGTGCTGATCGGACACTTGGACCGCGACTTCGACCCGTTCTTCGACGAGGTCGGCAAATACGCCTACGTGCCGGATCCGCTGCCGCACGGCTTGCCGCTCGAGCAGCAGCCGGTCTGAGCGCTCAGCGCCACGTCGCGCCGACGGGCAACGGCTCGCGCGGCAGCGTGACCGGCTCGACGAGCGCGCGCAGGCCCTCGGGCGCCGTCGGCAGAGGCTGACCTGCGGGCGGCGCCGGCGGCAGGTACAGCGTGACACGCGTCGGCGGCGATTCGTTCAGGAATGCGCTGTCGAGGACGCGGAAGACCTCGGGGCCGCGCGAGACGGCGAAACGCAGCTCTTCGTGCGCGGGCAAGAACTCGAGGAGTAGGCGCCGCTCGGCGCTGAGCAGGCTGCTGCGGTCCATGCGCCAGCCCTCGGGGACCACTTGCAAGCGGTACGCGAGCGCGGCGCGCTCTTCTGCCGTCTGCGGGCGCGTCTCGGCTTCGACGGCGAGGGTGAGCTCGGCGCGGGTGTCCTCGTCGAGGCTCGGGTCGTCGAGGTCGGGCAGCGGGCCCGGCTCGACCTGCGGCGGCAGCGGACGTTCGCGGTCGAGCAGCTCCGACTTGCGGTAGACCGTGACTCCGATCGGCAGGTCCGAACGCGCGCCGTCGGGTTCGTGGGCTTCGATCAGGAGGCGTGTCGGGGCTTGCACCACGAGCTCGACCTCGAACGGGCCGGCGTCGGTGAAGGTCACGCTTTGCTGGTCTTCGAACAGCACCTTGCCGGAATAACCGACGAAGGCGCGCCAGTCGCCGCGCTCTGGGAGCTCGACCCGGAAGTTGCCCGCCAAGTCCGTGCGCCCGTGGGGCAGCGCCGTCCAATCGCGCGCCGAGGTCGGCAGGGGCGTGTCACCTGGCACGAAACACACGATGTGCTGGCGGCGCGGGTCGCCGTACGAGTCGCGCACCCGGCCCGCCAGGGTGTGGGGCGCGCCGAGCACCACGCGCGTGCGGGTCGTTTGGCCCGCGACGAGCTGCACCGTGCGCTCGAACGCTGGCCAGCGCGGCGCCGTGACGGTCAGCGCCCACGAGCCTGCGGCGCTGGCCGCGAAGGACACCGCGCCCGCTG
Source organism: uncultured Planctomycetaceae bacterium (assembly GCA_964402175.1). Classification (GTDB taxonomy): domain Bacteria; phylum Planctomycetota; class UBA1135; order UBA1135; genus JAWKUK01. The sequence goes on along the minus strand of CAYOBN010000165.1, from coordinate 1,761 downwards.
CGTCGGTCGCGGCCTCGAGGCCCTCGCTCGCCCCGTCGGCGTGCGCGGCCCGCACGGTGGCGTCTCGGACCGGCGCGCCGGTGCCGTCGACGACCGTGATCTGCCAGTCCGCGGCGCCTGCGCGCGGGGCGGCGGCGGCGCGGCCGGCGGGGACCGCCGCGAGCTCCGCGCCCTGCGGGCCCGCGTCCGCCGTGGCGGCGCTCCCTGGGGCGCCGCGGAGGCCTTCGGGGCCGGGTCCGGCGCTGCGCCACAGGAACGCTGCGCCCACGGCGAGCGCGGCCGCCAGAGCGAGCAGGAGCGGGAGAGGGGATCGGCCGGACACGGGGGCGCCTCGCAGGGTCTGGATGGTACGCGGGTCAGGGGCCGCCGTTGGCTCCCAGGGCGGGACCGCCCCCACGCGGGCGGGTCCTTGGGGTTTACCATGGGACGCGGGGCCTCGGCCTCACTCCTCCCGTTCCTCACTCTCCACCATGAAACGCTACTTCCTCATCCCTGCGCTGGGACTCGCCGCCTCCGCCGCGGCGTCCGCCCAGATCTACTACGGCACCGACGACGTCAGCCAGCAGGACAACTTCGTCCTCGACATCGCCACCGGTGTGAGCACCGGTCCGGTGTTCACGGGCTCCGACACGTGGGGCCTCGCCGACGACGATGCGAACCAGGTCATGTACGTCAACGACGGGACGACGCTGCGCTCCTGGCAGTACGGCAGCGCCGCGCCCGCGACGACGCTCGGACTCATGACGTACAACGGGGCGAACCGTAGCCTCGTGTCCCTCGCGCACAACAACGGCGTGCTGTACGGCAACCCGAACATCGCGGTCGAAGGCCTCTACACGATCGACGTCGTGACCCTCGCGACGACGCTCGTCCACACGTTCTCGGCGACGACGATCGACTTGGGCGGCCTGGACTTCGATCCGGCGACGGGCTTGCTGTACGGCTCGAACGACAGCGCCACGTACGCGGCGCCGCAGGGCGGTCCGGCGGGTCGCGGCGTGATCGTGTTCGACCTCTCGGGGCCGACGGTCACCGAGACGAACATGTACCCGTACCCGGTCAGTGCGACCGGCGCGGCGATCACGGACATCGACGGCCTCGCGTTCGATCCGGCGGGCGTGGTCTACATGCTCGAGGACAACCCCGCCCCGCTGCACCGCTTCGTCATCGCGACGAACGGTTACGACCCGAACCCGCCGCAGAACGCGGTCCTCGGCAGCGAGGTCTTCTCGGGCGGCACGCACACAACGCTGAACGGTGGCGGCGGCGTCGGTACGAACTACTGCACGGCGAACGCGAACTCGACGGGGGTCGCGGCGCGCATCTCGGCGACGGGCAGCGCGTCGGTGGCGGCGAACAACCTCGTCCTCGCGGCGGATGCCATGCCGCTCAACGCGACGGGCTTCTTCTTGACGAGCCTCACGCAAGGCCTCATCGCGAACCCGGGCGGCAGCCAGGGCAATCTGTGCCTCGCGGGCTCGATCGGCCGCTACGTCGGCCCGGGCCAGATCAAGAACTCGGGCGCGACGGGCTCGATCTCGCTGGCGATCAACCTGACGCAGCACCCGCAGCCGAGCGGCGCAGTGTCCGTGCAGGTCGGTGAGACCTGGAACTTCACCGCGTGGTTCCGCGACAGCGTCGGCGGCAGCGCGACCTCGAACTTCACGGACGGCCTGAGCGTGACGTTCAACTGAGTTCCGCATTCAGTCGAACGGTACCAGGTACGAGTTTGCGGCGGAGGGATCGCATGCGCGCGCTTCG
>CAYOBN010000164.1:0-7484 GCA_964402175.1 uncultured Planctomycetaceae bacterium | reverse complement strand
CTCCACCGCAAACTCGTACCTGGTACCGTTCGATTCCCAGCCGCTCAGCGGTCGCGCAGTCGGCGCACGCGCTCGATGTAGACCGGGTCCTGCCACGCGGCCGCCTCAGCTTCGAGCTGCTCGACCTTCGCGCGGCTCCGTTCGTAGCGCGCGACGACCGCCGGGACTTCCCCTTCCAGCCGCGCGCGCTCGCGACGCGCTGGCTCCAAACCGCGCACGGCGAGCTGCGCAGCGAGCGCCAGGGGCGCCCAGACGGGCGACCACCACAGGAGCAGCGCGAGGGTGCGGCGAAGCGAGAACATGGGCGGGGTGAACGTGCGTTCAAGCTAGAATCCAACGAATCGAATTGCAAACGCGCTGCGCCGCGCCGTGTCTTCCCAGTAGACCTCCGCTCCGGCACGACCATGGATCTGCTGCCCTTCTGTGCCCTCGACCTGCAGCCGTTTGTCCCCGGGGGCGGCGATTTTGCTGCCGCCGAGCGCTTCGTGCGCGCCCTCGGGTTCGAGGTCGCGTGGCGGCACGACGGCCTGCTCGGGCTCCGCTTCGGCGACGCTGCGTTCCTCCTGCAGCGCTTCGAGGACCGCCACGTCCAGGAGCAGACAATGGTGGTCCTGACCGTCGACGACCTCGACGCGTTCTGGGCCCACGTCGCAGCCCAGGACCTGGCGCGGGCTCTGCCCGGCGTGCGCGTGGCGCCGCCGAAGGAGCTCCCCTGGGGGCGCGAGGTCCACTTGATCGACCCCGCCGGCGTGTGCTGGCACGTGCGCGAAGCCCCCGCGCCGCGGGCTGCGCGGCCCGTGACGCTGGAGGGCGCCCACGTCCGGCTGGAGCCGCTCGCGCGCCACCACTTCGCGGCGCTGATCGAGGTCGGGCTGGACGAGGAGCTCTGGCGGTGGACATCGAACGTGCTGCGCACCCGCCAGGACATCGAGCGTTACCTCGAAGACGCGCTGGCCGAAGCGCGGCGCGGCCTGTCTCTGCCGTTCGCGACGATCGCGCGGGGCCCCGCGACGGAGGGCGCGCAGCAACAGGACACGGTCGTGGGCTCGACGCGCTTCGGCAACGTCGCGCTGGAGCACTGCCGGGTCGAGATCGGCTGGACGTGGATCGGCCGGCCGTGGCAGCGCAGCGCCGTCAACACCGAGGCGAAGCTCTTGCTGCTGCGCCACGCGTTCGGGCCGCTCGGTTGTCGGCGGGTCGAGCTGAAGACCGACGCGTTGAACGCGCGCTCGCGCGCGGCGATCGCGAGGCTCGGCGCGCGCGAGGAGGGGACGCTCCGGCGCCATACCTCGACGTCGACCGGGCGCGTGCGCGACACGGTCTATTACTCCATCACGGACGAGGAGTGGCCGTCGGTCGAAGCGGGCCTGGTCCAGCGCCTCTCGCGCGGCTGAGCCTGGCTCAACGCGCGTCCCGGGCGCGCTGAGCCAAGAAACGCGCGTGCAGCTCGGCGAGGACCGCGGGTTCTGTTGCCGCGACGTCGGTCTGCTCCCGCGGATCCGCGCGCAGGTCGTAGAGCTGCCACTGCGACGCTTCGGTGGGCGCTCCGGCGCCGTACCGGACGATCTTCCAGTCCCCGTGGCGCAGCGCCCAACGGTTGCTGGCGCGGTTCCACACCCAATAGAGCTCGCGGGGTTCATCGACGCCGCGGTCGCCCTTGCTCAGCCAAGCGCGCGACATGTCGCGCCCGTCGCCCGCCGGCGCATCGACGCCGAGGATCGACGCCAGCGTCGGGATCCAGTCGACGACGTGCGTCGGTGCGTGGTCGATGCCCGGCGCGACGTGTCCGCGCCAGACGACGAATCCCGGTACGTGGATGCCGCCCTCCCACACATCCGTCTTCTTGCCACGCCACGGTTGCGGCTGGTTGAAGTCCGTCAGTTTCAAGTCGTCGGGGTACGCGCCACCGGCCCAGCTCCCCTGGGGGCCGTTGTCCGACGTGAAGAGGATCAAAGTGTCCTTGCGCGCACCCGTGCGCTCCAGCGCGTCGAGCACCGCGCCGATCGCGTGATCCAGGTGATGGACGGCGGCGAGGAAGAGCCGCCGCTCGGGGTCGCCCTCGGCTTGGATCTTGCCGTGTTCGTCGTGGAACCACTCGATCTCGTCCTCGTCGAGCCAGCGCTGTGGGTCCGCCGGATCGAGCTGCGTCGGGCGCGCGGTGAACCGGCCGCGCTCGTCGAGGGGCGTGTGGACGGCGTGGTAGGCCAGGTACAGGAAGAAGGGCGCGTCGTGCTCCTGCTCGATGATGCGCACGGCTTCGCGTGTGACGAGGTCGGTGGCGTGGACGCCGTTCTCGTGGCCTTCGATCAGGACGCCGTCGCGGTGCCAGGTGCGCTCGAACTCACCCGGGCGATAGCGGTGGTCGTACATCCCGACGGCGCCCCCCAGCGACCCGTAGCTGGCGCCGAACCCGAACGCGTTCGGCCCGTGGTCCGGCGACGAGCCCAGGTGCCACTTGCCGACGAGGTAGGTGTCGTACCCGGCCGCTTGGAACAGCGTGCCCAGGGTGGGCGTGCCGCGGGGGAACGCCGGGTCGTTCGTCGCCTCCTGTGCATGGGCGCCGAAGCGACTCGGATAACGACCGGTCATCAGCGCCACGCGGGTCGGCGTGCACTGCGGCATGACGTAGTGCTGCGCGAGCACCAGCCCCTCGCGCGCCAGCGCATCGAGGCGCGGTGAGTGCACGGCCGGGTTGTTGTAACCCACGTCGGCCCAACCCTGGTCGTCGGTGACGATGACGACGACATTGGGGCGCGTGGGCGGGGTGGTCTGGGCGACGGCGAGGGCGATCAGAAGGGGCAGCATCGGAGCGAGGAGGTCGTTGGCTCGAGCGCGCGCGCCCGGCCCCCCGGGGACCGTCGCCCCGCCGTGCTCAGGTCAGGTCGCGCGGGCCGTAGCGCCCGGAGGTCCCGAGCTCTTCGGCGATGCGCAGGAGGCGGTTGTACTTCGCCACGCGGTCGCTGCGGCACGGGGCGCCGGTCTTGATCTGGCCGGCGTTCGTGGCGACGGCCAGGTCGGCGATCGTCGTGTCCTCGGTCTCGCCCGAGCGGTGCGAGATGATGCAGCGGTACCCGCGGCGGTGCGCCAGCGCGATCGTCGCGAGGGTCTCGGATAGCGTGCCGATCTGGTTGACCTTGATCAGGATCGCGTTGCCGGCCTTGCGCTCGATGCCGTCGCGCAGGCGCGTCTGGTTCGTCACGAAGAGGTCGTCGCCGACGAGCTGCACGCGGTTGCCGAGGCGCTCGGTCATGCCGATCCAGCCGCTCCAGTCGTCTTCGAAGTGGCCGTCTTCGATCGAGAAGATCGGGTAGCGGTCGCAGAGGCCCGCGTAGTACTCGGTCAACGCGGCCGCCGTGTGCGCCTTGCCGTCGATCGTGTAGGTGCCCTTCTCGTGGAACTCGGAGCTGGCGGCGTCGAGCGCGAGCTTCACGTCTTTGCCCGGCTGCAGGCCGGTCAGCTCGATCGCTTCGACGATCAGGCGCAGCGCGTCTTCGTTGCTGCCGAGGTTCGGCGCGAAGCCGCCTTCGTCGCCGACGGCGGTGGCGAGGCCGCGCTTCTTGCACACACCCTTGAGCGCGTGGAAGACCTCGGTGCCCATGCGCAGGCCCTCGGCGAACGTCGTCGCGCCGAAGGGCATCACCATGAACTCCTGGATGTCGACGTTGTTGTCCGCGTGCGCGCCGCCGTTCAGGATGTTCATCATCGGCACGGGCAGGATGTGCGCCGTGACGCCGCCGAGGTAGCGGTAGAGGGGCAGCCCGCACTCGTCCGCCGCCGCGTGGGCGTTCGCGAGGCTCACCGCGAGGATCGCGTTGGCGCCGAGGCGGCGCTTGTTGTCGGTGCCGTCGAGCTCGATCAGGGCGCGGTCGACCGAGCCCTGCTCGAGCGCCTCGAGGCCCTCGAGGCGGTCGGCGATTTCGCCGCGCACGCTCTCGACGGCTTTGAGCACGCCCTTGCCGTTGTAGCGGCCCTCGCCGTCGCGCAGCTCGTGGGCTTCGTGGGCGCCGGTGCTTGCGCCCGACGGCACCGCGGCGCGGCCCGAAGCGCCGGACGCGAGGAACACCTCGGCTTCGATGGTCGGGTTGCCGCGGGAGTCGAGGATCTCCCGCCCATGGACGCGCACGATCTCACTCATGGCGCGGAGGATACCGGGAGGCCCGGATCCCGAGCACAGCAGAATCGGGCCGGGGGGGCGGCGACCGCTTGTCGCGTCCCCCGCGGGGGAGCGCCGGCGGGTACCTTCTCCGGGCCGCCCCCCCGAACCCTATGCCCCCCAAACGCCCGGTCACCCTCATCCCGAACCTGCTGACGTTGACGAACGCAGGGCTCGGGCTGCTCGCCCTTTCGAAGGCGATCGACGCCCTGTCGAACGCCGGCACGCCGGCCCTGTTCGAGCGCAGCCTCGAGATGGCCTGCTGGCTCGTGCTGCTCGCGGGGGTCTTCGACGCGCTCGACGGCAAGATCGCGCGGCTGATGAACGCGTACTCGGACCTCGGGGCGCAGCTCGACTCCTTCGCCGATGCGATCACGTTCGGGGTGGCGCCCGCGTTCATCGCGAAGGCGCTCCTGGAGCACGAGGGGCTCGCGCACCCGCGGGTCCACTTCGTCTGCGCCGCGGCGTTCACGCTGATGGCGATCCTGCGCCTGGCGCGCTTCAACACCGAGACCGAGCCCGACGAAGCCAGCCACCAATACTTCAAGGGCCTGCCCTCACCCGCGGCCGCGGGCATGGTCGTGTCGACGGTGCTGATGTACCTCTCGCTGGGCGGCTCGATCGAGGTGGAGGCGGGCGAGCCCACGCCGCTCGGCCGCGGTCTGCAGGTCCTGCCGCTCGCCTGGCGCGAAGCGCTGACGACCTACCTGCTCCTGCCGACGCTGCTCGTGATGCTGCCGGGACTCGCGCTCTTGATGGTGAGCCGCGTGCGGTACGTGCACATGGTCTCGGCGATCACGAACCGGCAAGGGGTCGAGGGGCTCGTCGTGCTCGTGCTCTTCGTGCTGGGGCTGTACCTCGCGCCCGTGCTGTTCCTCTTCGGGTTCGGCCTCTTCTACGTGTTCGGCACGCTGCTGCGCAGCGCAGCGCGCCGCGGCATCCAGCGCGGCGAGCGCGACGAGCTGGTCGCATGACGGCCCCGGTCGAAGCGGGCCGCCCGCGCACGGAGCGCCCGCGGCGGGTCGTCGCCGCCGTCGCGCTCGGGGCGAACCTCGGCGAGCCCGAGCGCACGTTCAAGCGCGCGCTCGCGCGCCTCGAACAGGTGCCCGGGGTGACGGTCCTGCGCCGTTCGACGTGGCACGTCACGGCGCCGGTCGGCGGCCCGCGCGACAGCGCAGGGCGGCCGGCGCAGCCGGACTTCTTGAACGGGGTCGTGCTGGTCGAGACGACGCTCGCGCCGCGCGCGCTGCTCGCCGCGCTGCAGGAGCTCGAGCGCCACTTCGGACGCGACCGCGAACGCGAAGTGCACCACGGGCCGCGCGCGCTCGACCTGGACCTCTTGTACTACGGCGACGACGTCGTCGACGAGCCCGACCTCGCCGTGCCGCACCCGCGGCTCGAAGAGCGCGCGTTCGTGTTGGCGCCGCTCGCCGAGGTCGCGCCCCAGAAGGTGCTCGCGCGCTCGCGCCAGACCGTGGCGGAGCGGCTCGCGGCGCTCTCCGCGTCGGCGCCCCTGCCGCTCGCCGACCCCGGCGCCGCGCGCGCGTGGTGCGCCGCGCAGCGCGCCGCAGGCAAGACGATCGGCTTCGTGCCGACCATGGGCGCGCTGCACGAGGGGCACCTCGAGCTCGTCCGGCGCGCCGCGCGCGAGAACGACGTCGCCGTCGTCAGCATCTTCGTCAACCCGCTGCAGTTCAACGATCCGCGCGACCTCGAGCGGTACCCGCGCGACTTCGAAGGCGACGCGCGTTTGCTCGCGGGCGCGCGCTGCACGATGGTCTTCACGGGCACCCTGGCGGGGTTCTTCCCCGAGCTGCCCGCGGGGGAAGCCCCCGCGGCGCGCGTCGACCCGGGGCCCGCGGCCGAGGGGCTCGAAGGCACGTTCCGGCCGGGCCACTTCGCGGGCGTGGCGACGATCGTCGACCGCCTCTTCGACGTCGTGCAGCCGCACCGCGCGTACTTCGGGCAGAAGGACCTGCAGCAGACCCTCGTCGTGCGGGACCTCGCGGCGCGCCGGGGCGGCGTCGAGATCGTCGTGTGTCCGACGGTGCGCGAGGTGAACGGCCTCGCGCGTTCGTCGCGCAACATGCTGCTGTCGCCCGAGGCGCGCGAGGACGCGCTGCTGCTCTCCCGCGCGCTGTTCGCCGCGCGCGAGCGCTGGCGAGCGGGGGAGCGCGACCCGGCCGCGCTCGAGCGCGCCCTGCGTGAGGCGCTGACCTCGCCGGCGGTGCAGGTGGAATACGCCGCGGTGCGCGACCCGGAGCGCTGGACGGCTGCGGCGCCGCCCGGCCCGCTGCAGCGCGCCGTCGCGCTCGTCGCGGCGGTGGTCGGCGGTGTGCGGCTGATCGACAACGTGGTCCTGTCCGAAGAGGCTCCAGGGGGCGCCAGCGCTTGAACGGGCCCGGTCATGCGACCGTGTTCGCGCCCGCGAAGGTCAACCCGAGCCTCATCGTGCTCGGCAAGCGCGCGGACGGCTACCACGAGGTCGACACGACCTTGGTGGCGCTCGACCTCGGCGATCGCTTGACCCTCTCGGTCGCGCCGGAGGCCGGTCCCGGGATCCACCTGACCGTCTCGGGCCCGCTCGATTCGGCGGACATTCCGCGGGACGAGCGCAACCTGGCAGTGCGCGCCCTCTCAGCGGCCCGCGACCTGCTCGTCGCGCAAGCGCCGCTGCTGTCCACGGCGCGCCTCGAGCTGCACCTCGAGAAACACGTCCCGAGCCAAGCGGGCCTCGGCGGCGGCAGCTCCGATGCGGCGGCGGCGGTGGAGGCCTTGGAGCGCGCCGTCGGTGCGTCGATCCCACCGGCGCCGCGCGCCGCGCTCCTCGCGCGCCTCGGCGCGGACTGCGCCTTCTTCGGCGCCGCGCGCTCCACGGGCGCGGGCCGCGCGCGCGGCTTCGGCGAGCTGGTCGAGCCGCTGCCTGCGCCGCGCGGCTGGCACATCGCGCTCGTGACCCCGGAGGTCGCGTGTCCGACGGGCGCGGTGTATGCCGCGCTGCGCTTCCCGTTGGCCTCGCCTCCGGCGTTCGACCCGGCAGAGGTCGTGGCGTTGCCTGCGAACGAGGCGCGTTCGAGCCTCTTCAACCACCTGGAGGCCGCGGCGTTGGCCGCGGTGCCTGGGCTTGGGCCTTGGAGGGAGCTCTTCGATGGGTTGGGCGGCGGGCAGCTCGGCGCGACGTTCCGGCTGTCGGGCAGCGGCTCGAGCTGGTTCACGCTGACGGAAGACCGTGCGGGCGCGGAGTCGCTTCTGGAGGACGTGCAGCGGGCCGCGAAACGCGCGGGCTTACGCTGGCGCGGCGCGTGGGTGACGAAGCCCGCAGAGTCGGTGG
>CAYOBN010000163.1:0-7611 GCA_964402175.1 uncultured Planctomycetaceae bacterium | reverse complement strand
CTGAAGCCTCTACCATCGCTCCGACCGCGACGCAGCGGGTCACCGTCCGCGACTTTGGCCGGATGGCCGACGGGCGCTCGGCGCGCGCTTTTGTGCTGCGAAACTCGAGCGGCGTCGAAGCTGTGTTGACCGACTTGGGTGCGACCCTCGTTGCGTTGAAGGTGCCCGATCGCAATGGTCGGCTGGCGGATGTTGTTCTGGGCTTCGACGATGCCCGCGGTTACGAAGGTGAAGGCAATCAGTACTTCGGCTGCACGGCGGGGCGGGTCGCCAACCGCATTGCGCTCGGCCGCTTCATGCTGGGCGGGGAGGAGCATCGCCTAGCCACGAACAACGCGCCCAACCACCTGCACGGTGGCGATGTAGGCTTCGGCAAGCGGCTTTGGAGTGCGCTGCTGGTGCCGGGCGAGGCGAGCGTCGTTTTCCAGTACGTCTCTCCAGCGGGTGAAGAGGGGTATCCCGGCACGCTTGTTGCGACGCTGACGTACACGCTCACGGAGGGCAACGAACTGGTCCTGAACTACTCGGCCGAGTGCGACGCGCCGACGCCGGTGAACCTGACGCACCACAGCTACTTCAACCTGGCGGGGGCGGGCTCGCCGACGGTTCTGGACCACGTCTTGCAGGTGCCCACGGAGCGTTACACGCCCGTGAACGGGACGTTGATCCCGACGGGCGAGGTCGCGAGCGTCGCAGGGACACCGCTGGACTTCCGGACGCCGATGGCGCTCGGTGCGCGGATCAGCGAGCTCGATGGGGCGCCGACCCTCGGCTACGACCACAACTACGCGGTGCGCGACGCGGCGCTCGAGCCGCGGCTCTCCGCGGTGATCGGCGCCGGGCCTGTCGCGGTGCTCTCGGACCCGGCGAGCGGGCGCGTCTTGGAGCTCTTCTCGGACCAGCCCGGCCTGCAGCTCTACAGCGGCAACTTCCTCTTCGGCCAGACAGGCAAGGGCGGCGCCACCTACGCGCACCGCTCGGCGTGCTGCCTCGAGACCCAGGGCTTCCCGAACGCCGTCAACGAACCGTCCTTCCCGAACACGATCCTGCGGCCGGGGGAGACCTACCGGCAGCTCACCGTCCACCGCTTCCGCGTCGCGCGCTGACCCCATCATGCCCTACGAGCACATGTTCGACCTTACCGGCCGCGTGGCCCTCGTCACGGGCTCCAGCACGGGCCTCGGCAAAGCGATGGCGTTCCACCTCGCGCGGCAGGGCGCGACCGTCGCGATGAATTACGCGCGGAACGCCGAGCGCGCCGCGAAGACGCTCGAGGAGTTCCGGTCGCAGGGCTTCGTCGGCGACATGTTCCGCGCTGATGTGGCAGATCAGAGCTCGGTGGAGACCCTCGTGAAGGCGATCGAGAAGAGCCTCGGGCCGATCGACATCCTCGTGCTGAATGCGACGCCGGACCAGCCGCAGAAGCCGATCGAGGAGTACGACTGGGCTTTCCACCAGGAGATGCTCGATTTCTTCGTGAAGAGCCCGTACCTCTTGACCCGCGCGGTGCTCGCGCGGATGAAGTCCCGCTGCCATGGGCGGATCATCAACATCGGCTCGGAGGTCTTCGATCGCGGGGTGCCGAACTTCAGCGCGTACGTGGCCGCCAAGGGGGCGCAGCGGGGCTGGACGCGCTCGATGGCGATGGAGCTCGCACCGCACGGGATCACCGTGAACATGATCTCGCCGGGCTGGATCCCGGTCGAGCGCCACGAGCACGACCCCGAGGAGCAGAAGGAGGGATACCGCCGCTTGATCCCCGTCGGTCACTGGGGCAAACCTGCGGACATCGCTGCGGCGTGTGTGTACTTCGCGAGCGACGAGGCCCGTTTCGTCACCGGCCAGACGCTGGTGGTCAACGGCGGCATGACAGTGAGCTGACTGGCGTCGAACGGTACCAGGTACGAGTTAGCGAGCGCGCGCCCGCCCGCGTGCACTCGCCAGCGCCCTCGCGCGCGCTCGCAAACTCGTACCTGGTACCGTTCGACCGTAACCCAGCCTCACATGCGGCCCGAAGGCCACGTGCAGTCGCGGACCGGTGCGATCAGTGCTTCCAGGCGACCCAGGAGCTCCGCCGGGACAGGCTTCCCAAGCGCGTTCACGTTGGGCGCGACCTCCTCCGCGGCTTTCATGCCGACCAGGGTGCACGCGACCCCGGGCAGGGCGAGGGCGTACCGCAGCGCGACGTCGACGACGTCGGCGCCGTGGGTCCGGCAGAGCTCGACGACCTGGCGCCCGACCGACTTGACCTCCGCCGGGGCGGGGTGCCAGTCCGGTGGGCCGCCTGGGGTCAGGACCCCCATGTGCAGCGTCGACGCGTTGATCACCGCCACCCCGCGCGCCTGCGCCAGCTCGATCAGGGGGGCCGCGGCGCGCGACAGCAGGTTGTAGTTGCAGTACGTCAGCACCGCGTCCAGCGGAAAGCGCTCCACGAGGCGCAGCAGCGCCGGGATCGGGTAGCCCGATACTCCGATGTAGCGGGTGCGCCCCGCGTCGCGCTCCTTCACCAGCGCCGGCAGCGTCTCGGCTTCGATGCGCGCGAGGTCGCCGAACTCGACGTCGTGGGCGAGCAAGAGGTCGACATGGTCCGTGCGCAGCCTCTGCAGCGACTCCTTGACACTCGTCGCGATCCGCGCGGGCGAGAAGTCGAACGAGGCTTTGTCGTAGCGCCCGCACTTCGTGATCAGGAACGCCTCGTGCCGCCGCCCGTCCAGGGCCGCGCCCAAGCGTGTCTCGCTCACCGTGCGGCCGTAGTACGGCGAGGTGTCGAACACGTCCATGCCCTGATCCAGCGCGGCGTGTACGGCGCGGGTCGCCTCCGCGTCCCCGAGCGGTCCGTACTCACCGCCCAAGGGTGCTGCGCCGAAGCCGAGAGCCGAGACGAGCTCGCCGACGGCGCCAAACGGGCGTTGTTCCATGGCCACCACATTACCTCAGTCACAGCCGCTCGCGCCCGAGTACGAGCGCGAGCCCGATCAAGCCCGCGGACGCGGCCAGCCGCATCGGATCCGCACCCTCGCGGAACGGCGGCAGCAGGGCAACAGCCACTGCCAGCGGCACCTTGAGTTGGTTCGCCGCTGCGAGCACGCCTGGGGCCACCGAAGAGGCCGCGCGGTTCCACAGCATGAAACCCAGCGCGGTGGGGACGAGGCCCAGGTACAGGACGCCCGCGTGCACCTCGAGCGAGCGCGCGAGGTGCGCGTCCACCTCCTCGGCCGAGACCGTCAGGCCTGCGGTGAGCGCCGCGAAGAGCGCGGCGCCGAGGTACAGCCACCGGAACGCGCTGACGGTGGGCAGCGGCGCCGCGAGGTCCATGCGCCGGTACAGCACCTGCCCGGCGGCAAAACACAGGTTGGCGCCTTGCACGAGGAGAAACCCGGTCCAGGCCGCGCTCGCGACGTCGAAGCGCGCGAGCGCGAGGGAGCCGCCCATCGCAAGCAGCGCCGCGCCGAAGGCCCGGCCGCGCCAGCGGCGGGCGAGGAGCCCCTCGATCAACACGACGTAGAGCGGCGTCAGCACCGTGAACAACGCGACCTGGTGCCCCGCGAGGTGCGCGTAGGCCCGGTGCACCAGCGTGTACATCAGGCCGAACTGCAGCGCCCCGAGGGCGAGCAGCGCGGACACCCTGCGCCGCGGCAGCGGCGCGGGCGCCCGCAGCGCGAGCAGACCGAACGCCAGCGCCGCGAGGCCCAGCCGGACCGCGGTCAAGAGGTCTGGGTCCAACGCCAGCCGCTTGACCAGCGGGAACGACAGCGCCCACAGCAGCGAGGCCAGGAGGAGGCTCGGCATCGTTCCCGCGGGCTCACCGCTGCAACGGCGCTCTCGACCTCACGCGCGCCTCAGACCACGCGGGTCTGGCCGGGCACCGCGATCGGATACTCGCCGTCCTCGCCCGGCACGGTCGGCGGCGTGCCGTCGAACGACCAAGCGGTCGGCTTCAGCTCGATGCTGCTGTTGAGCGCTTCGTCGAACTTCACCACCTTGCCGCTGTACGTGGCCAGGCGGCCCATGATCGCCGTCAGCGTGCTCTTGGCGCCGTTCTCGCCTTCGTCGTGCGCCGCGCCCGAGCGGATCGCGGCGAAGAGCACGTCGTGTTCGACTTGGTACGGGTCCTTGCCCTCGCCGCGCCAGCGCCACTCCTCGCCGGTATAGAGCTGCATGCGACCGGCGCCGATGTTGCACGTGCCGAGCGTGCCGTGCAGGTGCTCGCTGACGCTCGACCACGTGCCGCCCTGGTGGCGGCAGTGGCTCTGCATCTTGGTGCCGTCGGCGTAGGTGTACTCGAGCGCGTGGTGGTCGTAGATCTCGCCGTGCTGGGAGCCCTTGCGCACTTCGCGCCCGCCCATGCCTTGGCACTCGACCGGGTACGCGTCCATCACCCAGTTGCCCACGTCGAGGTTGTGGATGTGCTGCTCGACGATGTGGTCGCCGCAGAGCCAGTTGAAGTAGTACCAGTTGCGCATCTGGTAGTCCATCTCGCTCTGGCCGGGCTGACGCGGGTTCACCCAGACACCGCCGCTGTTCCAGTAGACGCGCAGCAGGACCGGCTTGCCGATGGCGCCGTCCCGCAGGCGCGCGATCGTGTCGATGTAGCGCGGGTCGTGGTGGCGCTGCAGGCCGACACCGACTTTGAGGCCCTTCTCCTTCGCGATCGCGGCAGCGGCCAGCACGTGCCGCACCCCGGCGCCGTCCACGGCGACGGGCTTCTCCATGAAGACGTGTTTCTCCTTGGCGACCGCGTACTCGAAGTGCATCGGTCGGAAGCCTGGCGGGGTGCACAGCAGCACGACGTCGATGCCCGCGTCGATCACTTGCTGGTAGGCGTCGAAGCCGACGAAGCGCCGCTCGGCCGGGACGTCCACGCGCGCAGCGATCTCGCCATCGCCGCGCAGCCCGTTGAGCGCGCCCTCGAGGCGGTCACCGAAGGCGTCGCCGACCGCCACGAGGCGCGTGTTCGGGTCCGCGCGCAGCGCCTGCGCCGCGGCGCCGGTCCCGCGGCCGCCGCAGCCGATCAGGCCGATCCGCAGCTCGCTGTTGCCAGCCGCGCGTCCGGAGAAGCCGCGCGCCGCGGCGAGCGGCGCGCCGGCCGCGAAGAGGCCCGCGCCGAAGGTGGTGGTGCGGAGGAGGTTCCTGCGACTGATGGGTTGCATGGGGGCTCTGGCTAGGGGAGATCGATCACCGCGGCGCTCAACGGCCGCCGCGGCGCTGTTTGTCCTGGATCGCGCGCTCTTCGTCGGTCTCGGCCTCCCAGTAGCGCGCCCACTCGGACTCGGGCGGCGCGACGAGGGGGCGCACGACGCGGAAGCCGACAAACGTCGCGTCCGTGTGGTACCAGATGGACTTCGGGAGCTGCGGGTCCTGCACCTTCCAAGCCTTGGACGAGCCGCGGCGCGCGGCGCTGCGCAAGCGGACCAGGTCGTCGTCCCACGAGCCCCCGCGGACGACGTGCGGGTACGGCTCGGTCGACCAGAGCACGGGGTCCTTCAGGGGCCCTTCGGACTGCGTCGCACGCAGCGCGCCATAACCGTCCTTCTCGAAGCGGTCGAGGCACCACTCCCAAACGTTGCCGTGCATGTCGCGCAGGCCGAAGGGGTTGGGCGCCGTCTCGCCGACGGGGTGGTAACCGTCCTCGGAGTTGTCGAACCAGTACGCCTTGCCTTCGGCCGCGTCGGGGTCGTCGCCCCACCAGTACGCGGTGGTCGTGCCCGCGCGGCAGGCGAACTCCCACTCGGCCTCCGTCGGCAGCCGGTAGAAGCGGCCCGTCTTCATCGACAGCCACTTCGTGTACTGCTTGGCCGCGAAGTGGGTCATGCAGATCGCGGGGCGGCCCGGCACGCCCATCTCGAAGTCCATCGGGACGTAGGGCGGCGTCGGGCGGCTGACCGCGTCGGCCCACGGGTCCTCGGGCTCGGGAGCGGCCTCGCCCTTGGCGCGCGACTGCAGGTCGAGGCGGAACATGAACGGGTGGTACTCGTCCCAAGTCACCTCGCACTCGCCCATCCAGAACGGCGAGACCTCGACGCGCACCCGCGGCCCTTCACAGGCCTCGCGGCCGGACTCGCCGTCCGGGCTGCCGAGCTCGAACGCGCCCCCGGGGACCGGGACCATGCGGAACTTGGCCGCGGTGCTCGGGATCGGCTCGACGTACGCGCGCATCTCCGCGGCCGAGGCGGCGTCCGCGCCCTCGACCGGCCGCGGCTTCGGCAGGCCGCCTGGCGAGTCCGGGTAAACGAGCGCAGGCTGGTTCGGCGCCGCCGGCTCCTGCGCGAGCGTGGGGGCGAGGGCGAGGGTGATGGAGAGGATCACGGTCGTCATCGGGGCGCCAGCGTATCCTCGCCCCCCCGAGGTCGGGAGTACGGAATGCGTAGGGTGTCGAGACGAGTGTGGCTGGTGCTCTGGGCGCTGTGCGCGGCGTGTATCGCGCCGGGCCGGCCTGCGCTGCAGCGCTTCGAGCGCGAGGAGGCCCACATGGGCACAGCCTTCCGCATCGTCGTCTACGCGCCGGACGCCGCCCGCGCCGCAGCCGGCCTCGACGCCGCCTTCGCCGCCGTGCGGGCCGTCGAGGCCTGGGCCAGCGATTGGGACCCGGAGAGCGAGGTGCAGCGGGTGGCGCGTGCCGCGGAGGGCGCGCCCCCGGATACCCCGCTGCCGGTGTCCGCCGCGCTCGCGGCGCATCTCGGGTTCGCGCTCGATGTCGCGCGCCGCACGGGGGGCGCGTTCGACCCGACGCTCGGGACCTTGACCCGCCTCTGGCGGCGCAGCGCGCGCTCGGGCGAGCTGCCGGCCCCCGCGCGTCTGGCTGCGGCCCGGGCGCGGGCAGGCCACGCCCGCGTGCGGCTCTCCGGGGACGGCGCGCTCCAGTTCGCGGTCCCCGGCGTGCGGCTCGACCTCGGCGGCAGCGCGAAGGGGGAGGCCCTCGATGAAGCGCTCCGGGCGCTCGCGGGCCACGGGCTCGAGGCGGCGTTGGTCGACGGTGGGGGGGACGTGCTCGCCGGGGCGCCGCCGCCCGGCGCCCGCGGGTGGCGGGTCGCGGTGCGCCCCTTCGGCGCGGCCGGACCGACCCTGCGCGCCGAGCTCGCGCGCGCGGCGTTGGCGACGTCGGGGGACGCAGAGCGCTCGTTCGAGCGCGACGGGGTCCGCTACGGGCACGTCCTGGACCCTGCGACCGGCCTCGGGCTCACGAGCCCGCGCGCCGCGAGCGTGCTGGCCCCGGACGGCCGGACCGCGGACGCGCTGGCGACGGCGGTGCTCGTGCGCGGCTCGCTGGAGGTGGTCGCGGGCTTTTCCGGGGTCGAGGCGGCGCTCTTCGAGCCCGAGAGCCCCGACTTTCCCGCTTGCGCGACGAGCGGCTTCCCGCAGGATGGAGCCCCCACGGCGCGCGACCGCGCCCACCCAGCACGATGACCTCCCACGAAGCCCCCCACCTGCGCCCGTCCCACGTCCCATCCCGCCGCGACCTCCTGGCCCAGGGCGGCGCGGCCCTCGGCGGGCTCGCGCTGGCCGCGCACGGGCTGGCGCCGCTCGCGCTCGGCGCGAGCCGCACGCTGCGTCCCGGCGAGAAGCGCCGCATCGGCCTCGTCGGCTGCGGCGGCCGCGGCGGCGGCGCGGCGG
>CAYOBN010000162.1:0-7778 GCA_964402175.1 uncultured Planctomycetaceae bacterium | reverse complement strand
CGACGACACGACGACACGACGACACGACGACACGACGACACGACGACACGACGACACGACCTAACCCCCCGCGGGGCGGGGGATTGCGGGTGTTGAATTTCTTCGGTTTTGTGCTTGGGGCTCACGTTCGGAGCTACGGATCTCATGGTCGGTAACGTGCGTCCCTCCGCTCTCCCCGACCGCCGGTGGAGGTAGAAAGCCCACAGGGAGAAGCCCACGAACACCCTCGCGGCCTGCCTTCGCCGGATTCGCCGTCAAGGGGTGGGCGGTTCGCTCCTCCACCCACTCAATGTTGTGGTGATGGGTGAGCAGGAAGGACCGCGAACGCCCGGCTACCTGGTGGTTGGCCGTGACTACCCGAGCGCGTGCCCCGAATTCCGCGCCATGTTCGGCTCCGAAGAGAGCTACGCCCGGTACCTCCAGGCACTGCGCTGGCCGCGAGGGTCGTCAGGATCGGCCGCAGAGCATCGCGGAGCTCTTCGGGGATCTGACCCTCGACCCACCCATGGTACGACGGAGCACCCGTCGCCCCGACGCGCGCGCCGAACGACTTCAGGACCCCGCGCACGTGGTGGATCAGTCCTGTCCGCGTCGACACCAGGATGTCGCGCTACCGTACCTTCGCGAGGTCCACCCCAGCGGACCGTTCGCGGTGCTGGATCGGGTGCAGCAGCTTCGGGTCGAGGCGCGCCACACGTGCAAGCTGCTCCGCGTCGAACACGCCCAGCGAACACACCCTGAGAGTCTCTTCGAATCGTCCTTGAAGATCACCCGGAGCTAACGCGGGTTCGCGACGATCACGTCATGCCCCAGTTCGGCCAGCAGGTCGTTGACCCAATCCGCTCCTTGGCCCGACTGCCCACCAGCCTCGATGGCGATCCACGTCGGCTCGCAGCGCTCGAAACGCCTTCGGAGCCCGGCAGCCGTCGTGGGGACCGTGCCTTCCTCGATCACCTGCCCCCCCGGCGTCGAGCACGCAAACGTGGCTCTTGCGGTCGCCGAGGTCGATCCCGATGGTCAACGTGGACTTGGGTAGCGTCGCGGTCGTCGTAGTGGTCGCCTCCGTTCTGGTCAGCCCTCCTGTAGAGCCTCGAGCCCGTCTGAGACTTGGGGACCCGCCAAGGGCAACCCGCACCGGAGGCTGGCCTTCTCATCCCATCTATCCGCCGGCAACTGTGTCAACTGGGTCCTCGGGCACGTCGTGTCCTCCCGCGTCTGCATCGCGCGCGCGCTCGGCGCGCAGGTGTACTTGCCGCGCGAGCGCGCGCGGGTCTACGAGCGCGGCTCGGCCGCGCTCACCGCCGAGTCGCCCGTGCTGCCGCTCGAGGAGCTCGTCGCGCTGTACGACCGCTACCGGGCGGACCACCTGGCGCGGCTCGCGCGCGCCGACGCGGCGACGCTCGCGCGTGGGGTCCCGAGCCTCTTCCGGCCCGAGATCCTCGAGCCCCTGGGTGTGTTCCTCTCGAGCCTCGTCTTCCACGAGGGTTACCACGTGGGCCAGCTCGGTCTCATCCGGCGGGCGATCGGCAAGCCGGGCGCGATGGCCTGACGCGCGACCCACTCTCCTCCCCATGCGACACCTCCCGAACATCGCCGGCGCCCTGCTCGGCCTCGTCTTCATCGCGCCCGGCTTGATGGTGCTGCTCGGCTACGCCCCCGAGCAGCCTCCGCCGCCCGAGGGGTCCTACATGGCCCTCTTCATGGGCGCGTTCGTCCCGAGCGGGTACCTGACCTTCGTCAAGGTGCTCGAGGTCGTCGGCGGTGTCCTCGTCGCGGTGCCCCGGACGCGCGGCCTCGGGCTGCTGGGGCGCATCGCTGCACATGTTCGCCATACACGATGGGCTGGCGCCCGGCGGGGATTCGCATCCACTGCGACCGCAGCAGACACCCCGGCGAGAACGAACGCTTGCACGTGGGCGGTGGGGCCACAGCCCGATCGCCCCAAGCATCTGGCGGAGATCCTGCTTATCGTCCCCGCGTCCAGTGAAGGCACTTTCGGGCGCTGCGTACCGCACGGGATGGTGCGTCTCATCCGCATGCGGGCACGATCGCGGCGCGTTGCTTGCGCCTTCGCGGCCTCCGTGGCGGTCTGGTGTCCGGCCGCCCCACTGCCGCAGGACGGGCTCGCAGCCGCGCTCGAGGCCGCCGTGGCTCGCGCGAGGGGCGAATCGACAGCGCCGGTGTCGGTGGCTGCGGCCCGAGTCGATGGCCTCCCGGCCGAGGTGGCCTTCACGTACGGCGTCGTCGCCGCCGTGCCGGGGCAAGGGTCGAGCCCCGAGGTCTCGCGCCTCGTCACGGCGCTGCTCGTCCTCGAGTCCATCCGGGTCGGGGAGCTTGGCTGCGACGAGCCCATCGCGCGTGTGCTCCCGGTGCTCGACCGGCTGCCGCAGCCACTGACGGTGCGCGACTTGCGCCGCGGGGGGACGGGCTTGCGCGACATTCGGGACGTGCTCGAGGCCAGCGCGGACGGCCGCGCGCGGATGTTCACGGCGGGCGAGGCGCTGCACTTCGTCGCCCTGCAGCGGCGCCTCGCTCGTGACGTGTCGGCGTGGGGCGGCGCGGGGCAGCATGACGAGTCGCCGACCGAAGACCTGCTGCTCGCCCTCGCCGTGGAGTCGCGCGCGGGCGCGCCATTCGCCGACGTCGCCGCCGCGCGTCTGTTCGCGCCGCTCGGCCTCGGGTCCACCGCCGTCGCGCTCGACCCGGCAGCGGATTGCGGCCTCGGCGCGCTGATCGGCTTCCGCGGGGTCACGACGTCGGCGGAGGACCTTGCGCGCCTCGGCCTGGCCCTCCTGACGTGCGACACGCTCCACGCCGAGCTCGGCGCAACAGTGCTCGGGGATCGCAGCGCGCCGACCTTCGCGACGGGTGGCGAGCCCTTCGGAGCACGCTGGCGCGCCTTCGACGCGAGGATGGAGCTCGGAAGGGACTGGCTCGTCTTCGGCGACCGGCGTCCGTCGATAGCGGGCCACACGCCGCTTTGGCCGCTCGCGCCCGAGACCGCGCGTTTCGCCGTGCTCCCGAGCGAGGGCTGGGTCGTCGCGGCCATGACCCCGCAAGCGAGCGGCTCGCCGAGCGGGTTGGCGGCGACTATCGCGGCTGCGACCCGCGCGCTCGAGCCGTGGCTGGCGCCTCGAACCGGGTTCCAGGACTACCTCGGGATCGGCGGCGGCGCCGGCGGCCGGTACGGTGGGCGCGTCGGCGGGACGGCGCCTGCGGGCTTCGACGACGCGTCGCTCCTCGGCGCGCACCGGGTGCCCGAGCTCGAGCTCGACCTGGTCGTCACCCGCACGAGCGCGAGCACGGCGCGACGCCTGCGCTACGAGGTTCGTGTCGGTACCCGTGAGCCGCTCGAAGGGGGGCTCTCTTGGCGGAACGAGACGCTCATCCTGAAGGCGACGTCCGCCGCACATCGGCTCACGCTGCGGATTCGGTGCGACGGCGACTCGGCGCGGTTCGAGTCCCTCGACCTCGAACGCGGGTTCACGACGTACGGACCTTTGATCGGCCTCGCCATTGGACCCAAGGAATGAGGCGCGCGAATTGAGCGCGGCAACGGACGGCAGGCGTTCGGGACACAACTCCCTCCGCATGCGCACCCTGCCAGACCCTCCTTGGATGTCCTTGCCCGGGCAGATCGGACACGCCAACCGGCGCGAATTGCGCCAGGATGTTCGACATGGCACTGAGGTAACGACGGATGTACACGGCTGAGCAGAAGGCGGACGCGGTCCGGCTGGTTCGGCAGGTCGGTAGCGTGTCCGAGGTCGCAAAGGACCTCGACCTGACGGAGACATCGCTTCGCAACTGGTTGCGGCAGGCAGAGATCGACGACGGGCGCGGCCCGGACGGCGCGCTGACGTCGGAAGATCGAACAGAGCTAACGAGGCTGCGGCGAGAGAACCGGATCCTCCAGCAGGAGCAGGATTTCCTAGAAAAAGCCGCGCCCTTGTTCGCCAAGTAGCAGGACCCGCATTCGCGGTGATGGCGGTGGAGAAGGCCAACTACCCTGCGGCGTTGATGTGCCGAGTCCTCGAGGTCTCGCGGAGCGGCGACTACGCGTCGAAGGCGAAGGCTCGGCCGACGCTGCGCGAGGCGGCAGACGCAGAGCTCGCTGAGGAGATCACGCAGATCCACGAGGCGAGTCGAGGCACGTACGGAAGGCCGCGCGTGCTTGCCCAGTTGCGTCGTGACGGACACGATGTCGGCAAGGGACGTGTCGGTCGCCTGATGAAGGAGAGCGGGATCCAGGGGCGCGTGAGACGGAAGTACCGCCCGACTACCGACTCGAACCATCAACAGCCCTTCGCACCGAACCTGCTGAGGCGCGATTTCACGGTGGAAACGCCGGACTCGGCGTGGTGCGCGGACATCACCCAGATGGCGACGGCGAGCGGTTGGGTGTACCTGGCGGTGGTCCTGGATCTCGCGACACGGCTGGTCGTGGGTTGGTCGATGGCGACCCACATGAGGACGGAGCTCGTCGAGAGTGCGCTGCTTAACGCGCTCAGCTGCCGCGCGCCGGGGGCAACGCTCAACCACCACTCGGACAGAGGCTCGCAGTACGCAAGCGACAGCTACCAGCGGCTGATGGAGCGTCACGGAATCACCTCGAGCATGAGCCGCAAGGGCGATTGCTGGGACAACGCCGCGATGGAGAGCTTCTACGGGACGCTGAAGCAGGAGTGGGCTCAACACCAATGGTGGCGAGGCTTGCTCGATGCGAGGGCGAGCGTGCATGACGACATCGAGGTGTTCTACAACCGCCAGCGGCTGCACTCGTCGCTTGGCTACCGGACCCCAGAGGAGGTGGACCGCGCGAGCGCGTGAGCTGCGGAGAACTTTCCACAGGTTGCGAGTCTCCTCCCCCTGAACCCCCTCCTCGCGGGGGCTTCGCCCCCGGACCGCCGCGCTACGCTCCAGCCAGCTGAAGGCTGGCTTCGCGCGGTTCCCCCGAGAATTCGGGGGGCTCCGCCCCCCGGATCCCCCGATGCACGGTGACCGTCGCGGGGGCACCCTACGTCACCTCTAATCCCCACATACCCGGTGTCCACTGGACCGGGCAGGGTCAGATGCAGGTGATGCGGAATGAGGTTCGGCCGGGAGACCGTCCTGCCACCGAACACCAGCCGACTTCTCTCAGGGCCAACGCTCGACAGAAGGGTTCTGGTTCAAATCAACGCTGAACGAAGTGGGGTCAAATCTCCCGGGAGAAAAATCGAGTTCACCAAGCCACAGATCGAACTGCGGCACCCGGAGTCCCACGATACGATCGAATCGTGATAGCTCAATCCAGACATCGATACCGAGTGACTCGAAATTCGTCGCCTGCTCTTTGATACGCAATAGCGCGCGCCCTTCGTGGTTGTCGGCACGGATCGCAAGCGAAAAATCGCCCTGCCCGCTCGCTTCATGGAGCACGATAGGCTGCCCACGGACTTCAAATCGCTGCACAGAAACCCAGAGCGTTCTGCCGCGGAGGATAGCCATCCCGAGCTGGAACTGGCCCGAGGCGAGATCAACGAGGTTGACTCCATTCGTGCCTGATTTTAGTTCCTGGCGCTCGACTAGCCGGATGGACGTCGCACTGGAGTCGGCGATCGGCTCGATCGACTTCAGATAGAGCCAGCCGGCGTCAATCTCCGAAACGAATCGCACCTCGACACTGGCACGAGGCAATGCAAGCTCCACGTCGAATGACAGCTCATTACCAGCTCTCGGTTGAAACGCGGCGGAGACAATCGGCATACCCGCTAAGCGGCCGGGCGAGACGCTCGCCATCTTGACCCCATCTTCGATGGTGTATATGGCCGTGCCCACCCAAGCGGGGTGTGCCGGATTCACCCGTGCTCCTGGGACCGCAACGCAGCAAGTATATGGATCGGTAGGCAATATGATGGCGTTCGAGTCTGTAATGCGCCATGTATGAAGTGCGATCGGGCGGAGCTCGGAATCCTGTCCACTCGAGACGGCAAGCCAATCTCCGCCGGACTGCTCTCGAAGGATGTAAGCAGTCGATCCAAGGCCGCCGTTCAAAGTGATCTTGAATTGGCCTTGGACCTCGAGCTGCTCGTCGATCGTTGCGATGCTCACCTTGCATGGCACGAAGGCGAAACCGTCCGCTGGTGCGAGCCGCGTAACTGTGCTGGGCAAGGCAACCCAGCCCTGTTCATTCGTTCGCACCTCCAAGGGCACCATTCCTTCCTCGCCTTCGGCGAGCATGGCCCGATCATCGAGCGCTAAGCGCGTGCGCTCGTCGACAATCTGGACGCGACGCATCCTTGGTAGAGGCTGCGGCTCCTCAACGAGAGTCAGCTCTTCAGGTAGAGCCCGCTGTGCAGCGCCAGGCTGCGCGCTGCTCGTCTGGTCACCATGGAGCGGGGCTCCGTCGGGTTCAAATCGTCGCTGCGTCAGCCAGGCAGCAATCCCGAGAAGGCACACTCCTGTGAGGACCATCCATCGGTTCGCTCGCGATTGTTTTGGGTCCATGCTCGAGGCCCTTGACGTGAATTCGGCGTGCCATCTGCACCGGGGCTCAGGCGCGCGCGGAGCCCTGGCAGCAGCTCAAGGTCGATCTCAACCACCAGACGGGGGCGGAGGCAGCGGTGGGCTGACTACTCGAAATTCAATGATGGCCGGCGACTTGATGGAATACCTAGCTCTGGCCATCGCGCTGGAGTTTTGGCTCACGGGCTTCTTCACTTTATAGCTGTACTCGCCATTCCAGGAGATGGAAGCAATTCCATCTTCGGTGGAGTCCCAGGATGTGAGTGCCGTTTGGGAGATCGGTGACGTTTTCTGGCTCTCCTGCTGCTTTAGGGACGGGCTGGGTGGCGGGTTCGGCCTTGAATCGGCGATAGGGCGCCTTCCTCGATGTTTCCGGAAAGGGGCGTGAGTGCGCATGAGGTGAGCGGCATGCTGGGAGTCTCGAAGCCGTCAGCTCCACCCACCCCATGCACGCCACCACGCTACTCCGATTGCTCTTCGCCATCTACCACGTCTTCGGCACGGGGTTCACTTTCGACGCCGTCGGCATCGTCGCCGATGTGCGGCCGCACTGGCAGGTGCCCCGGTGTTCGCTGCGCGGCTGCAAGTGCCGCAGGGTCCATGACCGTCGGGTCCTCAAGTGGAGACAACTCGACTGTATGGGCTGGAAAGTCCACCTCCGGTACGAGCTGCGGCGCGTCAAGTGCCGGCAGTGCCGGAACACGACGACTGAGAAGGTCC
The DNA here is from genome assembly GCA_964402175.1 of uncultured Planctomycetaceae bacterium. Lineage (GTDB taxonomy): Bacteria > Planctomycetota > UBA1135 > UBA1135 > JAWKUK01. The sequence continues at coordinate 551 of CAYOBN010000162.1, read as the reverse complement.
CTTGGGCCGTCCACGACAGCCAGTTCACACGAGCCTTCGAGGAGCGCTGTGCCTATTGCGCCAAGCACTCCAACTTGACGCTCGTTGGATTCGTCGATGCAGAGCGCGTGCTCCAGCCGATCGAACTCGGGGTTCAAATCGAACGCCGGCGCAAGCGTCCAACCCGTGAGGGCGCGAAGAATGCCGCGATTCCGCAGGTGGTCGTCGCGGTTGCCCACCAGGATGTTGAGAATCACCGGGACGGTCCGCTTCGCCATGCATCATGAACTCGACTTCTGAGGCCCTGAAGGCAAGTGCATTCACCCCTACGCTGCGCGGGCTCGGCCCGCGGCAGCCGCGAGGATCGATTGCGTTCACTTCGAGGAGGACGCCGCAGAGCTGACCGTCGGCCCCCTCGGCCAACGCAGGCGCCTCCCCAGCGACAACGCTCCGGTCAGCGGAATCACCGGCTCCTCGGTGCCCGCCGCTGACCGCGTCCGGGGTCGCCCTCAGCGGGCTTCCAAAGCGGCGAGGCGCGCGTCCACGTCCTGCAGCACCTCGGGCGCGGCCTC
>CAYOBN010000161.1:0-7782 GCA_964402175.1 uncultured Planctomycetaceae bacterium | reverse complement strand
CGTGGTGCTCGAACGGTGTCCACACTCCGGCGCGCTTGCCGAGGACTTGCAGCGCGCGGTTCGTCCAGACGTTGCAGGTCCGGAACATGTGGTACGACCCCGTGCCTTCGAAGAAGCGGTCCCCCTGGCCGTAACCCGGGTGTTCGATGGAGACGGGCCGGCCTTCGCTGTCGCGCTCGAAGCCGGACTCGATGAACGCGACGAGCCGTGCGTACGCGTCCGCATCGGCGCGCAGGTGGTGAACACCCGAGGCCTCGCGGTACGGCGGACCGCCGTACGGGGTCACGTGCATCGCGGTCGGCGAGGGCCAGAACGCGGCATGCAACGCGACGCCGAGGGTCAGGTCATCCCAAGTGGGCACCTCGGTGTAGAAGCCGCGGTCTCCCCACCCGAACGCGGTGTACCCGGTCACCCCCGCAGCGCCTTCGCCGTGCAGCCCGGCGGGCAGGAACGTGCGCCAATCATGGGCCTCGTGCACCGTCGGGACCCAGACGTCGATATGCACGCCGTTCGAGACGAAGTAGAGATCGATCTGTCCGGCCAACGGGTCGGCGTCGGCGTGGACTGTCCAGCGCGACAGGACCTCTGCCGCAGCGAAGTACGACACGGCCGAACCCACCGCGAGCGCGAGGGCCTGGACCGATCGGCGCAGCAGCCGGCGCAGGCGTGTCGGGCGCCGCGGTGGGGTCCCGGTGCTCAAGTGCGCCTGCGCTGGGTCAGCGGCACCGCGGCCAGCGCGGCGATGAGGCCCAGGCCGAGGCCCAGGAGCAGCACCGTCACGGAGGCGAAGAGGGTGGAGAACCGGTCCATCCGCGTGAAGAACGCCAGGGCGCTGGCGGTCCAGAACGCGGCGAGGAAGACGACCCGCAGCGGGTGATAGGCGAGTGTGGGTAACGGTCGCAGGGCCATGGCCATTAAATCTAACCCGGTCGCGGCTTGCCTGCGGGCCCGCCAACGTGTGCCATGCCGAGCCATGGCCCACCGTCGACTCCCCCCGGACCTGCCCGTCATCGGGTGGCGCGAATGGGTCGGACTGCCCGACTTGGGCGTGGGACGGATCAAGGTCAAGGTCGACACTGGCGCCCGCTCGTCCGCGATCCACGCGTTCTCGCCCGAGCGGCGCCGGCGCGGCGGCCGGGACCTCGTACGATTCACCCTGCACCCGCTCCAGCGCCGCTCGGACCCCGTGATCACGGCCGAGGCGGAGCTCCTCGACGTGCGCCACGTGCGCAGCTCGATGGGCCAGCTCGAGACGCGCTTCGTCATCCTCACGACCCTCACCCTGCTCGGCTCCACGTGGCCGATCGAGCTGACCTTGGCTCGCCGCGACCACATGGGGTTCCGGATGCTGCTCGGACGCGAGGCCATCCGGGACCGTTTCCTCGTCGACCCGAGCGGCTCGTTCTACGATCGCTCCTACCGCCCTCGTCGCAAGAAGTCCCGCCCGTGAAGATCGGCATCCTGTCCCGGAAGTCGTCGCTGTATTCGACGATGCGCCTCGTGGAGGCCGCGCGCCAGCGCGGACACTCCGTGCGTGTCATCGACTACCTGCGGTGCGTGATGAACATCACCTCGCACAACCCCCACGTGCTCTACCAAGGTGAGCCGCTGGAGTTCGACGCGATCATCCCGCGCATCGGCGCGTCGAACACGTTCTACGGCACGGCCGTCGTGCGGCAGTTCGAGATGATGGGGGTGCTCAGCGCGAACTCCTCCGTCGCGATCTCGCGCTCGCGCGACAAGCTGCGGGCGCTGCAGATCCTGGCGCGTGAAGGGGTCGGTATGCCTGTCACGGGGTTCGCGCACTCGCCCAAGGACAGCCGCGGCTTGATCGACATGGTCGGCGGTGCGCCGCTCGTCGTGAAGCTGCTCGAGGGCACACAAGGGGTCGGCGTCGTGCTCGCCGAGACCGAGAAAGCGTCGGAGTCCGTGATCTCGGCCTTCCGCAACCTGGACGCCAACATCCTCGTGCAGGAGTTCATCAAGGAGGCCGCTGGCACCGATATCCGCGCGTTCGTCGTCGGCGACAAGGTCGTCGCTTCGATGATGCGCACCGGTCCGCCCGGCGAGTTCCGCTCCAACCTGCACCGCGGCGGCACCGCGACCGAGGTCAAGCTGACGCCCGAGGAGCGCACCTCCGCCAAACGCGCCGCGAAGGTCGTCGGGCTGAAGGTCGCCGGTGTCGACATGCTGCGCTCGAACCACGGGCCGCTCGTGATGGAGGTCAACTCCTCGCCGGGGCTCGAAGGCATCGAAGGCTCCACGAAGGTCGACGTCGCGGGCGCCGTGATCGAGTACCTCGAGAAGCGCCACGCGGAGCTCCCGACGAACCGCAAGGTCGAGGGCTGACGCTCAGTCGGCCAGAGGGCTCGCGCCGAAGCGCGCGAGCAGCGCCTCCGCCGCGCGCGCCGGGCCCGTCGAACCGGCGCGCACGGCTTCGCTCAGGACGGCGAGCTGCCCTGCGACGCCGGGGTGGCTGCGGAAGCGCTCCATGAGGCCCTCTTCCACGAGGCTCCACATCCAGCGCACGCGCTGCGCTGCGCGCCTGGCCGTGATGTGGCCGCCTTGCTGCAGCGCGGCGCGATGGGCTGCGAGCGCTTCCCAGAGCGCCGCAAGCCCCTCCCCAGTCGTCGCCGAGACCGCCAGCGTGCGCGTCGTCCAGACCTCGTCGCGCGGCCGCAGGTAACGCAGCGCCGCCGAGTGATCGCTGACCGCTGCGCGCGCTCGCGCGGCGTTGTCGCCGTCACACTTGTTCACGGCGAGCACATCGGCGAGCTCCAAGATGCCCTTCTTGATCCCCTGCAGCTCGTCGCCCGCGCCGGGCAGCAGCAGCACCAAGAACGTGTCGACCATGCCCGCGACCGCGACCTCGCTCTGGCCGACGCCGACCGTCTCGACGAGCACCACGTCGTACCCCGCGGCTTCGACGAGCTGCATCGTCTCGCGCGTGCGCCGTGCGACCCCGCCGAGGCTCGCCGCGCTGGGCGACGGCCGGATGAACGCCGAGGCGCTGCGTGCGAGGCGCGCCATCCGGCTCTTGTCGCCGAGGATGCTGCCACCCGTCAGAGTGCTCGAGGGATCGACAGCCAGCACCGCCACACGATGGCCGAGCTCGACCAGGTGCGCGCCGAGCGCGTCGATCAACGTGCTCTTGCCCACGCCGGGCACGCCGCTGATGCCGATGCGGTGCACCGACTCCGGCCCGGGTCCCACGAGCTCCAGGAGCTCTTGAGCGAGCGCCTGGTCCCGAGGCCGCTGGCTCTCGACGAGGGTGATCGCGCGCGCGAGCTGGGCGCGGTCGCCGGCGCGGATCGCGTCCGCCAAGGTCTTCGGGTCGGGGGTGCTCACGGGGGGCAGGTTACGCGACCCGCGCCGCGATCAACATGAGCTGTCCTGGCCAGGCCTCCGCGCGGTCGCGCTCGGAAGGGTCGAGGTCGCCGCTCGGGTGGGAGTGCCAGGCCCCGAGGACCTCGAGGCCGCGCTCGGCCGCCGCGTCATGTGCGGCGACGACCGCGCCGGGGTCGACGACAAAGGCGGACTGCGGCGTCGGCGAGAGGTTCGGGGCGGACCACAGGAGCTCGACCACATAGGTCTCGCCGCGTCGCCGGCCCAGGAGCAGCCCGCACACCTCGATCTCCTGGCCGTGGGACAGAGCGGCCGCGAGTGAGCGTTCGACGGCGCTCTCGAGCGTGACCTGCTCCGTCACATCGCGGAACGGCGGACCGCAATAAGCGCGCCACATCACTGCCGCAGCAGCTCCACAACCACGGCGTCGAGCGGCGGGACGGTGGGCAAAAGGAGAGCCTCCTGGACCTCGCGGAGCATATCCGCCGAATCGAGCGTCGCCGAACCCAGGACGACGCGCGCGGTCCAGCGCCCCGCTCCGACGAGCGCGCGCAGCGCCTCCGACCAGCGCACCCTGACGTCGGTCGCAGCGGCGGTTGGATGGAAGTTCGCCGCGACGACGCAAAGACGGTCGCGGTCCCCGCGCGCGAACGAGTACAGCCAGTGACCGCTCGCGGCTTCGCCGGGGACCCGCGCATACGCCGGGTTGTCGATGTTGGCTCCGTTCAGCGGCCACGTCGCTCCGGCGAGGAACGGCGCCTGTTGGGCGAGGCGCAGCAGCGCGCCGTAGAACGCGCGCAGCTCCCGTTGCGCATCGGACAGGCCGCCTCCGTCACAGGCGCCGCCGTTGCGCCACTTGGCGAGCTCCGGGCACCACGTGTAGTCGAAGATCGAGGTGCGCGCGTTGTCGCCCGCAAAGCCCTGGTCCCCGAGCGCGGCTTCGCCGACCTCTTGGCCCATGTACAGCATCAACGGCCCCGGACCCAGCAGATAGAGCACCGCGCAGACCGGGCGCCCGACCTCCATACCGAGGCCACCCCACGTCGACGGATGCGCCAGGCGGACCTCGTCGTGGTTCTCGCCGTAGCGCAGCGAGCGCGCGAAGCGCGGTGTGTCGGTCACCGCGGCGTCGAGATCGTTGCACCACTTGCCGTCTTCGTAGAGGCCTTCGAGCAGGTCGTAGATGGGGTCGTCGTAGACCGCATCGATGCCCGCTGCGAGCAAGCTGTCCATCACGTGGCCGTCGCACAGCTTCGCGGGATCGTTGTCGTACGCCTCGGCGCAGAACGTGACGTGTGCAGCCCGCGCTCGTGCCCGCGCGATCATCCAGGCCCAGAACTCGAGCGGCACCAAGTGCGCCATATCGACCCGGAAGCCGTCGACCCCCAGCGTTTGCCAGTGCGCGACGACCGCGTCGAAGAGGCGCCACGTACGCGGAACGGCGGCGCTGTCCGCGTTTGGGCCCGGCAGATGTGACGTATCGCGCCCGCGGGTGTAGTCGTGCCCGAAGTTGAGCTTGACGGTCTCGTACCAGTCACCGAGGGACGGCGCCCACGTCGCGGCGTTGTTGCCGGTCACACGGCCGAACGTCGTCTCGGGCGGAAAGAGCCCGTCGCAGCCCTGCGCGCCTTGATTCGGCAGACGCAGCGGCGGTCCGCCGCCTGGATGTTCACCCGTGAGGTAGAAGAAGTGGTTGTCCCGCGCGAAGAACGCACCCTTGTCGTCGTCACCGCCGAGGTCGAACTCGGGTCGCACATCCGAGCGGTGGCTGCGCGCGACATGATTCGGCACGAGGTCGATCCATACCTCGAGTCCGAAGCTGTGACAGCGCGCGATCAGCTCGCGCAGCTCTTCGAGTCGCCGAGCTGGGGTGGTCGCCAGGTCCGCAGCGACGTCGAAGAGGTCGCGTACGGCATAGGGGCTGCCCGCCGAGCCCTTGACGATGTCGGGATCGTCCGCAGGCAGCCCCGGGTGCGCGGTCCCGGTCGCGTGTTCCAGCACCCCGGTCAGCCACAGCGTGTTCACGCCGAGGTCGGCGAGGGCGCGCAGCGCGCGCGCATCGAGGTCGACGAGGCGGCCGCAGCCGTTCTCGGCGAGCGACCCGCCAGGCCGCGCCGGGGCGCGACCGTTGCCGAATAGGCGCGGCAGGACCTGGTAGACGACGCGGCGGGTGCGCTGCACGGCGGGTCAGCCCAGAGGCCTATTCTTCCTTCGGCGCCGCAAAGCGCTTCTGGAAGAGCGCGAAGCGGCTCGCGCCGTGCTCGGTGTTCTGTGCCACCCACTCCGCGTTCTGGAACGCGGTGGGGGAGACTTGCGCACGGAACTCGGCCAGGAAGGGGTGGACCTTGGCGAAGAGCAGCATGCCTTCGCCGCACCATTCGCTGAGCAGCTCCGCATCGACGGCGCCACGGCGGGCGAGGCCGTACGCCATCTCGAAGTAGCTGGAGACCTGGCGGAAGGCCGCGTTGTGTTCGTGGCCGAAGTCCGCGATCGCGGCGAGGTCCGCGTAGGACTTGGGCGTCCAGCGGATCAGCGCGTCGCGCGAGGCGCGCATGACGGTCTCGCGGCGCAGGTCGTACAGCTTGATGACCACCTCGGCGTCGGCGGTCGTCGGACCGCGGTGCTTTTGGTGCTTGTCCCGGTGTTTGTCGTGGTGTTTGCCCATGGAGAGTCTCGGATCGGAGAGCCGGAGTTTACGCGAAAACAACGAGGGGCCGAGGGGCAGGGCCGCGCGGATCGGGTGCAATGGCGGGATGCTACGCGCTCTGTCCGTCCTCTCCTTCGCTGCGCTGTGCGCCCACTGGAGCGAGCTCACGGGCTCCGACGCGGGCGCAGGGCAGGCCCGCGCGCCGCTCGCGGCCGCGGCACTGCACGCCCCGCGCTCGGTCCCCGACCGCATCGTCTTGACGTGGGTGGGGGACCCGGCGCGCTCGATCGCGTTCGGCTGGCGCACCGATACGTCGGTCGAGCGCTCGCTGGCAGAGGTCGCGGTCGCGGGGCCCTACGGCCCAGGCCTCGTGGCCGAGACGTACACCGGGCGCGCGGAGCGCTTCGAGAGCGACCTCGGTGTCGCGCACCGGCACCACGTCGTCGTGGAGGGCCTGGAGCCGGGGACGCTGTACGCGTATCGCGTCGGCGACGGCGTGGATTGGAGTGAGTGGCAGCACTTCCGGACAGCGGAGACGGGCGCGCGGCCGTTCACGTTCTTGTACTTCGGCGATTCGCAGAACGACGTGCGGGCACATGCATCGCGGGTGTTCCGGGAGGCGTTTCGGGAGGCGCCTCGCGCGGCGTTCGCGCTGCACGCGGGCGACCTCGTGAACAAAGCCAACGCGGATGCGGAGTGGGGCGAGTGGTTCGGCGCTCCGGGCTGGGTGAACGGGACGGTGCCGGTGGTCGTCGTGCCTGGCAACCACGAGTATTACCGCGAAGGTGCAGGGCCGACGAACGAGCGCCTCTGGCAGACGGGGTCGGGTGCGGTCTTGGCGGTGACGACGACCACGACGGAGAGCGACGGTGTCCGCCGAATCGAGGCGCTGACCGGTGACGGCGAGCGCCTGGGTTGTGTCTTGCGCGACGGTCAGGTGATCGAGGTCGATGATGCTCTGGTGGCGCGCACGGGTCATTCACGGGAGGTACTCGTCGGGCGCTCGCTCGCGAGCGGCGCATTGCGCGATCGTCAGACGGTCCCGGGTGTGCTGACGTTGACGCGGCACTGGCGGCCGCAGTTCACGCTGCCCGAGCACGGGCCGCAGGGGCTCGAAGAGACGTGTTACACCTTCGACTACCAGGGCGCGCGGTTTGTCGTGCTGAACTCGAACGAGGGGTTGCAGGCGCAGGCCGAGTGGTTGGATGGTGTGCTGGCGCGGGAGCCGCAGCGCTGGACGATTGTGACGTTCCACCATCCGGTGTTCTCACCGGCGAAGGGGCGGGACAACCCTGAGCTGCGTCGGCTCTGGAAGCCGGTGTTGGATCGTTACCGCGTGGACCTCGTGTTGGCGGGCCATGACCACACGTATGCGCGCAGCGGGCGGGTGGAGACGAACGTCGAGACCTCGGACGGGCCGGTGTACGACCCGGAGATCGGCACGGTGCACGTGGTGTCGGTGAGCGGTCCGAAGATGTACGCGCTGGAGGGCGCGGAGTGGGCGGTGCGAACGGCGGAGGATACGCAGCTGTTCCAGATCATCACGATCGACGGGGATGAGCTGCGGTATACCGCGCACACGGCGACGGGGGAGGTGTATGACCGCTTCGCGCTGAAGAAGCGGTTGGGGCGACCGAATGTCTTGGTTGAGGTGTTGCCGGATGCGCGGAGGCGTGGGGGGCGGGCGCGTTGAGGGCGTGTTGCTGTGTTGGGCGTGTTGTGTCGAACGGTACCAGGTACGAGTTTGCGGTGGCGCGCCCGCAGGCGCGCGCGGAGCGCGCGCGTGCGGG
>CAYOBN010000160.1:4854-7938 GCA_964402175.1 uncultured Planctomycetaceae bacterium | reverse complement strand
GCGCGCGCGCCTGCTCGGGCGCCGCGCGCCTCGCCGCAAACTCGTACCTGGTACCGTTCGCTGCGAACTCCGGCACCCGCGCAGAGGCACCCGCCTCACCGCCGAAACATGAAGTACGCCGCGCCCGCGATGCACAGGCTCGCCCACAAGTAATCGAGCGACAGCGGCTTCTTCATGTAGAAGAGCGCGAACGGCACGAACACCGACAAGCTGATCACCTCCTGCAGCATCTTGAGCTGCGCGAGCGAGAACCGCGTGGCGCCGATCCGGTTGGCGGGCACCTGCAACAGGTACTCGAACAGCGCCACCCCCCAGCTCAGGAGCGCCGCCACGACCCAAGGGCGATGCCCCAGGTTCTTGAGGTGCCCGTACCACGCAAACGTCATGAAGACGTTCGACAGCACGAGCAAGAGGACCACTTGGGCGGGGACGGGCAGCGCGATACCGAGCGGCGGGGTCATGGGCGCGTAGCATGCACGAACCGCACACGCGGGTGAGCCTTCTCGCACAGCCCGCCGGGATCGGCGCGCCTCCGTGGCCCTCACCCCTGGTCGCATGGGCGCCCTGGGTTACGCTCCCCGGGTGCCGGACTCACCCACCTCCCCCCGCCCGCGCCGCGCGGCTTGGACGATCGCCTTGGCGGCCGCTTCGAGCCTCGTCTACGAGGTCCTCCTGACCCGGGTCTCCGCGCTGCGGCTCGCGTTCCACTACTCGTACTTGGTGGTCGCCAATGCGCTGCTGGCGGTCGGCGCCGCCGGGGCGCTCCTGTACCTCGCGCGCGAGCGGCTGCGGGGGCGCGAAGAGCGCGCGCTCGTCGCGCTGCTGTGGGCCTACGTCGTCTCGCTGCCGCTGACGTACACGTTCTTGCTGACGTTCCCGGCGCCCTACGACGTGCGCGTCGCGACGGGTGAGAACCTCGGGCGTTTTGCGGCGTTCAACTTGGGCGCGGCGGTGCCGATGTTCTTCGCGGGCGCGGTGATCGGGTTGCTGCTCCTGCGCGCGGGCCGCGATGTGCACCGCGTCTACGCAGCGGACCTCATCGGCGCGGCGCTCGGCTGCGTCGCGTGCCCGTACCTCCTGTGGTGGAGCGGGGCCGGCGGGGCGCTCGCGGGTGCGGTCGCGCTCGCGGCTGCGGCGCTCGCGGTCGCGAGTCAGGGCTCCGCGCGGCGCATCGGCGCCGTCGCCGCGGCGCTGGCGCTGGCAGCGGTCCCGTTCGTCGATCCGCGCTTCCCCGTTCCCAGCAAGACCGAGCTGCACCTGACAGCAGAGACGAAGTTCATCGCAGGCGACCGCCTAATCGAGTCGCGCTGGAGCGCCATCAGCCGCGTCGACCTGGCCGAGGTGCCCGAGGACCAACACAACCTCTTCATGACGAGCGATGGCGCGCCGCGACCGCCGGAGCGCCAAGCGTTTGTGATGCAGGACGGCTCGGCGGGGACCTACGTGCACGACTACACGGGCACGCCGGAGGGCCTGCAGGGCCTCTCGCGCTCGCTCTATTCGCTCGCCGCGCGCGTCTTGCAGCCGCGCGCGGCGTTCATCATCGGCGTCGGCGGCGGCGACGACGTCTGGGCGCACCATCACGCGGGCACGGGGCGGATCAAGGGGATCGAGCTCAACCGGCAGATCCTGGACATCCACCGCACCACCCTCGCGGAGTATTCGCGCGCGCTCTTGGCGAACCCCGCCGTTGAGCTCGTGCATGGCGAGGGGCGCACGGCGCTCTTGTCCGAGCGCGAGCGCTTCGACCTCGTGCAGATGTCGGGCATCGACACGTGGACGGCGCTGCAGAGCGGCGCCTACATGCTGGCCGAGAACTTCCTGTACACGCAGGAGGCCATCGACGACATGTTCGCGGTGCTGACCGACGAAGGCGCGGTGCAGATCACGCGCTTCAGCGCGGACCACGAGACGCTGCGGCTCATCGCGACGCTGCGCGCGGCCCACAGCCGCGCGGGCCGCGCGCCGTTCCGCGACTGCATCGTGGCGGTCCCGGCGGGGACCTTCATGGCGCTGCTCGTGAAGCGCACGGCGTTCCAGGACGAAGAGCTCGCGCGCCTCGAGACCTTCTTGGAGGACGGCGCGTTTGCGCTCGCGTACCACCCGCGCCTCGACCTCGGCGGCGCGGTCGAGGCCTTCATCCGCGCGCCGGACCCCGCGCAGCTCGTCGCGGACGCGCCGGTCGACCTGCGGCCGGTGACCGACGACCGGCCGTACTTCTTCAACTTCCTGCGCTGGAGCGACCTGGGCCACGCGCGCGAGACCCTCGACGCGGCGATCACGGTGACCCAAGGGAACCCGCTGTTCTTGTTCGGCCAGCTCGGGCTCGCGCTGCTGGCGGGTGGCCTCGTGCTCGGGCTGCCGCTCGCCCTCGCCCGCCGCCGCGCGGCCGAGCCGCTCGGCGGCGCCGCGGTCTACTTCGCAGCCGTGGGAGCCGGTTTCATCGCCGCCGAGGTCGCGCTGATCCAGAAGCTCGTGCTGCTCCTCGGTCACCCGCTCTATTCGGTGACGGTGACGCTGGCCGCGATGCTGTTGACGACCGGCCTCGGCGCGTACCTCTCCCGCCATCGCTTCAGCGCCCCGACCCGCGCGATCCTGTGGATCCCGGCGCTACTGGCGCTGGCCTTCGGCGGGCTCTCTTTCTTCGACAGCGCGCTCGTCCGCGCCGTGGCGCCGCTCGCAGCGCCGGTGCGCTTCTTCATCGCCGCGACCGTCGTCGCTCCGATCGGCCTGACGGTCGGGGTCCCATTTGCCCACGGCCTCGCGGTCTTGGAGAGGAGCGCCCCCCGCCTCGTACCGTGGGCCTGGGCCACCAATGCCGTGGCGACGGTCGCGGGTTCGATCGCGACGGTGATCGTGTCGATGAACTTCGGCTTCCGGGCGGTGTTTGCGGTGGCCGTGATGCTGTACGCGTTGGCGGCGATCACGGCGCCGCGCTTGGCGGGAGCGCGAGCGAGTGACGGGGTTGAGGTATGACGCGAAGCGCCGTTGTGCGGGAGGCGCCGTTGTGCGCGAGAGACCACTGCGCGGGAGAGTCCGTTGCGCGCGAGTGACACTTGAGCGCGAGTGACACTTGAGCGCGAG
>CAYOBN010000160.1:0-4754 GCA_964402175.1 uncultured Planctomycetaceae bacterium | reverse complement strand
GACACTTGAGCGCGAGGGACACTTGAGCGCGAGGGACACTTGAGCGCGAGGGACCACTGCGCGCGAGGGACCATGGAACGCGAGGTACCTGGTACGCTTTGACGAGCGCGCCGCGCCCTCTTCTGTCTCGCCTCGCGCTCTCTGCGCTCGTCAAAGCGTACCTGGTACCGTTTGATTCGGCGGTGCGGCAGATCGAGCCCCCTCAGACCCGATCCCCCGATTCGAACGGTACCAGGGACGCTTTGACGAGCGCCGCAAGCGCGAGGCAAGACAGAAGAAGGCCCGGCGCGCTCGTCAAAGCGTACCTGGTACCTTCGGTTCGTACCTCCGCGCAGCGCCTTCGCAGCGGTCCGCTCACCCGGAGTGGCCTGACCTGCGTATCGCCCTGCGAAGTTGCGGCTGTGACCCGCGGCGCCATACCGGCTACCGGGTAGCGCCCCACCCACGCCATGTTGCTCCCCCTCCTCTTCGCCATCGCCCCCCAGACCGTCGACCTCGGCGCCAGCCTCGCCGATCACGACAGCCCTCGCAGTGCCCTCTTCACCCCCGATGGGCGCGGCCTCATCGTGCGGCATGGCGAGTCCGTGTCGGGCTCGCTCACGTACCTCGATCTAGTCCTGGGGCGCGTCACGGCGGAGAGCCCCCGCTTCGCCGACGCCGAGGACTTCTGCCTGACGCCCGACGGGGCGCGGGCGCTCTACGTCGAAGAGAGCGGCAGAGTGCAGGTGCTCGCTGTGCCGACGCTGCAAGTGCTCGCCCAGGGCACCTCCCCCGGGACGTCGCCCCACTGGCGGATTCGAATGGACCCGACGGGTGCGCGCGCCGTGCTGCGCGCGATGTCGGTCTCCGGGCGGTTCAGCGTGGTCTCCACCGTAACGGGCGCGATCGAGCGCACGTTCCAAGGGAACCTGAGTCTCTTTCCGTTCGGAGCGAGCGCAGGCATGGGCATCGCGCCGGGTGGGACGGTCCTCTTCGTCGCGGACCAGCACGAGTTCGTGCAGTACGACTTGCTCCAGGGCATCGAACTCGCGCGCACACCCTACTCGGCGCCCGGCCGCGCCACCTGCGCCGCGTTCAGCAACGACGGCCTGCACTGCGCAGTCCACCTCTACGACAGCACGGATCCCTTGTTCCCCAATCGCATCGAGCGCTTCTCGCTCGCCTCCGGAGGGAGCTTGGGGGTCGTGACCTCCAGCACGACCGTGCCGCTTGGACCCAGCGGGAGTACGCTGCCCGCCGCCGACGAAACCGGGTCCACGCTGCTGCTTGCCACGGCGGAGGGGATCGCGCACATCGATCTGACCTCCGGCGCGACGCAGATCCTGAGCGGTGCGTCCCAGGGCGCGCTCAGCGCTGATGGGACGCGGATCCTCATGGCACAGGGCGCGGCTTATGCCGCCGTCGATGCCAGCACAGGCGTCACACTCGCGCGCTTTGCGACGGTCGGCGGAACGTTGCCAGGTGCCTGCTGGAGCGCACCGTCGGGTTACCAGTTCGCCGCGCTGAATCCGAGCGTCGATCGCATCGAGGTCTATGACCTCTCGGGTCCGACACCGACCCGCAGGTTGGACGTCAATTCGGGCTTCGACGCCGAGGGCGACGGGCCTTGGGCCCTCGCCTTCGACGGGACGGGGCGAACGGTCCTGGCAGCCGGTCGCGATTCGGATGAGCTCTGCATCATCGACGTCGACGGTGCCCCCACCGTGGTCGGGCGGGTCGCGCTCGATCGCCAGCCGGTCGACGTTGCGTTGCGCGCGGACGGACGCGCGCTCACCGTGCATGGCCGAGGGCGTAGCCTCTCCGTCGTCGATGTGGCCAGCCGCACGGAGCTCGCGCGCTTCCCGCTACCCGACCACGCCCTTGCGGTCACCGCCGAGCCCACCGGCAGCGCGGCGTGGGTCCTGCTGCAGGGCGCAAACCTGCGCGCGCTGGTGCGGATCGACACCCAGACGGGCACGATCTCGCGCTCCGTACGCCTGCCCGGGGTCGCGACAGCGCTCGACGGAGGCTTCCTCGAGCGCCCCGCCGTCGCCTACGACTTCGCGCGCTCGGCGGCGTTCGTCGCGCTGCCCGCCAGCGGCGAGCTCCTGCGCGTTGACCTCATCACTGGGGACATCCTGCACGCTCCGCCTGTGCCAGTGACCGGGCTCGGTCTCCAGCAAGCCGCCGGGCTCGCGCTGCGCGCCGAGAGCGCCGTCTTGGTGCACCAAGCCGGCCGCGGCCACGCACGGGCCTTCGACGTCTCGACGGGCGCTTTTGTCGCGCTTTGGGAGTGGACGTGCGCCCCTTCCGTCGCGCTGGACTCCGCGCGAGCGCACCCGTTCTTCGTCGACCGTGGCTCTGCCGTCGTGATCCCGTTCGTCAGCACGCTCGGCCCTGCCACATGCCCCGTAGGCGTCGTGCTCGACGCCGCGACGGGTGCCCCGCTGGATTCGCTGCTCGGCGCGAGCCGCTATGGACTGGACCTCGGCGGCGAAGCTTGGCTCGAGCTCGATCAGACGGTCTTCGCTGGGTTACGTCGCGTGCGGGTCTCCGCCGGCAGCGCACGCGAGCTCGGGATCCTGCCGCTCCCTTTGCAGGGCGGCTCACCGCTCGTGCATCCGACGACGCGTATCGCGGTGACCGTGCTGGGGCCCGAGGGCTCACGCGACCTGCTGCACCGCATCGACGCCATCGACGAGGCGCGCTTCTGTTCCCCCACTGCGACCAACTCTATCGGTCTCCGCGCGACGCTAGAGATCGAGGGCTCGGACGCTGCGGGTGGCACACTCGCCGCCGTCGTCGCGGGTCTGCGTCCGGGCAGCATGGCGGGTTACTTGCTGGTCGGCGACACCGCGGTGCCGCCCCTGCCGCTGCCGGTGGGTCCGGGCACCCTGTGCCTCGGCGGGACGCTCGGCCGCTTTGCGGGTCAAGCCCAGACGGCCGACAGCAGCGGCCGCCACCACTACGCGGTGGACACGGCCAACCTACCGACGGCGCTGGGCCCGACCGCCGTCCTGCCCGGCAGCACCTGGACATTCCAGGCGTGGTACCGCGACACGAACCCAGCCGGCGGCCCAGCCTCGCACACCAGCGACGCGGTGCGCGTGCACTTTCGCTGAGGCGGCGCCGGCCCGCGCGGTCACACGGCGCGCAGCTCGGCGTACGAGGAGCGCCAGGTGTGCGGGCCCACAGCGGGGAGGCACGTGGCGTGCCACCGACCACGGTGGTCGGAGGCCCGTACACCTGGCACTACCGCTGCCCGTCGGTCACTTCCGGAAGCCCGCGACGAGCCCCGCGGTGCCGGCGCCCGCAGAGGGGAGGCTGCCGGTCACGAAGGTCTTGAAGCTCTCGAACTGCTGCCCGATGTTCGCCGTCAGCGAGTCCCAGTACCCCTGAGCCCGGGCCCAGTCGATCTCGCCGACGATCCCGGCCTTCTGCAGGCCGAAGATCGCGAGCACGACGACCCCCGCCACGAGGAGGGTCCCCTTCAGGAAGGTGCGCAGGGCGAACCCCGCCGCAAACGCGACCGCGAACGACAGGCCGCCTTTCATGAAGAGCGGCGCCCAGGGGCTCGGCTCTTCGGCCGGCGGGGCGTCCCCGAGGAGGATGCCCCCGGAGAGCGAGCTCACGCCGAGCTCGCCGGAGCGGGCGGCGCTCGCGGGAGCGCCGCCGGCGGGACCGGAGGAGTCCGCGCTCCGCGTGAGCGCAAGGCCGGCCAGGCCGAGGACGAGGGCGAGGGCGAAGGCGACCTTCTTCCAGGTCGGGAGCGACGGCGCGGGGGCGTCGGCGGCGGGCGCGGCGGAGGACATGGTGGTGGCGGTTCGGAGCGAGGCCGGTGGGGCCTCGGATCCTAACCGGTCCCATGCCGAGGGTCGTCCGGGTCACCGCACCGCTGCCCCGAACAGGGCACGGAAACCCGCCGGACACCGCGTGTCGCGTCCTGAGGAACGCCCCGGAACCCCCACAGGGGTAGGATCCGTCGCAACGCCCCATGACCCCCTCCGAACCCCGCATTCTGGTCGTCGAGGACGACAGCCGCATCCGCACCGAGCTGCTCGACGCGCTGCGCCACGCTGGCTTCGACGTCAGCGTCGCCGTGACCCTCGGCATGGCGCGCTCTGCGGCCGAGCGTAAGTTCGATCTGATCCTGCTCGATCTCGGCTTACCCGACGGAGACGGGAGCGAGCTCGTGCGCGAGCTGCGCGGCGCGGGCCGCGCGGTGCCGATCCTGATCCTCACCGCGCGCGATACACCGGAGCAGCGGGTCTCGGGCCTCGAAGCTGGCGCTGATGACTACGTCGTGAAGCCGTTCCACCTGCCCGAGCTCGTCGCGCGTGTGCGCGGCCTGCTGCGCCGCTCGGGCCGCGCCGTGGAAGGCGGCTTCGCGCGGCACAAGAACCTCTGGATCGACCTCGAGACGCGTCGCGCTGGGCGCGGCGAAGACGGCTCCAGCGAGGTCTTCACGCTGAAGCCGCGTGAGTTCGACCTGCTCGCGTTCCTCATCCGCCACCCGGGCCGCGCTTGGACCCGAGATCAGCTCCTCGATCGCGTGTGGGGTAACGACTACAAAGGCGATGCACGCACGGTGGACCTGCACGTGCGCCGCTTGCGCGCGAAGATCGAGCTTGATTCGGCGGATCCGCGCTACATCGAGACGGTCTGGGGCGTCGGCTATCGCATGGCCGAGGGCGCGGAGTGACGGCCGGGCCGCGGCCGAAGCGGCGCCACGGCATCGGCGCGCGGTTGACCTTCATCGTCGCGGGTGTGGTCCT
>CAYOBN010000159.1:0-8203 GCA_964402175.1 uncultured Planctomycetaceae bacterium | reverse complement strand
GCGCGCGCTCCGCGCGCGCCCTCGCCGCCAAGTCGTACCTGGTACCGTTCGGCGCGGGCCTCCCCCATCCCGGCTGCGCGGGATGGTGAAGGAGGCACGCTCCGCCGAATCAAGCGGTACCGGGTACCTGCTCCTACATCGTGGCGCCGATCTGCCACGGGACGAACTCATGGTCGCCGTAGCCGAGCTGCTCGGACTTGGTCCTCTTCCCCGAGGCCACTTCGAGGACCTCTTCGAAGATCTGCCGGCCCTTCTCCTGGATCGACACACCTTCGAGCACGTCGCCGCAGTTCAGGTCCATGTCCTCTTCCATGCGTTGGAAGAGCTCGCTGTTCGTCGTCAGCTTCAGCGAAGGGACCGGTTTGTAGCCGAACGCCGAGCCGCGGCCCGTCGTGAAGCAGACGACGTTCGCGCCGGCTGCGACTTGGCCCGTGATCGAACACGGGTCGTACCCCGGGCTGTCCATGAACACGAAGCCGCGGGTGCGGATCGGCTCGGCGTATTCGTACACACCCTGCAGCGCCGTGGTGCCGCCCTTGGCGACCGCGCCGAGGGACTTCTCGAGGATCGTCGTGAGCCCACCGTCCTTGTTGCCGGGTGAAGGGTTGTTGTTCATCACCATGCGGTTGCGCGCGGTGTAGTCCTCCCACCAACGGAGGCGCGCGAGGAGCTTCTCGCCGACCTCGCGGCTGACGGCGCGGCGCGTCAAGAGGTGCTCTGCTCCGTAGACCTCAGGCGTCTCCGACAGCACCGCGGTCCCGCCCTGTGCGACCAGCAGGTCCGCTGCAGCGCCCAGCGCTGGATTGGCCGTAATGCCGGAGTACGCGTCCGAACCGCCGCACTGCAGCGCCAACGTCAACTCCGACGCAGCCACGGTTTGGCGGCGCGCCGCGTCGGCCCGCGGGAGCATCTCGCGCACCGCCGCGACCCCCGCTTCGACCGCGCGGCGCGTGCCGCCGGACTCCTGGATCGTCAGCGTGCGGAAGAGGTCGTTCTCCTTCACACCGAGCTCTTGTTTCATCCGCGCGAGCTGGAAGACCTCGCAGCCGAGACCGACGAACACGACACCCGCGAGGTTCGGGTGACACGCGTAACCCCAGAGCGTCCGGCGCAGCACGTCCCACGCATCGCCGCGGTCGTCCATCCCGCAGCCCGTGCCATGCACGAACGCGACGACGCCGTCGACGTTGTCGTAACCCGCGGCGAGGTCCTGGCGCTGGATGGCGTCCGCGATGAAACGCGCGACGGACGTCGAGCAGTTCACGGAGGAGACGACGCCGACGTAGTTGCGTGTGCCGACTTTGCCGTTCGCTCGCACGAACCCCTGGAAGGTGCGGCGCGCCGCCGGCTCGACGAGGTTCGACTTCGGCACCGCGGCGCCGATCTCGGGGTCGCGCTGGAAGTCCGCGACGCCGCAGTTGTGCACGTGCACGTGCTCGCCGGGCTCGATCGGGGCCGTGGCAAAACCGATCACTTGCCCGTACTTGACCACGGGCGCGCCGAGGGCGTGGAAGCGCGTCGCCACCTTGTGGCCGGTGGGCACCCGGCTTCGGGTGGAGAGCCCCTCGCGGGCCAGGTGGTGCCCGCTCGGCAAGTCGCGTCGGGCGACCACCACGGTGTCTTCAGGGGCCAGGCGGAGGGTCTCGGTCGTCGCGGTCATAGGCCGGAAAAGGTAGCGCGCGGCCTGGCGGGAAACCGGAATCGAGCGCAGGATCCAAGGGCCTGCTGTGGCGCGCGCCGGGGTCTCTGGCTCCCGGTCCTCCGCGCCTGCGTACCCAGCCTCAACACAAGTCGGCAAACCATGTTGCTCTGCACCCTCGCGCTCGCTGCCCTCGCACAGCTCCCGGTCGAGAACTTCGACCACGGCTCCGAAGCCCTCTGGCCGGCCCTCAACCTGGGCATGGACACCCTCGACCTCACCGCTGACGCCGCGCGCGCCGGCGCGTTCGGCGCCCAGTTCCGCCAGACCGCGGGCAACGCGGCGTGGCGCGGTCGGCTCGACCTCGTCTCGAACCCGAACAGCGCGTACCGGGCCGCGGTGCGCTCGCGCGGCACCGCCACTTCGCAGGTCCAGTTCGGGCGTTCGTACTTCGGCATCGGGGCCGACGTCGACCGCGCGCTCTGCGCGACCTTCGCCCCCAACAGCAACCAGATCCTCTTGCAGTCGGTCACCGGCTTCACCGGGACGGTGTCGTTCGTGACGTTGGCCTCCGCGGCGGCGCCGATCCAGCAGGACACCTGGTACCTGCTCGAGATCGACTGGCGTAACACGGGTGAAGCGCGCGTGACGCTCTTCGACGAGCTCGGCACGAACGTGCTGGCGCAGATCCCCTACACCGCGACGACGTTCCTTGCACCGGGTGGCTTCGCGCTGCGCGGCTTCACGCAGAACACGGCGGCGTTCCACGACCTGGACGAGATCCAGCTCGTGCAGCAGGTCTTCACGACGAACTACTGCGGACCGGCGGTGCCGAACTCGACCGGCAGCTCAGCCGTCATGGGCGGCGTCGGCTCGATCGAGCTCGCCCGCAACGACGTCGAGCTGATCGCTGGCGGTCTGCCCCCGGGCTCGTTCGGCTTCTTCCTGACCGGGCGCACCCAGGGGTTCATCGCCAACCCGGGCAACAGCCAAGGCAACCTCTGCCTCAGCGGCGCGATCGGGCGCTACCAAGGCAACATCTTCGCCGCGAGCAGCCAGGGCCAGGGGCGCCTGCGCATCGATCTGACGCAGATGCCGACCGCAACCGGCACCGTCGCCGCGGCCGTCGGCGAGACGTGGAGCTTCCAGGCCTGGTACCGGGACGCGAATCCCGTCCCGACCTCGAACTTCACGGACGGGCTGGCGCTGACCTGGCAGTGACGGCGCGGGAGGGCCTTCGGGTACCCTGGAAGGCCTCCCTCGCCATGCACCCCGTCGAGACCCGCCTCGCGTACTCCTTCCGTGACCCCGCGCTGCTCGAGCTGGCGTTGACCCACGCTTCGGCGGGGATCTCGACGCAGGCCGGGCGACGCGACAACGAGCGGCTCGAGTTCCTCGGCGACACGGTGCTGGACCTCGTGATCGCCGAGGAGCTGTACGGCGATCCCGAGCGTCACGCCGAGGGCAAGCTGACGGAGATGAAAGCCGCCGTCGTTTCGCGCAAGGCGCTCGCGGACGCGGCGCGCCGGCTCGACCTGGCACTCGCGGCTCGGCTCGGCCGCGGCCTCGCGCAGCGCGAGCCGTCGCGCGCGATCATGGCGAACCTCTTCGAGGCCATCGTCGGCGCGATCTACCTCGACGGCGGGCTCGAAGCGGCGCGTGAGTTCACGTTGCGCACCCTGGCCGTGGAGCTCGAAGAGGCCCGCGCGCGCAAGGACGAGGCCGTGCCCAAGCAGGGCCTGCAGGAGCGCAGCCAGCGCGAGTTCGGCGTACCGCCGACCTACGAGCTCGTCGAGCGCCGCGGCGACGACAACACCCGCGCGTTCCTCGTGCGGGCGCGCATCGGCACACGCGCCTTTGCGCCGGCCTGGGGTCGCACGATGAAAGAGGCGGAGAGCTGGGCGGCCTGCGAAGCGCTGCTGGAGCTCGATGGGGGCGCGCCGTCGCCCCAGCCTTGACGTCCGGGGGGACTGCGCGCAGACTCCTTCCGTGCGCGCCACGCCGCCCCCCACCATGAACCTCGCCCACAGCGTTGTGCGGCGCGGCTTCTGGTGACCCCCGCTGCGAGTGGCGGCGTGTCCGGCTCGCGCGGTTCGAGAGCACTTCCTCACCGCGCCCTCCACCTCGACCCCGCGGCCTTGAAGCCGCCGCTCGCTCCTGTACCGCCGTCCGCCCCGGAGGGCCCGAAGGACACGTGTTCGATGGATGCCGAACGAAGCGAGCAGCACCCCCAGGCGCAAACTGAGGCCGGGCTGGACCGACGCACGCTGCTGACCGGGGGCGCCGTTCTGGGCGCCGCAGCAGCCGCCTCCTGCGCGACGACGAAGGAGACGACCACCGAGGGCCTCTTCCTGCCGGAGGAGCATTGGCGCGAGCGCATGACCGCGCCCGACGACGGCAAACGCTACGGCTGGGTCGTCGACACGCGGCGCTGCTTCGGCTGCCACGCGTGCGAGGTCGCGTGCAAAGCCGAGAACGACGTGCCCCTCGGGCACTACATGCGGCAGACGATCTACCACGAAGCGCCGCGGCCCGCGGGGCTCGCGGTGGGCGCAGGCCAGTACGCGCGCATCATGATCCCGATGGCGTGCCAGCACTGCGAAGACGCGCCGTGCATCAAAGCTTGCCCGTGCGGCGCGCTGCACAAGGGCTCTGGCGGCACGGTGCAGGTGAACTACGACCTGTGCTCGGGCCACGCGAGCTGCAAGGAGGCCTGCCCCTACGGCGCGATCTACATCGATCCCGTCGCCAACCAGGCGGTGAAATGCCACAACTGCACCCACCGCGTCGACGTGGGTATGGACCCCGCCTGCGTCGCCACCTGTCCGAGCGAGGCGTTGGCCTTCGGCGATCTGAACGATCCGGACTCGAAGGTCGCGCGCCTGAAGGCTGAGCTCGAAGCCGACGGGCACATCGGCCGACTGCGCGAGGACAAAGGCACGGAACCGCGGATGTGGTTCGCGACGGACGAAGCCCACCCGATCGCCGCCTGGGCGGACAAGGTCCCCGGCGAAGGGCAGAGTTACCACCCCGACGCGTACTCCGTGTACGAGTGGCGCGAGTCGACCCCGCCGCACGCTCGCGTCCCCCACCCGGGTGAGACCACCTCGGATGCTGCGCAGGAGGGCCGCTGACATGCGACGCAGCGATCGACGCGCATTCCTGCGACTCGGCGCGCTCTTCGCCGCCGCGCCCCTGGCGCAAAGCCAGAGCGAGCGACGGATCCCCACGGCGGCGGAGAACGCGGCTGTTTGGCGCGCGCGCGCCGGTAAGCCGTACGAAGCCAAGGCCCCAGGCGTCTGTGCGCTGCCGGGCCCGAACAAGAAGACACGCTTTCCGGACCCCGACAAATACAAAGACGTCGAGCGGGTGCACAGCATGTGCCAGCTCTGCTCGACCGTGTGCGGCATCACGGGCCTCGTCAAAGACGGCCGAATCCTGAAGGTCGAGGGCAACCCCAACGACCCGAACTCGCAGGGGCGCCTCTGCGCGCGCGGCCAGGCGGCGCTGAACCACCAGTACCACCCCGAGCGCCTGCTCTACCCGATCAAGCGGGTCGGCAAGCGCGGGGGCGGCCAGTGGCGTCGCATCACCTGGGACGAAGCCTACGACGAGATCGCAGCGCGGCTGCGCAAGGTGCAGGAGTCCGGCAAACCCGAGGAGTTCGGCTTCCACCAAGGCCGCAACCGCACGCCTGACGCGGTCAGCAACTTCCTCGCGGCGCTCGACACCAATACTCACCTGAACCACCGCGGGTTGTGCTCCGCCGCGCGCCGCGCGGCGAACCTGACGTACCTGTTCGAGGCAGACTGGGACCTCGGAGACTTCGAGCGCTCGAAGTACATCCTGAACTTCGGTTCCAACATGTTCGAGGCGCACCAGGGCCACGTCGCGGGGGCTCTGCGCATCCAGCGCGGCCGCTTCCAGAACGGCGCGAAGCTCGTCACGTTCGATGTGCGCATGTCGAACACCGCCGGCAACTCCGACGAGTTCTTCATGCCGGCGCCGGGGACCGACGGCGCGATCGCGCTGGCGATGTGCCACACGATCCTCGCCGAGGGCCTGCACGACGAGGCCTTCCTCACCGATTGGATGAACTGCTCGATCGCGGAGCTGCGCGAGGTGCTCGCGCCGTACACGGCGGATTGGGCCGAGTCGGTCTCGACGGTGCCCGCCGCCGACATCCGGCGCATCGCGCGTGAGTTCGCAGCGGCGGCGCCCCACGCGACGACCCTCTGCAACCGCGGTTCGTCGGCGCACATCAACGGCTACTGGAACGACCGCGCGATCATCTTGCTCAATGTGCTCGTGGGTAGCGTCGGCCGCCCGGGTGGCTGGTGCTGGATGTTCACGGGCGCCACCGACAGCAAGCGCTTCAAGCCGCCCGCGGGTCCGGCGAAGTCCAAGACTCCTTCGCTGCTGGCCGATCCGCCGGAGTTCGCGCTGGCGAACGTCTGGAACTCGATGAAGGTGGGCGAGATCGTCTACTGGTACCTGAAGTCGAAGCGCGCCCACCTGCAGGTCTACATGACCTACAACCTGGACTCGCCGCTGACGTGGCCCGAGATGGACGTCACGGAGAGCGTGCTGCTCGACGAGAGCGCCATCGAGTTCCACGTCTGCATCAACCCGTTCCTGAACGAGACCGGCGCGATGGCGGACATGGTGCTGCCGTGGACGACCTACCTCGAGCGCTGGGACGTCGATGCCCGCGGCGCGTACAACCTGAAGCCGTACCTCTCCGTGCGGCGCCCCATCGTGCCTGCGCTGGGCGAAGCCAAGGACGTGCGCGAGATCTTTCCTGAGCTGCTGCGGCGGGTCGGAGGCGAGCGCGCGGCGCAGTACCCGCAGATGCCGGTCGAGGACTACATCGCAGCGTGGGTCGCGCCGCTCCCCCACGACCCTGCGGTGGACCCGTCGCCGATGGCGCGCCTAGCGCGCGAGGGCGCTTTCGAGGACCCAGCCGAAGAGCCCTACTACACGCCGTACCTGAAGCGGCTCTCCGCGAAGGAGCTCGAGGGCTCTGTCACGGATCCCGCGACCGGCATCATCACGAAGGACGGCAAGGGCATCGGGATCGTGCATCGCGGCGCACCCGTCGTCGGCTTCAAGACGCCGAGCCGCAAGCTCGAAGTCCGCTCGGACTTCGTGGCGTTGACCGGTCGCAACGCGGACACGTCCGCGCTGACGGCGATCGCGAACTCGAAGGGCAAGAACCGCTCGAGCCACCACAAGGGTCACGAGTACGACCTCTCGCCGTGGCCGCAGTACGTGCCGATCGAAGAGCACGAGCACCTCGCCGAGGACCAGCTCGTGATGACCTCGTTCAAGTGGGCCGTGCACAACCACGGACGGACGGCCAACCTGAAGTGGCTCTCCGAGATCGTGCACTCGAACCCCGCGTGGATCCACCCGGAGACCGCGCGCCGCTTCGGGCTGCAGGACGGCGACTTCGTCGAGCTCACGGGTTACCGCTCGCTGACGCTGGCGAAGCTGACGCCGGGGCTCGGCCTGGGCTCGGGGGAAGTGCAGCGCAAGCTGCGCTTGCCGGTGTGGATCACACCGGGAGTGCATCCCAAAGCCATCGCGATCTCGAACTCGCTCGGACATTGGGAGTACACCAACGTCGCGCGCGGGATCCAGGGCACACGTGACGTCGGCGAGCGCGCCGCGGGCATGGACATGGCCGGCTACCGCGACCCGGACTGGGAACGCAACATGTGGTGGGAGGACCGCTCTGGCGGCGATCCGAAGCGCTGGGTCAAGAACCGCGGCAACGGCTGGGCGCAGAACCACGTCCTGCCGATCATGGCCGACCCGGTCTCCGGTCAGCAGGCGTTCAACGACACGGTCGTAACCGTGAAGAAGGTGACGTGACGGAGGACGCACACGACCGACCGAACGCCGCGGATGTGGAGCTCCAGGCCGAAGAGCTCGCCGCGCTCGCTGGCGCGGCGCAGCTCTTCGGTGGGCTCCTGTTGTTCGAGCTCGACGCAGAGCGCCTGGCGCAACTGCAGAGCCCCGAGCTCGCGGATGCGCTCGCGGCGCTGGGTGTCGAGGTCCCGGACTGCGATCCCGAGAGCGCTGCGGGCAAGGAGCACCTCGACGGGCTGGCCACCGAGTTCTACGCGGCGCTGCTCGCGCCGCGCGGAGGCGCCCCGCCCGTGCAGTCGCTCTGGGAAGAAGGCCGCTACGAAGGCCGCGCCGCCGAACGCCTCGCGGACCTGGCGCTGCTCGCGGGTTTCGAGCACGATGCGAGCGCCGCCCGCGGCGCTCCGCTCGACCACTTGGGCGCGGTGCTCCTGCTGTGGGCCGCCGCTGCGGCGCAGCACCCGGCGGTCGCGGACGTCGTCGCGGCGGATCACTTGAGCTGGGCCGCGCGCCCGCTGGAGCGCATCGCAAACGGCTCGGGCTTCTACAGCTCGGTCGCCCGCGCGACGCGGGAGTTGATCGAGGCGCTCTCGGCGACGCGGTTGACGGGTTGACGGCTTGGAGCCGCCGCTAGGAGTGTGAATCGAACGGTACCAGGTACGACTTTGCGGCGCGGCACGCGGCGAGCGCACC
>CAYOBN010000158.1:0-8252 GCA_964402175.1 uncultured Planctomycetaceae bacterium | reverse complement strand
CAATGTCCGCCGAATCAAAGGCGGGTTACGGCTGCCCGGCGCGAGGGCGGCTGACGCTTCAACCGGTGCGTGGCAGGATTCGATCGCAGGCTTGTGCGAGGTCGTCCTCCACCTCGATGGCGCGGTCTTGCTGCTTCGCGCGGTGCTCTTCGGCGGCGCCTTTTCCGGTGCGGACCAGGATGCCGCGCACGCCGAGGGCCGCGCCGGCGTCCAGGTCGCGCAGGCTGTCGCCGATCATGAAGGAGCGGCTGAGGTCGATGTCGAAGCGCTGCGCGGCGTCTTCCAAGAGGCCGGGCGCGGGTTTGCGGCAGGGGCAAGGGCGCACGTAGGCCTGATGGTCGGTGGGGCCGGCTTCTTCCGGTAGCAGGTGGGGGCAATAGCCTATGGAGTCGACGCCTGCGCCTTCGGCTGCGAGGAGGGCTTGGAAGCGCTCGTGGATGCGGTGCAGGGTCTCTTCATCGAAGCGGCCGCGCGCGATGCCGCTCTGGTTCGTGACGACGCAGAGGAGGTAACCGGCCGCTCGAAAACGCCGCAGGGCTTCGGCCGCACCCGGAATGAGGACGAGCTGGTCCGGGTCGGAGAGGTAATCGACCTCGACGTTGAGCGTTCCGTCGCGGTCGAGGAATACGGCGGGCGGGCCGGGCACGGGCGGGGGGGCACGGTGTCAGCGGACGCGGTCCGGGGCACCTCCGGCTTCGCCGGGGCCGCCCTGCGAGCGCTCGCGCACGAGGCGCACGTGGATGCGTGGGGGGGTCTCGCCGTCGCTCTCTTCGATCGGCAGGAAGAGGTGCCGCGTCGGGAGGAAGAGCGGGAAGCGCCAGGCCTGGGTCCCGATCGACATCTCCTTCCAGAGCTTGACTCGGGACCAGCTACCGTCGCGCAGCTCGCGGCGCTCGGTCCGGTAGCCGGCCAGCTCGAGGTCGACGGTCTCGACGGTGATCCCTCGCAGGTCGAGGACACAGGGCGTCGCAAAGCCCGAATCCTGGCCGTTGATCAGGACGGCCGCGCCGGGGGGCTCCGAATCGATGACGAGCGGCCGCCGCATGGACTGGCAGCCGACGGCCGCCGTCGCGGCGAGGGCGAGCAGCAGCCGGCCCCACGGGGTCGTGCGGTGGGGGGCGGACGGTGGGCGGAGGCTGTCCATGGACAAGAGGATCGCAGGTCGGGCGGCGTGTCCGCAACCGAGGGCCGGGCGGAGCGCGATTTCCTTGGACTCGTCGGACGCCGACGCAGCATCCTTGAGCGCCTATGGCCGGAACGCAGGAGGACACCGCCCGCACCGAAGACGCCGCGGCCCGCGGCTTCGACCGGGTCGAGCTCGGCCTCGCGCTCCTCGCGTTCCTCGCCGCCGCGGTCCCGTTCCTCGGCCTGGGTCGGCCCAGCCTGTGGCTCGACGAGGGCCTGACGTGGCAGGACGCGCTCGCGCCGGGCGGGAACTACAACCGCCTGGGTTACGCGCTCGTGCGCTGGACCGTGGAGGCCCTCGGAGGGCTCCCGACCGAGGCCCACCTGCGCTTCGCGCCCGCCGTCGCGGGGTTCCTGGCCGTCGTCGCCACCGCGTGGGCCTTCCGCCCGCTCGTGGGCGGCCGCTGTGCGGCCGCTGCAGCGCTCGTCGTCGCCCTGAGCCCGTGGCACGTCTATTGGGCGCAGAACGCGCGCTTCTACTCGCTCGTCGAGCTCTGCACCGTCGCCGGCGCGGGGCTCGCCATGCGCGGCCTCGCGGCGACGGACGCGCGCGGGTGGGCCGTGGTGCGCCTCGGGGCGGCGCTCGCGCTGTTCGCCCTCGGCGCGCTCTTCCACCTGCAAGCGCTGCTGGCCCTCGGTGCGTTCGGACTGGCGCTGATCGCCGTACGGCCCAGCCTGCGTACGCTCGGAGCTGGCGCCGAGCGCGCACCGGACCCCGCGCGCCGCGAGCGCCAAACACGCCTGGCCGTCCGCCTCGGCGTCGCCGCGGTGGTGCTCCTCGCGGTGCTCGCGCGGCCAGCGTTGGAGGTCTTCCAGCGCTACGCCTTCGCCAAAGGCGGCGGCGGAGGCCTCTCCGGCGCCGCCCATGCGCTGCGCGCGATCGGCTTCACCCTCGGGCCGGGCCTCGGCGCGGCGTTCCTATGCGGCGCGGCGCTGGCGTGGCGCGCGCCCCGCAGAACGGGCCGCTGGGCCGCGCTCGTCCCGTGCCTCGGGGTCGGGGCAGTGCTCGCGCTCGGCTTCGTGACGACGACGACCGCCCAGTACGCGCTCTGGTGCTTGCCGTGGTTCGCCGCCGTGGCCGTGTGGCCGCTGCAGCGCGGCGCGCTGCTGGGCACACCGGTCCGCGCCCTCGGCTACCTCCTGATCGTCGTCGGTCCGCTCGCGGCATCGACGGGCCTGCAGCTCGGCGTGCGCCACGGCGACCGCCCGCGCTGGCGCGAGGCGATTGCGCTCGTCGAAGCCCGCCGCCAGCCCGGTGACCTCGTCGTGAGCCTCCCCGGGACGCTCGCGGAGCACTACGCCGCGCTCGGGACGTTCGCCGAGGGCGCGCCCGCTGACCTCTGCGAGCTCCTCGCCCCGACCCGCGTCCCAGACCGGGCCGCCGGGGTCGACACGTTCCACCCGCGGCCCCACGAGCGCCCCGCCCGCGACGGCCGCACGGTCTGGCTCGTCGTCCGGCCCGACTTCCTGCTCACCTGGCGCAGCCCCGCCGAGCGCGCGCGGTTCCAGGCCTTCCTGCGGGACTCCTGCCGCCTCGAAGGCCGCTTCCCGGTCCGCATCGACGCCCGCGACCTCGACCTCGAGGTCTGGCGCACCCTCTGAGGCGCCCCGTCGCGCGGATTTCGGGCGCAGGGGGCTAGCGCTGCAGGCCGGGTCTGCGGCACGCTGTCCCTCGGATGGCAAGGCTCGTGACAAGGCTCACATGGCCCACGGCGCTGCTCCTTGGAGCGCTTGCTGCGTGTGGACCGCGTGAGGACGCGCGGCCCACCGCCGCCGCACCGTCGACCCCCGGAGATACTACAGGGTTTGTCTCTGCGGGCACCCAGCAGCCCCTTTCGGCGCGCGGCTTCGAGCCCCAGTCCACCCCGGTCGGCGAGGCCTACCACGCACTCGCGGCGCGCCTCGATCCCGCGACCGACCACGGCCGCTCGGGTTCGGGCCCCGGCGAAGCGTTCGCTGCCGACATCGAACGCGCCCTCGCGTCGACGTTCCGCGCCTTGCTCGAGGGTCAAAGCGGCCCGCTCAGCCAGCTCGTCGGTCCCCGCGCGATCTTCCGCGGCGCAGCGCAGCCCGCCGTCTTCGAGCGCAACGCCCACGGTGTGCACGTCGTGCGCCGCACGCTCGACCCAAATGAGAGCCCCGCGGAGATCGCAGCGGAGCTCGGAGGCCACGCCGAACTCTGCCAGACCTTCGAAGCGCTCGCGGCGCCGCTGCGTACTGGCCAGCGACGTCGCGTGCGCGTCGAGGTCCTGCACACCGGCCTCGAATCCATCGACGCCGCCGGCGGCCCCGCGCGTGTGCGCCCGACGGCGCGTGTGCGCGTGCGGCTCGCAGCGGAGCTCGGGGTCGGTGCACAGCAGCTCGAGCTGACCCTCTCGCTCGCGTTCCGCGCGGGCGATGGGCCGCCGCGCATCGTGCGCTGTGACATCGAAGCACTGGACGACGTGCGCGTCGCCCAACGCGGCTTCGTCGACGCGACCGTCTCCGCGCTCGCAGAGGCGCCGCGGGCGCTCGCTGCGCTCGACGAAGACGCGCTCGCGCTCGCGGGACGGGTCGACAACGTCGTGCCGCCGTCGCTCGTCGCGCTCGGGATGCACGGGCTCGCAGTGGGCGACGTCGATGGCGACGGGCTCGAAGACCTGTACGTCGCGCGTGTGGCGGGCTCTCCGAACCTGCTGCTCCGAGGCCAGCCCGGCGGCGGCGCGCGCGAAGTCGCGGCCGAGGCCGCGGTCGACTTCCTCGACGACACCGCAGGTGCATTGATCGTGGACCTCGACGGTGACGGCGCGCGGGATCTGGCGCTCGCGCGCGGCACCGATGTGTGGGTCGGCTGGAACGACGGCACGGGGCGCTTCCCGACCGGCACGACGCTGCGCGCGGAGGGCGGCGCGCGTGTGTATTCGCTGACCGCGGCCGACGTCGATGGCGACGGCGACCTGGACCTCTACGACACACGTTACTTCCGCCAAGGTGGCTACGGCGACCAAGCGCCGACGCCGTACCACGACGCGCAGAACGGCGCGCAGAACCACCTCTGGCGCAACCTCGCGGAGAGCGCCTCGCGGGTCTTCCGCGACGACACCGCGGCGCTCGGGCTCGACGTCGGCAACGACCGCTTCAGCCTCGCCGCGGCGTTCGAAGACATCGATCGCGACGGCGACATGGACCTCTACGTCGCCAACGATTTCGGGCGCAACAACCTGTTCGTGAACGAAGGCGGGCGTTTTGTCGACCGCGCGCGCGAGCTGGGCCTGGAGGACATGGCCGCGGGCATGGGCGTGTCGTTCGGCGACGTCGATCGCGACGGCCTCAACGACCTGCTCGTCAGCAACATGTGGGCCCCTGCGGGTCTGCGCGTCGCGTGGGACCCGCGCTTCGTACCAGGCGCGCCCGGGGAGGTCCGCAGCGAGTTCATGCGCCACGCGCGCGGCAACAGCTTGTTCCGAGCGCGCACGGACGGGCGCTTCGAGGACATCACCGAAGCCGCGGGGGTCGGACCCGGCGGTTGGTGCTGGGGCGCGCGGCTCGTCGACCTCGACCGCGATGGCTGGCTCGACGTCGCCGCGCCCAGCGGGTTCCTCACCGGCCGGCGCGGGCCGGACCTCGCGAGCTTCTTCTGGCGCGAGGTCGTCGGTGCGTCACCGCTCGTGTCGCCCGCGACGCCGACGTACCTTGCGGCGTGGGCGACGATCAGCCGCCTCTCGCAGGAAGAGCGCTACGATTGGAACGCGCGCGAGCCCATGTACGGGCACTTGAACCTCGGCGACGGGCAGTTCGTCGACGCGTCGGCGGCGCTCGGCCTCGACGTGCTCGAAGACGGGCGCGCGCTCGTCGTGTGCGACTGGGACGGCGACGGCGCGCTCGACCTCTGGACGCGCAATCGCTCGGCGCCGGCGCTGCGGCTGCACCGCGGGGCGCCTGCGCCTGACACCCATTGGGTCAGCTTCGAGCTCCTAGGGCGCGCGCCGAACACCGACGCCGTCGGAGCGCTCGTCGAGCTGGAGGTCGGCGGCGTCGTGCGGCGCGAGCGCGTGCGCGCGGGAGACGGTTTCCTCAGCGGCTCGTCGCTGCGGGTGCATTTCGGGCTCGGACGTGAATCGCTGCTCGGCGCGCTCAGCGTGCAGTGGCCCGACGGGACCCGGCGCAGCGTGCGCGGCGCGCGCGTCGACGCGCACTGGCGCATCGTTCAGCCCGGGCCCGGCGCCGCGCCGAACGAGCCGTGCGAGGCGCTCTTCGTGCGCGGCCAGGGCCCGTCGCTCGCGGCCTCCGAGCGCCTCGACGACCGCGTGCGCCCGCCGCGGACGCGGGTGCCCCTGCTCGACACCTTCCCGCTCGGAGCGGCGCGGCTGGCGCCGTACAGCGGCGCGCCGATGCGCATCGACGGGCTGACGGGCGTGCGCGGGCTCGCGGTGCTCGTCTGGCACGCGGGGCTGCCGGAGTCCGTGCGCGCGCTCGAGGCCCTCGCGGCGCGCCGATCGGAGCTGGAGGCGCGCGGGCTCGCAGTGTTCGCCGTCTCGCTGGACGACCCCGCCGATGGCTCGGGGCCCGCGGCGCGCGCGATCGCCGAACGGCTGGGTCTCGGTCCGCGCGCGGGGCGCGCGGACCGCGCGACGCGGCTCGTCCTCGACATGCTGCTGGGCCGGACGCTGGCGCCGTTCGACGAGGTGCCGCTGCCGTTGACGCTGCTCTTCGACCCGGTCGGGGACCTCGGGCTCTTGCAGGTCGGGGCGCTCGACCTGGATCAGCTCGCGGCGGACGCAGCGGTGCTGGCCGATCGGCCGCGCGATTCCAGCTCGGGCGACGGCGACACCGGCGAGCGCACCCGCTGGCCCACCGGGCTGACGGGGGGGCGCTGGGGGGGCACCCCGCCGCGCCGTACGTTGCCGCTCCTCGCGAAGCGGCTGCGCGAGGTCGGGCTGCCCGAGCTCGCGGACGGCCTCGCCTCGGCGCACGCGCGCCGCGGGGACTGAGCGGGTCAGCGGGCCCGGACCCAGCTTTGCGCCAGGTCGGCGCTGCGCAGCGGGCGCGCTGCGCCGCTCCAGCGGCCTTCGTTGCGGTGCTGGAAGAGCGCTTGGTCCGACAGGCGGATCACCCACGCGTCGGTCCCGCTCGTGCCGTACTCGGTCGGCCATGCCGCGAGGGCGGCCTCGCCGCCGCCGAGCGTCGCGTCGTCCAGGTAGTAGCCGTGCATCAGCAGCCGGTCGGCGACCGAGGTCGTGCGCGCGTCGGGCAAGCGGTGGCGCAGCGTCGCCTCCTCCGCGAGCAGGGACGCGACATCGCTGTGCCCGCGGCCGCGCGCGACCTCGCCGACCAGCAGCAGCGCGTCGCCGGCGTCGCGGGTGTTGTCCCGCACGACCTGCGCGCGGAAACGCGGCATCGAGACCACGAACACCACCAGGCCCAAGGCCAGCAGCAGGTAGGCCGACGGGATGACCGGACCATGGACGGACTCCTTGGGTCGGGACTTGGTCGGCTTGGATTTGCGGGCCGTGGGTTTGCGAGTCGGAGCTGCCATGGGATATGCACCGAGTGTGCCAATCGGTGCGGTGGCGATTCAACGCTCGGTTGTAGGCTGTCGGTATGCAGAGCCCTCGCACTTCGGATCTGCCCGCGCCGCTCGCGGACGCGGCGCGGACGGTCGCACGGACCCTCGGCGCGGCGGGGTATCGCGCGTGGGTGGTCGGGGGTGCGGTGCGCGACTTGCTGCTCGGTCGGGCGGTACACGACGCGGACCTCGTCTCGGCGGCGCGGCCCGAGGTCGTGACGGGCCTCTTCCCGCGCACGGTGCAGGTCGGCGCGGCGTTCGGGATCGTCGTCGTGGTCGTGGGGGAGGGCCTCGAGGTCGAGGTCGCCACGTTCCGCGAAGAGCGCGAGTACAGCGACGGCCGGCGGCCGGACGAGGTGCTCTATTCCGACGACGCGGCCGTCGATGCGGCGCGCCGGGACTTCACGTGCAACGCGCTGTATCTCGACCCGCTCGATGACACGCTGCTCGATCCGACGGGTGGCCTTGCGGACTTGGAGGCCAGGCGGCTGGCGGCGGTGGGGGACGCGGCGCAGCGCTTCCGCGAGGATGGCTTGCGGCTCCTGCGGATGGCGCGCTTCGAGGCGGCGCTCGGGCTGGCGCCCGCGCCGGGGTTGCACGAAGCGGCCCGGGGCGCGCTCGCGTCGCTGCGCGGGGTGAGCCCGGAGCGTGTGCTCGACGAACTGTCCAAGGTCTTCCGCGGGCCGCGGGCGGGGGTCGCGTGCCGTGCTCTGGACGACTGCGGCATCGCGGACGTCGCGGTGCCGGGGTACGCGACGCAGGCTCACGAGCTGCGCGCGGCGCGCCTCGCGGTGCTCGACGGCCATGGCCGCTGCACGGGTCCGGACGGCGGCGTGGCGACGGGCCTGGCGGCGCTGCTCGAGGGCGCGGACACGGAGTCGCTGCGCCGCCACCTCGAGGCCCTGCGCGCGCCGAGGCTGACCATCCAAGCGACGCTCGAAGTCGAACGACTCGCGGCCGCGATGCCGGACCTCGCCCAGCCGACCGCCCGCCCGAGCGCAAGGCTGCGCGCGCTACGCTCCCCATGGTTCGACGCCGCGCTGGACTTGGCGCTGCGCCGCACTGCAGCAAGAAACCAATCGACCGCGGCGCTACAAACGCTCGCCGCCTGGCGCACAACCGACGCAGCGAGCGACCCCGCGCCAACACCGTGGCTCACCTCCGCCGACCTACGCGCCGCGGGCCTAACACCCGGCCCCCTCTTCGGCAAATTACTGACGGAGGCCGAAGACCTACAACTCGACGGAACACTAACCTCGCGCACCAGCGCCCTACACTGGCTCCAATCGCGCAAGAGCGACGAGAAGTAAGGGTACGCAATCAAGGGGACCAGCGACGACTTCGCGAGCGCGCCCTCAGCGCCCGGGTAACAGAGACGACTTCGCGAGCGCGCCCTCAGCGCCCGGGTAACAGCGACGACTTCGCGAGCGCGCCCTCAGCCCCCTGGTACCAGGTACGAGTTTGCGGCGCGGCGCGCGGCGGACCTGGACTCGCGCGCGCGCAGCGCGCGTGAGCCCAGGCC
>CAYOBN010000157.1:0-8274 GCA_964402175.1 uncultured Planctomycetaceae bacterium | reverse complement strand
GCGCCGTCTCCGGCGGCCGCATCACCGCGGCGCTTCGCGAGGTCGAACAGGAACTCACCCTGGCGGCGGATGTGCTTCGGCACGGCCTGGTAGACCTCGCTGAAGATCGTCTCGATGCCGGGTTTCGGGGTCGCTTCGGCCTCTTTCGCGGCAGCGTCGATCTGCGCGAGGGCTTCGGCCTTCCACTGGTCCTCGAGCTTCTGCGTCCAGAGGCCCTTCTGCGCCAGGAACTTCTGGAAGCGCGGCACGGGGTCCTTCGTGCGCCACTCCTCGACGAGTTCCTTCGGCACGTACTTCGTCGGGTCGTCCGACGTCGAGTGGCCACCCATGCGGAACGTCTTCGCTTCGATCAGCGTCGGGCCCTCGCCGCGGCGCGCGCGCGCGACCGCTTCGACGGTCGCTTTGCGCACCGCGAGCAGGTCGTTGCCGTCGACGATCACACCCGGCATCCCGTACGCCGCGGCTTTCACCGCATAACCGTCGGAGGCCGTCTGCTCCTCGGACGGGCACGAGATCGCGTAGCCGTTGTTCTGGCACAGGAACACCACCGGCGCCTTCCACACGCCGGCGAAGTTCAGGCCCGAGTGAAACCCGAGGCTCGACGTGCCGCCGTCGCCGAACGACACGAGGTGCACGGTGTCCTCACCGCGCAGCTTCGACGCGTACGCCGCCCCCACCGCGTGCGGCAGGTGCGTGCCGATCGGCGAGCTGATCGAGTAGAAGTGGATCGGCTCGACGAACGAGAAGTGCACCGGCATCTGTCGGCCGCGCGCGCTGTCCTTCGCGTTGCCGAACATGTTGTGCATCATGTCGACGGGCTGCACGCCGTGGTACAGCGCCATGCCGAAGTCGCGGTAGCTCGGGAAGATCCAGTCGGTCTTCTTCAGAGCGCTCGCCGCGCCCACCTGGCAAGCCTCCACGCCGAGGTTCGGGATGGAGAACCCGATGCGGCCCGAACGCTGCAGCTTCAGGCAGATCTCGTCGAACGCGCGCACCTGCAGCATCGTGCGGTAGCAGTGCACGAGCTCTTGGTCGGACAGACCCGCATCGAAACCCTTGGCGGTCTTGCCGTCGGGCGCGATCACGGAGAGGACTTCGGTCTTCGTCATGGTGCTCGTCACTCTTGGGCAGAGGCATCAACCGCGCGGCGGCTGCGCACGAGGCGCGCCGCGAAGAACTCACCCGCCTTGTAGCTGCTGCGCACCAGCGGGCCCGAGGCGACATACAGGAAACCGAGCGCGCGCGCTTCGATCTCGAGCTCTTTGAAGCGCTCGGGGGTCACGTATTCGCGCACCGGCGCGTGGTTCGGCGTCGGGCGCAGGTACTGGCCCAGCGTCAGGAAGTCCACGCCGGCCT
Source organism: uncultured Planctomycetaceae bacterium (assembly GCA_964402175.1). Lineage (GTDB taxonomy): Bacteria > Planctomycetota > UBA1135 > UBA1135 > JAWKUK01. Next base: position 6,918 of record CAYOBN010000157.1, on the reverse strand, counting down.
CGCGCAGGAGGCGGATCGAGGCTTGCAGCTCTTCGTGCGTCTCGCCGAGGCCCACCATGAGCGAGCTCTTCGTGAACGCACGCGGCGCGAGGGCTTTGGCCTGCACGAGCGTGTCGAGCGAGCGCTCGAAGCTGCACCGCGGGTCGCGGATCTTGCGCTGCAGGCGGGGGACGACCTCGACGTTGTGGGCGAGCACATCCGGGGCCGCGGACATCAGCGTCGCCAGCGGCGCGCCCGTGTAGTCCGGGATCAGCGTCTCGACGATCGTGTTCGGCGCGTGGCGGCGCACGCTCTGGATGCACGCGGCGTAGTGGGCCGCGCCGCCGTCCGGCAGGTCGTCGCGGTCGACCGACGTGATCACCACGTAGTCGAGGTTCAGGCGCCCGATCGCCTGGCCGACGTGCTCGGGCTCGTCGGGGTCGGGCGGGGCGGCCTTCTGGACCGTCTTCACCGCGCAGAAGCGGCAGCGCCGGGTGCACTCGTCCCCCAGCACCATGATCGTCATGGTCGCGTGGTCGCCCTTCCAGCACTCCCCCATGTTGGGGCAGCGGGCCTCCTCGCAGACCGTGTTCAGCTTCAGCTCGCGGGTGAGCTCCTTCAGCTTCCGGAAACCCTCACCGCCCGGCAGCGGCACCTTCAGCCAGGACGGCTTCGGCGCGCGCACCGGCAGGCCCGGATCGGGCCGGGTCAGGTTCGGCGCTTGGGGGGTCCCAGAGGCCGGGTCGGGGGTGTCGGAGCGCTCCATCAGCGGGGGAAAAGGCGAGGGATTCTAACAGAGGGACGGGGTGAGCCGGGGCGATTCGCTCGCGGCGAGCGGCTGGAGGCCGGTGCGACAACGGGTCGCGGTGGCCGTAGCGTGGGATACGGGGCCCTCCGTGGGTTACCGTCGCGCCGTATGCCCACCGCCCGCGCCCGCGCCATCCGCCGTGTCCTCGTGATCGAGGGCCTCGGGAACCTCCTGGTGGCCTCCGCCAAGCTGGTGACGGGGCTCATGACGGGGTCGCTGGCGCTGGTCTCGGACGCCCTGCACTCGGCCACGGACCTCGCCAACAACGTCCTGGCGTGGTTCGCGATGCGCATGAGCGAGGCGCCGCCCGACGAGGACCACCCGTACGGGCACGCGAAGTTCGAGACCCTGTCGATCTTCGTGCTCGGGACGCTCTTGAGCGTGCTGGCGGTCGAGATCCTGCTCGGGGTCGTGCGCCGCGGGCCGCCCGAGGAGGTCGGGTCCGGGGTCCTGCCCGTGGTGGTCATCTTCGGCTCGCTGGCGGTGCAGCTCGGGCTGGCGTTCTGGCAGATGCGGGCGGCGATCCGGCTGGATTCGGAGCTCCTGCGCGCCGACGCGGCGCACACGTTCTCGGACTCGGCGACGACGGTCGCGACGATCGTCGGGTGGCAGCTTGCGGCGTACGGGCTGGCGTGGCTCGACAGCGCGGTGGCGATCGTCGTCGCGGCGCTCGTGTTGGTGCTGGCGTACCGCTTGTTTCGGCGCGCGGTGCCGATCCTCGTCGATGGCGCGTCGGTGCATCCCGACGAGCTGCGCGCCGTGGCGCTCGATGTGCCCGGCGTGGAAGAGGTCGGCCGCGCGCGCTCGCGCTGGGACGGGCCGCGGCGGGTCGCAGACATCACGGTGCGCGTCGATCCGAACTTGGATGCCGTGCAGGCGCACGCGGTCGCGGATGCGGTCGAGAAGCGGCTCGAGGGAGAGCTCGACATCGCGGACGCGGTGGTGCACGTCGAGCCTTTGCGCTGAGGGTCGGGGCGCGTTGCGGGTGGTGTGAGGGTTCGCTGGGTCCGCAGGGCAGGTGCGGGGGCGTGGGTCTCAGGGCGAGACGGGGCAGAGGGCTCGGAGGCCGGGATTTCCCCACCCGCGGGCGGTCCTTCTGGTGGACTGGGGGCGGACTCCTGATTTCACCTCGATGAAAACACTCACTCTCACCACGCTGGCCCTCGGGCTCGCGACGGTCGCTTCCGCCCAGTCGCGCCTCGTCGGCATCGACACCTCGGGCGCGAACCTCTACGACATCGACCCGGCGACGGGCACGCGGACCCTCGCCGGCCCGATCGCGGGTGGCGTCGGGACGGTCGGCGCGCTCGCGTACGACCGCACGACGAGCACGATGTACCTATCGTCGACGAGCCTCGACTCGCTCTGGACGCTTGATGTCGCGACGCAGACGGCGACGCTCGTCGGGCCGTACAACGTGGGGTCGACGGTCGTCATGCACGGGCTCGCCGTGAACCCGACCACGGGGGTGCTATACGGCAAGAGCACCAGCGTGGCCGGCGGCGGCGACTTCTACACGATCGACAAGACGACGGGGCAGGCGACGCCTGTCGGTTCGGCTGGCTTCGCGGGCTTCGGTGGCCTCGAGTGGGTCAACAACACGCTGTACATCTCCGACACGGTCGGGGACAACCTGAACACGATCGATCCGCTGACGGGGACCGCGACGGTGGTCGGTGCGTTCGGGGTGACCGGTTCCGTCGGCATCGGCCTCGCGTACGACCCGGCGTTCGGGCTGCTCGCGACGGACAACGTGACGGACTCGCTGTACAGCCTGGACCTGGCGACGGGTGCGGCGACGTTGATCGGGCCGCACGGCTCGGGCAACATCATCTCGCTCGAGTTCATTCCTTCGGGTCCGACGACGCTCGGCACGAACTACTGCGCGGCGAACGCGAACTCGACGGGTGTCACAGGTGTGATGAGCGCCATCGGCTCGGCGATCGCGGCGCAGAACAACGTGCAGCTCAGCGCGAACCGGCTGCCGAACAACGCGTTCGGGTTCTTCCTGGTGTCGCGCACGCAGGGGTTCATCGCGAACCCGGGTGGTAGCCAAGGCAACCTGTGCCTCAGCGGCAACATCGGGCGGTATGTGGGGCCGGGGCAGGTGCTGAACACCGGCGCGCTCGGGCAGTTTGCGCTCGTGCTCGACTTGAACCAGACGCCGACGCCGACGGGGTTCACGACGATTCAGGCGGGGGACACGGTGTACTTCACGGCGTGGCACCGGGATTCGATCGGGGGCGGCGCGACTTCGAACTTCACGGACGGGCTGGAGATCGTGTTCCTGTGATGGGGTGATGGGCTGCGGAAGGGCAGCCCGCACTGCGCGTTCGCGCAACGAACGGTACCAGGTACGAGTTAGCGCCCGCGCGCGAGAGCGCTTGCGAGTGCGAAGGGGCGGGCGCGCGGGCGCAAACTCGTACCTGGTACCGTTCGTTGCGCGAACGCGGGGTGTGGGAGTCAGGCTTGCCGTCAACCTCGAGAGTGCTCGACGTTTACGTCCGTTCGCGGGCGCGGGACCAGAACCGACATCGCTGCGAGGACGACCACCGGTTCGATCGGGAAGCGGTAGCGCTCGAACACGTGGGTCACGTAGTACACGAGCGGGAAGAGCAGCAGCGCCCCCCGCACAAGCGTCGCGCCCGGCCCGCGGAAGCGCACGGCACCGATGATGGCGAGCGCGCCCGCCAGCGCGTGGGTCAGCCACTCGATCCAGCCTTCGGCGTCCCGGTGGCGCAGCGCGCCCGAGCCCAGGCGCTCGGGTTCGCGCGGGTCCGGGCCGACCCAGAACCGCTGCGCGCGGTGCGCGGAGAGCGCCGCGAAACGCGCGGGATCGGCGCGCGCCCAGGCGAGCGCTCGCCCGGCCGCGTCCGCGGCGTAACGCACCTCGCCGAGCTCGACGTAACGCTGGTACTCCGCATCGTCGTACGCCGGATGGATGCGGCCGTTGAACGGGCCGCGTGCGCCGTCGTTGTTGCCGACGAAGAGCTCCACGCCCAGGTTCGTGCGCAGGTTCGGCGAACCGAGGACGAAGAGGTTGCGCAGCGCCCACGGCGACACCGTCAGTGCGAGCGCGCCCACAAACGCCGCCGCCGTGCCCACCATCGACCGCGCCCCGCGGCCCCGCACGAGGTACCACAGCACCGCCGGCACGAGCGACAGCGGCGCCGGGTTCACCAGCGCGACGAGGCCCAGCCGCGCGCCGTGGGCGAGGCACGCGCGCGGCGCCGCGCTCGGGCCGGCCTCGGCGAGGCGCGCCAGGAACCACGTCACGCCCAGCGCGACGAACGTCGAGTCCCACACGAGCGAAACCGGCAAGTACGCCGCCAACGGATGCAGCGCAAACGCCCCCGCCGCGAGCCAACCGAGGCGCGGCGAATGCAGCGCCCGAGCCAGCCGGAAGAGCTGGTGGCAGGTCAACGCCGCCGCCGCCGCCTGCAGAACGGCGAGCGCGAGCGCGGCGCCGTACGTGACTCCCCCCGTGATCCGCAGCAAGAGCGCGAGCAGCGCCGGATACGCCGGCGCGCACCACCCCGTCGCGCCCGAGCCGCGCTGGAAGGGGTCGCTGAAACCGCGGCCCTCGGCCAACGCCTGCGCGATGGCGGCCTGCTCGTACCCCCAGTCCCACGTGACGCCGCGCGCGCTCTTCGCGGCCTGGTGGAACCCCGTCGCATCGCCGAGGTACACCAAGAGCGCGAGCCGCAGCCCGAAGGCCGCGAGGACCAAGAACCACAGCGCGCGCGGGGCAGGCATCAAACGCCTCACCCCTCGCCGAAGGTCGCGATGACGGCGGCGTGGTCGCTCGGTTTTTCGCCGTCGCGCGAGGCGAGGTCGACCTCGACGCCCGTGCAGAGCTCGTACGCCGGCGGGGACAGCAGGAAGTGGTCGATGCGCAGCCCGTTGCCGCGCTGGAAGCCCTTCGTCCGGAAGTCCCACCACGTGTAGACCCCCGCGTCCTGGTTGTGCTTGCGCAGGGCGTCGCGCAGGCCCGGCGCCATCAGGTGCGCGAGGGCCTCGCGCTCGGGGGTCGAGCACAGGATCTTCTCGCGCCAACCGTCCGGGTCGTACACGTCGCGGTCGTCGAACGTGATGTTGAAGTCGCCGGTGACGACCACCTTCTCGTTCATCGGGAAGCGCTCGCGGATGTACGCCGCCACGTCGCGCAGCCACGCGAGTTTGTAGGCGTACTTCTCCGAGCCGACCTCCTGGCCGTTCACGACATAGAGGTCCAGCAGGAGCGTGTCCCCCACCGTCGCGGCCAGCACCCGGGCCTCGTGGTGGCCCGTGCCCGGCAGGCCCGCCTGGACGTCCTCGATCCGCCCCTTGGCCAGGATCGCGACGCCGTTGTAGGTCTTCTGGCCGTGGAAGGCGACCGCGTAACCGGCGTCCTCCAGGGCCTCCCGGGGGAAGAGCTCGTCCACGACCTTCGTCTCCTGCAGGCAGACGATGTCCGGGGACTGGCGCTCGAGGAACTCGAGGACCCGCGGCAGGCGCGCCCGCAGGGAGTTGACGTTCCAGGTGGCGATCCGCACCCGGGCAGTCTACCGCCCGGCTTCCGCGGGCCAAGTCCGGGTTCGGGGGGCGGCCGCGCGGGTTTTCGCGTATCCTCTTCGGCTTCGGCCGCGCACCCGCACCTGGGTCGCCGCTGAGATCGAGTGAGCACATGCCTGAACGTAGAAGTCCGCGGGGAGGGTCCTCCCGCCCGAGGCGCGGTGGCCCCATGCGTGGGTCCTCCGCCCCCCCGAAACCGCGCGGCCCTGAGCCCGCGCCCCTGAAGCCCGTCGCGACACCGCCCGACATCCACTCGTTCGATGAGTGGCCGCTCGGCGCAGAAGTGCAAGGCGCCATCGCCGCCATGGGCATCACGAAGCCCACGCCCATCCAGGCCTTGGCGATCGGCCCCGTGTTGAAGGGCAAAGACGTCATCGCGAAAGCCGAGACGGGCACGGGCAAGACGCTCGCGTTCGGCGCGCCGATGATGGCGAAGATCGACCCGTCGCGGCGCAGCGTGCTGGGCCTCGTGCTCTCGCCCACGCGCGAGCTCGCGGAGCAAGTGCACGATGTGCTGAGGAAGCTCGGCGAAGCGCGCGGCGTCAAGACATGTTTGATCGTCGGCGGCGAGCAGATGCAGCCGCAGGTCAAAGCGCTGCAAGAGGGCGCGCAGATCGTCGTCGGTACTCCGGGCCGCGTGCTCGACCTGATGGGCCAAGGCTTCTTGCGCTTGCCCTGGACCGAGTTCGCGATCCTCGACGAAGCCGACAAGATGCTGGAGATCGGCTTCATCGACGACGTCCGCAAGATCCTCGAAGGCTGCAACGAATACGCGCAGACGCTGTTGTTCAGCGCGACCTTCCCGCCGGCGCTCCTGTCGCTCGCGCGCGAGCACACCGAGGACCCCGTCGAGATCGCCACCGCCTCCGGCGTCGCCACCGTCGACCGCATCCGCCAGCTCCTCATGCGCGTCGGCAACGAAGAGGCCGTCCCGCGCATGCTGGCGCGCATCATCGAGTCGAGCGCGCCCGACGACGTCTTCCTCGTCTTCGGCGAGCGCCGCACCGACGTCGACAAGCTGCTGCGCCGCCTCGAGCGCGAGCGCTTCTCGATCAAAGCGCTGCACGGCGGTTACGACCAAGCGGCGCGCTTCCGTGTGATGAGCGCGTTCCGCACGGGCGAGGTCAAGTGCCTCCTCGCGACGGACGTCGCCTCGCGCGGCCTCGACGTCGCGCACGTGACACACGTCGTGAACCTGCACGTCCCGCGCGACGTGTCGGACTACACCCACCGCATCGGCCGCACGGGCCGCGCGGGTCGCACGGGCACGGCGCTGACCTTCGTCACGCCGCGGGACGAGCGGCGGCTCGAGGAGCTGCTCGCGCAGGCCAAGGGCTTCGAGCTCGAGGAGGTCTACGGTCCGCGCGATGTCTTCCGCGCCCCGGCGGCGCCCGCCCGCGAGGAGCGGGGACGGGGGCAGCGGCCCTCGGAGCGGCCCTCGGAGCGGCCCGTGGAACGCGTGGAACGCGACGTGGAACGCCCCCGCCGCCGCGACGAGCGCGTGGAACGGCCCGTGGAACGCGACGTGGAACGTCCGCGCCGCCGTGACGAGCGCGTGGAGCGGCCCGTGGAACGCG
>CAYOBN010000156.1:0-8575 GCA_964402175.1 uncultured Planctomycetaceae bacterium | reverse complement strand
CCGTTCGACCGCATCGCAGCCGCGGCGCGGGCCCCCGCGCGAGGCTTCTTGCGGGCCGTCCGTGCGCGCGCCTCGCCGCAAACTCGTACCTGGTACCGTTCGACCAAACCGTTGGCCGGGGGTGCAATCCGGCCCTCCGCGTCTCCTTCCGAGGCTTCGCCGCCTGTGGGTGGGGGGATCCGGGCCTCCAGGGCCGGAATCCGGGCCTGGGCTGCTATATAAGACCTTCGGCAAGTGCACCCCGCGCTGCCGCGAGTCCCTCCTCCATGCCCGGATTCCGTCGTTCCCCCGGTTCGGACCACCTCGTCCACGCCGTCGAGCTGCCCGAGCTCCAGCAGCGCCGCGCGCGCCGGGCCCAGCGCGAGTCCGAGCGCGTTGCGGCCTCTCCCGCGTTGCCGCTGCCGCTCGCACGGGCGCTCTTCCGCCAGCGGCCCCAGCCCGCTGCGTCGCGGGTCCAGGCGCCACCGGCCCCGGTTCCGCCGGAGGTCTCGCTGACCCCGCAGCCCCCGCCCCAGCCCCTGCGCGAGGTCGAGGTCCCGCGCCCCGCTGCCCCCGCGACCGCCGTCCCCGCGGACGATCGTCGCATCGAGCTGCTCGAGCGGCGCCTCGCCAAGCTCGCGAAGCTGCTCGAGGAGCGGGACGAACAAATGCGCACTCGTATGGCGCGGGCGCAGAGCGGGCCCGGAGTGGCCTCCATCTACAGCGAGGTGCAGGGCCTCCAGGGCCAATCGGAGGAGGTCGAGCGCAAGCGCGCCATGATGTCCGCGATCTACGAGGCCAACCGGAAGCTGCGGGAAAGAGTTGGGTCCGAGCGCCGGGATGCCGAATAGGATCCTGCCGCCCGAGGCGCCCCGTAAGCGCCCGGTCCAGGGTCCCCCTCGCCTAGGTCATCCCGCCCACATCTATGAGCCCGAAGAAGGACAGTGCGTCTGCCGTCAAACCCGTCACGGCGGACGCTGGAGACGCAGCGATCGTCAAGAAGGACCACGGGGTCCTGTACCTCGGTATCGACCTCGGAACGTCGCGGACGTCCGTGTGCGCCAGCAACGGCGTGCGCGAGACGGTCGAGTCGTTCGTCGGTTACCCGAAGGACCCGGTCGCACGGAAGCTGCTGAAGAAGGACGTCCTGTTCGGCGAAGAAGCGCGCGAGAAGCGCCTCTCGCTGAACCTGTACCGTCCGCTCGAGCACGGCGTGCTCAAGCACAACAAGGACGGCAAGGAGGACACCGAGGAGCTGCGCGCCGCGAAGGACCTCGTGCGCGAGATCGTGCGCCGCGCGAAGCCGCGCGCGGACGAGCTCGTCTACGCCGTGATCGGTGTGCCGGCCCAGGCTTCGATCCACAACAAGGACGCGATCCTCGATGCCGCGCGTGAGTCGGTGGACTCCGTGATGCTCTGCTCGGAGCCGTTCTCGGTCGCGTACGGCCTCGACATGCTCGAGGACGTGCTCGTCATCGACATCGGCGCGGGTACGACCGACCTCTGCCGCATGCACGGCACGATGCCGGACGACGCGGACCAGATCACGAACACGTACGCCGGTGACTTCATCGACGACGAGATCATGAAGGAGCTCAAGGCCGCGTACCCGGCCGCGCAGTTCACGAAGCAGATGGTGAAGACGCTGAAGGAGCGTTATTCGACCGTCGAGAAGAACAGCGACCCGATCATGGCGATCTTCCCGGTCGCCGGCAAACCGACCGAGTTCGACATCACCGTGCAGATGCGCACGGCGTGCCAGCGCATCGTCGCGCCGATCGTCGAGGGCCTCGGCCAGCTCATCGGTACCTTCGACCCCGAGTTCCAGGACCGCCTGAAGAACCGCGTCCTCCTCGCCGGTGGTGGCAGCCAGATCAAGGGCCTCGACCGCGCGATCACCGCCGAGATGCACCGCACCCTCGGCGGCGGCAACGTGATCCGCATCGAAGAGCCGGTCTACGGCGGCGCCAACGGCGCGCTGAAGATCGCGCACGACATGCCCGAGGAGTACTGGGAGCAGCTCAAGTGAGCGCAAGCGGCGGGGGCCGTCACACCGACGCTCCGCCGCGATCCCGCCACCCGCTGCACCGGCGGGTATCTTGACGACCCGGTCCGAGGCCGCACCGCGCGCCCTCGGGCCGGGTCGCTGCATGTCCGACCACGCCGCATGTTCGACCAAGATGTGGGCTTCGCTCCGCACCCTCGCGCCCCTCACCGCCGCCGCGGCGCTCTACGGGGCCGCGCGCGCCGCGCCCGACGCGACGGAGCGGCTCTTCGTGCGCGGAGCGCTGCCCTACGTCGCGCGTGGGCTCGCGTGGCCCCGGGACCTCTGGGCCAGGGCGGGGCTCGGCGGCAGCTTGGCCGAGGTGCTGTTGGTGCTCGTGTCGTTGGCGCTCTTCGTCCAGGCGCTACGGACGTTGCGGCGCGGCTTCGGCGCGTTCTTGCGCTTCACGTGCGTGACCTTCGGCATCGGCGCGCTGCTGTTCCTTGTGACCTTCGGGCTCGGCCACGCACGCAGACCACTGCACGAGCTGCTAGCGGTGCCGATCGCGCCCGCAGAGCGCGGAGAGCTGCACGAGCTCGCGCGCGACCTCGCAGGGCGCAGCGCCGAGCTGCGTGCGCGGCTCGCCGAGGATGCCGATGGTGTCGTCCTGCGCCCGAACGGCGCTGCGCAGCGCGCCGAAGAAGCGTTCGAGCGTGCGTGCCGCGAACACGCGGCCCTCGCGGGACCAGGTGCAAAGGTCGTCGCCCCGCGCCTCTCGCCGCTTTTGGTGGCCGCGCGGGTCTCGGGCATCTTCTCGCCGTTCACGCGCGAGGCCCATGTCGTCGCCGATCTGCCGCCGCTGATGTTCGGCGCGACGGCGCTGCACGAGCTCGCGCACGCACGCGGCTTTGCACGCGAGGACGAAGCGAACGCGCTGGCCTACCTCGTCGGGGTCGAGTCCGGGGACCCGTACCTCGAATACTCGGCGCGGGCGCTCGCGCTCGTGCACAGCCTGCGTATGCTCGCGCTCACGCAGCCCGAGGAGTACACCGCGCTCGTCGCGGAGCTCGATCCCGCGCTCTTGCGGGACCTCGCGCAGCAGCGCAGCTTCTGGTCGCGTGAGCGCTCGCTCCTCGCGCGCGGGTTCGGCAGCCTCGCGACGGCGACCAACGATGTGTACCTGCGCTCGATGGGGGCGCACGATGGGGTCGAGTCGTACGGACGAATGCTAGATCTCGTCCTGGCGTGGCGGCGTGCGGAGCGCTCGCGGCGCTGAAGGTGAACCGCCGAATCCGGTGGGGTTTCCCTCGGGGCGCCCCATGCAGCGCAGCCCTCAGGCGCGGGACATACGCGCCTCCGTCTGGGTCATCCGCGAACCCAACACAGGGGCCCCGGATCCTGTCCCCAGAGCCCGAAGGCCACCCCTAGAATCAGGGCCATGCACCTGGTGTACACCTCCCTGTTGCTGCTGGCCCAGCACCCGAGCGAAGCCCCTCCCACGACGGATGGCCCGGCGCCCTACGCGCCTGCGGTCGCGCCAGCATCGGAGGAGGCGCGTGAGGCGCTCGCACGCTTCCGCGTGCCCGCGGGCTTCCGCCTGGAGCTCTTCGCGGCCGAGCCGCACCTCGCCAATCCGGTCGCGTTTGCCTTCGATCCCCACGGGCGGGTCTTCGTTGCGGAGACGTTCCGCCACCACAAGGGGGTCACGGACATGCGCGAGCACATGGGCTGGCTCGAAGACGACATCGCGGCCCTGACCGTCGCAGACCGCGTCGCGATGTACCTGTACCACGAGGGACCCGAGCGCTTCCGCGAGCGCTACGCGGTCGAGCACGAACGGGTCCGCCGTATCGAGGATCGAGACGGCGACGGTGTCGCCGATGCGTCGACGGTCTTCGCCGACGGTTTCAGCGACCCCGCAGCCGGGATCGGCGCGGGGCTCCTCGTCCGCCCGCGTGCGGGCGGCGGCCAGGATGTCTGGTTCACGTGCATCCCGGACCTCTGGCGTCTGACGGATGCGGACGGGGACGGGGTCGCGGAAGCGCGCGAGCAGCACTCGACCGGCTACGGCGTGCGCGTCGCGCTCCTTGGGCACGACCTCCACGGGCTCGCGCTCGGTCACGACGGTCGGCTCTATTTCTCGATCGGTGACCGGGGCTTCCACGTCGTCACCCGTGAAGGGCGCACGCTCGCGCATCCGCACACGGGTGCGGTGCTGCGCTGCGAGCTCGATGGAGCGAACCTCGAGGTCTTCTGCACGGGGCTGCGCAACCCGCAGGAGCTCGTGTTCGACGACAACGGGGACCTCTTCACGGGCGACAACAACTCGGACGGCGGCGATCAGGCGCGCTGGACGTGGCTGCTCGAGGGGAGCGACAGCGGCTGGCGCCAGGCGTACCAATGGTCGAACGACGTCAATCCGCGCGGTCCATGGAACACCGAGGGCCTCTGGCGTCCGTGGACTCCGGCGCAGCCCGCGTACATCCTGCCTCCGATCGCGAACTTCACGAGCGGGCCGAGTGGTTTGACGCTCTATCCGGGCACGGGCTTCGGACCCGAGTGGGAGGGCACCTTCTTCCTGTGCGACTTCCGCGGCGCGCCGGCGTACAGCGGCGTCCATGCGTTCAAGAACCGGCCGCGCGGCGCGGGCTTCGAGCTCGTCGAGGCCCGTGAGTTCCTCTGGAACTGTCTGCCGACCGATGTGGACTTCGGCTTCGACGGCGGCCTCTATTCGCTCGATTGGGTGAACGGCTGGAACCAGACGGGCAAGGGGCGTGTGTACCGACTCGTGCCCGAGGCGCGCGACGACGCCGAAGTCGCGCGTATTCGAGAGGTCCGCGCGTTGCTGCAAGGTGCGCTCTACGAGCGCTCGAACGAGGGGCTCGTCGCCCTCTTCGAACACCCCGACCGGCGCGTGCGGCTCGAGGCGCAGCTTGCGCTGGCCGCGCGCGCTCTCGCGACAAGCGATCCGCGGGACGCTCAGGCGGTCATGTTCGACGCCCTCTCCATGTTGCGCGACCCAGGCCGTCCGGCGCGGGCGCGGATGCACGCCGCGTGGCTCGTCGGCCATGTGGGTCGCCTGCGTCCGGAGTTCGGGCAGGCGTTCGGACCGCAGCTCCTTGCGCTCGTCATGGACGATGACCCCGAGCTGCGCGCGCAGGGCGCAAAGGTGCTCGGTGAGCTCGCCGAAGCGAGCGCCGCGGAGTGGATCGAGCTGCTCCTCGAAGACCGCGAGCCGCGGGTGCGGCTCTTTGCGGCCGAAGCGGCCGGGCGCCTCGGTGGGCGCGTGAATCCGTCCGCGGTCGCCGACCTCCTGCAGCGCGACGGCGGCACGGATCCTTGGCTGCGGTGCGTGTGTGTGCGCGCCCTGGAGCGCCTCGGCGACGTCGGGCTCGTGCACGGGCTGCTCGACCATCCCGATGCCGCAACGCGGCGCGCCGCCGTCGTCGTCCTGCGCCGCTGGGGTGATCCCGTGGTCGCCCGCGCGCTCAGTGACGCGGACGCTTCGGTCGTCATGGAGGCGGCGGACGCGGTGCACGGCGCGCGCATCGAAGCGGCCTTCCCGGACCTCGCGGGCCTGCTACAGGGCACTGGCGTCGGCCTCTCGGGTTTCACGCTGCGGCGCGCGTTCGATGCGGCGCGGCTCGTCGGCGGGGAGTCCTCCGCGGCGCTGCTCGCGCGTTTTGCGTGCGATGGGGAGGCCGCGCCGGAGCTCCGCGCTGCCGCGCTCGACGTCCTGACCGGCTGGACCGAAGCGCGCACCCGCGACACCGTCATCCAAGATCGCTGGCCGCTCTCCGGCCGCGCGGCAGAGGAGCTCACGGGGATCACCGAGCAGCTCGAGCGCGACCTCTTCTTGCCCTCGGCGCCGGACCCCGTCCGCGCCGCCTGGGTGCGTTACAGCGCGCGCCACGACGCGAGCCCCAGGGCGCATGCGTCGCTGGCGCTCTTGGCGCTCGGCGCTTCGAGCGGAACGGCGAGCTCGGGTGACGCGGCGGTGCGGCTCGCGGCGCTGGCGCTGCTGGCCGAGCGCGATCCGGCGACGGCGGACCGCGTGGCGACGGAGCTCAGCGATTCCCCGGAGCGCGAGGTCCGCGCGGCGGCCCTCGGGGTGCTGGGTCGGACGAACCCGGCCCTCGCCGTGGCGAAGCTCACTGCGGCGATCGCAGCGGAGGACGACCCTGCCAGCGCCGTTCGTGCGCTCGGGGGGCTCGCCGCGCCCGAAGCGCGGGATGCGCTGCTGGCCCTCGTCGAGGGGGACGGTGCGGCGAGCGCGCCGTGGCTCGTCGAGTGGTTCGAAGCGGCGGCGAGTGGGCTGCACCCCGAGCTCGCACAGCGGGCCGCGGCCCTCGAAGCGCTCTACCTGGAGCAGGCGGCGGGCGGCGATCCGCTGGCGGGCTGGCGCATGGCCCTGACCGGCGGCGCCGCGAAGCGCGGTCAGCGCATCTTCCGCGAGCACGCGGCGGTGACGTGCACGAAGTGCCACCGCGTGGCGGGGGAGGGCGGCAGCGAAGCCGGGCCCGACCTCGACGGTGTGGCGGCGCGCCTCGCGCCGGAGGAGCTCCTGCGCGCGATCGTCGATCCCAATGCGAGCCTCGCGGAGGGGTACCAGAACTGGCTCGTGAAGACCACGGACGACGAGGTGTTCGTCGGCCGCATCGTCAGCGAGACCGCGGAGCTCGTCGTGCTCGAAACGAACCAGCGCGAGCGGATCGAGCTGCCGGTGGGGGAGATCGCCCTGCGCAAGCGGGACGTCTCGGCGATGCCGCAGGACACGGTCAGCCACCTGTCTCGGCGGGAGCTGCGGGACCTGCTCGCGTTCCTGCAGACGCTGAACTGAGCGCCCTGGATCGTTCCGCGACTCCCCGGGGCGCGGTGACCTGGGCCGGGCTCAAGCGGGCCTCTCTCCTTGGCCGAGGAGGCCCGTGCGGCGGCGCGGTCCACATGGCGAACACGGCGACACTCAGCTTCAGCAAGACCGGGCGCGGGCTCTTCACAGCGGAAGAGGTCCGGCGCCTGATGCAGATCGAGTTCGAGCGGGCGCGCCGCTACGGCTACGCCATCGCGTGCCTCGCGATCCAGGTCGACCGGCTCGAGCACATCGAGACGGTCCACGGCCTCGAGACCAAGAGCGAGATCCTCTACGCCGTCGCTGACCTCGTGAAGAGTGCGACCCGTGCGGGCGATCTGCTCGGGTACCTCGTGCAGGACCGATTGGTGGTCGTCGTACCGCACACGACCGGGGATCAAGCGCGGAGCCTCGCTGAGCGGCTCTTGGCGGGGGCGCGCAAGCTGCGGTTTGCGAGCCAGGCGCGCACGCTGCGGGTGACGCTCTCGATCGGTGTGGCGCACAACCAGCACGCGGACGCGACCTCGTTCGCTGTGATGGAAGAGGTCGCGCAGGAAGGCCGGAATGTGGCCGATACGAGCGGCGGCGATCGGGTCGCCGAGACGGAGCTCTACCGCCTCCACCAGAGCCGGGCCGAGGTGCCCGTGAGCGGGTACCGGGGGCGGCTCGAGGAGCTCGTCGACGAGGCTGGCGACTTCGAAGCCGCCGTCGCGCAGATCACCGAGGAGATCGTCGAGCGGGCGATCCGCGAGGCCCGCGAGGAGTGGGTCAAGTCGCTGCCGGCGAACGAGACCGCTGCGGAGTCCGCCCCGGCGGCCCCCGCTGCCGTCGGCACAGATGCCCCCCAGGCCGCACCCGCGAGCGACGACAGCAGCGAAGCCGCGATGTACAAGAAGCAGGTCGAGCTGCTTCAGCGTCGCCTCGCTAAGCTGACGGAGTCCTTGGGACTCACAGAGCAGGAGCTCGCGCGAGTTCGCAAGCTGAAGGCGGTCGACCATGGCGTCGAGTCGGTCTACCGCGAGGTCCAAGGGATCACGGGCGGCGACGAGCGGTCCGAGCTCAAGAAGGACTTGATGTCCAAGATCTTCGCCGCGAACCTCGATCTGAAGCAGCGCAAGAAGCCCGCCTGAGTCGCACGGCGCAGCTGCGTTGGCGCCCGATCGTCGCGGCTCGGGCGCGAAGGGAGCGCTCACTTCCCACGCTGGAACGGACCACGGCGGCGCGGTTCACAGGGCACGCATCGACCCTCCGCTGTAAGCGTGCCGGAAAATCTTTCCGGGGTGCGCTCCGCGTGATCCAGTTCTGGTCCTCCGCCTCAAGACCAGGCATACCGGGGCCGACAACCATGGAGCGGCGTCTCGCGTCGCCGTCCCCATGCCGAAGCGAACTGTCCAAAGCGGCCCTCCGCTACCCGTGATCCTCCTCGGAACCGAGGGGCTCGAGCTGCTCTACACCACAGAGCGGGGGAACTCCTACGCACGGCTCCAAGAGACGGTCGAGCCCGGGTCGGGTGCGGCGCAGCAGATCGCGCGTTTTGCGCGCGCGAACGGCCTGCAACCGGGTCCGTGTGTGCTCGCGCTCGGCTCCACCGTCCTAAGCCAGCGGGTCGTCGGTTTGCCCGAGATGCCCGCCAAGGAGCTGGAGTCCGTGCTGCATAGGAAAGCTGCGGCACTGATCGATGCGGACCCTACGGACACTCTCTTCACGGCCTTGCCCCTCGATCCCGAGGAGGGCGCGAAGGAGCGCAAGTGGATGCTGCTCGC
>CAYOBN010000155.1:0-8598 GCA_964402175.1 uncultured Planctomycetaceae bacterium | reverse complement strand
GCGCTGACCGTCGAAGGTGAGTAGGTGTAGACGTTCGGCAACCAGAGGTGCAGCGGCCAGATCGCAACCTTGAGGCTCAGACCCACGGTCAAGAACGCAAGGGCGGCGCGCGCGGTCGTCGTCTCGTGTACGAGACCCGAGCCGTTCCACGCAGGCTGCATCAGCCGCTCACCGATATCGGCCATATTCAGGGTGCCGGTCATCATGAAGAGATAGCCGACCCCGAGCAGATAGAACGTCGCGCCGACCGTGCCCATCAGGAGGTACCGGAACGCGGCGGTATACCCGCGGCGGTCACGGCCCATGCTGACCAAGACGTACGTCGAGAGGCTGCTGATCTCCAGGAACACGAACAAGTTGAATGCGTCCCCGGTCGCCGTCATCCCGAGCAGGCCGGCGAAGCACAGCATGAAACACGCGTAGAACCAGACGTGTTTGTGCTCGGGCAGTTCCCGCTGGATGCTCTTCCAGGAGTAGGGCAGCAGGATTGCCCCCATCGCCGCGACGACCAGCATCACCAATGCGCCGGCAGGATCGAGGCTGAACTGGATGCCGACCGGCGGTGCGTAGCCGCCCATGTCGTACGTGACTCGTCCCTCCTGGACGACGCGCCACGTCAGATGCAGAGCGAGCCCGAAGCTGCTCCACGCCGCCGCGAGTGCGACGACGAGCGCGAGCCGGGCGCGTCCGAGGAGAATGCAGGTCGGGGCAGCCAGGATCGGCAGCACCACGAGCAGCGCGAGGGCGTGTTCGAAGATCACGTGAGCGGGTCCTTCGCGTCGATTTCGTCCTCTTCCACCGTGCCGTACGTGTCCTTGATCCGCAGGGTCAAGGCCAGGCCGAGCGCGGTACCCGCGACGCCGACGACGATCGCTGTCAGGATCAAGACGTGGGGCAGCGGGTTGCTGTAGATCGTGACCCCCTCGGTGTAGATTGGGACGGCGCCGCCGGTGACCTTACCTGTCGAGATGTAGAAGACGAAGACCGACGTCTGGAACAGGTTCAGGCCGACGATCTTCTTGACCAGGTTCCTCGCTGAGAGCAGCAAATAGAACCCGCACATCATCAGGAAGATGAAGACCCAGTAGTTGTAAAGACCGAGGGCACTCATGGCGGAACGGTCAGACCTCCTGGGCCGCGGACCCACGCCGCAGGTAACCCGTGAACGTGAAGATGATGGTCGTGATCACCGCTGTGACAGTGATGCCGACCCCGAGCTCGATGCCGAGCACACCGTAGTGGATGCCGTGCTTGGGGTCGCTGCTGAGCGTGCGGTAGTCCAGGAAGTTCCCACCCTGCAGGATGTCGAGGACACCGATGCCCCCGTAGAGCAGAAGACCGAACGCGATCAGGCGCTGCAGGACACTCGGCGGAACGAGGCGCTCCGCCGCGTCGATGCCGAACAGCAGCATGTAGATCATCAGTCCGCTGGCGAAGATGACACCAGCTTGGAACCCACCGCCGGGCCCGTAGTCGCCGTGGGCCTGCACGTAGCAGGCAAACAGGAGCACCATCGGGATCATCATCTTGCCGACGACGCGCACGATCATGTGTTTCTCGGCCACGACATCGGGTCCGAGGCTCTCCGTCGCAGTGCCGTCCTGGCGGCGGCGTCGCCCGATCAACGCGAGCACGCCGATGCCTGCGGTGAATACGACTCCGGTCTCGCCGAGGGTATCGAAGCCTCGGTAGAACGCGAGCAGGGTCGTCACCATGTTCGGGATCCCACTCTCCTGCGGTGAGACCTCGATGTAGTGTTTGGCGATCGGATGCACCTGGATCGGTGCATTGGCGTCGCCGTAGCGCGGCATGTCGAACGTCCCGTAGATGAGTGCGGCGCCGACCAGAACACTGACGAACAGGGGGAGCTTCCAGCGCCCGCTGCGTGGGCGCACGGTCTTTCCGGTGGCTGCGAGGGTACTCAGTACGAGGATCGTCGACACCCCAGCGCCCACGGCGGCTTCGGTCATCGCAACGTCCGCGGCATCCAGCACCACGAACAGCGACGCAGACAGGAAGCTGAACACCCCCAGCAGCATCGCGATGCCGAAGAGGTCGCGCATGCGGACCGCAGCGACGGCGACCACCGCGAGGAAGGTCAGCAGAATGACATCGAGGAACTGTGTCACTGTCCGTTGCTCCCTTCACCGAGCTGCGGCTCGGAGCGCCGACCAGGTCGCTCGTACGGTTTGACGCCGGCTTCGTAGGTGGACTTCGCGAGGGCGTGCCCAGAGGTGGCCGCAGTCAGCAGTAAGAAGACGTAGAGGATCACGAGCTTGGCGCCGACGACCGTGAACCCGGATTGCAGGAAAAGCCCGAGGAGGACACAGAACGCCCCGAGCGACTCCAGCATGCTGGTCGCGTGCATCCGTGAGTAGACGTCGGGAAAGCGCAGCAAGCCGACGCCAGACAGGACAGCGACGGCTCCGCCCAACGCGAGGAGGATCCACGAGATGATGTCGAGTACGGTCTCCATCAGCTCTGCTCCTTGGGAGCGGCGAGCGCCCGCTTCGTTTGTCTCTCCGCCATGACACGCTCGTATTCGACGTAGCGCAGGACGGCGATCGTGCCCGTGAAGCTCACGAGCGCGTAGATCAGCCCGATGTCGACCAAGTCCGTGCGGTCGATCATGAAACCGACCGTCGTGATCATCAACACGGTCGCGGACCCGAACATGTTCGCGGCGAGGATCCGATCGAAGACAGTGGGTCCTTGTAGTGCTCGTACGAGCGACAAGGCCATCGCGACCAACAAGAGAAGTGCAGCGAAGTCGTACATCAGTTCTGCCCTCGTCCGATCGCGACTCGCGTCGCGCGGCGCTGCATGTCACCGGAGCGTAGCCCCGCAGCCGTCGAACCATCGATCGCGTGCACGACGAGCTCGCCCGGTGTCGCCTCGAGGGTCACCGTTCCCGGCGTCATCGTGATCGAGTTGGCATACACCACCCGCCCGAGGTCCGAGCGTGTACCCGTCGGAACGCGCACGAGCTGTGGATCGAGGTCGAGCTCCTTCCGCGTGATGAGCTTCGCCATCGCGATGTTCGACTTCACGATCTCGACGAGCAGCCAGAGGCTGTACGGGAGCGCACGGTGCGAGACGTCGAAGGGGACCCCCTCTTCGTCGACGACGTGCATCCGCATCGCGAGCCAGGTGATGAGGCCGATCGACGCGGCACCCATCGTCAAGAGCAACGGAGCCGTGTGCCCGGACAGCGACATCCACAGGCACACGAGCACCACGACGAGGCTGAGGACTCGCACGAAGGAAGAGGGGGGTGGCTTTGGGCGGGGACGCGGAGGCCATGAAGGGCCCCAATACGGCGTATCGGCCCGATCGCCTCGGGACTGGTCCAAGAGCGCGCATTTCGGGCGTCGGTCACGCGCGCCGCAACGCCGCACCGATTATGCGACTTCCTACAGCGGACAACGTTGGCGGCGTTGCGACAGGCTTGAACCCTCCCACAGCCACGGGATTGGGCCGTCAGTCGCCGCCGCCGAGCCCCCACTCCTTCAGCCTCTGGTAGACCTTGGCCCGCGAGATCCCGAGCAGCTCCGCCGCTTCGCGTTTGTCCCCGCCCGTCCGGGCGAGGGCAGCGAGGATCGCTTCGCGCTCGAGCTCGGCGAGGGGCCGCACGAGGTCGAACCCCGCCCCCTCACTCGGTCCGGCGGGGCCGCGCACGAGCGTCGGGTCAGCCAGGTCACCATCGGAGAGCACGAGCAAACGAGCGACCTCGTTGGCCAACTCACGCACGTTGCCCGGCCAGGGCCGCGCGACGAGAGCCTTCAACACCTCCGGCGCGACCCGGCGCACACGGCCCTCGCGTGCGCCGGCGAGGCGCACGAAGTGCTCGACGAGCAGCGGTACGTCTTGGAGGCGCTCGCGCAGGGGCGGCATGACCACCTGCACCGTGTCGAGCCGGTACATGAGGTCCTCGCGGAAGCGCCCTTCGCGCACTTCCTGCGCCAGATCCCGGTGGGTGGCGACCACCAGTCGGAAGTCGACCGACCGGGTCTCCGTGTCCCCGATTCGGCGGACCTCGCGGGTCTCGAGGACCCGCAGCAGCTTGGCTTGCTGGTCGAGGGGCAGCTCGCCGATCTCGTCGAGGAAGAGCGTCCCGCCGTCGGCGCGCTCGAAGAGGCCCGCGCGGTCGCGCTCCGCCCCCGTGTAGGAGCCCTTGCGCGAGCCGAAGAGCTCCGACTCGAGCAACGTCGCCGGCAGGGCCGCGCAATTCTCCGCGACAAAGGGCCCCTTCACCCGCGGTGAGAGCGCGTGGAGCGCGCGCGCGGCGACCTCTTTGCCCGTGCCGCTCTCTCCCGTCACGAGCACCGGCAAGTCACTCGGGGCGATGCGGCGCAGCAGCTTGTGCACAGCGTGCATCGACGGAGAGTCGCCGATCAACCCTTCAACGGGCGCCACTTGCCCGCGGGCTTCGAGGCGGCGCTCGGCGACTTCGAGCCGAGTCTCGCGCTCGACGACACGAGCCGCGAGCTCGTCGCGCAGTCGCGTGATGCTCTCGAGGCGTCGCACCTGGCGTAGCGCAAGCGCTGCTTGACCGGCGAGGAGCCCGAGGAGGCGCTCTTCGCGGGGGCCGAACGCTCCGGGCCGCCGCCGTTCATCGACGAGCACCACGCCGCGCAGCCCTTCTTCGACGGCGAACGGCTGACACAACACCGAGCGCAGCTCGAAGCTGGTTACGGAACGGGCTGCGCTGTACTCGACATCTTCGCCTGCATCCGCGACACGCAGCGGTGCGCCTCGCTCCAACGCAGCGCGAACGATCGAGCTGGAGAACTCGACTTCGTCCGCTGCAAGATCACCTCGCGCCGAGTCGAGCGCACGGTCGAGCGAGAGCCTGCCATCCTCCTCGAGCACGATGAACCCACGCTCGGCTCCGGTGACCTCCAGCGCCGCATCGACGATCGCGCGCAGGAGCGTATCCAGGTCTTGCTGCTCTACGAGCCGCTCGTTGATCCCGAGCACGGTCAACACGTCCATCTCGTCCTCCGGTTGGAGTTGCCAGCGTTCAAGGTCTGCGGGGTGCGGATCCGGCAAACCAATAAGGAGCCACGGAGCGGCCTCGACCGCCGCGCGATCCGCGCCTGCCAGCACACGCTCGAGCGCGCTTCGGGCGAGCGCGGCTGCACGTTCGCGCCGCACTGGATCCAGGTCACGCGCTGCGACAGCGATCGCGAGTCGGGCAGCACGATCGTCCCGACCGCGAGCGACGAGCTCACGCGCGAACTCGAACGCCGCGCCTCCGGAGAAGCTCTCCGCTCTGAGCCATTGAAGGACAAGCTCATCGTCATCGACGAGCGAAGTGATCGAATCACCCCTACCCGCCGCAGCGTCCGATCCAGTACGCGCTGGGTCCAGCTCGCGCAAGATCAGCTCTGCTTCCCGCGCGACCTGTTTGAAGCCGAGGTTCTGGGCGCACT
Source organism: uncultured Planctomycetaceae bacterium (assembly GCA_964402175.1). Lineage (GTDB taxonomy): Bacteria > Planctomycetota > UBA1135 > UBA1135 > JAWKUK01. The sequence continues at coordinate 3,163 of CAYOBN010000155.1, read as the reverse complement.
CTCGCCCACGCTCCGCCGATGCCAGAGCGAGCGACTTCGCGCCAGAACACGCCGCAGCGCGCGCGAGCGCGATATCGATGCGTGGCTCCCGCACGCCGTAGCTCCGAATCGCCTCGGCGACTTCCGTCGCTCGCCCGCTCCGAGCGCGGACTTCAGCGGTGCGCGCCGACATCAGAGCCGCCTGCTCCGATTGTCCGGTTCGCTCCAGCTCGATCGCAGCTTGAGAGAGCTCGACGGTTGCGGCGTGCAAGTGCCCGCGATCCGCAAGGATCAATCCGTGCACACCACGCGCGAGCGCTGTTCCGGGCGTATCCCCCATACGCCGCCGCGTACCGAGCGCTTCGAGCGCGAGCGGCTCGGCTTCGGCGACACGCCCGAGCTCGCGCAGGACGCCGGCGAGCGCCAATCGCGCCCGAGCGAGGGTGCTGGCCCGGCCGAGCTGTTTGCTCTCCGCGACCGCCTGCTCGTACATCGGCAACGCGACCTGCAGCTCGCCGAGACGGCGCTGCACCGTCGCAACGTTGAAGAGGACGGACGCTCGCAGTGATGCGAACTCAGTGTGCTCTGCAAGGGACAGAGCTGCGGCGTTCCAGAAGTCGACACGCGCCCGCTCGCCGCGCCGAAGCGCACCGAGCGCAGCGGCGCTCAAGATGTCCACATGTGCCGCGAGGGCTTCGTGGTCCAGGCTGGAGAGCACGGCGGAGTCGCCGAGGTCGTCCATATAGGCCGTCGCGAGACGCTCAACGGCATCGAGGTCACCTGCATTCAGCGCTGAATGCACATCCACGCGCGCGGCGCTCTGGACATCGCCTGCTTGTAGGAAGAGTTCGCGCTCGCGAGAGGGGTCGCGCTCGGCGCGAGCGACGAAGGCGCGCAAACGTGTGACGCGCGCTTGTATCCGCGCTTGACCCTCCAATGCTCTGAGCTCGTCCTTGGCTGCGCGCACGTCGTCCGTTTGCAGCAGTGCGAAGGCGAGCTCTGCCGCGAGCTCGGCTGCCATCGGCTCGGCTTCGCGTGCGGCTCGCTCGCGCAACCGGAGCAGCGCCGCGCGCACTTTCTGCGCCGCGCCGCGGGTGATGCCATCGCGCGCCGCAGTAACGAGCGCGGGTACAACCTGGGCGCCCTCGGCGAGGTACCGCAACGCCAAGACGGACTCGCTCAGAGGCTCCGCCGCGATGCGCGCCGCTGCACGCGCGAAGATCGCGCGCCGCACAGCGCGCTCCAATCCCAGCTCCACGAGCGAAACGGTCAGCCGCGAAAACACACGTCGCTGGCTACGCACACGCTGGATATCGCACCAACCCGCGCGTAGGAGCTCGTTCAGATCATCCTCGATACATCCGTCGCCCGCGATCCCCAGCGTCTCTTCGGCGCTGAGTCCGTCGAGCGCGGCGAGCGCTCCGAGCAAGCGTCGCTGGTGCTCTGGCAGGGCGCGCAGTGCGCGTGTGTCCTGCCGCGGACTCGCGCGGAGCGCTGCGAGCGCGTCGACTCCCTGAACGACCCGCGCGCCATCGCCGGCGTCGACGACATGACCAGCGCGGAAGAGCGCTTGGACACGGGCGGCCGCTTCTTCGGCGGCCCCGCGTGTCTCTGCGGCGAGCACGCCGGCGAGCTCTTCGAGCCTCTCGAACGTCTCACCAGGCAGCGCTCTCTGCAGCAGCGTGAGCGTGACTCCGAGGCCCTGCGGCGGAAGCACGACGTCGCCTTCGGCGGATGCAACGTCCGGGCCGACGCAGCGCACGAGCCCGCGGAGCGGATGCAGCGCAGCGAGCGCACGCGCGAGCTCTTGGGTCCAGGGCTCGGGGCTGCCCGCGAGCACGAGCGTCGCCGTCGCGTTGCGCCGTTCGAGTCCCGCGAGCCAACGATCGAACGCGCCTGAGTCGCCGACCCGAGCGAGCTCCGCTTCGAGGTCCACGAACTGCACCGCGCGCCCGCGCACCGCCTCGGTCAATGTGACTTCGCGCGCGAACGCGCGGGCTTCGGCGGCGCTCGGGAGTCGCCAGACCTCGACGTGTTGGTGCGCGGTGCAGCGCTCGAGCGCCGCGCGGTACTCGGCCTCGCGCCCGGCAGCGCGCGGCCAGTACGGGGCTTCGAGAGGCGCCTGTGCACCTCCTCCGAGATCGACATCGAGGCGCGCCGCGAGGCGCCGAGCGAACTCGGCTGCGGAGCTCGGCCGGGCGCTCGGGTCGCGATGCAGGAGCTCGCTGATGAGGTCGCGGTGCAGCTCTGGCAGCGCATCGGGATCGAAGCCGGCTGCGACGAGGAACGACTCGGCGGGAAATCGCCCGTACAGCTTCGATGGCGGTGGCAACGGCGCGCCGAGGAGCGCGAGCCAGGTGACGCCGAGCGAGAAGAGGTCCGCTGCGGGGGTGGCCTCGTTGCCGACGAGCACCTCGGGCGCAGCGAATCCGACGGTCCCGCCGCTCTGGCGGCGGCCGCGCCCCGAGCGGGCGAGGCCGAAGTCGGTCAACGATACGCCGCCGCCCGCGCGCAAGATCAGGTTGGCGGGTTTGAGGTCGCCGTGGGCGAAGCCGCTGCGGTGGAGGTCGACGAGGCCGAGCAGGACCTCGAGCACGAGGCCGGCGGCCTCCTCAGGCGCGCGAGGGCCCCCTTCGGCGAGGTCCCGGCCGGCGACCCATTCGCGCGCCAGGAACGCCCCGCCGCCCGGGAGCGTGCCCCCATCGACGAGCCGTGCGAGGCGCGGCGAGCTGAGCCGCGCGAGCACCGCGAGCTCCCCCGACAACCCCCGGGCATCGCGCACGATGCGGACGACGAGCGGCCCCGCAGGCGCGGCGACGAGCTCGACCCGCTCATCGGGTCCCGCGGAGAGCACCCGCTGCACGGGCCCACGGCACGCCAGCGGGAGGGCGGCAGCGGCGATCGAAGGGTCGAAGTTCGGCACGCGGTCGGAGGTGCGGGTGGCCCAGGTCCTGCGCAAGGAGCGTGCCGAAAGGCAGCGTACGGAAGGGGGATCAGTGTGACGCCAGCGGCCGGGAGACGATCCAGAATTTGGACTTAGGGTCCAGAATTTGGATGAGGCCTTGAGAATGACCCGGAGAATGGCCGGGAGATGGTCAGCCGCACGGCCTCCCCGGCGGCGGGTCGTGCGCATGGAACGGTACCAGGTACGACTTGGCGGCGCGGGCGCGCGCGCGGCGCGCGC
>CAYOBN010000154.1:3912-8646 GCA_964402175.1 uncultured Planctomycetaceae bacterium | reverse complement strand
TGGTCGGGCCGAGAGGATTTGAACCTCCGACCTCTGCAACCCCATTGCAGCGCGCTACCAGGCTGCGCTACGGCCCGACCCAGGGGCGGGGAGCATAGGGTGACCGAGGCGTCGCGTCAACCCGGGGGTGGATCCGATGGACCGGAGGGGCGCGGCCGGTGACACTGTCGGCCCATGGCGCGCCCCCTCCGCCCCCTCGAGCGCCCTGACTGGCGCGTGCGCCGCAGGCACCGGACCTGGGTCCGGGCGATGATCCTCGCCACGCTGGGCTGGGGGGTGCTGTGGCTGTCGCTGCTCGCCCACAAGCTGGGGTGGTGGCACCCGAGCGCGAGCGCCCTGCAGTGGGTGGCGTCGGCGCCGGCGGCGGTCGGGGCGCTCTACGCGCTGGTGACGGTCCGGGCGCGCCGCACGTGGCTCTTCGTGGCGGGCATCGCGCTGTTCGCCAACGTGAGCCTCTTGCTGGTGCCCGCGCTCTTCGCAGACGAGCTGCGACTGCTCTTGGGACCGTAACGCGCCCAGCTCAGTGCGGCAGGCGCTCGGCCGCGAGCAGCATCCACGCCCCGGTCACCGTCGCGGCGACGGTGAGCACGATCGCGGTCCAAGCGAGGCGGTGGTGCCAGCGACCGCGGAGGCGCCCGGCGAGCACGAGCGGCCCCGTGATCAGCGGGCCGAGGTACGCCGCCGTCGCGATGCGCGCGAGGGTGAGGTGCACCGGCGTGATGACACCGGCCGTCGCGAGGTCGTAGCGCTCCCCCACGCGCAGCGCGAAGGCGATCGCTCCGACGAGGCCCAGGACTGCGCCGAGGACCGCGATGAGGTGCGGCCGAATGCGGCGCCGACGCCCCGTCCACGCCGCGCAAGCGAGACACGCGACCGTGAACCCGAGCAGCCCGATGAAGCCGATCTCCGGGTTCAACGGACAGCTCCATCGAAGAGGCCGTGCATCTCCTCGGTCGGCTCGCGGCGCATCAGGTCGGTGACGGCCTGGCGCGGGTCCTTGCCCTCGAACAACACAGCGTGGACCTGCTCTGCGATCGGCATGTCACCGGGATCGGCAGCGGCCTCCGGCCCGAAGAGGGCTTTGGTGGTCCACACGCCTTCGGCGACCATGTTCATCTCGTCGAGGACCTGCTGCAGCGTGCGGCCGCGGCCGATGGCCTCGCCGACGCGCCGGTTGCGCGAATGCCGCGACGTGCAGGTGGTGACGAGGTCGCCGATGCCCGCGAGGCCGAAGAAGGTCTCGACGCGCGCGCCGCGCGCGCGGCCGAAACGCGCCATTTCCGCGATGCCGCGCGTCAGCAGCGCGCTCTTGGCGTTGTCGCCGAGGCCCAGCCCGTCGCTGATGCCGGCCGCGATCGCGATCACGTTCTTCAGCGCCGCAGCGAGCTCCGCGCCGCGTGCGTCCTGGCACGTGTAAACGCGGAACGTCTCGCAGTTGAAGGCGTCCTGGACGAGGCGCGCAGAGCCGCCGTCGCTGCAACCGGCGACGAGCGACGCGGGCAAACCGCGCGCGACCTCCTCCGCGTGGCTCGGTCCCGTCAGCACACACACGGGCCGCTCGCCGAGCGCGCGCTGCAGGATCTCGCTCGGCGTGCGAAACGTCTCGATCTCCAGGCCCTTGCTGGCGCTGACGACGGTCGCCGATCCAGGCAGCGCGTCTTCGAAGCGTGCCGCCACGGACGCGACGAACTGCGTCGGGACGACGGAGACAGCCAGGTCGACGTCGGCCGCAGCGCTGTGTGGATCGGCCGAGAGGCGCAGCTCCGGCGGGAACGGCACACCCGGCAGATAACGCTCGTTGGTGCGCTCGCGCGCCAAGACGGCGCTGCGCTCGGGGTTGTGGCTCCAGAGCGTCGTCTCGACGCCGTTGCGCGCGAGCACGAGCGCGAGCGCGGTGCCCCAGCTGCCGTCGCCGATGACGAGCGCGCGCTGTGCGCGCACGGTGGTTCCGTCAGCGCCCATCCTCGCCCCCCGTTGCAAGCGCCTTGCGCGCGCCGATGCGCGGCTCGGTCCCGGCCAACAGACGGCCGACGTTCGCGCGATGGCGCACGATGATCAAGAGCGCGAGCGCCGCGCAGCCGACGATCAACGTCGGCGCATCGGGCCGGCGCACGTACGCCGCGATGGGGAACGTCACCCCCATCGCGAGCGACGCGAGCGACACGTAACGCAGGGTCAGCGCCAACACGAGCCAGACGAGGCCCGCGATGACGAAGACCGGCCACTCGATCGCGACGATCGCGCCGCACGCGGTCGCGACACCTTTGCCGCCCTTGAAGCGCAGGTACACGGGGAAGCAGTGGCCGACCACCGCCGCCGCGCCGCACAGGACGGGCCCGAGCAGCGGCAGGTCGGGGCGCGCCTCGACGTAGGGCGCGAACCAGAGCGCCGGTACGGCGCCCTTCGCGCAGTCGAGCGCAAACGCGAGCGTCCCGAGGGGCTTGCCGAGCGCGCGCATGGCATTGGTCGCGCCGATGTTGCCGCTGCCGACCTGGCGCAGGTCGATGCCTCGCAGGACCCGGGCGAGCACGAGGCCGAACGGGACCGCGCCGAGGAGGTAGGACGCGAGGAGGGCGAGGGTGGTGCTCAAAGCGGGGACGGAGGGGAGGGCGCCAGGGTAGCGGGCCAGCCGCCCACTTGCACCGCGCGCTTCCGTTGGCTCCGGGGGGGCTCTGGCGTATCCTCCCGCCCCCATGCGCGTCGGCATCGACACGGGCGGCACGTTCACGGACCTCGCCGCGCGCGCCGCCGATGGCTCCGTGCGCGTCGCCAAGGTCCCTTCGACCCCGGACGACCCCGGGCGGGCGCTCGTGGCCGGCCTCGCGGCCCTCGGGCTGGACGCGCACTTCCGCCCCGGCGGCGGCGACGCGGGCTCGCGCCTCGTGCACGGGACGACCGTCGCGCTCAACGCGCTCCTGACCGGCCGCCTGGGCCGGGCGGCGCTCGTCACGAACCGCGGCTTCCGGGACCTCGTCGAGATCGGGCGTCAGGACCGCCCCGAGCTCTACGCGCTGGAGCCCGAGAAGCCCGCGCCGCTCGTCCCACGCGAGCGCCGGTTCGAGGTCGCGCAGCGCTCGTGGCCCGACCCCGACCGTACCGCGGGCGACGCGCCGCGGGTGATCGAGGTCGAACGCCCCACCGAAGCGGACCTGGAGCGCCTCCGCGCCGAGGTCGCGGCTTCGGGGGCCGAGAGCGTCGCGGTGTGCCTCCTGCACGCCTACGCGACGCCGGAGATCGAACAGCGCATCGCCGCGGCGCTCGCGCCGCTGGGGCTGCCGGTGACGTGTTCGGCGACGCTGCTGCCGGCGTACCGCGAGCACGAGCGCACGAGCACCGCCTTGGTGAACGCGGCGCTCGTGCCCGTCGTGCGGCGTTATCTGGAGCGCCTCGGGCGCGAGCTCGATCCGGTGCGCCTCGAGCTCTTGCAGAGCGCCGGGGGCACGCTGGACGCCGCGCGAGCCGCCGAGGAGCCCGCGCGTGTGTTGCTGTCGGGGCCAGCGGGTGGCGTGATCGGCGCGGGCGCGGCGGCGGAGGCGGCGGGCCTCGGGCCGGTCGTCACGCTGGACATGGGCGGCACCAGCACGGATGTCGCCTTCCATGCGCCAGGCGCGGGGCTCACCGGCGCGGTCGACGACGTGAAGGTCGCGGGCCACCCGGTCGCGCTGCCGACGCTGGACCTCTACACGATCGGCTGCGGCGGCGGCTCGCTCGCGCGCGTCGACGCGGGCGGCGTGCTGCACGTCGGACCGGAGAGCGCCGGCGCCGACCCGGGGCCCCTGTGTTACGGGCGCGGCGACGTGCCGACGGTGACGGACGCGCACGTGCTGCTGGGCCATGTCGCGACGGGTGGTTTCCTGGGCGGGGACCTCGCGCTCGACACCGACGCGGTCGCGCGCGGGTTCGAGCGCCTCGGACGAGCGCTCGGGATCTCTCCGAGCGCTGCAGCCGAAGCAGTCATCGACGTCGCGCGCGCGGGGATGCGGCGCGCGCTCGGTGTGATGACGATGCAGCGCGGCCGCGATCCGCGCCGCACGCCGCTCGTCGCGTTCGGCGGCGGCGGCGGGCTGCACGCGGCGGCCCTCGCGCAGGCGATGGGCGCCGAAGGGGCGCTGGTCCCGGTCCACCCGGGTGTGTTGTCCGCGTGGGGCATGGCGCACGCCGATGCGCTCGTCGACTGCGCGCGCACGGTGCTGGCGCCGCTCAGCGCGTTCGGTGCCGCGCAGCGGGCCGAGGCGCTGCGCGCGCTGCAGGCCGAAGCGACGGAGGCGCTGCTCGCTGCGGGCCACGACCGCGCGGCGCTGCGCTTCGAGACGTCTCTTTCGCTACGTTATCGCGGCCAGTCCTTCGAGCTGGCGCTGCATGATTCGGCGGACATTGCGGCGCGCTTCCATGCGCTGCACGCCGAGCGCTACGGCTGGCGCCTCGACGACCACCCCATCGAGCTGGTGCACTTGCGCGCGCGCGCCGTGGCGCCGGGCCCGCAGGCACGGACAGCCCCGCAGCAAGAAGGCCATCACCCGCCGCGTGCGCCCCGCGCGCGGACGACACGCCGCGCGGTGTTCGCTGGTGTTCCGGCAGACGTGCCGGTGTACACACGCGAAGAGCTGCGACACGACAGTGTTCTGCATGGCCCGGCGATCATCGAGGAGTTCACTGCGACGACGCTCGTGCCGCCGGGTTGTCGCCTGTCGGTGCGCTCGGGTGGGCATCTCTGGCTGACGCATTGAGCGCGTT
>CAYOBN010000154.1:0-3812 GCA_964402175.1 uncultured Planctomycetaceae bacterium | reverse complement strand
CGATGCAGGTCTTCGCAGTCGTCGCTCTGTGGCTCTTCGCCGCTTTCGGCCAGGACGAACCGCCGACCCTCGAAGCCGTGCGCGCGGCCCTGGCGGCGCTGCCGCAGGACAGCGGGCTCGACGAGACACAGCGCGCGGAGGCGGCGCGCCGCTGGCAAGCGGCAGAGGCGGCGTTGCTGGCCGCCGCCGCCCATCGCGCGCAGGTCGACACCTGGCTCGCGGAGGAAGCGGACACACGCGCCGTGGCGGAAGGCGCTCCGCCGGCGAATCCCTTGCCCGCGTTGCCCGAAGCGCCCGCAGAGAACGCGGCGCTCGCGGCGCTCGAAGAGGCCCTCGCTGCGACGCAGAAGGTCGCCGCCGATGCCGAGGCGCGCCTCGCCGAGATCGACGCACGCCAGGCCGATCGCTCGCGGCGCAAGCCCGACCTCGCGACGTGGCTCGCCGAGGCGCGCGCGGCGCTCGAAGCGCTGCGCGCAGCGCCCGCGCCACCTGGCGGAACTCCGCCGGGGGATGCGACGGGGAACGGGAATCCGGCGCCGGAGGCCGCTGCGGCCCCCACAGGGGCCCCCACTGGGGCCCCCACCGGGGCCCCCAGCGCGGCGCTCGCGGCGGCGCAGGATGCGGAGCGCCGCGCGAACGCGGCGGAGCTCGGCGCACGCGTGGCGCGGCTCGAGGCGGAGCTCGCGGGTTTCGACGCACGCGGCGCCGCGCTGGAGCGGCGCGCCAAGGCGTATGCGGCGTTGAAGCAGGACGCCGCGCGGCAGCGCGGGGTGCTGGAGCAGCGGATCCAAGCGGCGCGCGAGCGCGAAGCTGCGGCCGCGGAGGCCAGAGCGCGGGCGACAGCGCGCGAGGTCGCGGGCCGACACGTGGCGCTGCAAGCGCTCGCGCGAGCCAACGACGCGCTCGCGCAGCGGCGCAGCGCGTTGCTCGACACCGCGCGCTCGCTGCAGCAGGAGCTGACGGCGGCCGAAGCGGACCTCGCAGCGCTGACCGCGCGCGCTGCCGCGACCCGCAGCCGCGAGGAGCTGGCGCGCGGCACCCACAGCATCGGCGCGGTGCTGCGCCGCGAGCGCCAGGGGCTCCCGGACATGCGCCGCCTCGGGCAACGGCTCGCGCGTCATGCGCGCGCGCTGACAGAGCTGCGCCTCGAACAGTTCGACCTCCAGGAGCGACAGCGCGAGCTGCGACTGCCGGAGTCGCGGCTCGCGCTGCTGATGCAGGAGTACCCGGAGGCCGAGCCGCTCGGGGAAGACGGGCGTGTGCTCGGCTTGGAGCTGCTCGAGCGCCAGGGCGCCCTCTTGGGCGATTCGCTCGCGGACCTGGAGCGCGCGCTCGACCTCGCGACGTCGCTGGAGGTGGCGGAGTCGAAGCTCGCGGCCGAGGCCCTCGCCTACAAGGACTTCATCGACGAGCGGGTGCTCTGGGTGCGCAGCACCGAGCCGCTGTGGCGCCTCGACGTGCGCGAGCTCGGCCGGGCGCTGGCGTACTTCGCCAGCCCCGCGCGCTGGGCGGAGGTGCCTCCGGCACTGGCGACGGGTTCGGTGGAGCGGCCGGGCACCGCGGCGCTGTTCGCGCTCGCTCTCGGGGCCCTCGCGCTGCTGCGTCGGCGCCTGCGGCAGCGCACGGCGACGGGCGATCCTGCGCTGCGCTCGACGAGCATCACACCGACATTCGGCGCGCTCTCGCGCGATGTGCTGGCCGCTGCGTTCCTGCCGCTCGTGATCGGGGTGCCGGCGTGGACGGTCCTCGACGCGGGCGGTGACGCCACGTTCCCGCGCGCGCTCGCGGCGGGGGCGCTGGCGGTCTTACCGCATATCGGGTTCCTGGCGCTGCTGCGGCGCATCGCGCGCACGGGAGGCACCGCCGAGGCGTTCTTCGGATGGGGCCCACAGAACACGAAGCTGCTGCGCGCGGTCGTGATGTGGCTCGGCCCGTTGTTCGTCGTGCCGCGCTCCTTCGCCGAGGTCGTCTACGCGACAGGGCGCCAAGGTTTCAGCGACGGGCTCGGGCGGCTCGCGTTCCTGACGGCGATGGCCGTGATGGGGCTCGGGCTGCGCGCGGTGCTGCGCGAGGGCGGCTTGACGGCGCCCCTGCGCTATCGCGACGAAGAGAGCTGGATGACGACGCTGCGCCCGCTCTGGCGCCTCGGCGGCATCGGCGGCGCCGTCGCGTTGTTCGGCCTATCGAGCTTCGGCTTCGACTACACGGCGCGCCAGCTCGCCGAGCCGTTCGAGCGCGCGCTGGCGCTCTTCTTGATCGTGCTCGTCGTGCAATCGATCGGGTTCCGTTGGCTGCTGCTGGCACGCCGCAGGATCCTCGTCGAACAAGCGCGCGCTCGGCGCGAAGCGGGCGAAGACGCACGCGAGGTCGAGGAGCTGCCGGACCTCGCGACGCTCGGGCTGGAGCTGCGGCGCGCGGTGCGCTCCGCCAGCGCCCTGGTGACGCTGCTCGGCCTCTATTTCGTCTGGCGCGAGGAGATCCCGGCGCTGGGTGCGCTCGATCGGGTGCGGCTCTATCCGTTCCGTGCGCCGGAAGAGGGAGAGTTCGTCTTCACCGCGACGAAGCTGCTGATCGTCGCCCTGGCGGTGTTCGCGACGACGGCGGTGGCGCGGCGCTTGCCGGGCCTGCTCGATTTCCTGCTGCTGGACCGCACGGGCTTCACTGCAGCCGAGCGCTACGCCGTGCGCAGCGTCACGCAGTACGCGGTGGTGACCCTCGGGGTGCTCGTCGCGCTCGCCCAGGTCGGGATCACGTGGAGCCAGCTCCAATGGCTCGCAGCCGCGGTCTCGGTCGGCCTGGGCTTCGGCTTGCAGGAGATCTTCGCGAACTTCGTCTCCGGGCTGATCCTGCTCTTCGAGCGGCCGATCCGCGTCGGCGACCTCGTCACCGTGAACGGGATGGAGGGGCGCGTGACGAACATCCGGATCCGTGCGACGACGCTGCTCGACGTCGAGCGCCGCGAGCTGATCGTCCCGAACCGCGTGTTCGTCACCGGCAGCGTCGTGAACTGGACGCTGTCGGACCCGGTGACGCGGGTCATGATCCCGGTCGGGGTGGCGTACGGGACCGACGCGGACCTCGTGCACCGGGTGCTGGCGGAGGCGGCGGCCGCCGCGCCGCGGGTGCTGCGGGACCCCGCGCCCCACTCGGTCTTCCGGCGCTTCGGGGACAGCGCGCTCGAGTTCGAGCTGCGGGTGTTCGTCGGGGACCGCGACCACTGGCTCGAGGTCGTCAACGGGCTGCACGCCGACATCGCGCGGCGCTTCGCAGCGGCGGGGATCGGCATCCCGTTCCCGCAGCGGGAGGTGCGCCTGGTCGGCGGCGGCCCGCCCACCGTCGAGACCCTCGGGCGCGCGGACCTGCCCCAATAGGAGACAGACTCGGCCGCTGGGGCATCCCCTCGGACAATCCGCCGCGCAGGACTTGCGGTCGCGGACGGGCTGTGGGACAAACATGTCCAAGCAGGAAAAAAGGGGCGCCGCCGATCGCTCGACGACGCCCACTTCGCTGCCTGCCCATCCCTCGTCCGCCGGCCGGGCGTAAGCCCGGTGCTCCGCGCGCCTGCCAACGCGCGGCCCGTCATCCTGGGGCTGCGAAACCCCGGGACCTCGGACCTCTGGAGCCGGTCGCGCTCGGCCTGCCAACCGAGCGCGACCCCCTGGCGGAGGGGAGGTGTGCGCTGCGGTTTCCCGCGCGCACGCCCCTTCTATGGCCCATCACCGGGTGAAGTTGCATCCGACTGGTGTCTTTGGGGTCGGATTTTGGGTGGGGAGACCGAATTGGGTCGGAATCGGGGCGTGCGGGGGGGGTGG
>CAYOBN010000153.1:0-8739 GCA_964402175.1 uncultured Planctomycetaceae bacterium | reverse complement strand
GTGCGTCGTGCCGCAAACTCGTACCTGGTACCGTTCGAACCCAGTTCGAGGCAGCCTTCGAGGCAGTCCAGAATTCGGGCTCCAGCCCCCCCCCGCTACAGCCCGAAGAACGGGCGCAAAAGGGGGTTCTCCGTTGAACAAGTTGGTGATTGGGCTCGCCGCTGGTGCGGCGCTTTGGATTGGGTTGTCCGCTCCGTTCGAGACACGCGCGAGCGACGGGGTCGAAGCGCCCCTCGTGTCCTCGTCCGTCGCTCCGAGCGAGACCATCGGCGGCACCTCCAGCGCGGCCCTCGTCCGTTGGCGCAACCAACGGTTCGCGCTCGCAATGGCCCCCGCCAACCTGCCGGCTGCGACCCGCGCGACGCTCGAGCAAGTGGCGCCGCTCGCGGAGGCGCTCGGATACCGCCTCGATGTGAGCCGCTGCGGGCGGATCGTCTGCGCGACGGATGCGACGGTCGTGAGTGTGCAGGGCGCCGAGACGGTGCAGCGCGCGGCGCTCGACCGCTTCGACGCGCTCTTCCCCGGCGCCGGTCCCGGCCGAGTGATCGTCCTGGCGCGCACCCGCGACGCCGCGGACGCTGAGTCGTTCGAAGCCCTCGAAGCGACCGATGTGCCGGTCACGGCGGACGAGCGGCCCGTGACCGAGGTGGACGGCCACCCCTTCCGCGTCGCGGCTTGGGTCGAGACGCACGCCTCAGGGACGCGGCGCGCGGCGGAGGGTCGCCTCGTCCGTGCCTTGACCTTCGAGCTCGCGACGGACCGCTACGGCGACCTGCCCGCGTGGTTCAGCTTCGGCCTGGGCCTGCATGTCGAGGAGCTCACGACGGGCCGCTTCGCCAGCGTCGACGCCGACGCGACGGAGCGCACCTGGCGCGTGGCGTTGAAGCGCAAGTTCGGCCACGAAGACGCGCCGCGCCTCGACCTCGTGCCGCTCGGAGTGCACCCCGCGCCCTTGGACCTCGAAGCGGGGCCCGGCGTCGCCATCGGGCGCGAGGACTGGGCGCTCGTCGCCGCCTTGGCGGCCCATGCCGGAAGCGCGGGCCTCGGGCCGGTCGCAAACGACCTCTCGCGCAAGAACTCCCCGGCGCGCCCGGGGGACGACGGGCGCCACGACGCACGGCGTCAAGTGGAGGCGCTGGAAGCCCACCGCGGCCCGGCGTTCCTGACGCGGGTCGAGCAGAGCCTCGCGCTGGGGCGCAGCAAGCCGGAATCCGCCGCAACCCGGCGCTGATCGCGCGAGAACAGGTGACGGGGCCCCGCCGAGAGGCGACAATGGCCCCGTGCGACCCCTCACGCTCCACGTCAACGGCGACGCCCACACGACGGCGGCGCCCGACCATTGGACCCTGCTCGAGGTCCTGCGCTACGGCCTCGGACTGACCGGCTCGAAACAAGGCTGCGACAAAGGCGACTGCGGTGCGTGCACCGTCCTCGTCGATGGGCAGCCGCAGCTCGCCTGCCTGATGCTCGCGCGGCACGCCGCGGGCCGCGAGGTCACGACGATCGAAGGCCTGCGCCCCGCCCACGTGCGCGCGGGCGGACAGGGCGCGGATCCGGTGCAGGACGCCTTCGACCGCTGCGGCGCGCTGCAGTGCGGCTTCTGCCAGCCCGGCATGATGCTGTCGGCGCGCGCGTTGCTCCGCGCGAACCCGCAGCCCACGCGCTACGAGATCCAAGCCGCGCTGTCGGGCAACCTGTGCCGCTGCACGGGGTACACGCAGATCGTGCAGGCCGTCGAGACCGCGATCGCGGAGGCGCTCGACACCGCGCCGCCCGTCCCCGCTTGGCAGCGAGCACAAGAGGAGGACCACGATGGCCGCCCGTGACCAACACGGCCCCGAAGCGCCCTTCGGCAGCTTCTCCGTCGTCGGCAAGCCTGCGCGCAAGGTGGACGGCCTCGCCAAGGCCACCGGCACCGCGGTCTACACGGACGACATCCAACTCCCGGGCATGTTGCACGCCAAGACGCTGCGCAGCCCGCACAAACACGCGCGCATCGTGTCGATCGACGCCTCGCGCGCGCTGGCTCTGCCCGGGGTGCACGCGGTCATCACGGGCCAGGACCTGCCGATCAAGTACGGCGTGATCCCGTGGACCCCCGATGAGAACGCGCTGGCCGTCGACAAGGTGCGCTTCATCGGCGACGAAGTGGCCGCGGTCGCAGCGATCGACGAAGACACTGCGCTCGCAGCGCTCGACCTGATCGACGTCCAGTACGAGGTCCTGCCCGCGTTCTTGGACCCGCGCGAGTCGCTGGAAAAGGGCCACAGCGCGCCGATCCACACCAGCAAGAAGGGTGACAACGTCTCCAAGCACGTCCGTCTCGACTTCGGCGACGTCGACGGTGCCTTCGATTCGGCGGAGATCGTGCTCGAGGGTGAATACCGCTTCCACGGCTCCACCCACGGCGCGATCGAGCCCCACTGCGCGGTCGCTCGCTACGACGCGGACGGCAACCTGACGCTCTGGTCGTCGACGCAGATCACGCACTACGTCCACCGCGCCATCTCCAGCGTGTTGGAGCTCGCCCCCGAGCGGATCCGCGTGATCCAGCCGTGCCTCGGCGGCGCCTTCGGCGGGAAATCCGATCCGTTCAGCCTCGAGTTCTGCGTCGCGAAGCTGGCGATGGTCACCGGCCGCCCGGTGAAGATGCTGTGGACGCGCGAAGAGGTCTTCTACGCCCACCGCGGCCGGCACCCGATGCAGCTCCGCTATCGGACCGCCGCCAAGAGCGACGGCACGATCACGGGCGTCGATGCCAAGATCCTGATCGACGGCGGCTCCTACAGCTCGTTCGGCCTGGTGACCACGTACTACTCGGGTCAGCTCCTGACCGGGCCCTACGCCTTCCCGAGCTACCGCTTCGACTCGACCCGCGTCTTCACCAACAAACCTCCGTGCGGGCCGAAGCGCGGCCACGGCTCGGTGCAGCCGCGGTTCGCGTTCGAGGTCCAGCTCGACGAGCTCGCCCACCGGCTCGGGATCGACCCCATCGAGCTGCGCCGCAAGAACTTCCTCGGCGCGCACACGAAGACCGTCAACGGCCAGCGAGTGACCTCGAACGGGTTCCTCGAGTGTCTCGCGCTCGTCGAGCGCGCTTCGGGTTGGCGCGAGCGCTACGGCAAGCTGCCGCGCGGGCGCGGACTCGGGGTCGCCGGTTCGATGTACATCTCGGGCACGAACTACCCGATCTACCCGAACGACATGCCCCAAGCGGGCATTCAGCTCAAAGCCGACCGCTCGGGCCTCGTGACCGTGTTCACGGGTGGCAACGACATCGGCCAGGGCTCGAACACCGTGGTCGCGACGATCGTCGCCGAGGAGCTCGGCATGGACGTGCGCAACGTGCGGGTCGTCGCGGCGGACACGGACCTGTGCCCGGTCGACCTCGGCGCGTATTCGAGCCGTGTGACGTTCATGGTCGGCAATGCGACGATCGACGCCGCGCGCAAGCTACGCGAGAAGGTCGTGACGACCCTCGCCGAGACCTGGAACGTCGACCGTAAGCGCGTGCGGCTCATGGGCGGCAAAGCCTTCGATCTCGAAGATGCGAGCCGCGTCCTCACGACCCGCGAAGCCTTCCAGCTCACGGAAGCGCGCTTCGACACGCTCGGCAGCACGGGGTCGTACAACACGCCGACCCTCGGCGGCGACTATCGGGGCGGCACGATCGGCGCGTCGCCGGCGTATTCGTTCACGGCGCACGTCGTCGAGGTCAACGTGGACGAAGAGACCGGACGGGTCACCGTCGAAAAGGTCTGGTGCGCCCACGATTGCGGTCGCGCGCTGAACCCGACCCTCGTCGCGGGCCAGATCGAAGGTTCGTGTTACATGGGCGTGGCCGAGGCGCTGCTCGAAGAACACGACGTCAACCGCTACGGCCTGCACAGCGGCCCGTCGCTGCTCGATTACCGTATGCCCACGGCCCTCGACACCCCCGAGATCGAAGCGTTCATCGTCGAGAGCATCGACCCCGAGGGCCCTTACGGCGCCAAGGAGGCCGGCGAGGGGCCCCTGCACTCGTCGATCCCGGCGATCTCGAACGCGATCTTCGATGCGGTCGGCATCCGCCTGCGCGAGCTGCCGTTCACACCTGGCAAGGTCCTACGCGCGCTGCGCGAACAGCGCAACGCCGCCGCTGCGGCGGGTCCGCTCGCGGTGCACGATCGACGGAGGGACGGCTGATGTTGCGTCTACCCAAGTTCACGTTGCTCGAACCGACCACGGTCGCCGAGGCCGTCGGATTGCTCGCGGAGCACGGCGAGCGCGCGATGGTCATCGCGGGCGGCACGGACCTCGTGCCGAACATGAAGCACCGCTTGTTCGAGCCCGAGGTCCTCGTGTCGCTCGCGCACGTGCCCGAACTCGCGGGTGTGCAGCGCCTCGGTGACGGCACGCTCGCGATCGGCGCGATGACCCCGCTGGCGACAGTGGCCGCGGACCTCGACGTGCTGGAGTTCGCTCCGGCGTTGGCGCAGGCAGCGTCGCTGGTCGCGGGGCCGCAGCTCCGCGCGATGGGCACCCTGGGCGGCAACGTCCTGCTGGACACCCGGTGCCAGTGGTACAACCAGACGCACTTCTGGCGCCAGTCGCTCGGCTTCTGCCTGAAGAAGGACGGCACGGTCTGCCATGTCGTCGAAGGCGGCAAGAAGTGCGTCGCGGCCGCGTCGAACGACACGGCGCCGGCGCTGATGTCGCTCGACGCGACGCTCGTCTTCGAGGGGCCGCGTGGCCCGCGCGAGGTGCGCATCGAAGACCTGTGGCGCGCCGATGGCATCCGCAACAAGGAGCTCGTCGCGGGCGAGGTCCTCGTGCGCATCCTCGTCCCCCGTCAGGCCGCCGGTCACCGCGGCGCGTACGGAAAGCTGCGCGACCGCGGTTCGATCGACTTCCCGCTCTTCGGGTGCGCGGTGCGCCTCGACCTGGCGACGGACGAGTCGGTGTTGGACGCCGCAGTCGCGGCCGTAGCCCTCGTCGCGCGGCCGATCTTCGTCAAACGCGCGGACGAGCTCTTGCGCGGCGTGCGCATCGGCACGGCCGAGTTCGACGCCGCCGTCGAGGCCGTCGCGCAGGAGGCGTACCGGCAATGCAAGCCGATGCCCAACGTACCCGGAGATGCGGACTACCGCCGCGAGATGGTGCCGGTCTATGTGCGCCGCACGCTGCACGCCGCAGCGCGCGGTGAGGGCCCGGTCCATCACGTCTGAGCGGAGCACAGCGCGCTCACTCGCGCAGCGCGTCGACGATGCGCCGCGCGAGCTCGGGCGAGATGCCCTCGACGCTGCCGATCTGCTCGACGCTCGCCGCGGCGACCCCGGCCACGCTGCCGAAGCGGCGCAGGAGCGCGCGGCGGCGCGCGGGTCCGACCCCGTCGATCGCATCGAGCCGGCTCGTGATCCGGCCGCGCTCTTTGCGGTGATACGTGATGGCGAAGCGGTGCGCCTCGTCGCGGATACGCTCCAACAGGAGGCGCGCCTGCGAGTGCCGCGGCAGCTCGATCGGCGCTTCGGCTTCGGGTAACCAAAGCCGCTCCTCGACCGCCTGCTTGCGCTGGCCGCGCACGGCCCGCTCCGCCCGCGCCTTGGCCAGCCCCACCATCGGCACGTCGAAAGCGCCCGCTTCCTGCCGCGCTTCGAGCGCCCGTGCGAGCTGCTGCGGCCCACCGTCGATCACCACGAGGTGCGGAAGGTCGCCTTCTTCGACGCCCCGTGTCAGCGAGCGGCGCACCGCCTCGTGCATCGAAGCGAAGTCATCCTGGCCCTCGACGCTGCGGATCTTGAATCGGCGGTACCCGGCCCGATCCGCGTGTCCGCGGCGGAAGCGTACGCGGCTGGCGACGACGTGTGTGCCCTGCAGGTTCGAGACGTCGAAGCAATCGACCACCTCGGTGCCTGCATCCAGATCCAGCATATCGATCAGCTCGGCCATCGCCTCTTCGTCCCTGGCCGCCTCCGCGCCGTCCTTGGCCAGCGCCGTGCGCGCGTTCTCCCCTGCGAGGTCGAGCATCCGTTGGCGCTCGCCGCTGCTGGGCACGAAACAACGCACCCCCAAGGACTCGGTCAACAGCGCGACCTCAGCGGGCTCGGCGGGCACCACGAGCTCCGCGGGCGGTGTGCGTCGTCCGCCGCCGTACAGCGCGGTGATGACCGTGTGCAGGAGCTCTTCGTCGGGGAGCTGCGAGCGGAACGTGTGTGTGCGCGACTCAGCGAGTCGCCCGTCTCGAAACGCCAGCCGGTGCACACACGCCATATCGCCGCGCCGCGCGAGACCGAGCACGTCACGCGCGACCTCGTCGCGCGGCCGCACACCTTGCCCTTCGACCGTGCGCCGCAGCGCAAACAGCCGATCGCGCCAGAACGCGGCCCGCTCGTAGTCCATCTGCTCGGACGCCGTTTGCATGCGCCCTTCCAGGTCGCGCTCGAGCTCCGCAGTATCCCCGGACAGGATCTTGCTCGCCCGCGCGACGAGCTCGCTGTACTCCACCGCGCTGATCAATCCCACACAGGGCGCCGAGCACAAGCCGAGTTGGTGCTTGAGGCAAGGCCTGCTCCGGTGGTCCATGACCGAGTCCGGACAGTCCCGCAAAGGCACGACCCGGTGCAGGTCGGCGACAGCCCGCCGGAGCGCGCCGGCGCTCGCGTAAGGACCGAAGTACCTGCTCCGGCCGCCTTCTTTGCCCATGTCGGGCGAGTGCGCCCGCACGTGTTTCAGCCGCGGAAAACGATCGTTCAGGTCGAGCCGCAGCATGCGGAACGACTTGTCGTCCTTCAGTCGGATGTTGTGCGGCGGCTTGTGCTGCTTGATGAGCGAGTCCTCGAGCAGCAGAGCCTCCCCTTCCGTGCGCGTGACGATCGTCTCTACCTGACGAGCTTCGTCGACGAGGAACCGCACCAAGAAGCGACCATCGCCGCCCTCCCGCTTGTAGGACCCGAGCCGCGCCCGCAAGCTCGACGCCTTCCCAACGTAGAGCACGCGCCCCTCCCCATCCCGGAAGAGGTACACCCCCGGCCGCCGGGGAAAGTCATCGGACCACCAAGGGGGCTCCACCACGCCCCCATTCTCGCCGATCGGTGGGCCGCTTCAAGCCGTGACGGATGGCCCAGCGGCGATCATCCCACTGCCCGGTCCACCGGACCCGAGCCCGGCCCTCCCTCGCCCAGCGAGCACGTCGAGCTTCAAGACCGTTCACGCACAGCGCGCAGCTGAGCCTCCCGCCTCCTTTCATCCGGAGGACCTCGGCCCGCCCGCCGAGCGGTCTGTCATGTCCGGGCTCTCGCAGCCCGCGCATGCTCCCGCGCCCGCCGTTTCCCTACGACGTGTCGCTTGCGTATACCCGGGATCGGGTCCCAGTACGACAATCCTCGCCCCTCGAACGCCTTGTACATCAAGAACGTCCGAGCCGGCCGCACCACTCCCGCCCCGCACCCACCTCCCGGAACATTGAGGACGGGATCACTCCACCCGCTGAACCACGCGGCGCTCGTCCAGCGATCCACCGTCGGCACTCCGTCCCCTGTCCGCCAAGGATGGCCAAGGCCATGGTGTTCTCCGTTGCGCAACACATACGCCACAGCGTTGCGCACCTGCTGCAACGACTGCAGCACCTGCAGGTCATACCGCCCGCTGATCACTGCCCCTTTGCGGTGCAGTAGGGCGTTCACCGCCTTCGCGATCCGTCCACCGAGGCCCTTCATCCCCCGCGCCAACGCCTCAGGTCCGTCGGCCTCGCAGATCATGTGCAGGTGATTCGACAGCAACGCCAAGTGTACGACGCGGAAGTCGTCACGCTGGTTGCCTGCTTCGATCGCGGCACACACCCGCGCGCCCAGGTCGGCCCGCCGCAGCGAAGGAAGCCCTTGCACGATGTTCACGGTCACGAGCAACGGCCGGTGACGGGTGAAGATAGGCCGCTTGGAGTGTGTGCCGTGCACGCGTTTGCCTCGTTCATCGAGCTCGGCCTTCCGTCCAGCGCCTTTGCGCGCGCCACCACGTCCCCTGGGAAACGGGAGCTCGGGTGTCATCTCTGAACGCTTGGTCGTTGCCTTCCGTACCATGGACTCGCTCTCCTTCGAGTGCTCTGCTGCATAACCCAGAGGTCTCCTCCGGATCTGCTTGCGGGCTGCGCGAACGTATGCTCGAGCGCAGCTACGGGATTGTATGCGAGCTTCGGCCGCAGGTCGAGCACTACTGCGTTCGCGTTGCGTGAAATCGAGTGCATCTGGTTCATCACCTTTGAATCGGCGGATATACCAAGTCCGATACGGCAACACGCCGGTATCTCCGACATCACGTCCGCACATCCTTTGCTTCGGCGTACATCAGTCCCGGCCGCCAGAGCGACGACCAACGATCCCTAGCCATCCATCGAGCCATCGAGCCATCGAGCCGCACCAACGTCTGATTCGGCGCACATCGCCCGACAGGGGCAGTTGCGGTCTCGGTGGCCACGCGCGACGCCCCCATCATCCTCTGATTCGGTGTACGCGTCCCCCGCCGAAGAAGCGCCCCCAGCCGGGCCTCTTCGTTTGCAGCGCCACCTGGACCCTCGCGCCGAACACGCTCACTCTCCTGCGCCCTCTGGTGTTCCACTCGCTTCGCCTCCTGCCCGCCCGCTCGCCTTCAGGCGGGCGGGCAGGAGGCGTTCACTCCCCGGGCCCGTAGTCCCCGAGGGGCGCAACCCCGGGCGCCGCAAGCGGCGTGCCCGTAGGGCGCGCCGGTTGGTGTGTCTG
The DNA here is from genome assembly GCA_964402175.1 of uncultured Planctomycetaceae bacterium. Classification (GTDB taxonomy): domain Bacteria; phylum Planctomycetota; class UBA1135; order UBA1135; genus JAWKUK01. The sequence continues at coordinate 10 of CAYOBN010000153.1, read as the reverse complement.
GCATGACCAT
>CAYOBN010000152.1:0-8865 GCA_964402175.1 uncultured Planctomycetaceae bacterium | reverse complement strand
CACCTGCAGGCGGTCGGGTTCGCTTCCTCGATCATGGATGTCAACTCGAGCGGCAGTTGGGCCTCCAGCGTGCGCCTTTCGAACGGAGCGCTCGGGATCGTGCGTGACGGAAGTCTCGTCTTCGATGCCGCGCAGCCCGGCTTCGATACGGGCGGTCAGCCCATCAGCGACTTCGTTCAGGGTTCGATCGCCGAGGATGGTCGTGTGCACTGCATCGCCCGAGTGGGCACCTGGGCATCGGGATTTCGGAACTGGATGCTCTCGGACGGTGAACCGGTGTACCGACCTGGAGTCGATCGGTTCGAAGGCGCGGTGGTGGGACATCCGATGGTGAGCGCGCGGCGTTTCGTCGACCCCGAGGGTGCGCTTGCGACCTTCACGGCCGAGCTCGACCCAACTCCGACCTCGAGCAATTGGCAGGTCTTCGAACTGCCCCTCGCGCGCTCGCAGCAAATCTGCGACGGGCCCGCGACTTCGTTCGGCAGTGACCCGACGATCGAGTACCTGGGCTCGACGTACGTCGACTCGGATCGGCGACACCTCGTCGCGCGCGGCTTGCCGCCGAACGCGACGGTGCTGTGGCTGCAGAGCACGCAGCCCGGTTCGTTCCCGCTGCCCGCCGGGGGTCAGGGGACGCTGTGCCTCGGCTCGCCGATCCGACGTCGAGCGGTGACGACGGACGCCCAGGGCACAGTGCTCGGCCCGCCGGAGCTGATGGCGGAGCCGGGCCGCCAGCGCTACCAGGTGTGGTTCCGCGACCTGACCGGCCCAGGCGGCACCGCGACGAGCCGGGTCTCGGACGCGGTGGTCGTGGACCTGCAGTGAGGCCGAAGTGGACAGGGTGGCGCAGGGGGCAGGCGTCGGGCTCCGGAACGGGGGGGAGCGCCTGCCGTTTCCGCTTGTCCCACCCTCCCCGGGCCGCGAGAATCCGGGGCCTCGGGCGACGGCCCGAGGTGTCCTTCTCCGTCACCCCCTGCCCGAGCCCCCGCGAACTGACCCATGGCCTCCCTCAGCGTCTTCGGTGCACAGTGGGGCGATGAGGGCAAGGGCAAGGTCATCGACCTGCTCGCGGACCGTGTGCGCTACGTCGTGCGCTACCAAGGCGGGGCCAACGCCGGCCACACGGTCGTCGTCGATGGCCAGAAGTGGGTCCTGCACCTGATCCCGTCGGGCATCCTGCACCCCGGCATCGTCAACGTCATCGCCGCGGGGGTCGCGGTCGACCCGATCACGCTGCTCGGCGAGATCGACGGGCTCGTGAAGCGCGGCGTCGAGGTCACGCCCGCCAACCTGCGCCTCTCGGCCAACGCGCACGTGATCCTCGACGTGCACAAGCGCCTGGACGGGCTCAACGAGCGCTGGAAGGGCGAGGGCCGGATCGGCACCACCGGCCGCGGCATCGGGCCGTGTTACGCGGACAAAGCCGCGCGCACGGGCCTGCGCGTCGGCGACCTGCTCGACCCCGAGCGCTGCGCGCTGCGCCTGCGGGCCAACCTGGCCGAGAAGAACGCGATCATCGAGCGCGTGCACGAAGAGGTCCCGATGGACGTCGAGGAACTCGTGTCGCGCTACACGGCCGTCGGCAAGCGGCTGGCGCCGTTCGTGACGGACACGGGCGCGCTCCTGCGCCAGGCGTGGCGGGCGGGCGACGAGCTCCTGTTCGAAGGCGCGCAGGGGGTCATGCTCGACCTCGACCACGGCACCTACCCGTTCGTGACCTCGTCCAGCACCGGCCCCGGCGGCATCCCGAGCGGCGCCGGCGTGCCGCCCCAGGCGATCGGGCGCTCGATCGGCATCGCGAAGGCGTACTGCACACGCGTCGGCGAAGGGCCCTTCCCGACCGAGCTGCACGGCGCCGACGGCGAGCGCCTGCGGGCCGCGGGCAACGAATACGGCTCGACGACGGGCCGGCCGCGGCGCGCCGGTTGGTTCGACGCGGTGGCGATGCGCTACACGCTGGCGCTCGCGGGCGCCGACGGCTGGGTGATGACCAAGCTCGACGTGCTGCGCGGCTTCGGCACGCTGCGCATCGGCGTCGCGTACCTGCACGCGGGTGAGCGCTACACCGAGTGGCCCGCCCACCTCGCCAGCGTCGACGACGTCGAGGTCGAGTACGAAGAGCACCCCTGCTGGACCGAGGACATCTCGGCCGTGCGGCGCTTCGAAGAGCTGCCCGAGCGCTGCCGGGCCTACGTCGAGCGCCTCGAGCAGCTCGTCGGTGTGCCCGTGGTGCTGCTCTCCGTCGGCGCAGAACGCGACGCGGTGCTGTCCCGCGGGCTCTAATGGGCGCCCGGAGCACGACCATGGCGAGCGAGCGACCCACGCGGCCCCGTCCCGACCTCGGGGGCCCGTACCCCGAGCACGTCGCCGTCATCATGGACGGCAACGGGCGGTGGGCGGAGCAGCGGGGCCTCCTGCGCATGCGCGGCCACCAGGCCGGCGTCGAGTCGGTGCGCGAGACGGTGACCGCCTGCGCGGAGCTCGGCCTCGGCAGCCTCACGCTCTACGCCTTCAGCCGCGAGAACTGGAAGCGCCCGAGCCTCGAGATCAAGAGCCTGATGCAGCTCCTGCGCGTGTTCCTGCGCACCGAGCGCCGCACGCTGCTCGACAACGGGGTGCGCCTCTCGGCCATCGGCCGGCTCGAGGACCTGCCGCGCGGCGCGCAGCGCGCCCTGCGCGAGACCGAGGAGCTCACCGCCTCCGGCACCGGGATGACGCTGCGCCTCGCGCTCTCCTACGGCGGGCGTACCGAGATCGCGGACGCGCTGCGGCGCGCCCTCGAAGCCGCCCAGCGCGGCGAGCTCACCCCCGGCGACGTCGACGAAGAGACGCTGCGGCGTTACCTCTACGACCCGGTGACGCCGGATCCGGACCTCGTGATCCGCACGGCGGGCGAGCTGCGCCTCTCGAACTTCCTCCTGTGGCAAGCCAGCTACGCGGAGCTCTACGTCACCGACGTGTGCTGGCCGGACTTCCGCCGCCCGCACCTCATGGCGGCCCTGGCCGCTTACGCTGGTCGGCGCCGCAAGTTCGGTGGCCTCGCCGCCCCGGCTCGTCCCGAGCAGGGCCCGGAGGGGCAGCCAGGGCCGAACCTCGAGGCGAAGCCCGACATCAGCACCACGAGGAACCGCGCATGAGTACCGTCCTCCCGGCCGCGAAATCCGTCGCCGCGCCGCGCTCGAAGCAGAGCCGCGTGCTGCAGCGCACCAAGGTCGGCGGCGTGCTCGCCGTCGCGGTCGCGCTGGCGCTGTACTGCACCGCGGGTCCGAACGGCGTGCGCGTGGCGCTCGGTGCGGGCCTCGTCCTGTCCCTGTGGGGCCTCGTCGAGGCCGACCGCATCGGGCTCACGCGGCGGCGCGGAGCGACCTTCGCTGCGGCCGCGGCCGCTGTCGTCGGGGCGCTCCTGACCTTTGCGTGGCTCGACCCTCTGAGCCCCCGACAGTTGCCCGCGGAGTGGTCCGAGGGCGCGCGTTACTGGCGCGGCCTCGGGCTCGTCGTTGCGGGCGGGCTCTCTGCCGCGTTGCTGGGCTCGCTGCCGGGCCTCGCACAGGGCGCCGCCGAGCACGGCCGCCGCCGCGCACTTCCGACCGTGCTGATCGCCGCGTGGTTCGCGCTGCCGCTCCTCGCGGTCGCGCCGCTGCGGCACGTGCTCGGTGTCGGCGGCCTCGTCGCGTTCTTGCTGCTGAGCAAGATCGGCGACATCGCGGGCTATTACGTCGGCAATGCGATCGGCGAGACCCATCCTTTCCCGCGCATCTCGCCGGGCAAGACGACCGCGGGCTGCGTCGCATCACTCGTCGCGGGCGTCGCCGCGGGCGTCGCCGTGCAGCTCGGCGGGCTCTTGCCCCTGCCGACGCTCGGCCTCGCATCGGGCGCGCTCGCGGGCCTCTTCGTCAACCTCGCCGCCCAGGCGGGGGACCTCCTCGAGAGCGCCGCGAAGCGCCGCGTCGGTGTCAAGGACGCCGCGACGACGTTCGGGCCCTCGGGGGGCATGCTCGATCTGGTCGATAGTTTGCTCGTCGCTGGCCCCGTCGCGCTCGTGACGTGGCCGTTCCTGTTCCACTGGGCCCTCTGAGGGCGCCCGAAGACCCACGAGGGACCTGCCTTTGGCCGAAGCCACCGTACCCCTGCGCTCGCACGAAGAAGCCATCCTCGTGCTCGGCCCCTACGACCGCTACGCGCGGCTCCTGCGCCAGGACCTCGACATCGAGATCTTCGCGCGCGCGGGCAATCTGCGCCTCAAGGGCCCCGACGAAGGCGTGACGGAGGCGAAGCGCCGGGTCGAGCACCTCCTGGGCAAAGCGCGCAAGGGGCGCGAGCTCGGCGTGCGCGAGATCGAGTCGATCCTGCTCGATCGCCCCATCGGCGAGCCCGAGCGCCGCAACACCTCGCCGAGCGGAAATGGCAACGGCGACGGAGTCGTCCTCGTGGGCGGCCGCCCGGCCTTCGGCGCCGGCATCGGCGCGAGCGCCGCGGGGGGGCGGGGCACGCCCGTGCGCTTTCGTCCGCGGCCCATCGAGCCGCGCAACGAGAACCAGCGCCGTTACCTCGACACGATCGAGCGCTGTCCTCTGACCTTCGGCCTCGGGGTCGCAGGTACGGGCAAGACCTACCTGGCCGTCGCCGCCGCGATCCAAGCGCTGCGCCGCGGCGAGGTGCGCCGCCTCATCATCTCGCGCCCCGTCGTCGAGGCGGGCGAGCACCTGGGCTTCCTGCCGGGCGACCTGCACCAGAAGCTGAACCCGTACATGCGGCCGATCTACGACGCGCTGCGCGACATGGTCGAGATGGAGGACCTCGCGCGCCTCGAAGAGGCCGGAGTGATCGAGGTCGCGCCGCTCGCGTACATGCGCGGCCGCACGCTCTCGAGCGCGTTCGTGATCCTGGACGAAGCGCAGAACACCACCGTCGGGCAGATGAAGATGTTCCTCACCCGTATGGGGGAGAACTCGCGCATGGTCGTGACCGGCGACCCCTCGCAGAACGACCTGCCGCGCGGCGTGCGCAGCGGCCTCATGGACGCGATCCATCGCCTGCGCGGCTACGAAGGCATCGGCATCGCCGAGTTCGACGCCGGGGACGTCGTGCGGCACCCGCTCGTCGCGCGCATCGTGAAGGCGTACCTCGCCCCGTCGCAGCCGACCCCCGAGGACGAACCGCAGGACGAACCGTCGTCCGAGCGGCGCGACGACCGCCGCCGCGGTCGCTGAGGCGATGGCGGTCGGCATCACCTGGTGCGTCGCGGCCCGGCCGCTGACGGACGCCGCCGTCGCGGCGGCCGTCGACGCGGCGCTCGCCCACGGCGGGCGGCCGGGGATCGACGTCGACGTCGTCCTCGTCGACGATCCGACGCTGGCCGACCTGCATGCGCGGTTCCTCGGCGATCCGGGCGTCACCGACGTCATGAGCTTCGACCTGGGCGACGACGGCGGCGGGCCCAGCGGCGAGCTCTACGTCAGCGTCGACCGCGCGGAGGCGGTCGCGGCCGACCGCGGAGTGGGCTCCGCCCGCGAGCTCGCGCTGTACCTCGTGCACGGCGCGCTGCACCTCTGCGGCCACGACGACCACGACCCCGACGAGCGGGCGGCGATGCGCCGCGCGGAGCGCGCCGTGCTGGATGCGCTCGGCTACGAGCCCGATGACGCGCCGCACGACGCGCCGGGCGCCGACGCCGAAGCGCGTCCTTGAGCGCATCGGAGACCGGTCGCCCGTGCAACACGTGGCGCGGAAGGGCGTGTGCTTGCCCGAAATCCGGGATTTTTTTTCGGGCTGCGCGCGCGGCTGTCGCCGATGCGTCAGACCCCTGAGTTCGCGCGCCATTCGGCCGAAGGCGCATGAACTCACGCGCGCCTCGCCGCGCGCGCGGCGGACCGCGCGCGCCCCAGGTGGAGTGGTGCCTGTTGCATCGCCCCCCAGGGAAGCGGTAGGAAACGCGCATCGCCACGACCCGTGGCCCCTCACACCCGACCACCGCACGGTCGGCCGAGGGACACCGAACAGCAGCGTTGGATACCGCACGAGACCTGGCCCGGGCCGGGGAGCGAGGGGCTCCCTTGGGACCGGACGGGGCCCCGGTTCTGCCGGAGGCCCACGAAGCGCACGGCGCAGCCGCCGCCGAAGTCGCCGACTCCGGTGACGTCGACGCCGAGGCAGCCGAGGGCGCGCTCGCCACGCTGTCGGAGGCCGACCCCCTGGCCGAGGAGCTGGTGCGGTTGCCGCAGCCCACGGCGGCGCGGCGCCCGCGCGTGGATCCCGCGCTCGTCGACGGCCTCTGGGACGCGTACTTCGCGGCCCCCGGTGACCAGACGCGCAACCAGCTCGTGGAGGCGTACCAGGGCCTCGCGAAGGAGATCGCGCGCCGCTTCGGCGCGCGTTTGCCGCGCAGCGTCGACCGCGGTGACCTGCTCACGGCCGCCAGCGTCGGCCTGATCTCCGCGGTCGAGGGCTTCGATCCGGACCGCGGCGTGCGCTTCGAGTCCTACTGCGAGCTGCGCGTGAAGGGCGCGCTGCTCGACGAGCTGCGCAGCCAGGATTGGTTGCCGCGGCCGTGGCGCCAGCGCATCGAACAGCAGAAGCGCGCCGCGGAGAAGCTGCGCTCCCAGCTCGGTCGACCGCCCGCTGACGATGAAGTGGCGGCCGCGATGGGGCTCGGCCTCGACGTGTACCAGCAGACGTTCGGCGTCGGCCTGCCGGGCACACCGCTCGGCTCGATGCCGGGCGAGGAGAACGACGAAGACGGCGGCCCGGCGCTCGATGTCGTCGCCGACACCTCGACCGAGGCCCCCGGCGAGCGCCTCTCGCGCGAGGAGCTCCTGACGCTCGTCTCCCAGAAGCTGTCCGAGCAGGAGGCGCGCATCGTCTACCTGAAGTACTGGGAGGAGCTCCCGATGCGCGAGATCGGCGAGCTCACGGGCCTCTCGGAGTCGCGGGTCTGCAAGATCCACACGCGGCTCATCGAGCGCTTGCAGGACCGGTTCCGTGTCCATCTGGACGAGGACTGATACCTTGGCGGCATGCTCCGCCTCGTCCTCCTCGCCGCCGCCGCCCTCTTGGCTCAGGATCCGCCTGCAGCCGACCCGCCCTGCGCGCTCTTCGGGCGCCTCGTCGACGCAGCCGGGGCGCCCCTCGCCGGGGTGACCCTGACTGTCCATGGCTGGCAGGCCAACTCCGAGCGCGTGCGCGCGTACGGTCTGCCCGCGAACTGGACCGACCCCGCGCCCTTCGAAACCGACGCCGACGGGAAGTTCCGAGTGAGCTTCGTGCCGCCGCGGGCCTTCCAGTTCACCCTCGGAGCGCGCTCCGCCGGCCTCGGCGGTGTGAGCTGGCGCTGGCACGAGGTCTTGCCCGGCGCCGAGCTCGACCTCGGCACGACGACGCTCGAACCCGAGGCCGTGATCGTCGGTTACATCGTCGACAGCGCCGGACAGCTCCTGACCGACGGCTGGCGCGTCAGCGCGCACCACAACTGGAACTCGGGCTTCGGTCCGCGCGACAGCGTCGGTGCGACGGCCTACGTCGAGCCCGACAGCGGCGAGTTCCGCATCACCGGGCTGCCCCCGGGGCGCATCCGCATCACTGCGAGCGCGGGCTCGATCCGCATCCCCGATCGAACGATCGAGACCAAAGCCGGCGAGGTCACGCAGGTCGAGCTCCGCTACGAGGGACCCGATCCGCGGCGCAAGCTCGTCGTGTCGATCTCGACGCGGCCCTTCTATCCCTTCCGGCCTGATCCCGGCACCGTGCACGCGATCGACGCCGACGGCGCGCGCATCGCGCTCGAGCCCGAGCCCGGTCGCGCGAACGACTGGTACGCGCCCGACGTGCGGCCCGGCACGTACCGCGTCGAGATCCGCGACCCGCGTTTCCTCGCTTGGACCCAAGAAGACGTCGTCACGGGTCAAGCGGCGCGCGCACGGCTCGAAGGCAGCGCAGCGCTCATCGTGCGCGTCGTCGAAGCGGACACGGGCGCGGCCGTGGACACCTACGCGCTCGACGTCGGCTATCGCAACGTGAACTTCAGCCCGAGCGAGTTCCGCCTGCGCGAGGCGGGCGCCGCAGGCCCGGTGGGGGAGCGCTACACCGGCATCGTGCCGGGTGACCTCCAGCTCGTCGTGTACGCAGATGGCTGGCCGCGCACGCCGCTCGCCGTCGACGCGCTCGCACCCGGCGAGACCCGCGAGGTCGAAGTGCGCCTCGTGCGGGGCATGGCGCTCCGGGGGCGCCTCGTCGATCCCCGGGGACAGCCCCTCGGCGGGGTCGAGGTCCAGGCCACGCGCGGCGCGGTGCCCGGCCACAGCGATGTGGTGGGCGGCGTCCGTCGCGGCCACATGGCCGTCGACGGCAAAATGGTCTCGGTCGAAGTGGCATACCGTGACGCCGCAACCGAGACCGCCGCCGACGGCACGTTCCAGTTCACGGGGCTCGGCAGCGGCCTGCACACGGTCTACGCGACGTTCGGCTCCATCTTGGAAGCGAGCGCTCAGGTCACTCTGCCCAGCGAGGAGCCGGTCGAGCTCACGGCCCCCGAGGCCATCCCGGTCACGGTCCGCATGCTGCTGCCCGAGGGCGTCGAGCCCACCGACCTGGGACTGAGTCCCTCGTTCCCATTGCCCGGGACGTTCGGGCAACTGCGGCATGTCCGCGAAGCCGGCATGGCCAGTCGGGTCTGGCGCGCGGATGCGGACGGGCGCTGCGGGACCGCGCTCCTGCCGCCCGGGCGGCACGCTTTCTCCGTCGTGCGCTCCATCGCGGATTCGTTCATGCAGGGGTACAGCGGCGTGCTGCGCGTCGAGCTCGACATCGAGCACGAGGGCGAGCTCGTGCTCGATCTGCGCCAGCGGTTCCCCGTGCGCGCGGTCTTGGTCG
>CAYOBN010000151.1:0-8918 GCA_964402175.1 uncultured Planctomycetaceae bacterium | reverse complement strand
CCGCCGGGCCCGTGCGCCGCGATCCGGGCGCACAGGACGACTTCGACCTCGAAGGACTCGAAGAGACCGCTTGAGAGGCGACACCGCGCGGACCGTCCGACGGTCCTGCGGGATTGACGCCCTTCGTCGCCGCCTCGCGGCTTCAACTGGGTAGTCCCCTGTCGCTGTCGGGCGCCAACGAGACCGCGGGGGGGGCTTGTGGTGGCAATCGGTCGCATGTACGCTGAAGCCACGGGCGCGGGTCGATCCGTGCCTCGGAGCCATGCCATGCTGAACTTCACCACACACTGCGCAAAGCGATTCATCGCTTCCTGCGCCGCACTTGCCGGGGGGGGGGGGGGGGGGGCGTATGCCCACCAGCCCGCGGCCCCCGACCTGACACGCCTGATCGGCGTCTGGCCTTACTCGACCATGTCGACCCTTACGGGTGATGAGGCGGGACACTTCATGTTCATCTGCGAAGGCGGGGTCATCACGTTCGCGGATCTACGCGGGGTCGACCGTGCCTCCGACCCAGCGGTGATGAATCCCTTCTACGAATCGACTCGCATCAAGCGAGTGCGCGCCGGCAAGCAGGGCGTACGTGCAGCGGCGCTCGCTCTGGACCCCGATGCGAATCTGCTCCTGGACACGGATGTTCCTACGGATGGCCTTGCTTCCAACGACCGTGAGGATCTCCTGTTCATCGCTGGAGGCCCATTGGGGCTCTGGGTGATGCGAGCGGAAACTACGGTGGGGAACTCGACGTGGAACACCACGGTCCGACTGGACGATGCCAGTGACGTAAACTCCCCGGCGCAGGATAGCCGGCGCTACTGCAACCAGCTCGAGTTCGCGTGGGTCGACGGCCAACGCTACCTACTTGCGACGTTCGGAGAGAAAGACGGCGGGTCACGGCTTCGGTTCTACGATCTGGATGCAGTGCGTGATCGCCTCGATTGGCCTATCGCGACACCGCCTTCGCAGCTCCAAGCCGATGGAACCGGCTACGAACTTGCCGCGACGTGGGAGGTTGCGCTCGGGGAGAGACCCGGGTTCCCCTTCCAGAACCCAGGGCGGACCTTCAGCGAGGCTTTCCCGCTAGGTATCGCCGTCGATCACCCCCCGTCCAGTCCCGGGAACTGTGCTGCCGTCTACGTCGCGATGGGTCCGCACGGCGTCGTGCGGGCGACACCTGTGGTCGATCCGAGCACGCAACAGGTGACGGGCTGGAGCACCTCGTGGGGACCCGTCTTCGGGGACGGGTCGCATTACGCCCAGATTCCCCAGACGGGTCAGTTGTACTGGAATCTCGACTACCGAGACATGTCGCGCTCCGTTCACTTCGACCATCTCGACCGCTCCGAGCCCCCGTTCTTCACGGACGTGGCTGTGCAGCACGATGTCATCGAAGGGGACGAGTCGACGACCCTGATGCGCTATCTGTACTGCACCGTCGATCACCTGAACTGGGTCCGATTCAACCTACAGCAGGCATGGAGCTCGACGATGCCCATCGACCATCAAGAAGGAGATCCGATCGCCATCGAGCGCAAGCCTCACTGGCATGGTCTGGACGGCCTGTCTCCCCAGTCGAGCTACGGGACATGGAAGGAGATGGTGCGCGCGACCGACCTCCCGCCCTTCGACACGACCACGGCAGGCGCCAACCGCATGGACACCACCTTCGCAAGGCGTGTCGAGCTCGTCGATCCACCGCCGGGAAGCGCACGCAAGCACAAACTTGTTGTGGTCACGGCGTCTGGTTATCCATTCCTCGGAGCGAGCTTGCCGATGGCGCCACGGGGAAACTACAGCCACACCTTCACTTCGCTGGCTGGCATCAACCTGGCGTCAGCGAATCACCTGACCGGATACTCGCTGCAGTCCACCACAATCGTCTACGACTCTTCGGCGCTGAGCGCCAACCGCAACGAGATCGGGTACGTGACATCAGGTGGTCTTTCCCTCTACGTGCCTCCGGATCAGTCCACGACCGGGGGCAGCGAGACACTGAAGTTCTTCCACAACAATCAGGCCGACGGAGACTCAGCCCTCCCATTCGGGGCAGGTCAAGACCTGCTGAACGAGTCGTGCGTGACCTTCTACGACCTGGCAAGCCCTCCGTCGGGTGTCGGTGCACCGGTCTTCGTCCGCGATTCAACGGCCCATGACCACAAGGGTCGGTACAATAATGGTATCGGATATTGCATCTCCGATCCGCGCATCCTGACCTCCTCACACAACGACGGATTGCCCTTCATGGACGGCATCCTTTTTACTCGATCCGTTGGCAACGAGCTCGCAGTTGGCCCCGCCACACCGCCGCCGCTGCCACCGAACGCCAACGATCGTAGAATGGATACTGGGATCGTGTGTCCGCAGAACAACCAGTGGGAGACTCCCGGGGACGATCCAGCCACGCCGTCGGTCGTCCACCACTATTTCGTGGGACAGGGAGCCGCCGCATTCGCGCAGGGCGGTGGGGCCGTGACGGGTTGGTCTGTCGTGCGCCACCAGGTGGACCAGAATCCGACCCCCCCGCTCCCGGTGAGCATTGCGGAGGACTGGACTCGGGTGTTCGACCTGCCGCTCGACCGATTCCAACGCGAGGCTCGACGCGGGTACCTCAACGCCTCGACCAGTGGACCGGAGTTCACGGCATGGGCGACGGCTAGGGCGAGCGGCTCTGATCCGATCGATTATGCGTTCTTGGCGTCCGGCGGCACGTCCGATGGACTGGTCGTCGTTGACCGGACTCGACTTCTTACCGACGTACTCTTGGTAGGAGTTGCGAATCTTGAACCGCAGAGCGGTACCCGGGTGTCTCTGCCTTTCCCTGCAAAGAGCGAGCTGGGTAACCAGTTCGTTCTGAACACGCACCCCGAGTGGGATCCGATTCCCTCCGCGAGCGCTCCCGGCGAGGCATCGACCGAGTGGTGGAAACGCGGCATCGAGCAGCCCGGCACGTCCCTGACGTGGACTCCTACGCTCGTACGCTATCCGGAGGCCGTGAGCGGCGCATCGACGCCAACGGAGGAGTGGCTCCTCGCGGTGCCCTGCTTCACACTGGGCAATTCTCACGCGCAGTATCCTATCCAGGCGCTCGCCGGCACGGTCCTTGTTACCGAGCCGCCGAATACCGGTCTGGTCGACCTCGATGCGCGGTTCGCGAACACCTGGTTCGCCCCCCAGAACATCGATCCGGAGACGGCCTACCTCATGGGCAAGTACTCGCACGGGCTCGTTCAGTTTTGGCGGTTCACGTCGTTACCCAAGGAGCAGGACGATTTTCCTGGCGGCCATTCCGACCTGCCCTTCATCGTGCTGCCGGATCCAGGCACCTGTGCGTGGCGGATCGAGACCGTCGTCGTGGGTGTCGACGAAGGTGCCCAGGTGCTCCTGTTCGTGGCGGACTTCGGTGGGCACGTTTACGTCTACGACATCACCGACGTGCCGGACCTTCCACGGTCGTCGACGGGGCTGCCCGCGCAACATCTGCTGGCGACCTGGACCGCGCCTGCCGGTCCCCTCGACAACTTGCACTCGAACGTACGTGCGCTCGCGGTCGACAAGGTCGACGACGACCTCGTCGCGGTCTATGCAGGAGTCCCGGGCCATGGCATCGAGATCTTGCGTTTGCGCAGAACGCCGAGCACTGACGCCTGGGCCTTCGACAACGTCACCACGCGCATCGAGACACCGGGTGATGCGTACGGGTTGACGATCCGACCGGCGTTCCCCGCTCTGGGGCTGCCCAAGACACTCTTGGTGTCCGATGCCTTCGGCGGATTGCGTTTCTACGGGGAGGAACTGCCGTGAGTCCTTCCTCGCGTCTCGTCTCTGCGATCCAACGCGGTGTGTTGCTCCTCTGCACCTCACTATCCGCCCCCGCCCAGTCGCTCTACGGCGTCATCGACGGTCTGCACCCTGTCGATCGCATCTTCGATATTGTCCCGATAGAAGATCTCAATGGCGACGGCTATGGCGAGTTCATCGTGTTGGCGCTTTCGGGTCCGGCATTTCCGGCCGGGAATCCCTACGACAGCGCCGATCTGCACTGGTTCGACGGCCGCACGCTACAGCACACCGGTTTGTCAGTCCCGGGCGACCCCTTTGCGGGGCCGGGTTATGCTGCGGCATCCGCAGGAGACTTCGATGGAGACGGCGTGACCGACATCCTCTGGCACCATCTCGGGGATTGTTTCTGCGGCGGATACGGTGGTTACGCGGATGTGCACAGCGGAGCGAGCGGAGCGCACTTGGTGCGTTTCCTGGATCCGGGTTTCACGACTTGGGGCCAGGTCCTGGCAGGGCTGGGTGACGTCGACCAGGACGGGTTCGACGATGTGGCGGTGGCCAGTCACTCGGCAGGCACGGTGTACGTCTACGGCGGGCCAACTGGGCACCTGATCCGTGTCCACTACGGTGCAGGCGCGATCAACAACGCGGTCGCGAGCTTGGGGGACATCGACTTCGATGGTGTGCCGGACTACGCCGTCGGCGGCGCGACGTCGAGCACCGTGCGGATCTACTCGGGCGCGACGGGGGCGTTCCTGCGGGTCGACAGCCGTGCTCCCCTTTCCGGCTTCGGGCGCTCGATCGCAAGCGTTGGAGACCTCGACGGCGACGGGGTCCCCGACTACGCCGCCGGGGCACCCGGGTCGGCGATCTTCGCGGTTCCCGAGAGCGGAGTGCACGTGGTGTCAGGGGCGACCGGGGAGGACCTCGCGTACCTTCCATACCCCTACGGGAATTATCAAGAGTTCGGGGCCAGGATTCACGCTGCACATGACATCAACGGCGACGGCTATCGGGATCTCGTGGTGGGCAGCTCGGTGCCCTACGACTACAATCACGTCTACTCGCTACGCACGTTCTCATTGCTTTGGCGAGTGCGCTCCGAGGACTTCCCCGTTGTCAATCCACCCCTTGGGGCGGTGCAGTTCGATGCGCCGCGGATTCTAGGCGACTTGGATGGAGACGGACGCGCGGAGTGGGCCGTGATCGACGCGCGGGCGGATCACTCTTGGTTCAACAGCGGTCGAATCTGGATCTTCCGCGGAGCCATGACCGATGCGGACCGATTCTGCGCGGCGCAGCCGAACAGCCTGGGCCGCCAGGCGACGTTGCGTTTCGAGGGACCTCTTACCGTAGGTCACCCCGACCAGCGCGTGGTGGTCGAGGACGCGGTCCCCGCGAGCTTCGCGCAGCTCTTCTACGGTGTGGCGCAGACGGGGATCGTCTTCGGGGACGGACTCTTGTGTGCGGGCGGGTCCCTCTATCGCCTGGGAGCGCCCTTTTCCCTGGACGCTACAGGTCGAGGCGCGCGCTCGATCGACTGGACCGCTGGACCACAGACGGCGGGCCCTGGGGCGTGGGTCGCGGGTCGTGCGTTCGCACTTCAGGTGCTCTATCGCGACAGCGGACCGGGGTCATCGGCGGGCTTCAACACGACCGATGCATTGCGCATCGTGTTCAACGACTGAGGTCGAGAGTCCCGCTGAACACCGAACGCGACGCACGTCTTGTCGTGCGCTGCGCCATCCGATGGACCAACAATTGGGTGCACGCACAGGGCTGCGCGCACCCGACTTACAGAAACACTTCGACCTCGAAGGACTCGAAAAGACCGCTTGAGAGGCGACACCGCACGGACCGTCCGACGGTCCTGCGGGCTCGCCCGCGCGTCGCGGACCTCGCCGCGTGCCAGATCGCCCCGCCGCGCAGACGGTGACGACCCCGTAGCCCCAGGCGCAACCGGCCAGACCGACCTGCGCTCGGAGCTGGCGATCCGCTCAGGAAGCGCTGCGGGACGCATCAGCGTCGCACTACATTCGCGCTCGAAGCGGTTCGACGTCGAATTCCCATATTCACATATTCAATGGGCGCCCCCCCTGGCGGCCGACCCGGTTCTGCAGAATCGTCAAGGGTAGAGAAAACGCCCGCCGGCTTTTGCCTTGACGCGCTTGGAGGCGGCCATGTAGACTAGCGCCATGAACAAGGACCTACGCAGTTGCGCAACCTCGGACCCTCGGACCCTCGGACCCTCACAGAGGTCTAGGCTCAACTGCCCAGGCGATGTCCTGTCGCGCCCGAAGCTGCTGACGAGCCTCAACCGCGCAGCGCGGCTCATCGCCCTGTGCGGAGCCTGTCTCTTGACGCTCGGGACAGTCCCGGCTCGCCCAGACAACGGGCTGTCTTGCCCCAGCGATCCCACGTGGTCATCCACAGCGTCTTACCTCTATGGACCGTATTCCTCCGAAGAAGAGGCTACGGAGAGTCACGGCGCAGACTGCGACGCAGAGCGAGAAGCTCAAGAGGCAGAGGCCCGCGCGGCATGCCCGGATGCGTGCACGTCCCCATCCACTTTGGGGTGCAACGGCTTCGCAGACTTCTCGCTGGGCGGATTCACTGCGGAAACGTACGACCTCGCCCCGCCAGCAGTTTCCGTGGCTGGATACTACAATGTTGTCACCGTCGACGTGAGCCTACCGTTCTTCTGCCGTTGTGACAACTGACGGTCACAGCGTGCCAAATGCATAGGCTCGACTGAAGATCCTACGGCTGGCGAGGCTCGCATTTCGCTCCGGCCGGCTGTGGCGGCTCCCTGGGCAGGTAGCGCTCATCGTGTGGCGGCACGGACTCACTCAGCGGAATCGCTTGTGCAGTGTATCCTGTTGGGTGTTCTTTCGGCGGTTCCTTGCAGGGATGGAGGATAGGACGAAATGGAAAGTAGAGCACGTACTTTGGTCACAACCGGCCTCGCAGGCGTGGCTATCCTCGGCCTGCTCGTCTCGCGGTACTTTGGGCCGCCAGCTTATCCTGGAGTGCTGCAACCTCCCGTGATGGAAGGTCCAAGTGTGTCCCAGGTCGCCAAGGATACCCCAGTCCCATCACTGCCATCCACGATCATCAACGAGCGCTCGAATGCCAGAGACTCGAGGGCGCTCGATGTTGAGATACAAGATGCCCTCGGCGCTCCTGCCAAGCCGCTCGGCAATGGGAGTTTGGTCCTCGAGAGTGCAGGCGGTTCCTCCACCTACACCGTCGTCGACGGCCGAGTCACCGTGCCCGTCTCGGAGCTCAGCACAGCGACAGTCTGCGCCGTTCTCACGGAGAGTCAAGTCGAACTCCATGTCGACCCGGAACTCCCCCCGCAGGGACGTCCGGTACGCGCCTATGCCTTCGACTGCTACTTCCTGAAAGTCTCCGAGCGCGATGGCCCGATCGAAACGCTCGAGGCATTCGAACTTGCTGCGGCAGACCCCGCCACCCCACGGTTTCTTTACCCCCCGGAAGCAGGCCGGCTTCGATCGCTTCAGATTGAATACCCTCGGCCAAACTGCATCGTAGCCCCAAGTATGGCGGCCACGCGCCTCATGGTCCGTGCTCGAGGTCGTGCTTGGTTCGATGTCGACCTGACGAAGTTGCCCTACGGCGCAAAGCTGGATGTCGAACTCGAACGGGCAGGGTCAGTTATTTTTGCGACGGTCGACCGGTCAAGCCCCTCTAGGCTCTACGTCGCGATACGGCGAGCGAGCGGAGAGCGGGTGATGCTCGCGCCAGCGTCAGACGTCGTCAATCGCCAGCATGATCATTGGGCGCCTGGTCTGTACACAGCAGTACTGACCAGGGGCCCGAGCTACGGTCAAGAAAGTCAGATTGGAGAGATCACCACTTTCGAGGTGCTCGCCGGATCGACGTGTCAGGTTGACTTGGTGGTCCCTGCAGAGGAGGCTGACTCCAAGCCGGCACGGGGGTCACTATCCGGCAGGCTATCAGTTCGGACCTTCGACGCTATCGATCAGTGGCTCGAAGCCTATCCTCTGACCATCGAGCTTCAAGGTACAGACGAGGCGACTTCCGGATCTCTGGCTAGATCTCCGCAAAGTCGCCGTCAGTTGAGTTCGTCCAGAATGCTGGAGACCAGCTCTATTGGCGATGCGTTGAGAAGCTGGTCCTGGTCCTTCGGGCAAGTCGAGGTGGGCCACTATCGAATACAAGTTGTAGGCCTCGGCTACTCTGTCGAATGTGAGGTGCGCGCGTCGGAGCCAACCGAAGTGACCTTGGAACTCCCTTTGCTCGCGGTCACAGTCTTCGACCTCGGGTTGCCGATCACAGACGTTCGTCGTCTCATGTTGACACTCACGTCACCTGGGGTGGCAGCGGCTCCGAGAGGCCGGCGTACTCCCCCGGCACCGTTGATTGCGGCAGAAGGCGGCCAGGTATTGACTGTGAGCCTCCCTGGAAATTACGGCGTCCTGCTCCTGTGGAATGGCGTTCCTTATTCGAAGCAGATAACGCTGGTCTCCGGCTGGAACTCCTGCTGGCTTCCTGTCACCGCTGCTCAATCAGCGGAGCTGCACTTGGTAGATTCCGAAGGGCAACCTATGTTCTTGACGCTCGAGGAGTGGCGTGCGATGCGGATTACTGATGCCAGAGGCACAGTCGCGTCATTGAAGCCCTTCTACGCGTCAGTCGAAGGTCGCGGGGGCTACTCGGCTGCAAGGATCACTGAGTTTACGGAAGGTCCCTACCGAGTCGAAGGTCTCGAGGCGACCCCTTGGTCCGTCGCCACGCCGGTCATTGAATTGTCCGATCAGGCGATCATTAGACTTTTGTTGAATCCGCGTTGAAGGGCGTCATCACGCTCCGACTGCACGGGGGTCCGCGCTTTTGAGCGCATTTCGCCGCTCGGGCGTTATCTGCGTTTGGAATGCACTCGCATCAAAAGTTCGATGTGTCCGACGTATGAATCGGCCTGATTGATCCTTTGGGTTGCCGTCGCCCGGTGCCACAGTAGGAGGGATGCTGCTCTCGGAGCTCTCCGCTCCTTCCGCACGCTGCGCGGCAGGTCTAGCTTCGCACACCAGTGGGGTCAGTGCGGGACTACGTCTACAACCGGGTGCAGACGACGCTCGGGTTCGCCTTCCTCT
>CAYOBN010000150.1:0-9082 GCA_964402175.1 uncultured Planctomycetaceae bacterium | reverse complement strand
GTACCTGGTACCGTTCGATTCGAAGTTGGAGCCAGAGGCGGGATTTGAACCCGCGACCCCCGCTTTACGAAAGCGGTGCTCTACCGCTGAGCTACTCTGGCCTAAGGGCGCGAAAGGATACCTGCGTAGCGCCAGATGTCCAGCAAAAAAAACCGCGCGCGCGGTCCGGGGGGATCCCGGACCGCGCGCGCGGCTCGCTCCAGGTCACTGAACGCTGACCTGGACGCGCGTCGACTCGACGAGGCCCGCGCGGTCAGCCGCGCCGAGGCCCATGCGGCCGATGGCGCGGGCGGCGGCGGTGCGGACCGCGAGCGGGGCGTCGCTGCCGAGCAGCTCGCGCAGCGCCTCGGAGGCGGCGCCGCCGAGGTTGCCGCGGGTCGCCATCGCGCCGACGGCGTCGGCCGCAGCGATGCGGGCAGCGTCCGAGCGGCCGCCGTCGGCGAGCACGCCGAGGACGGCTTCGGCTTCCGCCGCGCCGCCGACCCGGGCCAGCGCCGCGAGGGCGGGCAGGGACACTTCGTCACCGCGCGACGCGGCCGTGGCGAGCGCACCGGCGGCCGCCGCGACGTTCGTGCGGCCAGCACCGGCGAGGCGCGCGAGCGCGTCGGCGGCGTTGGCGGCGAGCGCCGCGGCTTGCGCGCGGTCACCCTCGAGGTTCGCCTCGAACACGGCGTCGAGCGCCGAGAGGTCATCGGCCCCCGGGATCGCGCCGTTGACGCGCTCGGAGTAGGCCTCGACCAGCTCTTCCTTCGCGGAGACGAAGAAGATCGGGGTCTCGCCAAACGCCGTGTTCTCGCGCAGCGCGGTGATCACCGCGTCCGGCGTGATGTCCGGCAGGTTGTCCCCGACGAGCACGGCGTCGAGGCCCGGGAGCTGCGCGACCGTCGCGATGCCGAGGGCACCCGTCGCGATCTGCTGCGCGAGCACACCCTGGCCGCTGAGGGCGCTGACGATCGCACCCGCGCGGGCGTGGTCGCCGTCGATCACGTAGACGACGCGCACGACTTCGCGCGCGGCGGCTTCACCGAGCACCTTGACGACGTCGTCGCCCGCGCCCGCCTGGGCGCCGACGGCGATGTGCGCCAGCGCGACGGCGGCTTCGCCGGCGAGGCCAGCGCTGCCCGAGCGCAGGGCCGCGTTGAGGCCCTCCGTCGGACGGTTCGCGAGCTGCGCCAGCATGCGCGCGATGCGCCCGCCGGTGGCGGCGTCGTCGCGCTGCACCGACCAGACGAGCGCGCGGTCGAGCGCGTCCGTGCCGGCGGCGGCGACGGCGACGAGGCCTTCGCCCGCCTGCTCGAGCAGGGCCGGGGCGTTCTCGTCACCGGCGGCGGCGAGGACCTCGAGCTTGCCGTGGATGTCGACCGACTCGCGGGCGATGCCAGCGAGCGCGTCGAGCGAGTCCGGGCGCGCGGCGAGGGCGCGGTAGTACGCGCGCTTCGCGAGCTCGTTGTTGTAGATCGCGCGCGGGACGTCGCGGCCGACGAGGCCGTCGCCCTCCCACGACCACACGACATCGCTGTAGTCGATGTCGCGCAGCACCGAGCCGTCGCGGTGGTGGTAGAGGTCACCGTGCAGCAGGAACACATCGGCGGCGCTGCGGCCCTTGGCGCCGCACTTGCCGGCGGCCTCGAGCGCAGCGGCCTGGACCATCAGGTCCGGGTCCGACGTCGAGAGGTGCAAGAGGCGCGCGCTGGCGCGCGGGTCGCCGAGGTTGCCGAGCGTGATCGCCACGTTGCGGCGCATGAACGCGCTCTCCGACCCGAGCGCTTCGACGAGCGGCAGCACCGCCGCCGAGCCGAGCTGCACGAGCGCCCCCATCGTGTGCACGCGGCGGTCGTCGTCCGACTCGTCGCCCAGCGCACCGACGAGCGCGGGCACGGCGTACTCGCCGTGGTTCGCGCGCAACGTGTTGAGCGCCTGACGGCGCACGACGACGTCATCGGCGGAATAGAAGGCTTCGACCGCCTCGGCGATCGCGGCTTCATCGCGCTGCAGCTCGCGCTGGCCAGCGCGCGCGCGCTCCATGAAGCGCTTGGCGATGCGCTCGAACTCACCGCCCTCGACGAGCATCTGGAGGACGACCTCGCGCTCCGTCGAGAGGAAGAGTTGGAACGCGTCGGCATTCGACGGATCCGCGGCGAGGACGCGCTGGAAGGCGCTGAGCGCTTCCTGCTTGTCGCCTTGCTCGAGCAGGGCCTTCGCCTGTTCGAAGAGTTCCTGGACGTCCTGGGCCTGGGCCCGCTGCGGACCGGCGAAGACGGCGAGGGCCAGGACCAGGCCCATGTGACGCGACACTCGGCTCATGGAGGGGTGGAGGGCGCTCCGTTGCGGCGGCGAACGCGGCCGGTCGGGAGGGCGGGTCGGGGGGAGCGAAAGGGGGAGTCGGCGCAGGCGGCCTGTCGGGCCGCCCGAGCGGTGCGGAGGGCCGCGCCGCGCCGGACGTGGGTCGGGGTTGGGGGGAAGGCGACACGCCCGGGTCCCCGCGCTTGGACGGGGGCGACGGGGCGCCGCGAGCGGGCATCATAGCGAGCCCCCCCACCTGGTCAACCGGGCCCGTCGCGGTCCGTGGGACCCGAGCCGGCGCGGGCGGGGGGCGGGGGGTGGGAGAGCTTGCCGAGGACCCGCCCCGGGCGGGCGCCCGTCGCGCCGGGCGCGGTCGAGGGCTCACCGAGGAGACACCGCAGCCCGAGCACGGCGAAGACGAGGGCCTCGCGGCCGTCGGGCGTCACGCCGACCGCGTCGCTGGGGACGACGGGCCGCGGCGCGAGGGCTGCGGCCAGCGCCGCCATCAGGGGCCGGTGGTGCACGCCCCCACCGGCGACCGCGAGCGGCCGCGGCGCGGCGCCGTCGCCGAGCCACGGGGTCCAGGCGCGCACGTCGCGGGCCACGGACTCCGCCACGACGGCGGCGGCGGTCGCGAGGGTGTCCTCAGTGGCGAGCCCGCGGGCGCGGGCCTCCGCCGCGACGCCGTCGAGCCACGCCGGGCCGAACGTGTCGCGCCCGGTGCTCTTCGGCGTGGGCAGGGCGTAGTACGGGTGCGCGAGGAGGCGCTCGGCGAGTCCCCGGTCGCAGCGGCCCCGGGCCGCGCGCGCGCCGTCGGCGTCGTACGCGACCCCCGCGAGGCGGCGCGCGAGGCCGTCGAGCAGCGCGTTCGCGGGGCCGACGTCGAAGGCCGCGATGTCCTCCGCGCCCGGGTCGGGCCCCGCCGCGCGCACGAGGGTCAGATTGGCGATGCCGCCGAAGTTCAGGAGGCACAGCGGCCGCGGCACGTGGCGGAACACGACCGGATCCGCGAGGGCGGACAGCGGCGCGCCGCCGCCCCCCGCAGCGATGTCGCGGCGCCGGAAGTCCGAAGCGACGGCGGCGCCGGCGGCTTCGGCGACCTCGTCGCCGTCGCCGAGCTGCAGGGTCGCGGGCCCGCTCGCCTCCGCCCCGTCGTGGTGCCAGACCGTCTGGCCGTGGCTCGCCACGAGGCCGAGCCGGAGGCCCGCGCGGTCCGCCACCGCGCGCGCGGCCGCGCCGAACGCGCGCCCGAGGTCGCGGTCCAGCAGCGCGAGCGCGCGGCTCCCGAGGGGCGACGCGCCCTCGGCTGCCGGCGTGCGCCCTTCGATCGCCGCATGCACCCGCGCCGCGAGCACGGGCTCGAACGGCACGGTCTCGAAGTGGACGCACTGGACGCTGGCGAGCCGCTCCCCTGCGAAGGTCGGGCGCACGAGGCCCACGTCGATCCCGTCGGCGGACGTGCCGGAGAGCACTCCCGCGACGACGCTGCGCCCGATCGCAAGGTCGGCCGCGAGGTCGGCGGCGATGGCTTCGAAGGTGCCCACGGCGCGTAGGGTCGTGCCGGGGCTCCAGGGGGTCAAGGCGCTCGGACCGCGGAAGCGGAGAACCCGCGGAAACCAGACGGGGGCGCGCCGCTTTGGCATCCTCTCCGGATGCCCGACCCGCGCCGCAAGGTGGTCCTCGTCGTCGACGACGACGCGGACATTCGCCTCACCCTCGAGATGCTGCTGCAGTACCAGGGTTACGAGGTCTGGACCGCGAAGGATGGCCAGGAGGCCCTCGCGCGCGTCGAAGCCGAGGCGCGCGCCGGGAGCGCCCCCGCCGTGGTCCTGAGCGACCTCAAGATGCCGAAGCTGACCGGCATCGAGCTCCTCGAGCGCCTCCGCGCGCGCGAGGGCGCCCCGCCCGTGATCCTGATCAGCGGGCACGGCGACGTCCCGATCGCCGTCGACGCGATGCAGCGCGGCGCGGCGAACTTCCTCGAGAAACCGCTCGACGAAGCGCGGGTGCTCGTGACGCTGCAGCGCACGCTGCGCGAGGGTGAGCTCGAGCGCGAGAACCGCCGCTTGCGCCGGCGCCTCACGGGCCGCCACGAGCTCGTCGGAGCCTCTGCGGCGATGCAGGCGCTGGATCAGCAGGTGACGCAGATCGCGGACTCCGACGCGTCGGTGCTCGTCACGGGCGAGAACGGCGTCGGCAAGGAGGTCATCGCGCGCAACCTGCACTTCCGCGGGCGCCGCGCGGCCGGGCCGTTCATCACGGTGAACTGCGCAGCGATCCCGGCGGAGCTCGTCGAATCCGAGCTCTTCGGGCACGTGAAAGGCAGCTTCACGGGCGCGCACGAGGACCGCGTCGGGCACTTCGAAGCGGCGGACGGCGGCACGCTCTTCCTCGACGAGATCGGTGACATGCCGCTCGCGGCGCAGGCGAAGGTGCTGCGCGCGCTCGAGTCGCACGAGGTGCACCGGGTCGGGTCGAGCGCGGCGCGCTCGGTCGACATCCGCGTGGTCGCGGCGACCAACGCCGACCTCGAAGCGCTGGTCGAAGCGAAGCAGTTCCGCATGGACCTCTTCTACCGGCTCAACGTCGTGCCGCTGC
The DNA here is from genome assembly GCA_964402175.1 of uncultured Planctomycetaceae bacterium. Lineage (GTDB taxonomy): Bacteria > Planctomycetota > UBA1135 > UBA1135 > JAWKUK01. The sequence continues at coordinate 4,201 of CAYOBN010000150.1, read as the reverse complement.
ACGTGCCGCCCCTGCGCACGCGGGCAGAGGACGTGCCGGTGCTCGTGCGCCACTTCCTGGCGCAGCACGGCGAGCGCACCGGGCGCGCGGCCCCCGAGATCACGGCCGAGGCGCTGGAGCTCCTCGCGGCCCAGCCCTGGCCGGGCAACGTGCGGCAACTGCGCAACGCGCTCGAGGGCGCGGCGGTGTTCGCGACCGGCGAGCGCATCGACCTCGCCGCGGTCGAGCAGGTGCTGGGCGCCAGCGCCGCCGCACCGCGCGCAGGCGCGGCGCGCAGCGGGCTGGCCCAGGCCCTCGATGCCACCCCCGGCGCCGCGGCGCTGCTCGCCGGTGCCCCCGGGGCGGATCCCTACGACGCGCCGACGTTCGAGGACTTCAAGAACGCCTCGGAGGCGCTCTTCTTCCGCTACCGGCTCGAGCGCAACGAGGGCAACGTCAAACGCACGGCCGAGGAGCTCGGCATGCAGCGCAGCCACCTGTACAAGAAGCTGGAGCGCTACGGCCTGAAATGACGTGCGCGCGCCCCGGGGGCGCGCGCAGCGGTCGCAAAGGGGACCTGGCGGGTCTGGCCGCCCCTCAGGGCAGGCGCAGCAGGGTGCCGGGTTTCACGAAGTCCGGGTTCGGGATGCGGTCCCGGTTCGTTTCGAAGAGCTCGCGCCAGCGGTTCCCGTTGCCCAGCGCGCGCTTGGCGACGTTCCAGAGGCCCTCACCTTCGAGCACCTCGACCTCGCGCACCTCGGGGGTCTTCGGCAGGGTGTCGACCGCGGGAGCGAAGAACGCCACGTCCTCGCGCAGGGCGAGGCCTTCGTTGGCGCGCTGGAGCAGGAGCGCGCGGGACGCGTCACCGTAGTAGCGCACCGCGAGGGTCGCCCACGTGTCGCCGGCGCGGGCGGTGCCGACGAAGGTCTCGGGGTCGACGGTCGTCTCCAGGCCCTCCAGCGACACGAGGTCCCATTCGGCCTTCAGGACGACGCCGCTGCGCTTCGGAGCATTCATCTCCGAGATGAGGAGCGGTCCTTGGGCGGACGCGCCGCCCAGTTCGTCGGGGTGCGGACGCGGCTTCACCGTGGGCTGGTCGACGCGCGACGTCAGGCCGCCCGAGGGCGGGGCTGTCGCGGGGGTGCCCTCGTTCGTGCGGCTCGGGGACTGCGGGGTCGGCTTGACGACCTTCGCAGCCGACTGCTGCTGGGAAGTGCCCCCTGCGGGGGCGCCGCTCGGCCGCGCGCCGGCCCCGGCCCCTCCGGCCGACGCCTGGGGTTCCCCTTGGTCGAGGGACCAGACGAACAACACGACGATGGCGAAGAGGACACTGAGGACGACGATCTTCTCGGTCTTGCCCATGGTTCGAGGCGGGGTGCGGTGATGGCGAGGGCCGGGCAGAGCTGCGAGTGCGCGGTGTGCGGTCGGCGCTCGCTGCCTGGACGCCCAGCGTTCCGAATCGGAGGCGCCCGTTCAACACCCGAGGCGCGGGAATCCGTACGTTCTGCCGCGCGCGAGGCGTCGCGTCGCGGTTGAGAGTGCGGCGCGTTCTGGATATGGTCTCACAGTCCGGGGGGACAGCGGCTCCCGGACGCCCCACCGCACGGCGTTCGACCCGCCGCGCGCCGCACCATGCAGAGCGCTCCGTACTCCCACAGGCCCCTCGTCCTCCCCCGTCCTTCGTCCGTACGCCGCGTTCCCCGCAGCGTCGCGAGCGCCCTCACGGCGGTGCTCGCGTTGGTCCTCGTCATCGGCGCGGGCTTCGGCTGCGCGTCGAGCGGGAGCGGAAAGGGCAAGGGCGCGGGCGGCACCGTGACGATGGCGCTGACGAACGGCACGACGCTGCGCATCGTGAGCGACGCGTGGGTCGCCGGCCAGGGCTATGAAGGCGACGACGCCGAGCTGCGCCGCGCGGAGTTCTACCGGTTGAACCCGTACTCGGCCGACGGTACGAGCGCCGCGATCAAGGTGTGCGCGGACGACGTGTTCGGTGGCATCGTGACGGCGCTGGACGAAGCCGGCTTCAGCCGCTTCGCGTCCGAAGGCGCCGCCCCCATCAGCGGCGGGGTGAGCTCGATCGAGCTCGTCCAGAGCGGCAGAGCGCGCCACCTGCTCGGTGGCAAGGGCCTCCCGATGGAGCGCTTGCAGGCCTTCCGCGACTCGCTCGCGGTGGTCGGATCCGTGTTCAATGCACTCGACGGTTACCAGTCGGGTTCTGGCAACTTCGAATTCCAGAGCTACACGCCGCGCGCGCGCTGAGGGGAAGACATGACGAAGCACATCTTCATCACGGGCGGTGTGGTGTCGAGCCTCGGCAAGGGGCTGACCTCCGCTGCCATCGGCATGATCCTCGAGCGCCGCGGCCTCGTGGTCTCGATGCAGAAGCTCGATCCGTACATCAACGTCGATCCGGGCACGATGAGCCCGTTCCAGCACGGCGAGGTGTACGTCACGGACGATGGCGCGGAGACCGACCTCGACCTCGGTCACTACGAGCGCTTCACGCGCGCGCGCCTCACCAAGGCCTCGAACTACACGACGGGCAAGATCTACTCGTCGGTGATCGCGAAGGAGCGCCGCGGCGACTACCTCGGCCGTACGGTGCAGGTGATCCCCCACATCACGGACGCGATCAAGGAGGCGATCCACGAGGGGGTGACCGGCCCCCACATCGACGTCGCGATCACCGAGATCGGCGGCACGGTCGGCGACATCGAGAGCTTGCCCTTCTTGGAGGCCGTGCGTCAGTTCGCGCTGGAGAAGCCGCACGGGGACACGATGTGCATCCACTTGACGCTGCTGCCGTACCTGCGGGCGTCGGGTGAGCTGAAGACGAAGCCCACGCAGCAATCCGTCGGCAAGCTACGCGAGATCGGGATCCAGCCGGACATCCTGATCTGCCGCACGGAGCAGCCGATGGCCCCGGACATGGGCGCGAAGATCAGCCTCTTCTGCAACGTGCGCCCGGAGTGCGTGATCGAAGAGCGCGACGTCGCCTTCTCGATCTACGAGGTCCCCGTCGACCTCGTCAACGCGGGCCTCGACCGCATCATCTGCCAGCGCCTCGGGCTCCCGCAGGAGGTCGACACCGACCTGCGCGACTGGAAGCTGATGCTGGAGGACCTGCGCACGCACGCGGCCGAGGTCGAGGTCGCGATCGTCGGCAAGTACATCGAGCTGCACGACGCGTACAAGTCGATCTACGAGGCGCTCTCGCACGCCGGGATCAAGAACAAGTGCAAGGTGCGGCTGCGCAAGGTGGCGGCCGAGGACGTGCTCGACCGCGGGACGCGGGTGCTCGAAGGCGCGCACGCCGTGCTCGTGCCCGGCGGCTTCGGTGAGCGCGGCGTCGAGGGCAAGATCCGCGCGATCCAGTGGGCGCGGGAGGGCGGCGTACCGTTCTTCGGGATCTGCCTCGGGATGCAGTGCGCGGTGATCGAGTACGCGCGCAACGTCCTGGGCCTCGAAGGGGCGCACACGTCGGAGCTCTCAGCGGGCACGCCGCACCCGGTCATCTCGCTGATGGACGACCAGCTCGGGGTCCAGAAGGGTGGCACGATGCGCCTCGGGGCGTACACATGTGAGCTCGCGCCGGGCTCCCTCGCCCACCGCCTCTACAAGCAGGACACGATCAGCGAGCGGCACCGCCACCGGTTCGAGTTCAACAACCGCTACCGCGAGGCCTTCTCGGGCTCGCGCATGCGGCTGTCGGGGCGCAACCCCGAGCGCGACCTCATCGAGGTCGTCGAGCTCCCCGAGCACCCCTTCTTCATCGGCGTGCAGTACCACCCCGAGTTCAAGAGCGCGCCCCTGCGCCCCCACCCGATCTTCGACGGCTTCGTCGCCGCCGCGTTGAGCCGCTCCCGGCAGGGCCACAGCGCGGCCGGGGCGACCCTCGAGAAGGTGAGCCGCCCGTGACCGAGGGACGCTCCGCGGACGAAGTGCCGCTGCCGGGGGGCGACTTCCGGCTCTTCCTGACCCGGCTCGCGTACCAAGGGATGCTCGCGTGCGGGCTGATCGAGAACCCGATCACCCGCACGAAGAGCGTCAACGCGGGCAGCGCACGCATGATCCTCGAAGACGTGGGCATGCTGCTCGAGAAGACCCAAGGCAACCTCACCCTCGACGAGAAGGAGCACCTCGACAAGGTGCACAGCGACCTCGCGCGCCTGGTGGCGCGAGTGACCGAGACGGAGTGAGGGTACCAGGTACGACTTTGCGC
>CAYOBN010000149.1:0-9890 GCA_964402175.1 uncultured Planctomycetaceae bacterium | reverse complement strand
CGCCCCTCGGGGACGGACAACTCCCCGCCCCCGTTCTTTCCCTTGGGTCCGGGCAGCCCTTTGATTCGGCGCACACCGCCACCAGAAGCGTCCCCCCCGCCCAAGAAAACCGCCCGTCCCCCCGCCGCGCCCCCCAGGTCCCCCACCCACGACAACCGACGTCGCCGCGGCGCACACACTCAACGGCCCCCAGCCAACCCGGGCACGTCCGCCGCACGCCAGCGCTCGAGCTCCGCGCGCGGCAACACGATGCGGAAGCGCCCATCGAGGAACGGCGCGACGCGCCCCGCGCGCTCCTGGGCGCCGCGGTTGAGCTCCAGCGCGACCGCGCGGCCTTCGGAGGTCACTGCGAGGCGATCGGCGAAGACGCGCCGCAACGGGGTCCCGTCCGCGGCGTGCTCGACGAGCTGCACGTCGTGCAACGCCGTGCGCACGACGCCGCCGAGGGCGGTGAGTCGCCAGCCCGAGCCATCGGCGGCGTCCGCCGCGCGCAGGAGCTCGTTCAGCGTCGCGCGTAGGGCGACGAGGTCCCGCGTCCCGTCGTCGAGGCTGGCCCGCGCCGAGTCCGGATCGATCAGCTCTGGCACGGTCTCGAGCCACGGCAGCGGGTCGACCGAGGGCAGCGCCACCCGCCGCACTCCGCCGCGCGCCGCGTCCGCGGGGGCCAGCTCGAAGGGTGTGCGGGCCCCAGCGTGGGTCTCGTAGCCGTCTTCGAAGACGAGCGTGACCGTGCGCGCCGCGCGGCTGACCTCGACGTAGAGCCGCTCTGCGAAGAGCCCGCCGACGAGGCGCCCGCGGTCGTCGACGAGGCGCGCCACGACGGGTCCGGTCACGGTGCGCCCGGCGTGCTGTGCGAGGTCCCCGACGTCCAGCAAGTCGAGCGCTCGGTCGTCCTCTGCCGCGAGGAGCGCCCGCAGCCTCTGGCAACGCGCGCGGCTCTGCTCGCGCCGCTCCGCGGCGGCGCGGGCTGCAGGATCGGGCGGCTCCGGCTCGGACAGAGGCGCAGGGTCCGGGTTCTCCAGGGTCGGGGTCAGCCCCGCCTCGCGCTGCATGACACCGACCGCCCCCGAGAACGCGAGCCACTCCTCCTCGCGCGCGAGGCGACGCTCGAGCTCCGCGGCGAGCTCCGTCTCGAGGGCGGCGATGCGCGCGAGCAGCTCGCTCTCGCGCTTCTGCCAGACGCGGCGCTCGGCTTCGAGCTGCGCGGCCAATGCGCGCGCTTCGACGACCCCGTCGGAAGGGCTCGACCCGGCGCTGGGCGCGGGCTGCTGCGGCGGGTCCTGCCGCAGACCGAGCTGTACGAACGCGAGCAGCGCCGCGAGTGCGAAGGCCCGCCCGCTCATCGCCCGCCCTCCATGCCCTCACCCTGGGTCCGCCGCTCTGACGCACCCTCCCCGGCGCGCGGGAGCCGCGCGAGCGAATCGCCTGCGCGCGGCTCGACGAGCCGTGTCGCCGCCAAGGGGATCGAGAGCGGCGCTCGGCTCGTGCTTTCCTCCTGCATCAAGAGCGTCAGCTCGACCGACTCCGCGGTCGGCCCCGTGGACTCGGGCCGCCAGAGGAAGACCGCGCGCGGAGCGCCCACAGGCAGAGTGAACGGGCGCGCCGCCAGGAGCGTCCGCACCGGATCCACGGGCGCGTCGGGTGCCCCCTGATCAGGCGCAGGGAACTCCACGAACCCCGCGGCACGGACCGCGCCGAGCGCTGCGGCGTCGCCGCTCGCCGCCGCCGGCGACGTCCGCTCCAGCGTGAGCCGCCACGGTGTCCCCGGCGGCAACCCGCAGCGCCGCGCGAGGGCCACGGCATCGAACGCTTGCCGCTCGGGCAGGGCGTGCAGCGGCGCCAGCCGCGCGGTCCAGAGGACCCCGTCCGGGCCCGCAAAGGCGCCCGCGTAGCCGTCGACGGGCACGGCGCCGCGCTCGCTCTCGGGCACCTCGGCGGTGCCGACCGCGCTCGGCAACGCCCCGCCGCGCGCCTGCCGCCACAGGGCGAACGCGAGCAGCGCGACGATCGGCAACAGGAGCGCGAGGGGACCGAAACCGCGCGGGGGCGCGTCGGGCGCGTGCAGCGGGTCGTGGCTCACAGGTCGGCGCAGAGTTGGGATGGGCGCGGCCGTACACAGACGACCCGGGGCGGCAGGTTCTTCCCGCCGCCCCGCGCCGCTCAGCTCAGTTTGTCCCAGTCCTTCGTCTTGTTGTTGTTCCACCACGAGCGCCATTCGGCGGGCTCGCCGAGGCTCTGCTTCGACATCGCCTCGAGCACCGCGCGCATCGGGGCGCGCACCGTGTCGTAGCGCTCCTTCTCGATCACGTCGTTCGGGTCCGTGTCGATCTGGCCCTTGATCTGTGTGAGCTGATCGAGCACCGACTTGAAGATCTCCTTGCGGTCGGCGAGCGGGAGCTCTTTGAAGTTCACGAGCGCCTCGGCCGTCGCCGCCTGCACGGCCGCGCGGTGGTGCACCAGGAGCTTCGTCAGCGTCTTGATCGCGGCCTTCTCCTTCGACTTGCCGAGCGAGAGGATCAGCGCGCGCTGCAGGTCGATGTCATCGCGGTGGTCCTTGTGGTCGATCCAGCCCGTGAGGACCGGCACCGACTCCGGGGCGCATTCGCCGAGGCCGATCGCGGCTGCGAGGAACAGCTTGTTGTCGGCGACCCCCTCGGCGGTCGGCTTGCGGCGCTCCTTCAGCGCGTCGCCGATCGTCTTGGCGATCAGCTCGCGGTCCTTCGGGCCGCTCGCCGCGAACTCCTTCAGGAGCTGGTCTATGACCCCCACGGCTTCGATGTCCTCCTTGCCGCGCTCCTTCGTGTGCGCCTTGAACTTCGCGACGAGGGTCTTCACTTCCTCGCGTTTGTCGGGCTTCGGGTCGTCCTGCGCGGCGGACGCCGCGGCGCGCGGCGCCGTGGCCAAAGCCGCAGCCGGAGCGCACAGCGCGAGGGCGAGCACCGCAGAGAGCGAAGAGAGCGCGGCATGGCCGCGGCGACGACGGGAGGGAGACGGCAGTTGCTGCATGGCGTTCGAGGAGGGCGCGGGCCACCCTCGCGGGGAGGAAGAAGACGGGCGGAGCTTAGCCCAACTCGCGGCTCGCCGTGTCGCCCGAAGCCGGCGCGCCACCCGAAGGTGTTGCAAACGGCGTGCCGGGCGTTGCGGACGCGCCCGCGGGCAACTGGGCCGCTGCGGTGCTCCCAGTGGGCGCCAGCACGGCGCCGAGGGTGTCCTCCCCTTGCTCCACCGCCGAGGTCGCCGCCGCCAGCGCTGCGCCCTTCACGCGCGTCTCACGCTCTTCGGCCTCCGGCTCGGAGCGCCACGTGATGCCGCCGCCGACATGGAAGGAGACCTCACCCGGCCGGTGCACCAGCGTGCGGATGAGCACACTGAAGCGCGCCCTCCCGAGGACATCGAGGCAGCCGAGCGAGCCGGTGAAGAAACCGCGCCCCTCGCGCTCGAGCTCGGCGATGACCGCCATGCTCGCGACCTTGGGCGCACCGGTGATCGAGCCGCCGGGGAAGAGCGCGGCGAGCGCGTCGACGGCGTCGCGCTCCGGCGCGAGCTCCGCGTGCACGTCGGCGACGAGGTGGTGCACGTTGCGGTAGGTCTCGACGGTCGGAAAACCCGAGACGCGCACGGAGCCCGGCGCCGCGACCCGCGCGAGGTCATTGCGCTCCAGATCGACGATCATCGCGAGCTCGGCGCGGTCCTTGGCGCTCGCCAGGAGCGCCGCGCGCAACGCGCCGTCTTCGTCCGCATCGCGGCCGCGCGGCGCCGTGCCCTTGATGGGCCGGGTGCGCAGCGCCCCGTCGCGCTCCACTTCGAGCAGGAGCTCGGGCGACGCGGAGAGCAGCGCGCCCGCAGCGTACGCTCCCTCCGCGGGCCAGCGCACGAGGCCCATGTACGGCGCCGGCGCGAGCGCGCGCAGGCGCAGGTAGAGCGCCGTCGGATCGCCGGCCACCGCGCGCTCGTAGCGGTGGGCCAGGTTCGCCTGGTAACACTCGCCCCGCCCGATGTGGGCCTGCACGGCGCGCACGCGCCGGACGTGCTCCTCGGCGGGCACGGTGCGCACGAGCGGACCGAGCGCGCGCACGGCGCCGACGGCCGACGCCGGGTCCGCGGGCGCGGCTGCGAACGCCGACAGGAACTCCGCGCGCCGCTCCGCGAGCGGCGCGACGCACCCCGCCGCGCGCGCGGCGGTCGCGGGGTCCGCCGCGAAGTCCCCCAGCACGAGCCACGCGCGCAGAGGCGCGCCGTCCGGGCCGTGTTCGACCGTCACGAAGTCCGTGACGAGCCCGCCGACGAGCGGCGGGTTCGGCCACGCCGGCGGCGGCAGGACCTGGTCCTCGCCCGCGACACCGAGGTCGTAGGCGAGCGCCCCGACGAAGCCGCTGGCGAAGGGCCCGGGCACCGCCTCCGCGCCCTCGGGAGCGAGGCCCGCGAGCCAGTCGCGGAGGCCCAGCAGCGTGCGCGGCGGGGCCCCGACGAGGGCCTCGGGCAGCGCCGCGAGCGCGACGAGCGACCAGCGCCGCGGCGCGCCGCCGGCGCGGTCGAGGGCCGCGCCGAACGGGCGCGCGGCGAGCGCCGCGAGCAGGCGCGGCACCTCCTCGCCGCCCGGTAGCGGCGCGACCACGAGCCGAGGGCGGAGCGGCGACACCCGAGAAGTGTAGGACGGCGCTGGCCCGCCGTGCGCGCCGCAGCGTACAAGGTGCGCCGCATGCAACGAATGGCTGGATCCGGCGCGAGCGAGTCGCGAGGGACGGGCGAGGCGCGCGGCGCGTCGCGCTCCGTGCTCGGTGTGGTGTTCCTGACCGTGTTCCTCGACATGGTCGGGTTCAGCGTCATCTTCCCGCTGTTCCCGGCGATGCTCGACTGGTACGTCGAGCGCGAGGGCCCAGCGAGCGGCGTCGGCCGCCTCGTCGGCTGGCTGGAGTCGCTCGCGCCGAACCGCTTCGCCGTCATCGCGCTGTTCGGCGGGCTGCTCGGCGCGCTGTATTCCCTGCTGCAGTTCATCGCGGCGCCGCTGTGGGGCCGGCTGTCGGACCGCCGCGGTCGGCGCGGGGTCCTGCTCTTCACGCTCGTCGGGACCGCGCTCTCCTACGTCGTTTGGTTCTTCGCGGGCAGCTTCGCGCTGCTCGTCGCCGCGCGGCTCCTCGGCGGCGCGATGGCGGGCAACATCTCGATCGCGTCGGCTGCGATCGCGGATGTGCTCGCGGGGCGCGACCGCGCGAAGGGCATGGGCCTCCTGGGCGCGGGCATCGGGCTCGGGTTCGTGGTCGGGCCCGCGATCGGAGGCTTCGCCGCAGGCCTCGACCTGACGGGCGCGTGGGACGGCGCCGCGGCGCAAGGGGTCAACCCGTTCAGCGGCGCGGCGGCGCTGGCGTTGGCGCTCGCGCTCGTGAACATCCTGTGGGCCGCGCTGCGCTTCCCCGAGACCAATCCGCCGGAGCGCCACGCGCTGGCCGCGCGCGCGCACGAAGGCCGTTCGTGGAACCCCTTCGCGAAGCTGCGCGAGCTCGCGTTCCCGGGGGTGCAGCGCCTCTTCGGCGCGCACTTCGTCTATTCGTCCGCGTTCGGCGCGATGGAGTTCAGCCTCGTCTTCCTCGCGACGGAGTTCCTCGAGTACGGGCCGCGCGACAACGCGGGGCTGTTCGTGTTCATCGGGCTCACGATCGCGCTCGTGCAAGGCGGCCTCGTGCGGCGGCTCGTGCCGCGCATCGGCGAGCGCGCCGTCGCGCGGCGCGGCCTCGCGGTGACGCTCGTTGGTTTCCTGGCGCTCGGCCTCGTCCCGTTCGAGGCCAGCACCGCCGTGCTGGGCCGTGGGACGTGGCTGTGGCTCGGGGCGGGCCTCGTCGCGGTCGGCACGTCGCTCGTGATGCCGAGCCTCTCGAGCCTCGCGAGCCGCTATGTGCCCGGCGACCGGCAGGGGTTCGCGCTGGGTGTGTTCCGCAGCCTCGGCGCGCTCGCGCGGGTCGTCGGGCCGCTGGCGGGCGGCGTGCTCTACTACAGCCTCGGCGGTTGGTCCCCGTACCTGATCGGGGCAGTCGTGCTCCTGGTGCCGCTCGCGGCGGCGGCGCGGCTGCCGGAACCGCCCCAGCACCCCGAAGACCGGCCGGATCCCGGGACGGGAGCTTCACCCGCGGCCCGTTCTGCCCGATAGGGCGTCTGTCATGCAGCTCAAGACACCGCTCCTGCTCGTCGGCGGCCTCCTGGCCGTCGGCCTCGCCGTCGCTTCCCAGTCGTTCGGCTCGGATGCTGCGGCGCCCGCCAGCGCTCCCTTCCAGGAGCCGCCGCCCAAACCCGCCGACCCGGCGACGACGCCGAAGGTCCAAGAGCTCGAGCGCAAGGTCGCGGCGCTCGAAGCCTGGGTCGCCGCCCAACAGGCCCAAGCGAAAGCGACGGCGACAGCGCTCGGCGAGGCGGAGGCCGCGGGCTTCACCGCGGGGATCAATCCGCGCTCGCGCGAGGTGCTGCTCGGCGCGTGGCGCGCGGCAGCAGAGAAGGCGCAGGCGCCCCTCGGTAAGGGCGACGACGCCGAAGGTGCGGACGCCGAGCGCGCAAGCCGCGGCAAACGCTGAGCGTGGACGCGGCGCCCGCGGAAGCCCCGGCGACCGCCCTCGAGGCGGACATCGACCGGTTCCTCGCGCGGCTCGCGGCCGCGCGCGGCGCCTCTCCGCACACCCTGCGCGCCTACGGGCGCGACCTCGCCGAGTTCGCGGCGTTTGGCTCCGCACGTGGACTGACGGAGGCCAGCGCGCTCGACCCGCGCGCGCTGCGGCTCTACCTCGCGCACCTCGAAGACCGCGGCCTCGCCAAGGCCTCGGTCTCGCGCAAGCTCAGCGCCGTGCGGACGCTGCTCAAGGCCCTCGTGGCGGAGGGTGCGCTCGCGGCGAGCCCCGCCGTAGGTCTGCGGCGGCGCCGCAGCGGACGGCGACTGCCAGGGGTCCTCTCCGAAGCGGAAGTGGCCGCGCTGCTCGACGCTCCGGACGCCGCGACGCCGAAGGGCCGCCGCGACCGCGCGCTGCTCGAGGTCCTGTACAGCGCGGGCACTCGCGCGTCGGAGACGGTCGGCCTCGACCGCAACCACCTCGACCTCGCGCAGGGGGTCGGGCGCGTCGTCGGCAAGGGCGGCAAGGAGCGCCTCGTCGCGCTCGGCAGCCACGCCGTACGCGCACTCGGTGAGTACCTCGGGGACCCCGCGCGGCCGCGGCCGCTGGCGCGCGCAGGTGACGCGGTGTTCCTGAACGCACGCGGCGGGCGCCTCACGACGCGCGGCCTCGAGGACGTCGTGCGGGACTGCGTGCTGCGCGCGGGCCTCGTGCGCCGGGCCACGCCCCACACGCTGCGGCACTCGTTTGCGACGCACTTGCTCGACCGCGGCGCGGACCTGCGCTCGGTGCAGGAGCTCCTGGGCCACGCGCACCTCACGACGACGCAGATCTACACCCACGTGTCGATCGAGCGGCTGCGCGAGGTCTACGAGCGCGCCCACCCGCGCGCGCAGGGTTGAGGCAGGCTCCTCGGGCGGAGCTCTGCGTCGGGTAGACTGCGGGCATCGACCCGTCCATCGCAAGCCCCGGTCCGACTCCTGTTCCGGGACGCGGACCCGACGCCGAGCCGCGCGCCCCCGAGCCCGCGGCCGGGGCGCTCGTCTTCGACGCGCGCGGGCACGTTGCGGCGCTGACCCGCGCGGGCCGCTGTTCGCTGCCGAAGGTGCTCGTCGCGCCGCGGTCGGGGGTCGTCACGAGCTTCGAGGACGAAGCCCGGCGCGCGGCCGAGCGCTGGCTCGGGGTCGCGGCGCGGGTGGAGCGGCCGCTCGGCGTCGCGCTGCTGGACGTCGAAGGGCGCGCGCTGGCCGTGTGGTTCCATGCGCTCTCGGTCGAGGCCTCGGAGTCCCCCACCGAAGCGGCGCTCGCCGCCGCCGAGCGCGGGGGCTGGGAGACCGTTTGGCTCGCGCCGGAGCGCGCATCGCTCGAGCTGCAGCAGCGCGAGGAGCGCCTGCTCGTCGCGCGGGTCGCGGCGGAGCGAGCGCGCGCGGGCCGCGGCGCGGAGCTCTGGTCCAGGCTGCTGCCTGACTCGCGCTCCGACCGCTGGGTGGCCGGCGCGGCGGCGGCGGCGGTGGCGCTCGCGCTGACGGCTGCGGCGCGCGGCTGGCTCGAGGGGCCGGTCGCGCTCGCGGTGCTCGTGCCGCGGCTCGCCCTGGCCGCGGCGGTCGGGGGCCTCTGCAGCGCGACGCTGCGCGGGCGGTCGCCGCTCGTCGGAGCGGCGGTCGGTTCGGCCGCGGGCTCGCTCTTGGCGGCGGCGCTCGCTGCGGGTTTCGTACAGGGCCTCGCGCTCGGGCCGGCGGGCGCGCTCGCGGTGGCGTTCTTGGGGGCGTTCGCCGAGCGCCGCCTCGTCGCGCCGCGCTGACCGCGGCGCTCCCCCACCTGCGCCCTCTCGTTTCGAGACACCCCCGTTCCGGTGGGTGCCCGATCCGCAGTGGACGAATCGCCGCAAGAACCTCAGCCCAGGCCGAGACGCAGCGCGGGCGTTGTCTATCCCTTCACATTCCTTTGATCTACGCTGGTTTCCCTCTCCGGAGCGGGCGTCACTCCGTCCGCCTCCGTTCCGATCCAGCCCTGTCCGACGCCCGACGCTCCCTCCTTGACCATGAGCTTCAACCGACTGCACCTCCTCGCAGCGAGCGCCCTCACGATGGGCGCCCTGCCCGCCCAGGTCGTCTTCAACGAGATCCACATCTCGATGGCCGGCACCGACGACGACGAGTTCATCGAGCTGTACGGCGCCCCGGGCGCCTCGCTCGACGGGATCATGATCCTCGTCGTCGAGAGCGATGCGGGCAACGTCAACGGCATCCTGGACGCGGCGTGGGACCTGACCGGGAGCTCGATCCCGGCCAACCGTCCGTACTTCGTGGCGGGCAACCCGGGCTCGGCAGCCTTCACCGCTGATTTCGCCTTCGCGGGCGTCAACTCGCTCGAGAACTCCTCGCAGACGCTGTACGTCGTGCGCGTCCCCGATGTCGGCCTGCGCGCGACGATCGACAGCACCTGGCTCAACACCGACGTGCGCACGGCGGTCGGTGCGACCTCGACCCTGATCGCGACCACGCCGGGCATCACGATCCTGGACGTCGTGGCGGTCATGGACACGGGCGCGAGCGACACTCCGTTCGACAACGCCGCGACCTTCGGCCCGGACGGCACGTTCTTCCCGGCTGGCATCTTCCGTTCGGGCGACTGCCCGGGGAACTGGTGCTCGGACGAGTTCACGTCGTTTGCGTGGGATCCGGACGGCAGCTCGAACGGCGGTGTGCCGGTAGTCGGCGCGCCGAACGACCCGACGCCGGGCGCGCAGAATTACCTGAGCCCGACCTGCACCACGCTCGCTTCGCTGGGCACGTGCGCGGGCGGCGGCACCAACATCGGCACGAACTACTGCGCGGCCAACGCGAACAGCACGGGTGCGACGGGTTCGACCTCCGCCTTCGGTAGCGCCGCGGCGAGCGCCAACAACGTGACCCTGCGCGCTTCGAACCTGCCGAACAACGCGTTTGCGTTCTTCCTCGTCAGCCGCGACGCCGGTTTCATCGCGAACCCGGGCGGCAGCTCGGGCAACCTGTGCCTCGCGGGCTCGATCGGCCGCTACGTCGGTCCGGGCCAGATCAAGAACTCGGGCGCGACGGGCGCCGTCTCGCTGGCGCTGAACCTGACGCAGGTCCCGCAGCCGTCGGGCTTCACCGCGGTCACCGCGGGCAGCACCTGGCGCTTCACCTGCTGGCACCGCGACGTCGTCGGTGGCACGGCCACCTCGAACTTCTCGAACGGCCTCGAGATCAGCTTCAACTGATCCGGTCGAACGGTACCAGGTACGACTTGGCGGTGGCGCCGAACGGTACCAGGTACGAC
>CAYOBN010000148.1:0-9901 GCA_964402175.1 uncultured Planctomycetaceae bacterium | reverse complement strand
CGACGTGGGCTCCGCCGCCAAGTCGTACCTGGTACCGTTCGATCTCAGGCCACGGCACTCTCAGTCGACAGCGCGCAGGCTGACGCGGAACACACTTCCGCCGCCCTCGCGCGGCAGCACCTCGACGCGCCCGCGCATCGCGCGCGCCTGGAGCGCGACGAGGTGCAGCCCGAGGCCCGTGCCCGTCGTCGCGCGTGTGTGTTCGTCGCCCGGCCGGTAGAACGCGTCGAAGATGCGCCGGCGCTCGGCTTCGGGGACCCCTGGGCCGCGGTCGAGCACCTCCAGGAACACCCAGCGTCCCTCGCGGCGCGTGCGCACCGCCAGCGGCTCGGCGCCCTCGCGGTCCGGCACGGGGGCGTACTTGCGGGCGTTCTCGACGAGGTTCGTCAGGATCACGTGCACGCCGTCCGGCACGAGCAGCACCGGCGGCAGCGCGGTTCCCAGGTCGAACGACAGGTCGCGCGCGCGCTCGCCGCCGACGAGCTCCAACTCCGCGCGCTGCTCGAGGACGGCTGCGTTGAGGTCGCCCGGCGCGGGCACGGGCGGCTGGTCCTGCAGCTTGCGGCGCAGCAGCACCCGATCGACGAGCGTGGAGAGGCGATCGGTCTCGCGCACGATGCGCTGCAGGTAGTCCCGCTGACGCTCTGGGTCCTGGACCCAACCGTCGGAGAGCATCTCGCCGTAGAGCTTCACCGCCGCGATCGGCGTGCGCAGCTCGTGGGTCACGGCAGCGACGAAGTTGCGCGTGCGGCTCGCTTCTTCGCGGGACGCGCGCAGGCGACCGACCAGCAGCCGCAGCCCGATGCCCATCGAGAGCGCGAGCACCGCCGCCACACCGGCGAGCCAACCGAGCTGCGCGCGGAAGCGCTGGCGCAGCTCGCTGCGGTCGGTGGCGACACGCACGATGCCGAGGTCGAGCGCAGCCTCGACGCGGTAGCTCTGCGGCAGCCAGTCGAAGAAGTTGTCGGCCTCGACGCTGACCACCGTGCGATCGAACGAAGCCCACTCGGTCTCGGTGACGAGCCGCTGCGTCGGATCGAGCACCTGGCGCGCGACCTCGCGCGGCAGCTCGTCGAAGAGCCACGCGGGGTCCAGGACCACCGCTTGGTACGCGCGCCACGGGCGACCGAGGTGCTGCAGGCACGTCGGCGCGGAGTTCGGCAGCGGCTCGCCCGGATACAGCACGAGCCGCTCCGCGACCAGGCGGAGCTCGCCCGTCCCTTCGACGAACGCCCGCAGGTTCATCGGGGTCACGCGCACGCGGCCGAGGCGCTGACTCCACGCACCTTCGAGCTCGGGGATCGCGAGGCAGTTGTCCTCGTTGTCGATGTCGAGGTTCACACCGAGGACGCGGTAGGTGTACTCGAGCGTCTCGCTCTCCCCTTCGATGTCCTCGATCACGTAGCTCTCGAGGGTCGCGAGCTGCGCCTCTTCTTCGCGGGTCAGGTCGCGGCGCGCGATGCGGCGCAGTTGATCCGCGCTCCACGCCGGGTCCGCGCCCAGGAAGACCTGCGCCGCATCGACCCCGCCGCCGTACTTGTCGTAGGCGTACCAGCCGAGGACGCCGGGCGGCCGCGGCTCACGGACGAGCGGGGTCAGCTCGTACGCGACCCCGCCCGTCGTGTCGGCGGGCAGGAACCGGCGTTGGAAGTGGAAGAACGGTCGCGCGCCCTCTTCGTCGAGGCGCGCTTCGAGCTGGAACGCGATCGCCTCCGCCATGCGCCGCGTCGCGTGCAAGCAGCGATCGGGGACCGCGGACAGCTCCAGCTCGTGGTCGCGCACGAGCCGGTGCGTGAGCAGGGCCCCGAGCACGACCGCCGGCAAGACCAGCAGGACGACGTAGAGGACGAGCGCCGTCCGCTCCCGCGCGAGCTCGTGGGTCACGCGTCGTACCAGCGGTAGCCGCGCCCGCGCACCGTCTGGATGAGCTGCGGCGTCGCGGGCTCGGGCTCGACCTTGCGCCGCAGCCCGACGATGTGGATGTCGACCGTGCGCGTCTCGACATTGGCGCTCTGGTAGTGCCAGACGTCGAGCAGGAGGTCCTCGCGCGTCACGACGCGATCGCGGTTCTTGATGAGGTACTCGAGGATGTCACCCTCCCGCGGCGTGAGGGGGATGACCTGCCCGTCGCGGTGCACTTCGAGGCGTGCGAGGTCGACGCGGATGCCGCTGGGCAGCTCCAGCATCGGCGGGGCGGCGGTGTCCATCTGCACGCGGCGGAACTGCGCGTCCACGCGCGCGAGCAGCTCGCGCGGCGAGAACGGCTTCTTCATGTAGTCGTCCGCGCCCGCTTCGAAGCCCTTGATGACGTCGTCTTCGTCGGCCAGCGCAGTCAGCACGAGCACGCGCACCCGGTGGTTCGCGGTGCGCAGCGCGCGCAGGACGTCGAGGCCGTTCATGCCGGGCAGCATGAGGTCGAGGACGAGCAGGTCGAACTCCCCCGAGCGCGCGTACTCGAGCGCGCGCCGGCCGTCGTGGGCGACGTGCACGGTATGCCCCGCGTGCTCCAGCGCGTCGCGGATGCCCAGGGCGAGCGCCTCTTCGTCCTCGACGACGAGGATGCGCTGGTGGCGGTTGTTCGGCCCCGTCGGGGCGGGGGAGCTGTTCGCGGGGGTCATCGTTCGGGTCGCGGCGCGGGTGGGTGCTGTGCACGATAGCGCCGGCCCATGCCGTGCGTCAGCGCCGGCCGGTTTACCTCACCGTTTAGGTCAGGGTCGTGTACGGAGCGGGTCCGACCCGTGTCAGCGCTGTCGCACGGTGAGCCGACCGCCCTGGAGCTCGACCAGCCCTCCCGCGAGCAGGAGGTCGCGGTCCTCCGGGGTCAGACGGCGGAGGTCCACCGCGGCGATGGGCGCCCGCGTCAGGGTCGCCTCGGCGGCTGCGAGGTCGCCGGCCGAGAGCTCGGCCAGGGCCAGCTCGAGGCGCAGCGCCCCGTGTTCGCCGGCGAGACCCGGGTAGGCCTCGGCGCGGCGCAGCGCGAGCCGCGCCATGCGCACCGCGGGTTCGTGCAGGCCGTCGCGCCGGTTCTCGCGCGCCATGTGCACTTGGTACGCACACAGGAACCCGTCGGCCAAGAGGTCCTCTCCGCGCTCGCGCAGCGCCTTCTGCGCGCGGTAGGCGTCGTTCGGATCGAGCGGGTCGTAGCGCAGCGCGTCCGGCGCGAGGTCGGTCCGCGGCGCCCACGCGCGCAGCAGCACGTCCGCGACCTCGAGCCTCCCGCGCAGGAGCTGCTCGGCGGCGCGTCGCACGAGCTCGGGGTCCGAGGCGAGGCCCTCCCGTCGCAGCGCGCCGAGCGCCGCCTCGACCGCCGCGACGTCGCGTTGGTCCAACGCCAATGTCAGCCGATTCGAGAGCAGGACCGGGTGCGTCGGATCGACCGCAGCCGCTCGTCGGTAGGCGTCCTCCGCGCCTTCGAGGTCACCCTCAGTCGCCAGGAGGTTCCCGAGCGAGAGCCGCGCCGAGAACGTCGCGGGCCGCAGGGCGAGCACTCGCTCGAGCGTCAACCGCCGCTCGGCGGCGGGCGCGCCGCGCGCGAGCAGGAGCTCGGCGCGTTTCTCGAGCGCGACGACCGAGTCCGGGCGAGCGGCGAGCGCTCGTCCGAGCAGCGCGCCGAGGCGCTCCGCGTCGACCTCCTCGCGGCCGTCGACGACCACCCGCGCCGCCGGCAGCTCCGACAGCGCGCGCCCGTGTTCGATGAGCGACCAGGCCTTCGGCCCGTGCAACGTGACCAAGAGCGCCAACAGCGCGAGCGGCGCGATGCGTCCCGCGCCCCCCGGCCGCGGGGGATTCGCAGGGGCGAGGACCGCGCCGAGCAGCACCCAACCCAGCGCCATCGAAGCCGTGCCCTGCAAGAGCGGCGCGTTGAAGAGCGCTTCGGTCAGCAGAGCCACCGCGGCGAGGCCGAGGCCCGCGCGGAGGCCATCGTTGCCGCCGAGGGCGCGGAGGGCCGCGCCGAGGGCGACGACCCAGAACAGCGCGAGCGCGCCGCCGGCGGGCAGCCCGAGCTCTGTCAGCGCGAGCAGCACGTCGTTGTGCGGATGCTCGACCTCCTGCGGCGTCGGCTCGCGCCGCCCATGGCTCGACGCGACGAGCTCGCGGTGGTCGCGGTAGGGGGGGAACGCCGCTTGGAATTGACCGGCACCGACCCCGAGCGGTTGGTCCGCTGCGAGCGCGAGCGACGCGCGCCACGTCGCGCTGCGGAACGCGACGCCGCCGAGCTCCGCGGGGTCCGCGGGCGGCAAGGGCCGCACACCCGGCGCCGGCGCCTCGAGGGTGCCCGTCACGGGCTGCCAGGCGGCCCAAGCGGCGCGACCGCCGCCGGCGACGACGGCGCAGAACGCGGCCAGCAGGGCGAGCCGCGCGAGCCGCCGCGCCTCGCGCCGCCCGCGCGCCGCGAGGAACCCTGCGGCCGCTGCCGCGAGCCAGCCGACCGTGCCGGCGTGCACGGGGACGAGCCCCGCGTAGAGCGCGTGCCCGAACGCTGCGGCGAGGCCGAGCCAGCCGAGCGCCCGCGGTCCGTGCAGGAAGAGCGCGAGGCCGAGCACCCCCGCGGGCAGGGCGACCTCCGAGAGGTCGCCGGAGTTCCCCACGGGCACGCCGGTGAGGCGCTCCTGGGCCAGCGCCAGGACCCCGATCAGCGCAGCGCCGAACGCCAGCGTGCGCCGCCCGGCGGCGCCGAGGCCCGCCCCGACGGTCGCCAGCGCGAGCGCCGCGCCGAGGGTCGCCCGCGCGCGGTCCGCGTGGAACGTGTCCGTGAGGGCGCCGAAGGGCAGCGCGAGCGCCGCGAGCCACGCGAGCGCGGGCAGGGCGAGCCAGCGCGAGCCGAGCCCCCCGCGGCGCAGGGCGAGCCAGCCCAGCGCGGGCAGCGCCGTCAGCAACGTCCAGCCCGCCGCCGCCGCCTCCGGCGCCGGGTCCGGCGCGAGCAGCGCCGAGCCGCCGGGCCCGAGCCCAGGGACGACGAGGGCGAGGGCCGGCAGCAGCGCGAGCGCGCCGAGCACACGGTCGTGGGTGGGGGTCGCCACTCAGGTCGCAGGTGGGGGATCAGGGGCGCAGGAACGGCCGCCGGGGAAGGGACGCCGCAGTCGGCGTCCGCTTCCCCGGCGTGTGCAGGACTCCCAGGAGTGTCTGCGGATCGGGCGGGCGCGCAGCGCCCGCGAGGGCCTCAGCGGGCGGCGGCCTTCGCGCGTGCGAAGCGGGCGCCGACGACGTCCCAGTCGACGACGTTCCACCACGCCTTGAGGTACTCGGGGCGGCGGTTCTCGTAGGTCAGGTAGTACGCGTGCTCCCACACGTCGTTGCCCATGATGACGTGCTTGCCTTCGGACAGCGGCGTGTCCTGGTTCGGCGTCGCCTGGACCTGCAGCTTGCCGTCCTGGGTCATGACGAGCCAAACCCAGCCCGAGCCGAACTGGTTGGCGCCCTTCGTGTTGAACTCCTCCTGGAAGTTCGCGAAGGAGCCGAAGACGCTCGTGAGCGCTTCACCGAGCTCGCCCGTCGGCTGGCCGCCCTTCTTCGGGCCCATGATGGACCAGAAGAGCGCGTGGTTGACGTGACCGCCGCCGTGGTTGCGCACGACGGCGCGGATGTTCTCGGGCACCTCGGCGAGGTTCGTGACGATCTCCTCCGCCGTCTTGGAGGCGAGGGCCGTGCCCTCGATCGCCGCGTTGAACTTGTTGACGTAAGCGGCGTGGTGGAGGTCGTGGTGGAGCTCCATCGTCCGCTTGTTGATGTACGGCTCGAGGGCGTCGTAGGCGTAGGTGAGCGGCGGGACTTCGAAGGCCATCGTCTGTCCTCGGGTGGTGGGTGGGGATCGTCGGGGCCGGCCGGAGGGGTCCGGCCCGGTTGCGAGCGGAAGAGGATCGCCGTTCGGGGCGGAATGTTCAACCCCGCGCGCTTTCGTCGCGGCGCTGGAATCCCGCGCGGCCAGCGGACTTCCGCGTCATCATGGGGACATGCCGGCGCTCCGCTTCCTCGCGCTCCTGACCCTCGCGTTCGTCCTGCCGGGGGGCGCCTTCCTCTGGCACCAACAGCTCGCGCGCCTCGAGCGCGAGGCGACGCGGGTGTTGACCGGGCCAGCGCTCGCCTGTGAGCCCGGCGCAGCGGTGACCTGGCGCCTCGACCTCGCGGGGAGCCGCGAGAGCGAGGCGTGGATGGACCCGCAGCAGCAACCGTGGCTGCGCTGCGCCCCGGCGCCGGGGGTGCGCGTGCGCGCGACGGCCCGCTACCTGGCGGCGGGGCCCTTTCCGGAGGCCCCTGCGTTCATCGGGGCCGCGTCGCGCACCGCCGACGCGGAGGGCCGCTTCGGCCCGCTCTGGCTGTCGTTCGTGCAGCCGCTCGAGGTCACCCTCGAAGTGCTCGAGGCGCCGCCCGGGGGCGGCGCCGCTCTGCAGCCCGTGCTCGCAGGTGAGGTCAGCGCCGACTACGCCCTCGCGCGCAAGCTCGAGCGCACGGTGTATTGGGCGTTCCTCGCGATCGGGGCGTTCGGTGTCGCGCTGCTCGTCTGGACCGCGCGCGGGCTGCCGCTATTCGAGGCTCCGACAAAGCGCGAGGAAGTGCGGTAGCGCGGCGCGCACCTCGTCCGTGGGGCCGGTGAGCTTCACGAACACCGTCTCGCCCGCGAGCGGCGCGATCGTCCCGAGCAGCAGCGACGGGCGCTCGCCGATGCGACCTTCGGCTTCGACGAGGGTCGCGAGCTGTCCGAACATCGGGACACGCGGGAGCGTCGGCAGCGCGCTCGCTTCGAGCGGGCCGAGGCCGACCTGCTGGCGCCAGCGGTTCACATTGGCGTGCAAGCCGCCGACGTCGCCCGGGAAGGCCGACACGACGCACTCGCACGCGCTGCCGAAGGTGAACGTCGCGAGGCGCATGTTGCGGTCCGCGCCGCGGGTCCAGCCTTCGGGCGCCGCTGCGACGACCTTGCGCGTGCCCGCGGTGAAGCTGCCCTCGGGCTGCGGCGGAGCCAGGTGCCGCGCGAGGAACGCGCGCGTCTCGAGCCACGCCGCCGCCGCGTGCTCTGCGTGATAGCGCCCGCCCGAAGGGTTGGCGAAGGCGTGGTGCGCATCGTAGCGGCGCAGCTCGAGCGACTTGCCGGCGGCTTTCATCGCCTCTGCGAACGACGCGACCGCTGCGGGCGGAATGCCCGTGTCCTGGTCACCGAACACACCGAGCACCGGCGCTTTCAGCGGCGCGAGCTGCGCGGCGTCGTCGATCAGCCGGCCGTAGTAGATCACCGCGGCGTCGAGCTCGGGCTCGGCGACGGCGAGGCGCAGCGACCAGGCTCCGCCGAAGCACCAGCCGATCGACGCCGTGCGCACGGCCGCGATCTCCGGCGCCGTGACGAGGTGCCGGTGCGCGGCGCGCAGCGTCGCGAGGGCCGCCCCTTCGTCGACGGCGCGCATCGCCGCCATGGCCTCGTCGCGGGTCGTCGCCACTTTGCCGCTGTAGAGGTCCACAGCGAGCGCGTCGTAGCCGTCGGCCGCGATCCGGTCGGTCCAGTGTTTGACGTGGTCGTTGAGACCCCACCACTCGTGCAGCACGAGCACCGCACCGAGCGCCTTCCCCGCCGGCGGTCGCGAGAGGTACCCGCGCCCGCCCTCGAAGGTCACGTCGCGGCCTGCGAGGGGCGGCGCGGGCCCCTCCTTCAAGTCGTGCAGCGCCGCGAAGGCGGCTTCGTCCAGGACCCCGGTCCAGGTCATCGGGACCTTCGCGGGCGGGGCGTCCTGTAGGAGGGGGACGGTGAGCGCAAGGAGTAGGAGCGACATGCCGCGATGGTAGCGCGCGGCGCGCGATCCCGTCCGGCGCGCGCTCAGCGACCGACTTTGGAGACGATCGCGTCGACGAACGCCTCGGGCTCGAACGGCTCCAGCAGCTCGAGCTGCTCACCCGTGCCGATGTAGCGCACGGGCAGCCCGAGCGCTTGCCGGATGCCGAACACCGCCCCGCCGCGCGCGGTGCCGTCCAGCTTGGCGACGATGAGGCCCGTCACTGCGACGCGGCCGGTGAACTCCTTCGCCTGCTGGATCGCGTTCTGGCCGTTGGTGCCGTCCAGCACCAACCAGGTGTGGTGCGGCGCGCCGGGGATCCGCTTCTCGATGATTCGGCGGACTTTCTCGAGCTCGTCCATCAGGTTCTTCTGCGTGTGCAGACGACCTGCGGTATCGACGATGACGACGTCCGTGCCGCGCGCGAGCGCCGCCCCGCACGCGTCGTAGGCCACGGCCGCGGGGTCGGCGTTGTCCTTGTGCTGGCGCACGATGTCGGCCCCGTTGCGCTTCGCCCAGATCTCGAGCTGGTCGGCGGCCGCGGCGCGGAACGTGTCACCCGCGGCGAGCAGCACGGACTTGCCCTGCGCGCGGTAGCGGTGGCCCAGCTTCGCGATCGAGGTCGTCTTGCCCGAGCCGTTGACGCCGACGACCAGGATGACCGTCGGCTTCGACGCGAAGTCCGGGTCACCCGCGGCGGCCTCGGCGCCCCCGAGCTTCTCCAGCAGCTTGGTGCGCAGCGCCGCGCGCACGTCGTCTTCGCCCTTCAACTCGCCCCGCTTGTGCAGGCGCGTGAGCTCCGCGACGAGCTCCGTCGCGAGCGGGCCGAGGTCCGACGTGTACAGCAGCTCTTCGAGCTCGTCGAGCAGCGCTTGATCGATCGGGCGGCCGCCGCGGAAGAGCGCGGAGAGCCCGTCGGAGAGGGCCTCGCGCGTCTTCGTGAGGCGTTGTTTGAGGCGGTCGAAGAGGCCCATCAGCGCTGCTCCTGGGGCGCCTCACCGCCGCTCTTGGCCTGCGCGCGCGCCTTGATCCGATCCAGGATTCCGTTGATGAACGCGCCCGAGTTCTGCGTCGAGAAGCGCTTGCCGAGCTCGATCGCTTCGTTGATCGCGACCTTGGCGGGTACGTCGCCTGCGCGCAGGATCTCGAAGGCGGCCATCCGCAGCACGTTGCGGTCGATCACGGCCATGCGGCCGATCTGCCAGTTCTGGGCGACCGCTTGAATCTCCGCGTCGATGTGCGCGCGGGACTCACACGTCCCCTCGACGAGGTCGCGCGCGAACTGGCGCACTTCACCGTCTTCGTCCTGTTCCTTCAGGAAGTCGCCGAGGTCCTCGACGTCGGTGCGCTTCATGAGGTCGTGTTGGTACAGGTACTGCAGCGCCACCTCGCGCGCTCGGGTGCGTTTCTTCATCGCTCGCTGACCCCCTCCGTACGGGGCGCGCCGAAGCCGAAGCCAGCGCGGCGGGGGATGTGGGACGCTTCGTCGAGCGCCGCGAGGGTCTCGAGCAGCGCCACCGCCACTTCGCGCCCCTTGTCGAGGCGCCCGCCCTTCTCCGGCGGCAGCGCGCGGGCGCGCGCTTGTTCGATCGTCAGGCAGGTCAGCACCCCGAACAGGATCGGCTTGTCGGTCTCGAGCGAGGCGTGCAGGATGCCCTGCGTCGCGCCCATCGCCACCCAGTGGTCGTGCGTGGTCTGGCCCGTCAGCACGAGCCCGAAACACAGCACCCCGTCGATGTCGGGCCGCCGCGCGAGGCGGCGGGCGATCAGCGGCAGCTCGAAGGCCCCGGGGGCGTGGACGACGACGAGGTCGTCGGGCCCCATGCCATGGGCCTCCAAGAGCGCCCGCGCGGAGTCGAGCATCGCGCCTGTGAGCTCGGAGTGGAAGCGGGACACCACGGCCCCGACGCGCACGCCGGGTCGCGCCGGGACGCTCCGCTCGGAGGTCTTCGGATCCTGGGCCATCTGGGGGGGTACGTCGCGCTGGAAAGGAGCTCGGGAGGGCGAAGAGTCTACCCGAAGCGCGCCGGGGCGGAAAGGGCTGCGGCGGGGGGCCGTGGGGGGGTGCCCGCTCCCCGTGGCGTAGGGGGGCGCGTCGAACGGTACCAGGTACGACTTTGCGGTCGCGCGGGGGGGGAATC
>CAYOBN010000147.1:3745-9952 GCA_964402175.1 uncultured Planctomycetaceae bacterium | reverse complement strand
GGCCCAGAGGTTGCCGTCGTTGGCGGCGAGCCCCAGGGTCGCGAGGCCGATGGGCTGGTCGAAGTCACCCGCGGCCGCGGCGCTGAGCGCCGCATCGAACGCCGGCGCACCCGCAGGGCCGGAGTACACACTCGACTTGTTGTCGAACGCTGCGATGTCGCCGTCCTGGTTCACGAAGAACACCCGGCGCCCCGTGCGCCCGGACTCGACGGGCCACGCGTACAGGTTCCAGAAGGTCTCGGTCGCATCGCTGCCCCATGCCCCGATGTCGCCGGCTTCGGTTCCGCCCGCCGCCGCCTCGGCAAACGCCCCGGTGGGCGCGGTCGAAGGGTCGCTCGCATCGGGCAGGAACACCTTGAAGTAGTAACCCTGATGGAGCACGCAGCCGTCCCCCGCGCCGTCCGCGACGATGCGGCCGAAGGTCGTGGGGAGGGCCGGCGGCTCGAGGCGCTCGGTTCCGAGCGCCGGGGCAAACGTCGCCGGATCGAACACGCGGAGGTTGGCGATCCCCGCGAGCTCGGCGAGGAAGCAGTACTCACCGCTGCCGTCGGCGTCGGTGTCCACCGCTGCGCTCGCCTGCACTTGCTGCTGCGCGCTTGCGATCGCGCGCAGCGTTGCGATGGCTGCGTTCTCGTTCGCAGCGACCCGCGCTGCGAGCGCCCGCGGGAGCGCGATCGAAGCGACGACCGCGATCACCGCCACGACGATCATCAGCTCGATGAGTGTGAAGCCGCGTTGGCTGTGTCGCTGGGTCATGGGAAGACTGACGCAGGGTTGCTGCGCTTCCCAGCCATCGGCGTCACGACCGCGTGCTCCTGAGCCAACCCGGTCCCGCTTTGGGCGCCGTCCCTGCGCGAGACGGGCGCCCAAAAGCCCTGTCGGCTTCAGCCGCGTTTCCACTGCTCCATCGCGTCGGCCAGGTAGGCGACGAGGTCCGTCACCTTCACCCGCTCTTGCTGCATCGAATCGCGGTGGCGCACCGTCACGACGTCGTCCTTCAGGGTGTCGCCGTCGACCGTGATGCAGAAGGGCGTGCCGATCTCGTCCTGGCGCCGGTAGCGGCGGCCGATGGCGGCCTTTTCGTCGTAGAAGGTGCTGAGCTTCGCGCGGCGCAGGAGCTTCTCGATGGCGTGCGCCTTCTCGGGCATGCCCTCTTTCTTGACGAGCGGGAAGACCGCGGCCGTGATCGGCGCGACCTTCGGGTGGAAGTGCAGCACGACGCGTGTGTCGTCTTCGGCCAGCTTCTGCTCCTCGTATGCGTCGATCAAGAGCGTCAGCGCGATGCGGTTCACACCGCCCGCAGGCTCGATGACGTACGGGGTGTAGTGCTCTTTCGTGTCCGGGTCGAAGTACACGAGGTCCTTGCCCGAGGCCTCGGAGTGGCGCTTCAGGTCGAAGTCCGTGCGGCACGCGATGCCCTCGAGCTCGCCCCAACCGAAGGGGTAGAGGTACTCGATGTCGGCGGTCGCGGTCGAGTAGTGCGCGAGCTCCTCCTTGTCGTGCTCGCGGATGCGCAGCTTCGCCGGATCGATGCCGAGGTTCACGTACCAATCGAAGCGCGCCTGCTTCCAGTGCGCGTACCACTGCGGCTCCTCGGCGGGCGGCACGAAGAACTCCATCTCGGCTTGCTCGAACTCACGCGTGCGGAACACGAAGTTGCCCGGCGTGATCTCGTTGCGGAAGCTCTTGCCGATCTGCGCGATGCCGAACGGAGGTTTCATCCGCGACGACTCGAGCACGTTCTTGAAGTTCAAGAAGATCCCCTGGGCGGTCTCGGGGCGCAGGTACGCGATCGCGCCCGAGTCCTCGACCGGACCGATCGTCGTCTTGAACATCAGGTTGAACGCGCGCGGCTCGGTGAGCTCGCCGCCGCACTCGCCGGGCCGCTTCGACGGGCGCTCGGGGCACGAGGCGCTGTCGAGTTTGTCGGCGCGGAAGCGCGCTTTGCACTTCTTGCAGTCGACCATCGGGTCGCTGAATCCGCCGACGTGCCCGGAGGTCACCCACGTCTGCGGGTTCTGGATGATCGCCGAATCAAGTCCCACGACGTCGTCGCGCTCGATCACCATGGCGCTCCACCACGCGTCCTTGACGCGGCGCAGGAGCTCGACGCCGAGGGGGCCGTAGTCGTAGGTGTTCGCGATGCCCCCGTAGATCTCCGAGGCCGGATAGATGAACCCCCTGCGCTTGCACAGGGAGACGATCGTGTCCATGAAGGTGGTGTCCTGCTTGGCCATGGTGGGGTGCGCGCGAGGTCTAGGGGGCGAGGAGTGTAACGGCCGCGGGGGGGCGGAGCACCGTGGCGCTCCGCCCCCCCGCGCTGGAACCGCGCCGGCTCACTGGCCGTCGGGTTTCTTCCCGATCTTCTCCGCGGGCGGCGGGATCAGCGGGGTGGCGGGGATCGCCTTCGCGGCGCTCCCCTCCGAGCCGCCGTCGATTCGAACCGCGCGGGTCGCGGGGACCTTCTGCACCGCCGGGATCGACTCCGAGCGCTTCGAGAAGCTCGCTTCGAGCAGCGACTCCGTCGTCGGGCTCGGGAGCTCACCGCGCAGCTCGGCCAGGAGCTGATCGACGGCCGCGTCCATCTTCTCGTTGCGCACTCCCTGGAAGCGGATGCGGCCGAGGTGGTCGAGGACGTAGATCGTCGGCCAGCCGGTGACACCCCAGCGCGATGCGATGGGGCCGCCCGTGCCGCCGCCGTCCCAGAACGACGGCCAGGTGACCTCCATGTCGACGCGCTTCGTGCGGTACGTGTCTGCCGGGTCGCTGTTGATGCCGAGCAGGACGAAGGGTTGATCCGCGAGACGCTTCACGAGCGTCCGTTCGTGGGGGATCAT
The DNA here is from genome assembly GCA_964402175.1 of uncultured Planctomycetaceae bacterium. GTDB lineage: Bacteria > Planctomycetota > UBA1135 > UBA1135 > JAWKUK01. Next base: position 7,115 of record CAYOBN010000147.1, on the reverse strand, counting down.
CGCCACGCAGGGGCCTCACCAGAAGCCCCAGAAGTCGAGCACGACGACTTTGCCCGCAAAGTCGGAGAGCTTCATCGGGTTGCCGTCGACGTCTTGCCCGACGATCTCGGGCGCGGTCTGGCCGATGTTGAGGTTCTCGAAGGCAAAGGCCTGACCGCCCGCGCGTTTGCCGGCTTTGGTCTCGGGCCAGCGCGCTTCGACGGCTTTCAGGGCCGTGATGGCGGGCAAGCGCTCATCGCGCGAGCCGCCGCGGACGTCGAGCGCACCGGCGCGGCTCATCGCAGCGCCCGCCTGGACCTCGGGGTCCGTGGCGCAGCCGACGATCAGGTCCAGGAACGCGAGGGCCTCTTCGCGCGCGAGGGCGCCGCGGCCGGCGGCGTCGCCGGCTGCGATGCGGGCGAGCAGACCGAGCGTCTCATTGGACGGCTCGCCTGCGAGGAGGCGCAGGAAGCGCGTGCGCTTGTCGGCGCGCGCGGCATCGGCGGTGAGACCGCTGAACGAATGGTTCTGCAGCACCCAGAGGGAGGCCTCCGGGGAGCCGCCGTCGGCGAGCGCGACAAAACGCGCGAAGAACTCCGACTGGGGCGGGGTCGGTCGCTCGACCGCCGCGTCGGGGTTCTCGCGGCGCTGCCGGGAGAGCTCGGTGAGCTTGGCGCGGTACGCCTCGTTGGCGTCGTCGAACTCGTCCTGGAGGGCGAAGAACGCCTGCTTCAGGTCTGCGGCCGAGAGGCGCAGGGCCGGGGTGTCCGGCGGCCCCTGCGCCAGGGCAGGGGCGAACGCGGACAGCGCCAGGGCCGCCGCGAACGAAAGGGAGCGGGTCATGGGATTCCTCGGGGAGCCCGTGGGACAGGGGGGCGGAAGGGAGCCCGGAGCGGGCCTACAATCCACCCTGACATGGTAAGCGAGCCGCGCCACGAAACCCCCTCCGGGAGGGCTCCCCAGACCTGGCAGAGCCCCCTCGCAGGCAGCGTTCATACGGAACCCTTGCGCACGGAGCTGGCCCGGGTGGTCGCGAAGGTCGAAGAGGGCCGCCGGATCAGCGCCGAGGAGGCGCTCCTGCTGCACGAGCGCGCCGACCTCCTGACCCTCGGGCGGCTGGCCGACCTGGTGCGGGCGAGGCTGCACCCCAGCGGGATCGTCACCTACATCGTCGACCGCAACCTGAACCCCACCAACGTCTGCATCGCGGACTGCGGGTTCTGCGCGTTCTACCGCTCCCCGGGGGACGCAGAGGCGTATGTCCTGTCGCGGGACGAGATCTACCAGAAGGTGCAGGAGCTCGCGGCGATCGGCGGCAAACAGCTCCTCATGCAGGGTGGGCACCACCCGCGCGTGCTCTCGCAGTGGTGGTGCGAGCTGATCGCGGACCTCGGCGAGCGCTTCCCCACGATCAACTGCCACGCGCTCTCCGCGTCGGAGCTGGACCACTTCGCGCAGTACGAGAAGCGCCCGCTGCCCGAGATCCTGCGCGACCTCGTCGATGCGGGCCTCGGCAGCGTCCCTGGCGCGGGCGCCGAGATCCTGGTCGAGAGAGTCCGCCGAATCATCGCGCCGAAGAAGACCCCGACCGATCGTTGGATCGACGTGCACCGCAAGGTCCACGAAGCGGGGCTGCGCTCGTCGGCGACGATGATGTTCGGTCACGTCGAGACCGCGGTGGAGCGCATCGAGCACCTCGTGCGCCTGCGCGACTTGCAGGACGAAACCGGCGGCTTCACTGCGTTTGCGTGCTGGACGTGCCAGCCCGACGGCGTGCCCGAGGAGCACCTGTACCCCGAGAAGGCGACCCCCGCGGTCTACCTGCGGATGCAGGCGCTCTCGCGCATCTTCCTGGACAACATCGTCAACATGCAGACGAGCTACGTCACGCAGGGCATGAAGATGGGCCAGGTGACGCTGCGCACGGGCTGCAATGACTTCGGTGGCACGATGCTGGAAGAGAACGTCGTCTCCGCCGCGGGCTGCTTCCACTTGGAATCGGTGCAGACGATCGAGCGCATGATCACCGCGGCGGGTTTCACTCCGCGCCAGCGCAACTCGTGGTACGGGATCGTCGACGAGCGCCATGCCGCGACGGGCGGCGCGGAGCACCCGGCGAATCGGCGCGAGGCCGCGACGCACCGCGCCGCGCCCACGGATACGAGCCACCTGCGTGAAACGCGCTCGGGGATGGAGGTGGCGCGATGAACACCGCCCCCATCGAGCGCCTCGCGCACGCCGCGGGCATCGGCGACATCGCCCAGCGGGTCTTCGCGCGTCAGCGGCTGTCGCGCGAAGACGGCGCCCGGCTCTACGGCGCGGACCTGCACGCCGTCGGCGCGCTCGCCAACCACGTGCGCGAGCGCATGCACGGCGACCTGGCGTACTTCAACGTCAACCAGCACATCAACTACACGAACGTCTGCAACAAGCTGTGCCGGTTCTGCGCCTTCCAGCGCTTGCCTGGGCAAGCGGGCGCGTACGTGATGCGCCCCGAGGAGGTCGCGGCCAAGATCCGCGCTTGCAAGGACGAACCCGTGACCGAGGTCCACATGGTCGCGGGCATCTATCCGAAGCTGCCGTACGAGTACTACCTCGACATCCTGCGCGCCGTGAAGGCAGAGCGCCCTGCGATCCACGTCAAGGCGTTCACGATGATCGAGCTGATGCAGATCGCGCGGCGTGCCAAGCGCCCGCTGGCGGAGGTCCTGCCCGAGCTGCGCGCTGCGGGCCTCGATTCGTGCCCCGGCGGCGGCGCCGAGGTGTTCGCCGACCGCGTGCATCAACTGGGCTACGACAACAAGAACACGGGCGACGAGTGGCTCGAGACCGCGCGCACGGTGCACGAAGCGGGGTTGCGCTCGAACTGCACGATGCTGCACGGCCACATCGAGACGATCGAAGAGCGCGTCGATCACCTCGACCGCCTGCGCCTCCTGCAGGACGAGACCGGCGGCTTCCAGACGTACATCCCGCTCTCGTTCCACCCGGCGAACACCGAGTGGTCGCACCTCCCGGGCCCCACCGCGGTCGATGAGCTGCGCGAGATCGCCGTCGCGCGCTTGATGCTGGACAACATCGACCACGTGAAGGCGTACTGGATCATGCTGTCGATCCCCGTCGCGCAGCTCGCGCTGTCGTTCGGCGCGGACGACGTGGACGGCACGGTCGTCGAGGAGAAGATCTACCACGAAGCCGGCGCGACGACGCCCCAGCGCGTACTGCGCGCAGAGCTCGTGCAATGGATCCGCGACGCAGGCCGCGTGCCGGTCGAGCGCGACACGCTCTACAACGTCCTGTGGTCGGCCGATGAATCGCTCGCCCGCGCGGGCGAAGCGGCGCCGGTGATGGTCTGAGCCAGCGGCCGGATCCGGGGCTGCGCGCGGTGCGC
>CAYOBN010000147.1:0-3645 GCA_964402175.1 uncultured Planctomycetaceae bacterium | reverse complement strand
TGGCTGGCCGCGCGCGCCGGGCGTTAGACTCCGCGCCATGACCGCCCCCAAGATCCTCGCCTTCGCTGCATCACTGCGGCGTGACTCGCTCAACAAGAAGCTCGTGCAAGCGGCGGCGGCCGCCGCCCGCGCCGCCGGCGCGGAGGTCACGCTCGTCGACCTCGCCGATCACCCCATGCCGCTCTTCGACTTGGACGTCGAAGCGGCCGGGACGCCCGCGTCGGCGCTCGCATTCAAGGCGCTGCTGAAGGCCCACGACGGGTTCCTGATCGCGAGCCCCGAGCACAACTCGAGCTACCCGGCGGTCCTGAAGAACGCGATCGACTGGGCCTCCCGACCGGCGCAGGGCGAGGCGCCGCTCGCGGCGTTCGCGGGCAAGACCGCGGCGCTCCTCGCTGCGAGCCCGGGCGCGCTCGGCGGGATTCGGATGCTGCCGGAGCTGCGGCGGCTCTTGATGAACATCCGCGTGTTCGTGCTGCCGGACCAGTACGGCCTCGGTCAGGCGCACCAAGCGTTCGCGGCCGACGGCACGCTCAGCGATCCAAAACAAGCTGCGGCGGTGAAAGCGGTCGCTGAGGCGCTCGTGCACACGACGCGCGCGCTCTCTGCCGCGCGTCAGTAACCGATCTTCACCGCGATAACGATCGCGACCGCTCCTGCGGCGACGACCTTGAGCAGGAGCGGCGCGACGAACCGGAACCAGCGGTCGTAGGGCACCCCCGCGACCCCGAGGATGCTCATCAACACCACGTTGGTGGGCACGATCATGTTGGCGAACCCGTCCCCCATCTGGAACGCGAGCACCGACGTCTGGCGGCTGACTCCGACGAGGTCCCCGAGCGGCGCCATGATCGGCATCGTCGCGTAGGCCTGGCCGCTGCCGGAGGGAATGAACAGGTTGATGACGGTCTGGATGGCGAGCATCCCGACCGCGGCCAATTCCGGGCCCAGCTTCTCCAGCGGGCCTGCGAGGCCGTTCACGATCGTGTGCAGCACTTGGCCCTCTTCGAGCAAGAGGCCGATCGAACGGGCGAAGCCGATCAGCAGCGCAGTCCCCGCGAGCTCCGCCGCGCCCTCGGTGAAGCGGCGCGCCACGCCATCGGCCCCGAGGCCGCCGACCAGCCCCGCGACGAGGGCGAGCCCGACGAAGAGCGCGCCCAGCTCGACGAGGTACCAGCCGTGGCGGCCGATGCCGTAACACATGGCCACAAGGGTGCCGAGCGCGAGGGCCAGCACGACCACCAGACGCCCGCGCAGCGCGGGGTAATCCGTCGGCGGCCGATGCGGCGTTTCGAGGTCGCGCATCAAGCTCGAGTGCGGCGTGACCTGGACCCGCTTCGCGTAACGCATGACGTGGTGCACACCGATCGCCACGAACGGCACGAACAGCGCCGCCCGGTACCACGCGCCCGAGGTCGGCTCGAGGCCCGCCACCTTCTGCGCGACGAGCACGGTGAAAGGATTGAGCGCCGCGACGCCGTAACCGATCGCGTAGCCCCCCACCATCACACCCAGCGCCGCCACGGCGTCCATGCGCAGGGCGAGGCACAGCGAAACGAGCAACGCGGTGAACGGGATGTACTCCTCCGCGACGCCGATCGTGCCCGAGAGCAGCGCGAACAGCGTCATGCCGCCCAGGATCAGCGCGTTCGGCCGCCCCGTGAAGAGCCGCAGCGTGAACCCGAGCAGCGCGTCGATCACCCCCGTCGCCCGCAGCACGCCGATCGTGCCCCCGACCAGAAACACGAAGAAGATGATGTCGGCGGCGTCCTGCAGGGCGCGCGGCACGGCGGTGAAGAGCGCGATCGGCGAGAGCTCGACGCGCTCGGCGGCCACGGCGTAGGTCCCGGCGACGACGAGGACGTGGTCCTTCTCGTCCTTCACCGTCTGGAAGCTGCCCTGCGGCAGCCACCAGGTCGCGGCGAGCGCCAGGACCATCATGGCGAACAGCAGGACGAGCGTGTGCGGGATGCGCAGGGTGCGGGCCATGCCGCAGAGTCTAGGAGCCTGCGCCGCGAGAGTCGATTCGCCGCACCAGAGACTGCCAGGGGGCGGCGTCACGCGGCTCTGCCCCGGTGTATGCAGCCCGCGGCGCCGGCGCGCTCGGGACACTGCCATCGTTGTGCGACCGTCCAGCCTCGGCTCGGAGCGCGCGGCTGCAATGGGCGTGTAGGTGCAATCGGCCCCCCATCCCCACCCGGCCCAGGACATGACCACCGCGACCACCCTCGACATCCAGCCGCTCCCGCCGGCGAAGCGCCTCCCGACGACCGTCCTCAGCGGCTTCCTCGGCGCGGGCAAGACGACCCTCTTGAACCACGTGCTGCACAACCGCAGCGGGCTGCGGGTCGCCGTGATCGTCAACGACATGAGCGAGGTCAACATCGACGCCGAGCTCGTCGAGCGCGGCGGAGCGGGCCTCTCGCGCACGGAGGAGAAGCTGGTCGAGATGTCGAACGGCTGCATCTGCTGCACGCTGCGCGACGACCTCCTGCGCGAGGTCGCGCGCCTCGCGCACGAGGGGCGCTTCGACTACCTCTTGATCGAGTCGACGGGCATCTCGGAGCCCGTGCCTGTGGCGCAGACCTTCACGTTCGAGGACGAGAACGGGCAGAGCCTCGCGCAAGTCGCGCGGCTCGACACGCTGGTCACCGTCGTCGACGCGTCGACGTTCCTGCAGGAGTTCCGCTCAGCCGATGACCTCACGGAGCGCGGTCAAGCGGCAGGGCCGGACGACACTCGCACCGTCGCGGACCTCCTGGTCGAGCAGGTCGAGTTCGCGGACGTGATCGTGCTGAACAAGACGGACCTGGTCGACGCCGATGGGCTCGCACACGTGGAAGGTGCGCTGCGCGGTTTGAACCCTGGGGCGCGCATCGTCCACGCCCGACACGGACGCGTGGCCCTCGAGAGCGTGCTCAACACGGGCCTCTTCGACTACGAACGCGCCGCACGCTCCGCCGCCTGGCAGCGCGAGCTCGAAGGTGAGCACACACCCGAGACCGAGGCGTACGGCATCACGAGCTTCGTCTTCACGGAGCGCCGCCCCTTCGATGCGGTGAAGCTGCGCGCGCTGTTCCATGACCCCGAAGCCTGGCGCGATGTCCTGCGCTCGAAGGGTTTCTTCTGGGTCGCCGCCGACCACCACATCGCATACGAATGGGCCCAAGCGGGCGGCGTGAGCCACGTGGGCCCGAAGGGCCTCTGGTGGGCGGCGGTCCCGCGCGACCGTTGGGACATGCCCGAAGAGGAGTCTCCCGATCGCCAACCCGAGTGGCATCCGCGCTACGGAGACCGCATGCAGAAGATCGTCGTGATCGGCCAGCACATGGACGAAGCCGACCTGCGCAGGAGGCTCGCGGACTGCCTCCTACCGAACGAGCTGGCCGACGCGGACAGCTCGACCTGGGCGGAGCTCCCGAATCCGTTCCCGGGGTTCGCCGCGGTCGAGGAACCGATAGGCGGCTGACGCAGTCCGTCGAACGGTCCCGTTACCGTTCGACTCGCACCGCAACGGCCGCCTCGCCGCGCGCCATGCGTATCGAAGCACCGACATCGCATCCAAATCCCTGGGCGATGAGGACCCTGACGGTGAGGTTCGAACGGTACCAGGTACGAGTTTGCGGCGAGGCGCGCGGCGCACAG
>CAYOBN010000146.1:0-10230 GCA_964402175.1 uncultured Planctomycetaceae bacterium | reverse complement strand
CGGTGGTGTTTATTGCCCCCCGGGACCTCGTTACCTCTGGGGGGGGGGGGGCCCGCCCCCCCCCCCCCCGCCGCGTCGTACCTGGTGCCGTTCGACCGTCTACAGGAAGGTGAACGTGACCGCGACGGCGTCGCTGAAGTTCGAGCGCGGGACGGCGGCCGGGTCCTGGTACCAGCACTGGAAGTGCCAGGTGTCGCCGGGCAGGATCGGCGCGAGGCCGGCCCCGAACGGGATCACGGGCCGGTTGTGGCTGAAGAAGTAGCGCCCATCGCGGTCCGCGCTGCGGATACCGCCGAGGCCGCGTGAGATCGGCGCGCTGCCGCCGACACACAGGTCACCCAGCCACTGCGCTGGGTTCGCGACCGCCTGACTCGCCCGCGAAGCCAGCATGTATGCCAACGCGCCCTCGGGGAGGCCTCCCACGTGGAACTCCATGGAGAAAAGGAGCACACGCGGGAAACCGAAGATCCCGAGGCGGGCGGCGACGCCCGACGAATTCGGCACGTTCGGGCTGCAGTAGCGCTGACCCGAGAGCTCACACGTGTCAAGGAATCCATTGTGGTTGTCGTCGAACGCTGCGCCGCCACGGATCTGGCAGATGTCGGCGGTCCCATCCAGGTCGCAGTCGGTCGTCCCTGGCACGTGCGCAGAGAAGGAGTTCTCGTTCTCGGAGTAGCTGGCGAGCAGGAGGCCGTCGCGCAAGAACATGCGAGCGCCGAAACGAAGGCCGCCGCTCACCAGCGGGAAGTTCGCGCCGTAGATCGCCGCTTCGGGCCGGAAGAGGCGTGAGAGCGGCTGCTCCCTGAAGAGCAGAATACGGCCGCTCCCTCCCACCGGGTGCAGCGGAGCGCTGACGGCCAGCGTGCCTCGCGAGTATTGCAGTGCGCGACCGAACTGCGAGCCCGTCGTCATCCCGATTGGAACCGGGACTCGGTCGCTCACGCCCCAGGTCCCGCTCGTGGCTGTGTGGCGGCGAAAGACACGGATCGTGCGATCCGCGGAGGTCACGCTCGATCCGACGATGACGACGAGGTCTTCGACCTCGACGTTCGTTCCGAAGCCGGTCGTGTTCGCGCTGTCGGGTTCGAGGCGATCCAGTTGCCGCCAAGTCCCCGCGGTGTCGCGAATGAAGAGATCCACGGCGTTCTCGGTCGGCGCCCCGATGGCCAAGAGGCGTCCGTCGAAGTCGATATCGAAGCCAAAATCACCGCCGGTGCCGCCCGTGGTCGTGAGCGTGGCGGTCCGTGACCAGGTGCCAGTGGATGCACCGCGCTCGACGATCGCAACTCCGGTGTCCGTGGCGACGAAGAGGGTGTCCCCGAAGAGCCGCAGAGCTCCGTGTTCACTGGGCTGAAGGTCGGGGAGCTCCTGCTCCAGGCTCCAGCCCTGCGCACCCTGGCGGTAGATCCAGGTGCCGTAGCCCGGGATGACGGCCGCGAGCGCGCCACGATCCACGTCGAGGCGTGGCAGTGGTGTGAACGGTGGCCAGCTCAGCTCGCCGAGCTCGGTGTCGAGCGAGAAATTGCCCGTCGCGGCGTTACGGCGGAGCACCCTCACACGCGTCGGTACCCCGGGCAGGTGGTTGCGCACCACAGCGATGTGATCGCCGTCGGACGCAACGGCCAGCCGCTCATCTGCGGGCGGTATCGCTCCGAGCAGGAAGGACTGGACCCCGCATGGATCCTGGGTCGCCGAGAGCGGAGCGGCGAGCAGTACGAGCGGGAGGAGGGTGGCGGAGGGCCGCCGGACCCGAGGCAACTCTCTGGTCGACGGCACGAGCGAGCGTAGGACGTGGTAGGGGGACACGGAGCGAACCGAGTAGGGGCATCGACCGCGACAGCGGTGACGGGGGCGGCCCCCGTCATCTTGGCGGAGACCCCGCGAGCGTGCGGCCGTCACACCTCGGGCAGGGGCGCCGACGCCATTGGTATCCTTGGCGCCCTATGCTGCTGGCCCTCTCGACCGTGTTGCCCCTGGTCCTGCTCGTCGTCGGAGCCCAGGACCCCAGGGCCTCCGGCCCCCCCGTCCCCGACCCACTGCTCGAGGCCTCCCGCAGTCGCTTCGCCGCCCTCGTCGCGCCCGCCCCGGAGGTGGTCCGGGAGCCCCGGGCCGTCCTCGGGCGCGCGCTCTTCTGGGACTCGCGGCTCTCCGCCGACGGCAACGTCGCGTGTGCGAGCTGCCACACCCGCGACGCCTGGGGCTCCGACAGCCGCGAGCGCTCCCTCGATGCCCGCGGCAAGCTCACCGGTCGGCACTCGCAGACGGTCTTCAATGCGCTGCTGCTGCCCGGCCTGCGCTGGCTCGCCGACCGCGACTCGGGCGCGGCGCAGGCCGAGGGCTCCATCACGGGTTCGATGGGCTTCAGCGCCAAAGGCGACATCGTCCCGGTGTTGGCGGAGCACGGGTACGAACCGCTCTTCCGCGCCGCCTGGCCCGCCGACGCGGCGCCGCTGACGCCGCGGCGTTACGCCGAAGCGCTGGAGGCGTACGAAGCGACCCTGATCACCCCCGCGCGCTTCGACCGTTTCCTCGAGGGCGCGACGGATGCGCTGGACCGAACCGAGCGCCGTGGGCTCGAGCTCTTCATGGAGCTCGGCTGCGCCGATTGCCACTCGGGAGCGGTCTTCGGCGGCGAGCGCTTGCGTCGCTTCGGACGCTTCGAGAGCTACGCCGCGGTCACCGGCCGCGAGACCACCGACTCAGGGCTCGAGAAGGTGACGGGCAAAGAGGAGGACCGCCACGTCTTCCGTACAGCGCCGCTGCGCAACATCGCGCGCACTGCGCCCTACTTCCACGACGGCGCGGTTGCGGAGCTCGGCGCCGCAGTCCAGGTGATGGCGCGGACCCAGCTCGGTGAGACCCTCGCCGCGGAAGATGTCACTGCGATCGTCGCGTTCCTCGGCGCTTTGTCGGGCGAGGTGCCGCTGCACTACGCCCCGCCCGTTTCCGCGTCAAAGGACTGAGGTTGCCCGATGCACCCGAGCTCCGTCCTCCTCTCACTCCTCGCGGGTCAAACCAGCCAGGAACCGCTTTGGCCTTTGGCGCCGCCCTTGCCGCTCGAGCGCGGTGAGGTCGGGCCCTTGCCCGCGTCCGTGACGGCGGAGCCCGCGCCCACGGGCGGCTGGATCGTGACCTTCTCGCTCGCCTCGAATGTGCGCGCGTCCGAGGTCGCCGTCGCGGGGAGCTTCAACGGCTGGGACTCCAGCCGCGATCGCCTGGAGCGCGCAGCCGACGGCCGTTGGCGCGTCCGCGTGCGTGTCCCCGATGGAGTGCACGCGTACAAGTTCGTGCTCGATCGCGCGCGCTGGGTGCCGGATCCCGAGAACCAGGATCGGGCGCCCGATGGCTTCACCGGCGAGAACACGCTGCTGCGGCTCGGCGCGCTCGGTCGTCCCGAAGAGCTCACGGCGGCTGTGCGCGACGGAGCGATCGTCACGGCTGCGCTCGAGCACGATCCGAGCCGCACGCTGTACGTCCAGCGTGCGCCGGACGGCCGCGTGCTCATCCGCTATCGCACGCTCGCGGACGACGTGAGCTCCGTCAGCATCGCGCTGCTCGGACACGGGGAGGTCCCGATGTCGGTCGTCGCGCGCACGGGAGCGTTCCTCTTCTGGGAGGCCGCGCTCGCCGCGCCGGACGCGCCGCAGCGCTACGGCTTCGTCCTGCGCGACGGCGAGCTCGTCGGCACCGATCCGCGCGAGTACGTGCTGGACCCCGCGCGACTCTCGCCGTTCCGTACGCCGGAGTGGGCCAAACACGCCGTTTGGTACCAGATCCTCGTCGATCGCTTCCGCAACGGGGATCCGCGCAACGATCCGCCGGGCACCCTGCCCTGGACCGCCGCGTGGTACACGCCGACCGAGGCCGAGGCCGCCACGGGCGAAGGGTTCTACGACTACTTCGTCTTCCGGCGCATGTTCGGCGGCGACCTCGCGGGCGTGCGCGAGAAGCTCGATCACCTCGTCGCGCTCGGCATCAACGCGCTGTACTTCAACCCCATCTTCCAAGCCGAGGGGCACCACAAGTACAACGCGACGGACTTCCGTCACATCGATACCGGTTATGGGGCGGGCGAGGACTATGTGGCTGCGACCGCGGACGAGGACCTGCTCGATCCCTCCACGTGGACGTGGACACCTTCGGACAAGGTCTTCTTACAGCTCCTGCGCGAGTGCAAGCAGCGCGGGATCCGCGTGATCCTCGACGGGGTGTTCAACCACGTCGGTGTGCGTCATCCAGCGTTCCTCGATGTCGTCGAGAACGGTCGCGCGTCGCGCTTCGCCGACTGGTTCGAGGTCACCTCTTGGGAGCCGTTCCAGTACTCCGGTTGGGCGGGGTTCGGCGAGCTGCCTGTGTTTGCGAAGTCACCGGAGGGGTTCCGCTCCCCGGCGGTGAAAGAGCACATCTTCGCCATCACGCGCCGCTGGATGGACCCCGACGGCGACGGCGACCCCAGCGACGGGATCGACGGCTGGCGCCTCGACGTGCCCATGGAGGTCGCGATGCCGTTCTGGGAGGAATGGCGCGACCTCGTCAAGTCGATCAACCCGGACGCCTACATCACGGGCGAGGTGTGGGACCTCGCGGAGTCATGGCTCGATGGCGAGCGCTTCGACGCGGTGATGAACTATCGCTTCGCGGATGCCGCCGTGGCCTGGATCGGGCACCGCGAGCACAAGTTGAGCGCGAGCCAGCTCGATCACAACCTCGCGCTCGTGCGGCTCGCGTACCCCGCGGAGGCGACGTCGGCTCTGATGGACCTCCTCGACAGCCACGACACGGACCGCTGTGTGTCGATGATGCTGAATCCGGACCGCGGCTACGACCAGGCGAACCGCGAGCAAGCGCCCGGTTCGACCTACGATCCGCGGCGCCCCGACCCCGAGCACTACGCGCGGCTGCGGCTCGCGGTGCTCCTGCAGATGACCTACGTGGGAGCGCCGATGGTGTACTACGGCGACGAGGTCGGCATGTGGGGGTCCGACGACCCGAACAACCGCAAGCCGATGCTTTGGTCGGACCTCGGACCCTACGCGGACGAAGACAGCAGAGTGGACACCGAGCTGCTCGCGTTCTACCAGCGGGCGATCGCGCTGCGCCGCACCTACGCGGCGCTGCGGATCGGCACCTTCGAGACGGTGCTCGTCGACGACGAACAAGACCTCTTCGTCTTCCGCCGCGCCCTGGACGGTGAGGAGCTGCTCGTGGCTCTGACACCTTCGCCCGCTGGCGCGCGATTCCGCCTTCCCGAGGGCGCTTGGCGCTTGATCTCCACGACGCCCAGCGACGAGGATCCCGAGCCTTCGGATGCCGACCGCGCGCGGGTGCCCGCGGTGGGTGGCTGTGTGTGGCTGCTGGAACGCTGACCTCTGGACCATGACCGCTGAACGCCGCAAGGGCGCAAGGCGCGCCGCCGGCGCGCCCCGTCGAAAGGGGGGGCGTCGCGCGAGCGATCGGCCCCATACCGATCCGTTCCCGCGCCTCGCGGGTGTGCTGCTGCCGCTGGCTTCGCTGCCGGGTCGCCACGGGATCGGCGACCTCGGGCCGGAGGCCCACCACTTCGTCGCGTGGTGCGCCGAGGCTGGCCTCGGTTGGTGGCAGATGCTGCCCGTCGGACCCCTCGGACCAGGAGACTCGCCGTATTCGTCCAGCTCAGCGTTCGCGGGCGAGCCGCTCTACCTCTCGCTCGAGAGGCTCGTCGATGACGGGCTGCTCGCTGCGTCGGAGGTCTCGGCGCCCGCCGCGCTCGCGCAGGGCCGCGTCGACGTGGGCAAAGTGCGCCGATTCAAAGAGCCGAGGCTCTCGGCGGCGTATCAGGCCTGGACGAAGCGCGGTGGGTCGCGCAAGTCGTACGACGCATTCTGCGCCGACGAAGCTGCGTGGCTCGAGCCCTACGTCGAGTACGTCGGCGGTGACGCAGAGCTCACTCGCTTCCTGCAGTACGAGTTCGCCCGCCAATGGGCGGCCCTGCGCGCGGCGGCAGAGACCGCGCGTGTGCGTTTGATGGGGGATGCTCCGATCTTCGTCGGCGCAGACAGTGCCGACGTGCGGATGCACAGCGAGCTCTTCCGGCTCGATGCCGATGGACAGCCGACTGTGAAGACGGGCTGTCCCCCCGACTCGTTCAGCGCCGACGGTCAGCTCTGGGGGCACCCGCATTACGCATGGGATGCTCACCGCGCGGATGGCTTTGCATGGTGGCGCCGCCGCATCAAGCACCAGCTCGACCTCTTCGACGCGGTCCGCATCGATCACTTCATCGGCTTCCACCACGCGTGGGAGGTCCCAGGCCAGGACCGGACCGCGCGCCACGGCGCGTGGGGTGCCACACCAGGGCGAGAGCTCCTCGACGCGATCGTCAAGGAGGTCGGCGCACCGCTGCCGCTGGTCGCGGAGGACCTCGGTGCCGTCACCGATGAGGTCATGGCGCTGCGCGATGCGTTCCAACTGCCAGGCATGCGCATCCTGCAGTGGGGCTTCGGCGAGGGCTCGTACCACGCTCCGTTCCGGTGCCCTGAGAACAGCGTCGTCTACCCGGGTACCCACGACAACGACACCGTGCAGGGGTGGTGGAAGAGGCTCGACGCCGAGACCCGCCGCCGCTTCCGCGCTGCCACCGGCGGCGCCGCGGCGACCGCGCACTGGGACATGTGGCGTGCGGCGTGCGCATCACCCGCGCGCACTGTGATCGTGCAGGCGCAGGACCTCCTCGGCCTCGGACGGATCGCGCGCACGAACGTGCCCGGCACGGCGACGGGCAACTGGAGCTGGCGCGTGACCCGTAAGGACCTGTCTCACAGCCTCGCGAAGCGCACACGTGAGCTCGCAGCAGCGACCGACCGACTTCCCCGTTGAGCCTCCGATGAAACCCAGCGAACTCGAACAGCGCATCCGCGCTCTGGCCCTCGATCTCATGTGGACTTGGTCGGCGGAGGTCCAGCGGGCCTTCAGCATGCTCGACCCGAACCTCTGGGAGGCGACCAATCGTGCGCCCCTCGAGGTCCTGCGGCGTGTCCACCCGGCGCGCCTGGAAGCGTGCGCCGAGGACCCTGAGTTCGCTCTGCGACTGACCGCCGCCGAAGCTGCCCAGGCTGCGTACCACAACCGCAAGACTTGGTTCGGGCGGCAGTACGCCAAACGCCATTCGAAGCTGCGAGTGGCGTACTTCTGCTCGGAGTTCGCGATCCACGAGAGCATGCAGCAGTACTCCGGCGGCCTCGGGGTGCTCGCCGGCGATCACGTCAAGTCGTGCTCCGACCTCGGCATTCCCTTCGTCGGGGTCGGGCTGCTCTACCGGCACGGCTACTACGTGCAGGAGCTGCGCAAGGACGGGACGACGCGTGTGTTGTTCCCGGACTACGACTTCGCGGACATGCCCGTCACGGACACGGGGAAGGAGATCGAGTGCCCGCTGGGCAAGCAGCTCGTGCGTGCGAAGGTCTGGCGGATGCAGGTCGGGCGTGTTCCGGTGTTCTTGCTGGACGCGGATCTTCCGGGCGTACCGAAGGCACATCGCCAACTTACGGAGGGCCTGTACAAGGGTGAGCCGGACCTGCGCCTGCGTCAGCAGGTGTTGCTGGGTGTGGGCGGCATGCTCGCGCTCTCTGCGGTGAAACAAGTCCCCACGGTGGTGCACTTGAACGAAGGCCACGCCGCGTTCGCCAACGTCGAGCGCTTGCGCGCGCTCGTCGTGCGTGGACGCTCGTTCGAACGCGCGCTCGCGCAGGTGCGCGCGAGTTCTGTCTTCACGACCCACACCCCGGTGCCCGCCGGGCACGATCGTTACGCGCCGAAGGACGTTGCGAAGTACCTGGCGCCGCACCTGGGAGTCCTCGGGCTCTCGACACAGAAGTTCGCCGATCTGGCCCGCGAGGTGCCGGGTGACAAGCTCGAGCCGTTCTGCATGACCGTGCTCGGCTTGCGTACTAGCGAGCGCGTGAACGGCGTCGCGCAGCTGCACGGCGAGGTCACGCGCAAGATGTGGGCGAAGGCGTACGGCGTACCAGCCGCAGAGGTCCCTGTCGGTGCGATCACCAACGGCATCCATGTGCGCACATGGCTCGCGCCGGAAGCGGAGGCGCTCTACGCCCGGCACCTCGGCAAGAAGTGGGACGATTTCGGACCGGACGACGACGTGTGGGCGAAGCTTGCGTCGGTGACGGACGAGGAGCTCTGGGCGCTGCGCCGGACCCTGCGCGCGAAGCTCGTGCACTTCGTCCGAGAGCGACTCGCGCGTCAGGCTAGGCGGCGTGGCGAAGACGCCGCGCAGGTGGCGGCGTGTTACGCGATGTTCGACGAAGACGCGCTCACCCTCGGGTTCGCGCGGCGCTTCGCGACGTACAAGCGCGCGCCCTTGATCTTCAAGGAGGCGAAGCGGCTCGCAGCGGTCCTCGGGGACGCAGCGCGCCCCGTGCAGATCGTGTTCGCGGGCAAAGCCCACCCCCGCGACCTCGGCGGGCAGGACATGGCGCGCGAAGTGCACGCTCGTGCGCGGGACGCGGGCTTCCATGGGCACGTCGCCTTGATCGAGGAGTACGACATGCACGTCGGCCGGATCTTGACCAGCGGCGCGGATGTCTGGCTGAACAACCCCATCCGCCCGAACGAAGCGAGCGGCACCAGCGGCATGAAGCCGCCGCTGCATGGGGGCCTCAACGCCTCCATCCTGGACGGTTGGTGGCCGGAGGGCTTCGATGGCGAGAACGGCTGGGCGATCGGCGACGGCGTCGAGCTGCCGGACGCAGCGCAGCAGGACGCCCGCGACGCCAAGGCGCTCGTGGCGCTCTTGGCGGACGAGCTCGTACCGCTCTTCTACGAGCGCGACGCGGCGGGCATCCCGCGCGCGTGGCTGGCGCGCGCGCGGCGCTCGCTGGCGTCCATTCCGGGTCGCTTCAATACCCACCGCATGGTGGGTGAGTACGTCCGACAGGCGTACCTCGATCGCGGCTGAGGCCCCGGGCCTTGAAGCGCGAAGCCCGCAGCTCCAGTGAGCTGCGGGCTTCGACGTTCACGGACCAAGGAGAGAATCGAGTCAGGGATCCCGACTAGGGCACGCGGCGGGAACCAGTCGCCGCGGTTGCCCCTGTCGTGGGCGTGTATCAGGCCGCGCGCTTGCTGGGGCGGCCGCCTTTGGGCTTGCGGGCTTCGAGGGTCGCGGTGAAGGCGGTCCACTCGTCCTTCGAGAAGAGGCGGACTTCGCCGCCGCACTCGACGCAGTAGCTCGCCTCGAGGCTGGCGAGGTAGCGGACGTCCTTCGCGCAGCAGGGGCAGTACTTGGTGGCGGCGTAGAAGTCGTGGCTCGTCATGGCGGTGGGCGTCGGTTGTGGACGAGAGGGACTGAGCCACGGGGGTGCCAAGTGTCGCCACGGGCGGGGCGATGTGCGTAACTCCGCGCGGGGCAGGGGGTTGCGGCGCTTGGGGACTCGGGGGCTTACACAGCGGCGGTGCCTGGCGTCGCATCGTCGCAACGTGTCATGGTGCGCAGTTGCGACGTGTCGATCGTCTGCGACGTGGTTGGGCTCTTGGTGTGCGCCGAATCAAAGGGCTGCCCGGACCCTAGGGAAAGAGCGTGGGCGGGGGGTCGTCCGTCCCCGAGGGGCGACCGCGAGCGGGCAACCGGCGCGCCCTACGGGCACGCCGCTTGCGGCGCCCGCGGTTGCGCCCCTCGGGGACTACGGGCCCGGCGAGATGTACGCCTCCTGCCCGCCCGCCTGGAAGGCGAGCGGGCGGGCAGGAGGCGAAGCGAATGGACCACCAGAGGGCGCAGGGGAGTGAACGTGTTCGGCGCGAGGGTCCAGGCGGCGCTGCAAATGAAGAGGCCCGGCTGGGGGGCTTCTGCGAGGGAGGCGTGTGTGCGAAATCAGAGGATGCCGGGTACGCCGCTTGCGGTGTCGTGATCGCAACTGGCCGTGTGGGACGATGTCCGCCGAATCAGACGTTGGCGTGGCTGGAGGGCTGGGGATTGTCGGACATAGCCCTGGCGTCTCGGAGCGATATGCGCCGATTCGAACGGTAACTGGACTAGCGGCTGATGGATGATGTACGTGGTTATGGCAGCGGGTCTGGATAGCCGCTGGCCCTACAGCGCGAGTCCCCCCGGCGCGATCTGATGTGGGCGGCTTCGATTCGGCGCACATCGCGGCGCGCATCCGGTGCGTCCCCCCAGCCGGGCCTCATCGTTTGCAGCGCTGCCTGGACTCTCGCGCCGAACACGTGCAGTCTCCTGCGCTC
>CAYOBN010000145.1:0-10273 GCA_964402175.1 uncultured Planctomycetaceae bacterium | reverse complement strand
CACCCGGGGCAAGGGCGGCAGGCGTCGACCCGCAGGACTACCTCCTTCACCTGCTGTGCCGCATCGGCACGCACCCGGCTACCCGCGTTAGTGAGCTGACGCCCTGGGCGATGGCTGCGGAGCTGAAGCCGTACCGCGGCCACCGCAGCGTGGCCTAACGCACCCTGAGGGCAGTTGGCAACGGGGTTCTCGCGGGGGCCACCGAACGCTAACAGGCGAGTGGATGCCGTGGAGCTACACGGCGGCGTTGGCGAGTCTGCGGGGCGACTCGGCGCCGACTACTGGTTGAGCGAGTCCGGCCATGGCCCTGTGCCATGGGACCTCAGGGCGCCGCGGGAAGACCCGCGGCGCCCGCGCCGGTATTTCGCCACGGTTGAGCAGGCTTGCCGCAAGGACACGGAACCTCCGTCTAGTCAACGGGTTTGCGCATGAGCGCATTCTTGAGGCCAATTTGGCGGTACTCGATGTGATCAACAGGCCGATCAAACGGAGTGGATATGACGTGCCAGTACTTCTCCTCGCTGTGGCTATCAATAGACAGGACTGTTCCGACGATGGCACCGAAACCACCTCGAGTCTCTACGCCAACCGTCTCATGTTCTGTCACGTAGCAAAAAAGAGCTGGAGCTGTGTCCGTGGTGTAAGGACGCCCAATCAGCAAACGCGATCGGCAATCGCCGTCGTTTAGAACGCCGATCGTCGCGCCAACACAGCCACGTTCCATATCTTGCGTATCACAACGCCAGTCGGTGCTTGCGACCTTGACGACACGGTGCAGCCCATCCTCTGACGTCTCCAGAAGGAAGACTCCACCGCAACCCTCGTGAATCAACGGAGCGCCAAGCACGAAACCACTTGTGCCCAATCGTTGGAGGTTGGTGCGGCGCAACTCATGGAGGCGATGGAAACCTAGTACATCCGACTTGCGCGTAGCCATCGTTATCCCATCACTGGAGACGAGCACATCTAATCTCACTAGATCCTCTGCCCCCTTCTCCGTGCACTCAAGCGGACTAGCAACAACTCCGACCCACGCGTCCGGCTGATTCGATGCAAAACACGCGGCGCGTACGTCGCCTGCTAGAAACACTCTCTCGTCAACAGCAACCAAGGCAGACTCACCTAGACGCATGGTTGCAATTACAACTGCACCATCCCGCTTGCACAGCGCACGAATACCTCCATCGAGGCTTATCGCGTCAAAAACTGCAGTACAAGCAATGCCGGTCGCTTGCACATCTCCAGTAGTGCAATCCAGCACGGCAAGGTGAGCTCCATTTCTATTACGGGCAACCACATATGAACGGTTGACGTGGACCACCGTCGGAAGCGAGCTTCCGCACTCGACTCCCACACTAATGGGCTCGACCAAGCTGTGCTCAGATCGTAGTTCAAGTGTCGAAGTGTCGTACCAGCGAATCAGGTCAACCAACAGGTCTGCCGCATGCCTCGCATGCAGGGGCTTTCTGCTTCTCGTACCTAGCGCGATTAGTCGTGTTCCGTCATCACCTTGCTCTGATCGACTGGCCGAAGTCAGGAGTGCTGCTACACGAAAGTCGCCGATCGGAACAGATTGGCTGTAAGCAACGGTAGGCAGGGCCAATGAGATGGCAACTAGCCTTGGGAAACGCGATGCACGATGTTGCATTTTGTAATTGGGCGCTAATGACACTTGTCGGTGGTCCCCTCGTTCCGTGTTGGTGGCCATGGCTTCGTGCCTTCAGGATACCTCAGCACCCCGCGAACGCCTCCTCTAGCCTCTTCTTCCGCCACCACGCCGACGGAGGCCTCCACTCAAGCACCTCCAGCAGCGTGCCCGGTCGGATGGTCAGGCCCGCCCCCATCGCGGGCGTGTTCTTGGCGAGTCCTGCTTTCGAGCCAGCTCGGCGCCATCGCCGGCCTCGGATGAGCGTGCCTTGACTCGACACGCGCGCCTCGGCACGTGGGTCGGCCTAAGCCCACTACACGAGCGTCCGCTCCTGCCCCCCAACCCCCTTCCGCCGCCTACGCATCACCTGCGATAGCCGCGCCCTCGAAAGCCCCAGCGCCCGCGCCACCTCCGCCGCGGACCGGAACCGCCCCTCTTCGACGGCGGCCTCGACCGCGTAGGCCAGGGCCAGCAGGCGGGCCTCCTGCGACGCTGGAGCCCCAGCGACCGGCTCCTCGGGCCGGAAACGAGCCTTCACGATCACCGGGGCCCTCCCCGGAACCGCAGCTCCGCCTCGCCCGTGGCCCCGTCCACCACGACCTCGTCGAGGACCAGGGCCAGCACCCGCGCGCGCTCGCCCGGGTCCAGCGCGCCCCACACGCCCTCGAACTCGGACAGGGCGGCGCGTAGCGCCTCGGCGTCCGAGGGGGCGTCCAGCGCCGCCAGGTCCCGTTCCGCCGCTACGACGCGGGCCCCGGCCTCGGCGACCAGCCCGTCGAGCTCGCGTACGCGCTCCAGGATCCCCTTGGGGGCGTCCTCGGCCCCCACCGCGGACACAAGGCGCTCGCGGGCCGAGGCGTGGCGGCTGCGGGCCGCGCGCAGGTCGGACAGGGTTGCGGCGAGCTTCGTGCGCTCGGTCTCGCGCTCGGCACGGTCGGCCTGGAGGGCCGCTTCCAGCACCGCCGGGTCGCGGCCGATCGCGCGGACCTGGTCGATCACGAAGCGCTCCAGGTCGCCCGCGGGGACGCGTGAGCCCTCGCACGCGGCTTTGCCCTGCTTCACCCGCCGCGCGCAGACGTAGTAGGCGTAGCGCTTCGGCCCCTTCGTCGTGTGCACCGGGGTCAGGGCGGCGCCGCAGCGGCAGCGGGCGATGCCGGACAGGAGGGCCCCGCTGGTCATGCGGCTGGAGCGAATCCCTTGGGTCGACGACACTCCGCTGTTCGACCGCAAGATCGTCCTGCTGCTCGACGAGATCGACATCCACCTCCATCCCGCATGGCAGCGGCGGATCCTACCGGTCGTACAGGACCTGTTCCCGAAGGCGCAGGTCTTCGTCTCGACCCATTCGCCGTTCGTCATCGCATCGGCGCGCGACGCCTTCATCTATCCGTTGGTCCTGGAAGGGGCGCGCGCGACCGCCGGCGCGCGAATCGAGGCCGTCCCTGGCTGGAGTTACCAGCACGTCACCCGCGACATCCTGGGTGTCGAGGAGGACTTCGATGTCGACGTCGAGCAGAAGCTCGACGAGTTCTATGCTCTGCGTGACGCGGTCCTCGCGCGCAAGCAGGCGTTCATCGAACTCGCGCGACACGCCCAGGAGCTCTCGGCGCTCGGCCCGGAAGTTGGCGCGACTGTCGCAGCGGAGATCGTGCAGGTGCAGCGCGCGCTGCGCGCTCGGGATCGGGCATGAGGCCCTTCCGTCGTCCGGAGCGAGGCCCGGCCGAACTCGACGCCAATGCTGCAGAGTGGACGCGTCGATGGTCGGAACGAAATGCCGCACGAAGGCCGTGGATATGGCCTCGAGTGCGGCGGCGTCCGTTGAACCAGATCCTGCTCGAGCACCTTCGAGGTTGCACGCAAGGCCACTGCGCGTATTGCGACGGCACCGGAATGGCCGAGACGAGCCGAGAGACGATCGACCACTTCTTCCTGGTGCGCCCCTCCGTTCCGCCGGACACCCGCCTGGAGCGCTGGCCGTAGATGTAGGGTGTTGGGCGGAACGGAGTGGCGCACCACCCGCGGCCGGGTCGTCGGTCGCTCGCCGTGTCAGTCGAAGGTGACCGAGTGCAGCGATGACAGGCTCGAGGCCTGCCCGGGGTTCGTGGCCCGAGGTGCGGACCCCGAGATCTCCGGAACCCTCACACGGTGGCGGGCCGCCCCAGTCCGATGCCCGGCGGAGCGCAGCGGCGCACCCGCCTGTGACAGACCCGTGACGGCAGGCGCTTGCCGGGGTCCGTAGGGTGTCGGCGATGGACCTCCCCTGGCCGCATGTCGTCTTGTCCTTGATGGGGGCGCATCCCTCCTGTGCGCGTTCGGTCGTGGGCCAGGACGCAGCGCACCAAGGAGCGCCGGCCGTGGGGGAGGTCGTCGACGAGCTCGGCAGCCAGATCTGGGTCGTATTCCAGGGGCGCGACCTGAGCTTCTGGTTCGGCAGCGATGGCCAAGGCCTGTACCGATTCGACGGCGAGACACTCGTTCGCTTCACGACGGAGCACGGGCTCGCCGGCAATCACATCCGAGGGATCCAGGAGGATCGCTCGGGGAACATCTACGTCTCGACCGAGTCTGCTGGGGTCAGCCGGTTCGACGGTCGCACCTTCACGACGTTGAGCGCCCTCGAACCAGCGAAGAGCGAGTGGAGGCTCGGGCCGGAGGACCTCTGGTTCAGTTGCGGGCAGGACACCGGCGCGGTGTATCGCTACGACGGGGAGCGGCTGCATCGTCTGGCGTTCCCCAAGACCAAAGCCGGCGAAGAGCACATCGCCAGGCACCCGCGCTCCCAGTTCCCGAACGCCAAGTACAGCCCGTACGACGTCTACACCATCTTCAAGGACAGCAGGGGGCACGTGTGGTTCGGCACTGCCGCGCTGGGCGCGTGCCGCTATGACGGGGCATCGCACGCGTGGATCGCCGAGCCCGGGCGCGAGCTCGGCAGCTTCGGTACGCGCGCGATCATCGAAGACAGGGCAGGTCACTTCTGGTTCAGTAGCGTCAAGGAGCGCTACGTCGTCGACGGGGGCGAGGTGGCCGGGCGGGGCGCTCACGCGCTGAGGTACCGCGTCGAAGAAGGCCTCGTCGCCGACGGCCTCTCCGTCTTCAATTCGGCCTTACGGGATCGCAACGGCCACCTGTGGCTGACGACGCTCGGCTCGGGGGTGTGGCGTGACGACGGGAGGTCCGTGACGCACTATCCGGTCCTCCACGAAGGCGCGTCGATTTGGGTCTATTCCATCTACAGTGACCGCGAGGGCACCCTGTGGCTGGGCACGCAGGAGCACGGCGTGTACCGGTTCCATGGGGGAGCGTTCGAGCGGGTGCGGCGGCCCTCTCCGCCAACGCGGTCGAATCGCCTGCCCCCTGACCGTTGACGGTGCGAGGTCCCGTGCCTCCCCCTGTTCCACCGGGCACTCGTCCCGAGCGCGCGCTGCCACAGGCGCGTGTCCGGCGGAAGTGAGGGGCGCACCAGGGGTCAGAGTCCGGCGGAGAACGACACTCCGTTCGTCGCATTCCAGCCCGCGCCGCAGGGGTCCTGGGTGTCCCGGTAGAGGGCCTGCACCGAGAAGGGCTGCAGGAACGCGGCATACAACACCCCCGAGGGCGGCGCAGGAAGCTCGTCGAGGCGCACCTGTCCTGCGGCATCGGCGAGGGCCACACGCTGCACGAGCGGCTGTCCCACGCAGCTCACGCCGCTGCCGGCGACGACGCCCGGCAGCAACGTCGGGGTCGGCGCTCCGACTTGCACCAGCGTCAGGGCCCCCGGGGGCAGGTTTTCGATCCGCACGCGCTCGATCGTGAACTGGTCGAAGGCGCCCTCGCAGTACAGGCGTGCACCGCGCCCTGTGCTGTTCGGACAGCCGCGGCCGGGCTCCGCCGCCGCACCGCAGCCGCAGCCGGGCGCTGCCCCGGCGGCAGGGCTGCAGACGACCCGCCCGATCTCGTTGCAGACGCCTGCCGGGCCCGGCGGAGCGACCTCCGACACGAGCGCCATTCCGGCGTCCGGCATCCAGTACGCCCCAGACGGGTGGGGGAAGCCGACCTGCGGGTGGGCGCCGACAACCGTCTGGCCGTCGAAGTCCACCATGCGGAGCCAGCCGAGGCCCCACACCCCCCACGCGGCGGGCGTCGTCATCAGCGTGCGCTGGTTCCACAGGTCGCCGCAGCGCTCGAATGCGAGCAACGTGCCCTTTCCGGCGGCGGGGCCCTGCGGTGTGACGCCCGGAGCCCGCAGCCCCGAGGCCCCGACGACGAGGGTGGGCGGCACGTAGCGCAGCTCGCTCCCAAGTCCGCTCCCGTTGACCAACTGCCCAGTGGCCCCCGTCACGTTGATGCGGGAATCGAGCTGCCAGCCGAGGCCCGGGGTGTACCTGTAGGCGTACACACTGCCGACCCGCAGCCCGGGCTGGAGGAACGAATCGACCGGGCAGCCGACGAAGAGCTCGTCGCCCTTGCCGGTCACGGTGGCACCGAAGCCCGAATCTTCGTAGACAACAGCCGCGGGATGGTCGAGGGTCTGCTCGAAGGTCCACGTCCCCTGGATGCGCCGGAAGGTGTGGAGCCGACCGACTCCGTCGACGCCGCCCCGCGGCATCAGGGGTTGGCCGATCGCCATGACGTCGCCGTCGACGTAGAGGCCGCTGCCGAAGCTCGTCGGATTGTTGGTGTTCACCCCCAAGCCGCCGAACTGGGACGCGCGCAGGTCGAGCACCGGCACGAACGTGCCCTGGCTGTCGCGCTCGAAGGCCAGGACGCGGGCGTCTCTCTGTCCCCAGAGGCACGCCAACACGGTCTGGCCGTCCGTCGCCATGTACGAATAGGTAATGGGCACCCCCAAGGCCCACTGCTCCGAAATCCCGAAACTCTGATCGGGTTGCCAGTTCGACCCGTCGGAGACCCAGACTGCAATCCCCCCGGCGGTCGGCACGAAGAGCTGATTGCGTCGCAAGGCCAGCACCGAGGGCCTTGAGAAGTGTGAGTTGGGCGAGATCCACCACGGACGCAGCAGGACATCCGGATTCCATCTGCCACCGGCGTCGCGACGGAACATTCGTATGTGCCCGGTACCGATTCCCGGAACGAATCCCTGGCTCGCCGCTGCAATCCAATCGCCATCTACCGTGATGGTCTGTCCGAATTTGTCGCCCGCTGCGGGGAAAGGAGAGCGGAGCATCTGCGGAACCTGCGCTTCCGCGTTCCCCGTCAACAGTGCCATGAGCAGCACGACGGCACCCCGGAGCGCTGTGAAGACCTCAACCATCGCTGATCCTCCGGATGACGAGCACGAAGTCGTGCAGTTGGTTCGGGGCCGCGGCGCCAGCCGCCGCGATCATGGCTGCCGAGGCAGCCGGCAAGTACATCCCACCCGTCGCGTTGAGGTCCGACCGCGCGAAGTTCTTGCGCGAGTCTGCGAAGATGACGTTCGTGCGGGGGTCGACGAAGAAGGCGACATAGGTCGCCCCCGCGTTGGGCTGGTAGTTCATATCGACCCCGCCGAACTTGAACTGACCCGCTCCGCCGCCGCTGCCCGGAACGAAACCCTGGGGATAGTAGATCAGGTGGAAGTTGTTCTCGGGCGGACCGCTGATGTCGAGGCTCTCCAACACTTCGGCGCCGCCGAACGACTCGGCTGGGTTGTTGTCGTCCTGCTCACCGGTGACCCGCGCGTCGTTCGGCGAACCGAGCCAGAAGCGGACGGACTGCAGCCGCTGCCGCGCGGCCAGGCTGTACTCCCACAAGAGCTCGCGGGAGCGAAATTCGTCGATCGTGAGGTCGCCGCCGCCGTGCAGCTCGTTGCCCTGGAGGAACGGATTCGTCGTTGACGTCCAGCCGGCGTACCAGCTCACGTTGCCGCCCGAGAACAGGATGTCGTAGAGCCCGCAGCGCCGACGCCCCTCCGCCGAGGACAGGTACGAAGAATACGTACCTGGCTGGGCACGGTTCGGGAAGTCGCTCGACCCCGAGGCACCACGGATCCAGCCCCCCTGTTCGTCGACATCGATCACGACCTTGCGCCCGACGCCGCCCACGGTGCCCCCGAAGGTCAGGAACTGCTGACGAACCGCCTCGACGGTATTCGAGTAGCTGTGGTACTCCGCGGCGGGCTTCCCGGGCGTCCAGCCCGTCGAACCGAAGGCCTGGTTCTCGTGGTTGCCCATCTGCAGCGACGTCGCGCGCAGCCACTCCGCGGGCGGTGTCCCGCCTGCGTTCTGCAAGACGGTCTGGTAGATGCGGTATTCGTTGCCGTCCGTATGCAGCGTCACGCCGTGGTCGTGGTACGAGTCCCAGCGCTTGAGCCACCCGACGATGGCGTTGATCTCGGCGATGGTGAACGTCTCGGCGTGATTCGCCATGGGGTTGGGCGGGGGATTCGGATTCGGCATGTAGTAGGCCGGATCCGTCGCCTCCTCGCACAGGGTCCACTTCAACCCGTGCAGGTGCCCGAAGTAGGCCGCCATCTGCTTGAGGTAGAGCCTACGGGCCCACGTCAGCTCGCCGTTCGGGGGCGGGTTGGCGCACGAGTAGGGCCCACCCGCGGCCCCTGGGCCGTAACCGAGCCACTCGAGGTTCTCCTGCTCCTGCTCCCACAGCACCATGTTGACCATGATCCCGCGTTGGGCGGCGAACTGCAGCACCGTCGTCCACTCCTGCATCCGCTTGACGCTGTAGTTCAGCGCCGCGAAAGACGGGGTCACTGTCGGGCACGTCCCGCCGATGTCTGCCATCGGGACGTCGGCGAACGGATGCACATCGCGTCCGTCGCCGCCGAGGTTCAGCGGGAGCAGGTAGATCGAGTTGACGCCCTTAGACTCGAGGTAGCGCAGGGCGCCGAGGATTCCCCGTCCAGCGCCGTCCGAGGTCGTCGAAGGGCACGAAGGATGCTCGATGAAGTGGCTGCTGTAACTGGAGCCGCTGCGTGTCAGGTAAGTCGTCGCCCAGACCGGGTCGCCTGGATCCCAGTCCGTCTCGTGGTGCGTCGGCCCGTTTGTCGGCAGCCCATCCGCAACGCGCTCGTACGTGTGCAGTAAGCCCCCGAGCGACGCCGGGGCCTTGTCGGACTTGTAGAACTCACGATACGCCAAGAAGTTCTCCGGACTGCCCGTACCCGTGGCGACGAAGTGTCGGCGCTCCTCCGGCAACGCCGGGTTCGAGAACTTCAGGTAGTACCCCCCGAGATCGGGGTGGAACGGCACGTTGCGCAGGATGCCCTTCCCGTAGAAGCCGGGGGCCTGCGGGTCGAAGGCGACGACCTGCACCGCAGTCGTCACGAACGGGGCGGTGCCTTGGATCGACGGGACCGGATCGTCCGAGACGTTGATCGGTCGACCGTCACTGCCGACGCCCTGCTCGAAGTAGACCACCACCGTCCATGACCCCGGGACGTTCTCCGGAGTGAAGCGGACCTTCCAGGCCCTTCCGGGCGCGATCTCCCCCGTGCAGGGGTCACCCTGGGAGCCATCCGCAGCGAAGAACCCCGGGATGTCGAACGAAGTCGTGCTCCCCGGCGGCGTCACCCTGGCGGTCAGGCGGAAGTCGAGGTACGGATTCGGCGCGGTGGATGCCTCGCTCATGACAGGTGCTTGAGGCACCGTGAAGTTGAGCTCGACGGGTTGCAGCGCAACGGCTGCCTGGGGCCGGGCGCAAGGGGGCGCAGCAGCGGCTCGATCAGCGGCAAACACGATCAGGAAGATGACCGTGAGTGAGTGAGTGGGTGAGTGAGTGAGTGAGTGAGTGAGTGAGTGTCCTCACCCAGCGCACACGCTTGGTGTGTCGGCGGTCTCGTTTCAAGGCAGGTCTCCTGGAGGCGAAAAGGGCCAGGTCCAAGGAAAGGTGCCATGCTCGCGTCGGTTGCGCAAGTCCATCGCACCTCCAACTCGAACGTGGTGCGCTCCTCAGTGCCGCCGGACTCCTGACGGCGGTGCGGCCCGCCCCAGCCGGACGCCCGGCGAATCTGAGGGGCGCAGCGACCAGGGGGGCCACCTGTGTCTGACGATGCTCGGCTCGTGGGGGTGGCGTGCCGTCCGGAAGTCCGCCGCGCACTATCCCGTCCTTCACGAAGGCGCGTCGATTTCGGGCGACTCCATCGACTTTGACCGCGAGGGCACCCTGTGGCTGGGCACGCAGGAGCGATCGTGACGCGCTGGAGCGGCTGATTCGCTACATGTCACGCCCTCCACTGTCCCAGGGCCGCCTCATGCAACGCGAGGACGGCAGGGTCCTCTGGAACCTGCGTCGCCCTTGGCGCGACGGCACCCGCGCCTTCGTCTTCGATCCGCTGACCTTCATCGGCCGGCTTGCAGCTCTGGTACCCCACGTTCGGGAGCACCAGCTCACGTACCATGGC
Organism: uncultured Planctomycetaceae bacterium; assembly: GCA_964402175.1. Taxonomy (GTDB): domain Bacteria; phylum Planctomycetota; class UBA1135; order UBA1135; genus JAWKUK01. The sequence goes on along the minus strand of CAYOBN010000145.1, from coordinate 287 downwards.
TGCCTGGCCCCTGCATCGCCGCTGCGTGACCACGTCGTGCTCCGCCCGCCGTCGTCACGGCCAAGTCGCTGCGCCGCAGCCGGTGCTGCGCCGAATCAACCCAGCGAGGGGCCGAAGTTCAGTTGGGCCGACCTCATGATGAGGGTGTTCGCGAAGGACGTCCTGAAGTGCCCTCGCTGCGGCTCGCGCCGCCTCATGCTGGCGGCGATTGCAGATGGACCCACCATCACGCGCCTCCTGGCACACCTCGGTCTCCCCACCGAGCCCCTGCCAGTCGCGCCCGCGCG
>CAYOBN010000144.1:0-10337 GCA_964402175.1 uncultured Planctomycetaceae bacterium | reverse complement strand
CGCTCGCGCGCGCAGCGCGCGCGAGCGGGCCGCCGCCGCGCGCCGCGCCGCAAACTCGTACCTGGTACCGTTCGACTCAGATCCCCAGCGGGAACGTCAAACCGCAGTCCGCCCCACCAACGCCGCGCGCAGGATCGCCCCGAGCTCCTCCGCCGTCACCGACCGCGGATTGAACCCAGCCGTCCACTGCGTCGCAGCCTCCGCAGCGAGCCCTGGAATCCGCTCCTCCGTCACGCCGACCGCCGCGACATCGCGCGGCAGTCCCGCGCGCGGGACCAGCGCTTCCAGCGCATCCGCCAACGCCTCCGCGCAGTCGAGGCCTACGTCCCGCGCGAGCGCCTCATACACCCCACGCGCCTCCGCCTGCTGCGCGTTGAACCGCACGACATGCGGCACCATCAACCCCACCGCCAAACCGTGCGGCACCCCGAGCTGCGCCGTCAGCGGATTCGCCAGCGCATGCGCCGCGCCCAGCATCGAGTGTTCGATCGCCAACCCCGCCAACGCTGCCGCGCGCAGCATCGCCGCGCGCGCGTCCACATCGCTCGGTGCCTCCAGCACCCGCTGCAACGCGCTGAACCCGACCCGGAACGCCGCGCGCGCATACTCTGCCGAGCGCGGTGTGCGCGCCTTCGTCACCGCGCTCTCGAGCGCGTGCCCAAGCGTATCCAGCCCCGTGCACGCGGTCACGAACGGCGGCATGGACAGCGTCAGCTCCGCATCCAGGAGCGCGATGCGCGGCGCAGCGCTCGGATCACCGCACGCCATCTTGCGATGGGTCAGCGCATCGCTGATGAGCGCAAACGACTGCACCTCCGAACCCGTACCAGCCGTCGTCGGAACGGCGATCAGCGGACGCAGCGGACGCGTCGCTTTGTGGTGACCCCAGTAGTCACGCATCTCGCCGCCGCAGACGTGCAGGAAGTTGACGCCTTTGGCCGCATCGATGGGACTGCCACCGCCGACCGCCACGTAGAGCTCGGGGTCGAACTGCTGCGCCACGGCCAAACCGCGCGCGACATCCTCGGTCGTCGGATTCTCGCTGACCTCGGTGAAACACACGACAGAGAGCCCGGCGGCCACGAGCGACGCCTCAGCCCGCGCCATGTGACCGACGCGCGCGACCCCCGGATCGCTCACGAGCAAGACGCGCCGGCCGCCGAGCTCGCTGGCGAGCGAGCCGAGGCGGTCGAGCGCGCCCGGCCCTTCCACGACGCGGGTCTTCTCGTCGGGGTGAAAGGTCAAGGGATCACCAGCCCGTCGCGCGCGCGAGCGCACGGCGCTCGTACAGGAACTCGAACAGGTTGCCCTCGTGCGGTTGATCCCAATCGACCCGCGACGTCGGCAGCGGCCCGATGTTCAACCGGCTGATGTGGTGCGCACGCAGCAGGTCCGCGCGGAACCCCGGGTCCTGCGTGATGGCCGTCACGACGAGGCTCGGTCCGATCGCCGCGAGCTGCTCGTGCATCGGCACCTCGACGACGCTCGCAAAGGGGAACATGTACTCCGTGTTGGCGAGCGGATGCGTGAGCGCATCGCAGTGCACCAACGTCGGCGAAAGGTAGGTGGCGCCTTCGAACTGCACCTTGCGCGGGCCGCCGCGGTGCGCCGCGGTCACGTCGCGCGCGCCGCCGCCAGCCAGCGCCCCTTCGATCGCGCTGTCCATCGCGTCGGCGAACGCGGGGTTCGCAAACGCGGCGAGGCCGGCCTCGGGGTCCTCTGCGCGCCGCGGGACGATGCGCGCCAAGCGCTCTGCGAGCGCCTCGGCGAGCTCCCGCCCATGGCTGGGCGTGTAGACCGCGGAGGCGTTGATGCAGCTCCGTCCGCCGTTGGCGGCGATCGAAGTGACGATCACGTCGAGGTAACGCTCGAAGTCCGCCGCGACGTCCGCCCCCAGCAGCACTTTGCTGCGGCCCGGCCCGTGGACCTCCACACGCCGGTCGCCGGCGTACTTGGCGGCCACTTTGGCGTCACCGAAGAGCAGCGACCGCCCGGCTGTCTCCAGCAGCGCCGCGGCGCCCTCGTGGTCCGTCGGGTAGAGGCTGAAAGCGTCTTCGGGCAACCCCGCCGCCATCAGCGCGCGCGCGATCCGCATCGGCGTCCACGGCTCTTCGCGGCCCGGCTTCAGCACGATCGGCGTGCCCAGCGCCACCGAGGGGATCCAGAGCGAGTGCACACCCGGCGAATTGCTGGGCAGCACCGCCCCCAGGATGTCCGTGGTCGGTGTGTACCAGACGGGCACGTCGCCGTGTTTGCCGCCGCCGGCATCCAGCACCGCCGGGTCCATCCCGCGGGTCAAGCCCCGCAAGATCGTCGGCATCTCGCGCAGCACGAGCGCACACTTCTGCATGTTCGCGCGGCACATGACGTGCGGCAGGCCGCTCGTCGATGAGAGCTGCGCGACGTATTCGTCGGGGGTCTGCAGTTGGTCCCCGCCGATCGGCAGCGCCTCTTCGAGGAAGATCCGCGCGGCGTCCTGGCAGCGCTGGATCCGCTCGGCCGTCGGCATCGCACGCAGCCGACGGGCGCGCTCGGGCGCGCCGCGCAAGTCGCGGCGCAGGATGCCCGCGTTGACCTGCGAGACCGACGCCACGGGCGTACCGTCGCGGTGCGACGCGAGGGTCACACGATCGAGGCTCTCGTACTCACGCCCCGCGCGCAGGGCCGGGAAGTGCGGAGCATGGGCGACTTTGGCGCTCAATAGACCCCCTCCACGATGCGCTCTTCGTTCTTGGCGTAGGGTTTGACCTCGGCGACACCATCCCAGGGGTACGGCTCACACGGCGCGCAGCGCTTCGCCGCATCACGCTCGAGGAAACGCGGCAGGAAGAGCTCCTTCGTCAGCGTCGTCAGCTCGACGCGACCCCAAGCGCCGTAATCGACGAGCGCGCGCGAGTCCTCCGGGTCGGTGACCCGCAGCACCGCGCGCGGCTCGGGCGCGTAGTAGGTGATCGAGTACCCCTCGTGCTGGAACCCGGGTTTGTGGCACGCCAAACCCATCAGTGTGTTGCCGTACGTCGGCACGAGCTCGACCTGGCTTTCGAGCACCTCCTCGCAGAGGAACCGCACCATCTGGGGGGACATCTCGGTGCCGCCGCAGAAGACGCCCTTGATGCCGGTCTCGGCGATCACGACGTGCTCGCCGAGCGCCTCGAGCAGCTTGGGCGTGGTGAAGAGCGCGGAGACCTTGCGGTGCTTCAAGATCACGAGCGCCTGGTCGATGACGTGGCGCATGTACGCGCGCGCCTGATCCCCTTGGCCGCTCGAGATCAGCTTCTTGACCCAGCGCGGGTCGAGGTCCACGAAGTAACACGACGAGCCGCGATGGTGCGCGAGGTGCTCGATCGCCAGGCGCAACCGGCGGGGCCCCGTCGGCCCGACCATCAGCCAGTACCCGCCGCGCGGGAACGACGACTCCTGCAGCGTCTCGGAGAACTGCTCGTAGTCGAGCTTGTAGTCGTCCCAGCCGATGCGCTGCTTCGGCATCCCGGTCGAGCCGCCCGTCTCGAAGATCGTGAACGGGCGCCCGTGGAACGCGCGCGGGATCCAGCGCTCGTGCGGATCGTTGCGCAGCCGCTCACCGTCGAAGTTCCCGAACCGGGCGATCAAGTCGTCGAAGGTCTGCACCTCACGCCGCGGGTCGAACCCGGCTTCGCGCGCGAAGTCGAGCCACACCGGCGTGCCCGTCTCGGGCGAGAAGTGGTGCGCGATGATCTCGCGCACGTGGGCATCGAGGCGCTGGCGCGCAGCGCTCACAGCGTCCGGGGACGCCGGCTGAGGGAGGGGCCGGAGGGCGGTCATACGGATGAATCTGCGGAGACCATGAAGCGCTCGACGTGCTCCGGTGGCGGGGGGCTCGTGAGGAGGCTGACGACGAACATCGCGCCCGCCGAGGCGGCCACGACGAACGTCACCGGCAAGAGCCCGAGGACCAACGGCTCGCCGTGGGTGGATTCGCCGGCCAAGGTCGGTTGGACGAGGCCGGTGTAGAAGAACCAGCCCCAGACCGCGACCATCGTCAGGATCGAGGCATAAGCGCCGGCTTTGGTGGCGCGCCGCCAGTAGATCGAAGCCAGGACGAGCGGGAAGAGGCCCGAGAAGCCGCTGAAGCACCACACCGCCAGGTCGAAGATCTTCGGCGGCGGGAAGAACGTCAGGAGGTACGTGAGCGCGACGACCACGACGATGAACGCGCGGCCGAGGAAGAGCAATTGCCGGTCGGTGAAGCGCTGGGCGCCCACCATCGCGACGACGACATCGCGCGTGAACATCGTCCCGAGGCAGACGAACTGCGAATCGAGCGACGACATGATCGCCGCCAGGATGCCCGCGGTCAGGAGGCCCGTCAGGTACGGGTTGCGCAGGTACTGCTCGACCATCTTCGGCAGGAGCGCGTTCGGGTTGTTGCCCGGCGGCACGACCCCAGCGCCCGCGGCCCAGATCCCGATCAAGATGCAGGGCACCCACACGATCCCGATGAACAGCGGGTGCGCGATCGTCGTCAGCTTGAAGCTCGCGGCGCTCTTCGCGGTGAGCCAGTGCTGGAAGAGGTGCGGGAACATCCCGACCGACAGCGGCACCAGCATGTACGACAGGAATTCGAGCTTGCCGATGCCCATGCCCTCACGGGTGAGGTGCTGCGGAGATTCCCGCAAGACCTGCTGCGTCGCGGCCTCGAGCCCGCCGAGCTCACCGGCGATGAGCAAGAAGGCCACGACGCCCGTGCCCATGAAGACCAACGTCTGGAAGGCGTTGGCCCAAGCCGCCGAGCGCAGGCCGCCGGTGAAGATGTAGTACAGGACGACGAGGCTGACGACGAGCCCGGTCACCCAGGTCGGCACCGCGCCGACGTACATCAGCTTGCCGGTCGCGGCGTTGAGCTCGCCGGGGAACGTCGCGGGGAACATGTCCACCGTGACACCGCGCAGCGAAGCGCCCGCCCCGAGCAACCCGATCAAGAGGTACGGGACGACGAGCGCGACGAGGATCGGGAAGAGCAGGAACCCGATGCCCCGCGAGCGGTACCGCGCCCGGAAGTACTCGACCTGGGTCAGCAGCCCGTGGCGCTTCCCGATCGCCCAGAGCTTGATCCCGACGAGGAAGAAGACGAGCGAGTGCACGATGCCCGAGGCCGACGCCATCAGGCCGTAGACCCCTGCGCCGCGCTCCCAGGCTTCACCTGTGGAACCGACCAGCGCAAACGCGGTCATCGTCGTGCCGAAGATGCTCATCAGGAGCAAGAACGGGCCGATGGAGCGTTCGGCGACGAAGAAGTCCGCGCTCGTGCCGCGGAAGAGCCGCCCGGCGAACGTGCCCAGCACGACCAGCAGGGCGAGATAGATCCCGACGACGACGAGCGGCGCGCGCGAGACCCCCTCGGTGAGGGCCAGGATCAACGCCCACCCCCTTCACGCTCGGCCCAACTCTCGACGTGTTTGGGCCACGCGAAGCGCATGACGAGCGACCAAGCGAGCGCCGCGCCGAGCGTGATACCGACCTGGTAGGCGAGCGTGAGGGGCAAGAAGCCGAGCACGATGCGCGTGGAGTTCCACCACCAGAGGTCGAGGTGCAGCACCGCGACCACCAGCACCACCCCCCAGGCCAGCTTGCCAGAGGTCGTCAGCACGCGCTCAGCGCCCTCCGTCGCCGCCCTGGTCCTCGGCCGCGTCGGCGGGCTCCGCGATCGCGTACAGGTGGGTGTGCGTCGCGACGTACAGCACACCGTTCGCTGCGATCACCGACGAGTACACAGGCGACACCATGTCGACCTCGACGGCCTCTTTCTTCGGATCGACCTTACGCCGCGCGGGCAGGATCGTCAGGAAGCCGTCTTCGTTGCCGATGTAGACCTTGCCGTCCGCGACGAACGGCGAGGCCCAGATGTGGCCCTTCGTGTCGTGGATCCACTGCTCTTCGCCCGTCTTGGCGTCGAGGCAATAGACGAAGCCCGAGAAGTCGGAGACGAAGATCAGCCCGTCAGCCGCGGCCGGCGTCGAGAGCGAGCGGTTGATCTTGCGATACTGCCACACCGGTTTGCCGGTCTTGTCGAGGCAAACGAAGTTGCCGATCCCGGGGCCGTGCTCGGGGTCCTGTCCGATCGGCGCGTAGATGAGGCCGTCGTAGACGATCGGGGTCGCGAGGACTTCGCTGGGCCCTTCGCGGTGCGTGTAGGGCAGCGGCTTGCCGTCTTTCACGCGGTACTCCGGCGGGTTGCAGTCGAAGCTCCACAACAAGTCCAGGACGTTGTATCCGTCTTCGTCCTGCTTCGGCACGGGCGAGAACGCGTAGAGCACGCCGTCGGGTCCGCCGAAGACGCAGAACTCGGTCTCGGCATCGCGGTAGTACGCGGGCGACGACCAGTTCGAGTGCAGGATGCGCGAAGAGAGCCCCGAGGCCTCTTCCGCGAGCAGCTCGCCGGAGCGTTTGTCGAGCAGAATCAAGCTGGGCGCGTTCGGGGCCGGCGTCTCGACGTGGCCGTAGTCGACGCCGTTCGACGAGGTGACCCAGAGGTTGTCACCCGCGACGAGCACGGAGCTGGTCGTGATGTTGTGCGGGAAGACACCGCACTCGTCGATCATGTTGAAGACCCAGATGATGTCCGCATCGGTCGGGTCGACCTCCAGCGGCTCCTTCGCGGGCCACGCCACGTACTTGCCTTCGTCCTGGAAGGGGCCGTCGTTGCCGTTGGCCATCCCGTGGACGTCGAGACACATGACCTCGCAGCGGTTCGTGACAAGGTAGATGCGGTCCCCGTCGATCGTCGGCGACGAGCAGATCCCGAGGTACTCCCAGTCGGACACCTTGCCGGTGCCGAGCTTCGGCACGTTGAGCTGCCAGATGTACTCGCCGGTCGCTTCGTGCAGCGCGTACACCACGCTGCGGTCGCCTTTGTAGCGCGGGTTGCGCGGCGAGTCGTTGTTCGTGCCGACGTAGATCCGCCCGTTCGACACCGTCGGGTTGCCGTAGCTCTGCGAACCCAGCTTGGCGACCCACTTCACCTTGTCGGTGGTGGCCAGGTCGACTTCGTCCGAGCCGCTCTTGAACGAACCCGCGTTGAACTCGCCCGGCAGCTTCGCCGTGTTCGAGGCCATGTTGCGGGACTCGTTCCCGCCCCACATCGGCCAGTCCTGGGCGAGCGCGGTGTGCGTGAGGAACGCGGCGGCGGTGAGCCACACAGTAGGACGCAGGAGATCAGTCATTGGAGGTCACCGAGAGGTTGTCGAGGAACACGGCGTAGCGGCTCTGCGGGGTGAACCCGTACAGGCCAGGGGCACCATGGGTGTGGCCGTTCGGGTCGCGGACGTCGATCGTCCAGGCTTCGGGCTCGGCGTCGCCGCGCGGCCAGACCTTGGCGCGGATGCGGGCTGCGCCGTCCGCTTCGATGTCGACGCGCGTGAGGAGCGTGTACCAGGTCTTGGGTTTCCACTGGAACGGCACGACCTCGCGCAGGTGCTCCATGTTCGAGCTGACCTCGAGCTCCTGGTGGTTGCCCTTCAGGATCACGAGGTAACGCTGGTGCACGACGCCGACGGCGGACATGTTGCGGCGCGTGCCGTCGGACATCACGTCGACGCGCATCGTGTAACCCGCTTCGCGCGGGTCGCCGACGTGGGTGATCGTGCGCTGGAACAGCGGGTTCTCCATGTTCCGCGCCGCGACGCGCTGGCCGTCGAGGTCGACGATCTTCCACTTCATGCGGCCGCCGAGCCATTCGCCGGCGGGGAACGCGAACTGGCCTTCTGCTTGGTCGAGGGTCATGCCCTCGAAGTCCTGCACGAAGGGGACCGCCGGCACGACGCGCAAACGCGCCGTCGCGGAGAGACCCGCCGCGTCGGCCTTCAGTACCGCGGTCCCGGGACGCGCAGCGACATAAGCGCCGCCTTCTGCGCTCTGCACCAGCGGTGAACCGGCGAACGTGAGCTCGGAGCTCGGCACACGCCGCACGAGGCGGCCCGCGCGATCGAGCAAGCGCCCCTCGAGCACGATCGGGTCGCCGACGCGCACGGTGTCGTCCGCAGGCGTCAACAAGAGGCGCGCGGGCTCACCCGGCGCGGCCGCGGTGTGGCGGGGCCACTCCGGCGCTTCTGTGCCGCCGGCGCCGAAGCAGTAGAGCTGCTCGGTCGTGTGCACGAGCACCCTGCCGGCTGCGACCGCGGGCTGCCCGAGGCAGCTCCCCGCGAGCTGCGCGTGGCCGAGGACCTGGGCCGTGTCGCCGCCCGCGCGCACGACGTAGAACTCACCTTCGGGCAGCGGCACGTACACCTTGCCGTCCGCGCACAAGGGCGACGCGTGGAGCTGGCTCGTGGCGAGCTTGACGTGCCAATGGTCCGCGCCGGTCGCGGGGTCGATGCAGTGCAGGTCGCCGTTCTGCGACGTCAGGTAGACGCGGCCGTCGTAGAGCGCCGGCGAGCTCGAGAACGAAACGAGGTCGCGCCGCCAGCGCTCGGCCGAAGCGGGCAGGACGCCGTTCTCGGGCTGGACCGCGAGATCGAGCGCCACCATGCGCCCGATCACGCTGCTGTCGATGTTCTCGAGGCCGTGCACGCAGATGAGGCGGTCGCCGTCGATCAGAGCGCTCGAGTTGTAGCCGCCGCGCGCGCCGAGGAAGCGCCAGAGCACGTCACCCGTGTTGACGTCGATGGCGCTCATGTTGCCGCAGCCGAGGCCGGTGTACATGACGGTGCGCCCGCCGCGCTCCTCGACGACGGGCATCACGAGCGAGTTGTCGTACGGCGTCTCGCCGGGGATGCAGCCCCACACGACTTCGCCGGTGCGTTTGTCGAAGGCGTAGAAGCGATCGCGCGCAGGGCCGAACGGGCCCCAGCTCGCGAAGATGAAGTGCATGACGACGAGGTCGCCGTAGATGAGCGGCGCGCCGTTGCGGCCGTTGGGGAACGTCAGGCGGCCGAACTCCTCCATCAAGGAGCGCTGCCAGAGCAGCTCCCCGTCGCGCGTGAACGCGTGCAAGAGGCCCGGCACCGTCATGGCGAATACGTTGCCGGTCTCCGGGTCGACCGTGGGGCTGCCGATCGCGTAGCGCTGGTAGACGACGTCGGAGATGAAGTCCGGGAAGCGGTGCGACCAGAGCTCCTTGCCGGTGGCGAGGTCGAGGCAGAAGAGGACCTCCTCGATCGTCGGACCTTCGCCGACGTAGCCGCAGCCGAAGACACGGCCATCGGCGACGACGGGGGTGCCGCGGCCGCGCACGGGGTAGGTCCAGGCGAGGTTCTGCCCCTCGCCTTCGAGGACGGGCACGTCGATCAAGCCGGTCTCGGCCGAGGCCCCCGCTTGCTGCGGGCCGCGCCAATTCAGCCACCCGCGGGGGGCGCTGCCTTGGGCGTGGGCCGGGACGGACGCCGCCGCGGCGGCGAGGAGGAGACCCGTTGCGGTGGTCCAGGCGGTCATGGTCGTCAGGGTTCGCCCCCGCGGGCGCGCGGGAGGCGGGCGTAGAGGATACCCCCACCCGGCCACCCTCCGACCGGCGCGACGCCCGGGTTCACCTGCTCCTTTCACGACTCTGACGGCCAGCGAGCTTGGGTGCAGGGGGTTTTCCTCCCTGTGGCGGCCTGGCGCGCCCCTTGCGCCAGGTCTTCCCGCCGCATCCCATCCACAGCAACACCCGACCCGGCGCGCTGCTCCGCGCCATGGAACCACAGACCGACCTCACCATGTCACGCACCCGCATCGTCCTCGCCTCCCTCGCCCTGACCGCCGGCGCGTTCGCCGCGACCCGCCCCTTCGCCGCCCAGGAGCCCCAGATGCCGGAGGTCACGGCCCAGCACAAACACGTGCTGGCCGGCGTCGGCGAGTGGGAGGGCACGTTCACGATGTTCATGCCCGGCTCCGAACCGATGGTGTACCCCTGCCAGGAGACCGTGGTCGCCGTCGGCGATTACTGGACGACGTCGTCCTTCCGCTCGGACATGGGCGGCATGCCCTTCGCCGGCGCGAGCACGCTGGGCTACGACAGCGAGAAGAAGCAGTTCGTGGGCACGTGGCTCGACTCCACGAGCACGGCGCTGACCATCATGCACGGCGAGCACAACGCCGACTCGAACACCCTCGTCATGCGCTGGCAGGGACCGAACTGGATGGGCGACGGCAGCCTCGTGGACTTCCGCATGGAGTCGGTTCAACGCGGCGACGCGATGGTGTCGAGCTTCTCCATGGGCGATGGGCCGAAGCACATGGAGATCAAGATGAAGCGCAAAGCGGCGAAGTGACGCCGCGCGCGCACTTCACGAACCTGTGACCCAGCGCACACGCAGCGACACCCGCTCGCGTCGAACGGTACCAGGTACGAGTTTGCGGCGGAGGGATCGCATGCGCGCGCTTCG
>CAYOBN010000143.1:0-10586 GCA_964402175.1 uncultured Planctomycetaceae bacterium | reverse complement strand
CTCACGCGCGAAAGTAGGTCATCGCCGGGGTTTTGCACTGCGACCCCCGTGCCTCGATGAGGCGCGGGGGTCGCTTCCATTTCCAGCGGCTTGCTGGCCAACGAGCGGCCTACTTGGGCACCGCCAACGGGGGGGCGCACCGGCGACTCAGCGCCGTCGCACGATCCATGCCGCCAGCATGGCCCCGAGAGTGGCCCCGAGGACGTCGAACGAGGCGTGGAACAGGTTCGGGTGCCGGCCACTGAAGGCCAACTTCCCGAACTCGAGAGACAGACTCGCAGCGAATGCGATGAGTCCGACCTGCAGTAACGTGCGGGTAACGCGGCCCGGCCTCAGGACGTAACGCGTCAGGCTCCAGCCGAAGGGCGCGAACAATGCGACGTGCCCGAGCTTGGTCCACGGGGACTCGTTGCGTTCCGGTCGCAGGGCCCGCCGAGCGCGCTCCGGTATCTGCCAGAATCGCGCAGGGAGCTCGAGCGCGGTCGCGGCAAGCAGGTTGTGGTCACCCGCGCCCGTGCCGGTTTGGAGTTGGAGCTGCGCCTGATGCAGGGTCCCGCGCCAAGCGCGCGACCGCGTGTGCTCGTCGCCGAAGGCCACAGAGTAGTCTTCGCGCCAGGTGGGGAGGATGTCAGCGTCGCCCTCCGCGACCGCGCGCTCGCTGCCGTCGACTGCAACGGCCACCTTCGGACCTGCGACCGTGACTCGCACGTGCCTCGGCCCCGGTGCTTCGAAGGCGCCGGGCACTTCGAGTCGTGGCTCTCCGTCCGCACCGCTTCCCGGCCGTCGACAGCGGACGACCAGCGTCGTGCCTTCTTGGCCGACCATCAAGTGTGCGGCACGGGTGTCGCGCGAGAGGGTGAAGATGCGGGCTGGCCCGGTCAGCTCCCGGCTCGCGGGCTCGATGACGAGGTCGAGCTGGAGGTGACGCGCGGTGCGCGCCGCGGGCAGCCACGGTGCGTCTGCGCGCACGATCGACGGCTCGGCGACGGTCAGCGCCCCGGATCCAGTGAGCTCTGCGCGGTTGCGCGCGAGGTAAGGGCCTTCGAAGCCGGGTGCAAAGGGCCACCACGCCGCAGTGCAGAGCGCGGCGACTGTACAAGCGGGGACCAGGAACCGCGTTGCGGAGCCACTTCGCATCACGGCTGGTCCGGCGTGCTGAAGATCTCGACTCCGGCGAGGCCGAGATCGCGGACGCTGCGGCTCACCTCGCCGACGTAAGCGGGGTTGAGCACGATCAACACCTCGACGCCCAGCGCGCGGAGCTCCGTCGGTGCGACGATCGGATGGCCGGTGCCCGCGACGAAGCGGCCGTGTTTGCGGGGGTTCACATCGGCTCCGCAGACAATGGACTCTCCGCCCGGGACACGCCCGAGGAAGGTCGCTCCCTTGGCGCCCACGCCCCAGAGCGCGACGCGTCGACCTCTCTGTCGCTCGAGCCACTCACCCCAGCGCAGGATGAGGTCGTTCGCGGCCACACCGAAGCGCTGGGCCATGCGGCTGACCTCGGCGGCGTCCGGCAGGTCACCCGCGGAGTTTGGCTCCGCGCGGGGTGGGGCCTCGGCCGCCAGGAACTGGCCATGGAAGTCCTCAGTGAGCGAAACCTCGCTGAGTCCGGCGCGCTGGCAGAGCGTCCGCAGCGAGCTCGGGGTGTAGTACCCACAGTGCTCGTAGATCAGGTCCCAGAGCCCAAGATCGCGCAGCGTGAAGAGTGCGTTCGGCACCTCGATGTAGAGGCCCGCGCCCTGGTGGCGCGCTGCCGCGGCGAGCGCCGTCACGAACGTCGTCGGTCGGTCGATGTGCTCGACGACGTGCCGTGTCAACAGCAAGCGGGTCTCCGGGTCGACGTCGCTCGGTGCAAAGAGTCGCCGCTCCACGTGCACCGCGCTGGAGCTCGGTGAGGGGCCTTCGGTCGGCGCGCTCGGATCGACGACGAGCGCGCGCCCGGCACCGGCTGCGACGAGCAGGGCTGCGAACTCACCACGCCCACCGCCGACATCGACAGCTCGCGCGCCACTCAGCCGATGGTGCTGGACGAGCGCTCGCGCGCGGGACTCCGCCCACGCCACGAAGGTCGGTGAGCCGTGGAGCGAGTTCTCGTATCCCGGCGCATAAGCCAGCCGCTCCGGCTCGAAGGCGCGGTTCCACACGTGGCCGCACGCCGTGCAACACGCGAGCTCGATCCGGCCCTGCGGCGCTGCGCGCGCCGCCTCGCGCGAATCGTGCAGCACGTTGACGAAGACAGGGACCTCCCCGCCGTCGTAGAACGCGGCCGGCGCCGGCGTCTCGCAGACGGGACACCGCTCGGACGCCGAGTCGACGGGAGCCTTCACAGCGCGGTCAGATGTGGTCTGAGGCCGAGCTCCGCGAGGTCGCGGCCGATTTCGTCGCGGTAGATCGGATTCATCGCGATCACCGTCGCGGGCTGCAAGCGCTGGAGCGCGGCGGGAGCGAGGATCTCGTGCGCGGTCCCCGCCATGAACTTGCCGTGTTTGTGCGGGTTGATATCGACCACCGCACTGACCTCGTCGGTCACACCGAGGGTCGTCAGATAGCTGACCGCCTTCGAGCCCGAGCCCCAGAGCGCCACCGGCCCGCGCGCCCGCGCCGCCAGGAGCTCCGCGCGCAGGCTGTCGCGCTTCTTCGCGATCGACTCGCGGAAGTCACGCGCACCTTCGATCGTCGCCGCCAGGTCGTCCTCGGTAGCGAACTTACGACCAGTGGGGGAGCTGCCCATCGGAATCGGGCGCGCCTCCAGCATCAAGTATTGGTCGTCGTAGCCAGTGTAGAGATCGAGGAGAGCGAAGCCCTCGCGCCGGAAGAGGCGCGCGAGTGAACCGAGGGTGAAGTACGAGCAGTGCTCGTAGTACATGTCCCAGAACGCGCGCTCGGCGAGGATACGCTCCGTCGCGGGCAACTCGAAGAACACCACCGCGTCCGGTCGTCCCTCGAGCGAGCGTCGCACCGTGCGCACGAAGTCGCGCACTGGACCGATGTGCTCCAACGTGTGCCGACACGCGACGTAGTCCGCCGACAGCGCGGCGTGGGCTTCGGTGTAGTGTTCGACGCGGAACTCGATCCGCGCGGCTGCGGGGCTCGTGTTGCGCTCCGGCCGGTAGCCAGGGTCGATCCCGATACCGCGGCCCCCGCTGATCTCGCAGAGCTCGGTGACGAACTCACCTTTGCCGCAGCCGATCTCCAGGACGAGTTTGTCACCCAGCGAATAACGGGCGACCTGATCGTGGCAGAGGCGCGTGTGAAAGCGCCGGAAGGTCCCCGAGAAGGCTTGTGTCTCCTCGTAATCGGGTGAGTAGTTCTGCAGTTCCGCGACGTAGGCGCGGTTCTGGATGAAACCGCAGTCGAGGCAGACCGCGAGCTGCAGCGTGCCGCGTGGGAAAGCGAGCGCAGCCTCGCGCGAGCGGACCATCAAACACGAATGGACCGGGACGGAGTCCACCCGGAAGATGTCCTCGAGCTGTGTGCTGAGGCAAGCCTGGCAGTGGGTCGATGACGCGCTCACGCCGAACCTCCTAGGACCTCGGGGTGCGGCACCGGTACGATGAACCGACCGCCGCGCCGAGCGAACTCACGCTGTTGCTGCATGATCTCCTCGCGGAAGTTCCAGGGCAGGAGGAGGAGGTAATCCGGCTGCTCTTCGAGGATGCGGTCCGGCGACACGATGGGGACATGCACCCCGGGCATATAACGGCCCTGCTTGTGCACGTTCCGATCCGCGATCCATCCGAGCGTCTCGCGCCCGATCCCGACGTAGTTGAGCAGGATCGCACCCTTGGCGGCCGCACCGTAGCCAGCGATGCGAGCGCCCTCCGCGCGGAGCTCAGCCAGGAGGGTGCGCAGCCTCAGCGCCAACTGCTCCACGCGGGCGGAGAAGTCCCGGTAGTAGTTTGCACGATCCATGCCGATGCGGCGCTCCTCCGCGAGGAGCTCGACGATCGACTGACGCGGCGCTTCGAAGGGCTCCACGAACAAGCGGAGCGAACCCCCGTGGATGGGGACACGTTCCACGTGGTTCAGGTAGAGGCCATGCCTTGCGAACAAAGGCACCAGCGCGCTCGCCGAGAAGTAACACAGGTGCTCGTGGTAGATCGTGTCGAACTCGTTGTGATCGATGAGGTCGCGGACGTAGGGGACCTCGATGACGGCCACACCTTTCGGTTCGAGCAGCGTCGCCAGCCCTGCTACGAAGCCATTGGTGTCCGCGACGTGCGCCAGCACATTGTTGGCGTGCACGATCGCGGCGGTTTGACCGGTCTCTGCGAGCTCTGCGGCGAGGGTGCGCGTGAAGAACGTATGGCGTGTCGGAATACCCTTCGCGCGGGCGGCTTGGACGGGCCCCCGGGCGGGGTCGATGCCGAGGACGCGAACGCCGTGGGCGCTGTAGTGCTGCAGCAGGTACCCGTCGTTGCTCGCGAGCTCTACGACGAGATCGGACGGGCGCAGCCTCTGCTCGGCGAGCCGTGCATCGACGTTGCGCTTGGCGTGCGCGACGAGCGCGTCGCTGAACGAAGAATAATAGGGATAGTCGTCGGCGAAGAGCACCTCGGGGGCGACCGTGTGTTCGATCTGGACCAAGCTACAGGCGCTGCAGAACGCGACCGAGAGCGGGAAGCGCGCGTCTTCGCTCTCCAAGTCCGTGGCGTTGCGTAGGCCGTCCGACAGAGGCAATACACCCAGGTCCAGGAAGGGATGGAGCTCGCGCGAGCCGCACGAGCGACAGCCCTGGATCCGTTCGACGACGGAGGAACCGTCGGACTTCACTGCGGGGTGCGCCGATGCCATCAGGCGACCTCCCGCCGCCGTACACGCAGCGAATCGTCGATCGCGCCCTGCGCCAAGAGGTGCTGGACGTGCCGAATCCTGAGGTAGCGCGAGGTCTGGAACTCGTCCGCAGTCAGCCCGTGCTGGCGGTACGCCTCGTAGAGCTCCTCGACGCCGCGGCGTACCGTCCATTCGCACTCGAATCCGAGCTCCCGCGTGATACGGTCGCAGTTCACGCGATAACAGCGTTTGTCGGGTCCAGCGCCATCTGCGATCTCGATCGCACTGCCCGGGACGACGTCGCGGACGATCTCGGCGACCTCGATCATGCGGTAGTTCTCGGCTGTCGCGCCGACGTTGAAGGCGCGGTTATGGACCTTCTCGCGCGGCGCTTCCATACATGTGATGAAGGCACGCGAGATGTCCCGGATGTGCACCAACGGGCGCCAGGGCGTGCCGTCGCTCTTGAGGTGCACGCGCCCGGTCGTCAGCGCATAGCCCGTCAGGTTGTTCACGACGAGATCACCGCGCAGCCGCGGCGAGATCCCGTACGCCGTCGCGTTCCGCAGGTACGTCGGGGAGAACGTCTCGTCCGCCAAGAGCTCCAAGTCACGCTCGACGAGCACCTTGGACTCACCGTAAGGCGTCACCGGATTGAATGCGGCCGTCTCGTCGATCGGCTCGTCGCCAGCGGCTCCGTAGAGGCTGCAGGACGACGAGTGCAAGAAGCGTCGGATACCGACGCGCCGCGCGAGCACGGCGAGCCGTACGCTTGCTCGGTGGTTGATGTCGTACGTGCAGTCCGGGTTCAGGTCGCCGAGCGGATCGTTCGAGATCCCGGCCAGGTGGATGAAAGCGTCGAAGCCGACGAGGTGATCCGGCGTGATATCGCGGATGTCGACATCCAGCGTCGTGCAGGGCAGGGCAGGGCGCTCGAAGTCACAACCACGGAATAGACCGTTATCGACACCGACGACCTCGTAACCGCGCTCTGCGAGCAGCGGAACAAGGACGCACCCGATGTAACCCTCGTGCCCGGTGACGAGCACGCGCTTGGTTCTTCCCGACATCGTTCACCTCCAACGTTTCCAGGGCGCTGCATCCGAGGCCCACAGGTCCTCGAGGATGTGTTTATGGCGCAGGGTGTCCATGCACTGCCAGAACCCGTCATGTTTGTACGCCATGAGATGGCCGTCGCGGGCCAGATTCTCCATGGGAGCCTTCTCCCACATCATGGCGTCACCCTCGACGTAGTCGAGGACCTGTGGCTCCAGAACGAAGAAGGCGCCGTTGATCCAGCCCTCGCTCAACTGGGGCTTCTCGGTGAACGATGCCACTCGATCGCCATCCAACTCGAGCAGTCCGAACCGCGCCGGGGGCCGCACCGCGGTGACCGTCGCGAGCTTGCCGTGGGCACGGTGGAAGGCCAGCAGCTTCTTCAGGTCGATGTCGGAGACCCCGTCACCCCAGGTCAGCATAAAGGTGCCGTCGCCGAGGTACGGCCCGAGGCGTTTCACGCGTCCGCCGGTGCCCGTGTGCTGACCCGTATCGACGAGGCGCACACACCAGTCTTCGGGTTGCTCGGCGTGCTCGGTCTCGACAGCGCCCTTCGCCGTGCGAACCGTCAGGTTCGCGCTGAGCGACGAGTAATCGAGCATCCAGCGCTTGATGCACTCCCCCTTGTAACCGAGCGCGATCACGAAGTCGTTGAAGCCCTGGTGGGCATACATCTTCATGATGTGCCAGAGGATCGGCCGGCCACCGACCTCGACCATCGGCTTCGGCTTCAGCACCGTCTCCTCGGAGAGCCGGGATCCGACTCCGCCGGCGAGGATGGCGACTTTCATGGACTGCGGGTGAATCGATGAGGAAGGGGAGAGCGAACCCAGGCGCTATCGGGCCCCGCGCTGCCCGCCCTGGATGGATTCAGCGGCCGTAGGGTTCCCTACGGCCGCTTGTGCCTCACCTTCGGTCGTGGCTCAATCCGAGAGCCACTCGCTGTGCACCGGCGGACCGTCGGGGTCGTCGCTGCGCTGGTACGTGTGCGCGCCGAAGGCGTCGCGCTGCGCTTGCACCAGGTTCTGCGGCAGGCGCGCGGTACGGAGCGAGTCGTAATAGGCGAGGCTGGCGGCCATGCCCGGCACTGGGACACCGCTGGCGACCGCTGCTGCTACGACCCGTCGCCAAGCGTCTTGCCGCTCCGCGAGCGCCGCGCTGACCGCGGGTGCGATCATCAAGTTCGGAAGCGCGGGGTCCGCTTCGAACGCGTGCATTATCGTCGAAAGGAAGCGGGCGCGGATGATGCAGCCCCCGGTCCAGATGCGCGCGATCTCGTGGGGGATGATGCGCCAGCCGTACTCACGACCACCGGCCTGGATCAAGGCCATGCCCTGTGCGTACGCCCCGATCTTCGCGGCGTACAGCGCGTCTGCAACGTCGTCGATCGAGAGCTGCGCAGCGCCGCCACGGGCAGCTCCGCGCGGTCCGCGCAGCAGCGGCTCGAAGCGCTCGCGATCGCGCTTCATGCTGGAGAGGACACGCGCGTCGATCGCAGCCGCGATCGACGGGACGGGCACACCGAGGTCCAGAGCGACAGTCGCCGTCCACTTGCCCGTGCCTTTCTGTCCCGCGCGATCCAGCACTTGGTCGACCAACCAGCCGCCCGTGCGAGGATCCGCCCGGCGGAAGATCTGCGCCGTGATCTCGATCAAGAAGGAGCCGAGCGGGCCCTCGTTCCAGCGCGCGAATGTCTCGGCGAGCTCCGGAGGTGCGAGGCCCAAGAGCTCACGCAGGACGTGGTACGCCTCCGCGATGAACTGCATGTCCGCGTACTCGATGCCGTTGTGCACCATCTTCACGAAGTGCCCCGCGCCGTCTCCGCCGATGTGAGTCACACACGCGCCATGGTCCGAGCGCGCGGCGATCGCTTCCAGCACGGGGCGAATGCGCTCGTAGGCATCGGCATTCCCGCCGGGCATCAGCGACGGACCGTTGCGGGCGCCCTCTTCGCCGCCGGAGACCCCCACCCCGACGAAATGTGCGCCGATTCGAGCGAGGCGCTGCTCGCGCCGACGTGTGTCTTCGAACCAGGAGTTACCACCGTCGATCACGATGTCGCCGCGATCGAGCAGGGGCTCCAGCGCATCGAGCACCGAGTCCACCGGTGAACCCGCCCGGATCATCAGCATGATGCGGCGCGGACGCTCGAGCGATGCGACGAACTCCGCCAGCGTCGCTGTTCCGCGCAAGCGGCCGTCGCTCTCGCGCACCGCGCGCTCGACGAGCTCGGGCTCCAGGTTCCACACCGCGACGTCGAAGCCGCGGTCGACGATGTTGAGCGCCAAATTGCGCCCCATCACCGCGAGGCCGATCATCCCGAAGTCCGCAAGGCCGGTTGTCTGTCGCATGGAGTCTCCTGTCGTATCCGAGGGGTGCGTCGCACGATCGACGAACCACGTGACGCGGCCCGATTGCAGTCGCACCCGAGCCGCCGGAAGCGTCGCATCCGTCACCGGAGCGTGCGCTTGGCTCAGGACCTCGCTGAGCCGAGCGCGTTTGTTCGGACCGAGCGCCAGGAACACGACCTCGCGGGCTCGGTTCAGCGCGGGGAACGTCAACGTCACCCGCGGATGCGGAGCGACGGGCGCTGACGCGGAGGTCACGTTCTGGTCGTCCACGGCGAGCTCGTCTCCGCCCGGGAAGAGCGAAGCGGTGTGCCCGTCGTCGCCCATACCGAGCAGCACGAGATCGAGCGGGTCCGCGCCGAGCGCACGCGCGTAGACCCGCGCCGCCTCCGCGGGCGCGAGCGTTCCATCGATGGTGTGCAGGTTCTGCGCAGGCAGCGGGACGTGGTTCGTCAGAGCTTCGCGCGCCATGCGCGCGTTGCTGCCGGGGTCGTCCGCTGGTACGCAGCGCTCGTCACCGAAGAAGACCTGAACGCGGCTCCAATCGAGCGCGCTGGCGAGCGGCGGCGCCGCGAGGTGCTCGTAGACCCGCCGGGGTGTCGAACCACCGGCGAGCGCGATGCGGAAGACACCGCGTGCGGCGATCGCGCGGCGGCCCGCTTGCACGATGCGATGGGCGAGCGCCGACGCCGCGGCATCTGCTTCCGGGAACACCACGAGCTCGGGCGCTCTGGCTGTTAGCGTCGTCTGCATCAGTGCTGCCTCATGAGGTCGCGGTCGGCGATGGCGAACTTCTCCGCCGCCGCCGGGCCGAAGGAGCCGGACGTGTACGGATGGATCGCGTGGTCGAGGGCCAAGACCGGGTCGAACACCTTCCACGAGCGGATCACTTCGTGTGAGTGCACGAACAGCGTCTGGTCGCCGCGCAGTACGTCCAGCAGCAGCGTCTCGTACGCCTCCGGCAACGGCCCGAAGTGGTCGCGATGGCGGAACGTGAGAGGGAACCGACGCAGCTCGGAGATCGAGCCGGGTTCTTTCACATCCATGTAGAGCGAGAAACCCTCGTCCGGCTGCAGCGTGATCGTCAGCACGTTGTGACTGACCTTGCAGATGCCGTTCTTCTCGAACATGCAGACGGGGGACTCCTTGAACTGCACGCCGATGCGCGTCAAGCGCCGGCCCAGCCGTTTGCCAGTGCGCAGGTAGAACGGCACTCCTTGCCAGCGCCAGTTCTGTACGTAGACCCGCATCGCGGCGAACGTCTCTGTACGCGAGTCCGCCGGAACACCGTCTTCAGCGAGGTAACCGTCGACTGCGGTCCCTCCGATCTCGCCCGCTGCGTATTGCCCGAAGACGACGTCGTTCTTCGAGAGCGGAGCGACGGAGCGCAGGACCTTCGCCTTCTCGTAGCGCACCGACTCGGCGTCCATCAACGGCGGGACCTCCATCGCCACGAGCGAGAGGAGCTGCGCGAGGTGGTTCTGGATCATGTCGCGCGTCGCGCCGGACTTGTCGTAATACCGCGCGCGCGATCCGACGCCCAGCTCTTCGCTCACCATGATCTCGACCGCAGCGATGCGATCCCGATTCCAGACCGCTTCGAAGAGCGTGTTGCCGAAGCGGAACGCGAGGAGGTTCTGGACGGTCTCTTTGCCGAGGTAGTGATCGATGCGGTAGATCTGCTCCTCGTCGAAGGCGCCGCGCATGAGCTCGACGAGCTCTCGCGCCGATGCGAGGTCGTGGCCGAACGGCTTCTCGACGACGACCCGTGTCCAGCCGTCCGGGGCGCTCCGATTCAGGCCTGCGCCGACCAGGCCGCGGATCGCATCGTCGAGCGCGGCCGTCGGTAGCGCCAGATAGAACGCTCGTCGCGCCGGTGCACCGCGCCGTGCCTCGAGCGCCGCGAGGCGCGCTCCGAGCGCCGCGAAGTCGTCGGGGCTGCCCGAGCCGAGCGGCTGGTAGTGCACCCGCTCGCGGCAGAACCGCTCGATCGCGGGGCCCGAGAGCCCGGCGGCTGCCATCGACTCGAGGGCCAGCGCGCGGTAGGACTCCTCGGTGTTGGACGGGTTCTGCGCAACCCCGAGGACCTGGGTGTCCGCATGGATGGCGCCCGTCGTCGCATGTCGACCGAGGGCGGGCAGGAGCTTGCGACGCGCGAGGTCGCCGGTGCCTCCGAAGATGACGAGGACGCTGGGCTCGGAGGATGCGGAAGTGGTCATGGCAGCGCAGATACCGGGCGCCGCGGATCGGACGGCGCTCGTGCGCGGAGAGCGTAACGGGCGCGGGGCTGCTTCCGATGGGGCGGAATCTGGGCTTGCGGACGGGGGCGCTCGGTTGTTGGTGTGCGGCTGAGGTGACCCCCTCAGGGTAGGGGCGTCGAACGGTACCAGGCACGACTTGGCGGTG
>CAYOBN010000142.1:0-10597 GCA_964402175.1 uncultured Planctomycetaceae bacterium | reverse complement strand
CGCGCCGCAAAGTCGTACCTGGTACCGTTCGATTCACACCACCCAGCCCGCGCTTCACTCGTGCGGATCGAGCACGAGGTCTGCCCCCACGTTCCCGGCGAGGTCCGTCGGTGAGTGCAAAGTCAGCGTTCCGAGCGGGCCGAGCGCTGCGCTCAGCGTGATGCGATACCGACGCTCGCCCAGCGGCAGCACCTGCTGTACGAGGACACCACCGGAGGCGCTCCACGCGAGTGGGCTCGCTGCGCTGGCCGAGAGCGGCTCGGACAGCTCCACGCGCACGACGCGCCCGGCGGCGTTCGCGCGCCAATCGACGAACGCCGCGGCTTGTGTCGGCGCGGTGTTGTCTCCGGTCACAAAACCGGCGAGTGGGCCGGTGGCCACGGAAAGGCCCGCGAGGTCCCGCACGCCGCTCGCAGTGCATACGAATGGCGCGCCGAACGGCAACTCGCGGCCGCTCGGCAGGGTCCAGGTCACCGTGGCTTGCACACTGTCGTAGACCGCCTCGGCATCCGCGAGCGAGACGCTCTGGCCATCGACCGTCAAGCTCAACGCGGCTGCATCCAGCGCCGTCTCCAGGTCCACCTGCTCGGAGAACGTGAGCCGGACGGTGTCCCCACCGCTGCCCTCCACTGCCGTGAGTTCGACGGCTGAGAGCGCTGGCGCGGTGACGTCCGCGCTCTGCACGGCGATCGTCGCCGAGCTGCTGGCGCGATTCCCCGCGCGATCCGTGAGACCCGCAGCGCTGACTTCGAACGGCGCGCCGAGTGTGACCGCGCCCGGGAACACCACGCGCGCCGCGCGCGGCCCGAGCGACTCGACGGAGAGCGCTGCGCTGCCTGCGTGGGTGTAGTTCGCAGGCGCAGCGAGCGCCGCCGGGCGCAGGGCCTCGTCGAACACGGCGATGACACTGTCCGCCGAGAGCGGGTCGATGCGCGCGGAGAGGAGCGCCGGTGCGGTGGCATCACCCTCGCCGAAGAGCGACTGCTCGATCGTGATGTTGTCGATCAAGACTCCCTGCGCGCTGCGCAGGTTGACGACGGCGAGCAAGTACTCGAAGCCGTACACGACATCGTGATCGGGTGCGTCGGCGAGATGCCACGTCACCGTCGCTGCTCCGTCCCACTCGAACCGCGCGGTCGCGAGGTCCACGAAGAAGCCCGCCAGGAGCCCGTACCGGAAGTCGTCGTCGAGGCCGTCGGGATGGAGCGGCCGATCGAATACGACCTGCAGGACGTCGTTCCGCTCACCGCTGATCGCGGTCACAGTGCTGGCCCCCGGCGCGAGCGCCGGAGCGCCGACGTCGCGCGCGACCACCGAAGCACCGAGCGCTGGGAAGAGCGTGTTGCCTGCGGCATCCGCGACCCCGAAGACATCTACGGTGTCGCCAGCCACCGGCGTCGTGCCAAACCCGACGAGCGCGCCGTATCCGTCGAGGTTTCGGGCGAGGGAGACTGCTTCGAAGTCCGCGACGCCGTCGTGGAGCACCACACGCACACCTGCGACACCCGGCCCCTGCACAATATCCGCCGAATCGAGTGGCAGCAGCGGCTCGCTGAAGACGAGCTGCAACGTACCCGGCGCAGCCCCGGGCGCCGCAGAGACGAGGGTCGGCGGCGCGACATCACCTTCGACGCGCGCGAGCAGCGCCGAAACACCGAACGCCATCGTCTCGATGACGTTGCCGCCGAGGTCGCGCACCTGGCTGACGATGACCCCGACACCGGTCTCCGCTTCGAGGCCCTGACTCCCTGCCAGGGTCAACGTCGCTGCCCGCGTGACCGGGTCGTACTCGACTCGGGCGCCCGTGAGGTCCACCGGCGTACCGAGCGGCGCTTCGACCGCCCAGCGCTGGATCTGCTCGACCTCGGCCTCGACCATGTGGTCGTCGAAGGTGACGGTCAGGGTGTCGTTGGCGAGGCCCGCGACCGCCTCCGCTGCGAGCGTGAGCGCAGTGGGCGGGATGTCATCCGTCGTCGTGATCGTCAGGTCCTCGATCGCCTCGGTCTCGACGCCGGACTCGGCGCGCAGCCCAGGCCGAACGTCGAGCACGCGATCGCCGGGAACGACGGCTCGATCGACCGACAGGGTGACGATCGCGGGCGCCGAGCGCGCGCTCGCGAGGACCGTCGCGCCCGACACATGGAAGAACGTCGGCTCGGCGGCATCGTCGGCGTCGATCGGTTCACTGAACTCGACCTGCAGCGTCGCCCCGGTCGGATCGGTGTCGCGGTCCTGGACGACCGACAGCACTCGCAGCATCGGACTACCCGTACCTTCGCCGGGCGCGGGGCTCGAGCCGCCAGAGCACCCCGCGAGGAGGGCCGGGGCCAGCGCGGGGAGGAGACGCAGGATGGAGCTGAGCTCGCTCATCGGGGAGAGGTGCGCGTGCGAGGGGAACGGCGGAGCGGGGACCGTGAACGCGCCTCCCCGAAATCGGCGCCGTCGCGCCCCCCGCCGAAGTGGTTCCGCTTGAAGCTCAGAGCGAGACTCCCTACCGTCCGCAGCCATGCCGGGAACTGGGGCGGGGCTGACAGCGCTGGGCGGAATCGGGCTCTTCCTGTTCGGCATGGCGACGATGACCGACGGGCTGCGGCGCCTCGCCGGGCCGGCGCTCTCGCGCTGGCTCGCGCGGTCGACGCGCACGGTGGTCAGCGGCACCCTGACCGGCGCTGCCGCGACGGCCGTGATCCAGTCGTCGAGCGCGACCACCGTCACGGCGATCGGCTTCGTCAGCGCGGGCCTCCTGACGTTCGAGCAGGCGCTCGGGCTCGTCTACGGCGCGAACATCGGCACGTCGGTCACCGCGTGGATGGTCGCGGTGCTCGGGTTCAAGGTCGACCTCGCTGCGATCGCGCCGCTCTTCGTGCTCGCGGGGGCGATCGCGGGCCTCACCGGCAAAGGGCGTCCTGCGGCGCTCGGCGGAGTGCTGGCCGGGTTCGGGCTGCTCTTCCTCGGGATCGGCGCGCTACAGACCGGTATGGAGGGTTTGCAGGGCCAGATGTCACCCGCGGACCTGCCGCGCGACACGTGGCTCGGGCGCGCGCTGCTCGTCGGGCTCGGCGCGCTCTTGACCGTAGTCGTGCAGTCCTCGAGCGCGGCGCTCGCGACCGCCTTGACGGCGTTGGCAGCCGGCTCGATCACGCTCGCGCAGGCGACCGCGATGGTGATCGGCATGAACGTGGGGACGACGGCGACTGCGCTCGTCGCGGCGCTCGGTGGCACGGCCGCCGCGCGGCGCACCGCGTACGCGCACCTCTTCTTCAACCTCGGCACTGGCCTCGCCGCGTTCGGTCTGTTGCCGCTGTTCCCGCGCGCGCTGCGGGCGGTCGCGGGCGACGCGGCGGTGCAGGATCCCGAGCTCGCGCTGGCGCTCTTCCACACGGCGTTCAACGTCGGCGGTGCGCTGCTCTTCCTGCCGCTGACGGGGGTCTTCGCACGGCGCATCACCCAAGCCATCCGCGACCACGATCAGGGCCCTGCGCGGCGCCTCGAGCCGCAGCTCCTGCAGCAGCCCGAGGTCGCGCTCGAAGCCGTCGCAGCGACCACCCGCGAGCTCGCGCGCGCGGCGCTGCGCCATGTCGCCCTGGACCTGCAGCGCCCCGGCCGTGCCGAGCGGCGCCACGTCCATGCCGAGCGCCTCCTGGCAGACACCGTGAAAGCGCGCACTTTCCTGAGCGACATCACCGTGCCCGCGCGTGACACTCGCCGGAGAGCCGCAGTCGTCGAGCTCTTCGACGCGCTGGACCACGTGGGCCGCATGCTGGAGCGCACACGCCCGTCCGTCGAAGGGCGCGCGCGGACCCCGGCGGTCGGGCGGATCGACGTGCGCCTCACGGCCCGCGCGCAGCGCCTCGCGCGCCCGCTGCTGGTCGCGGCGAGCGCGCTGCGGGACCAGGGACAAGGCGCCGACGTCGCGGCGCTCGAGCGCGCCTCCGAGGCGGTCGAGAAGGACGCACAGGGCCTGCGCGAAGAGGTGCTCGCGCTGACCGCCAACGGCGACCTGGAGCCCGAGGAGAGCCTCGCGCGGATGGACGAAGTGCGCCGCGTCACGCGGGTCGGCCGGCATGCATACCGCGTGGCGTATCACCTCGAGCGCGCGGGGCGCGAGGTCTCCGCGGCGACCCCGCTGGCGGTGCCGATCGGGAGCGCGCGCGCGGAGTGACGGGCTGGCTCGGCGGAGCGTCGCAGCTCGCGGCCGCAGCAGAGCGGCCGGGGAGCTGTTAACGTGATGCGCTCGATGGCCGAGATCACGACCGATCGCCGGGGGTTGCTCGACCTCGCCGCGCTGCCCCTCCCGGACGACCTGGGCGAGGCGCTCGACCGTGTCTTGCGCAAGCGCACGCTGTCGCTCGGGAACGTATGGGGCGGCGCGCAGCCCATGGTCGTCGCGGCGCTCGCCGCGCACGCGAAGGTGCCGATCTGCGCGCTCCTCTCCACGGATACAGAGGCCGAGGCGTTCAGCGCCGACCTCGTCGTGCTCGGCGCGGCGCCGACGGCGTTCCCCGCGCGGGAGACGGCGACGACCCGCGCGAAAGACGGCGCCCACGCCGACGCAGACGCGATCCGCGCGCGCCTCGCGTTCGCCCAACAAAGCCTCGGCCCGCCGAGCGAGCGCCCGCGCCTCGTCGTCGCGAGCGCGCTGGCTGCGCTGCAACCCGTCCCCGCGCTGCGCGACCTCGAAGAGTCGTTCCTGCGCGTCGCGGTGGGCGAGCGCCTCGATCTGTCGCGCTTGCTCGCGCGGCTCGTGCACGCGGGTTACCGCCGCGAGCCGCTGGCCGAGGCGCCCGGCGAGGTGAGCCTGCGCGGGGACATCCTGGACGTCTTCCCCTGGGCGAGCTCCGCGCCGCTGCGCATCGAGCTCTTCGAGGACGAGGTCGAATCGCTGCGCACGTTCGACCCGGAGCTGCAGCGCTCGACCGATATCCACCAGCGCATCGAGGTCTGCCTCGCGAGCGACCTCGCCGCCGCCGACGGGCCGGACGGGATGCTGCTGGGCGATCTGCTCGCGCCGGACGCGCTCGTCGTGCGTGTCGAGCCCTTGCGTATCGAAGAGCGCGCCGAAGCGCTGCGTGTGCGGCGGCCGGAGTACGAGCGCGCGCTGAAGGGCCTACAGCGCTCGCTCGCGGCCCGCAGCGTGCTGGACGTGCAGAGCTTGCCGGGGCAGGACCTCTCACTCGACACACGCACCGTGCAGCAGTTCTCGGGCGGCGTCGAGGGCTGCGCCGTGGAGCTGGCCGCCCTGGTCGCTGGCGGCCAGCGCGTGATCGTCGGCTGTGTCACCGAGGCCGAGCGCGATCGGGTCGCGCAGCAGCTCGCCGAGACCGCGGGCCCCGCGCACGGCATCGACGTGCGTGTCGGTGTGCTGTCGAAGGGATTCCGCGCGCCGGCCCTCGGCCTTGTCGTCGTGGGCGCGCACGAACTGAAGGGCACGCTGGGCGCACGGCGCCGCGCGCTGGCGAAGCAGCACCAGCACAAGGTGCGCGCGATCCAGAGCTTCTTCGAGCTCAAGCCCGGCGACTACGTCGTGCACGCGGTGCACGGCTTGGCGATCTACAAGGGCCTCGTGCGCATGGCGCGCGGCGCGGGCGAAGAGGAGCACCTGCACCTCGTCTTCGCCGACGAAGTCTCGCTCTACGTGCCGGCGAGTCGCGTCGACATGGTGCAGCGGTACGTCGGCGCGGGCTCGGGGCTCTTGCCGCTCGACCGCATC
Source organism: uncultured Planctomycetaceae bacterium (assembly GCA_964402175.1). Classification (GTDB taxonomy): domain Bacteria; phylum Planctomycetota; class UBA1135; order UBA1135; genus JAWKUK01. Next base: position 4,887 of record CAYOBN010000142.1, on the reverse strand, counting down.
GGCAGCAAGACGTTCCGCAAGCGCAAGGAGAAGGTCGAGCGCGGCCTCTACGACCTCGCTGCGGAGCTGATCGAGGTGCAAGCGAAGCGGCAGCTCGACAAACGTCCGCCGTGGAGCGCAGACCCCGAGATCGTCGCGCAGTTCCTCGCAGAATTCCCGTATACGCCCACGCCCGACCAAGTCACGGTGGACGGCGAGATCGCAGAGGACCTCGCCTCCGAGCGCCCGATGGATCGGCTGCTGTGCGGAGACGTCGGCTTCGGCAAGACGGAGATGGCGGTGCGGGCCGCGTTCCGCGTCGTCTCGGCTGGGGGTCAGGTCGCGGTGCTGGTGCCCACGACAGTATTGGCTGAGCAGCATTTCCAGACCTTCCACGCGCGGACGGCGGATTTCCCGGTCATGGTGAAGGTCCTCTCGCGCAACACGTCGTCGAAGGAGATCACCGCGACCATCGCTGGGCTCGCCGACGGCAGCGTCGATATCGTCGTCGGCACGCACCGAGTTCTGTCGAAGGACGTGCGCTTCAAGAACCTGGGCCTCGTCATCATCGACGAAGAGCAGCGCTTCGGCGTGACCCACAAAGAGCGCTTCAAGTCGCTGCGCTCCAGCGTCGACATGCTGACGCTGACCGCGACGCCGATCCCGCGCACGCTGCACATGTCGCTGTCGGGCATTCGGGATATCTCCGCGCTGCAAACGCCGCCGCCAGGGCGCCAGGAGATCGACACGCTGCTGGCGTATTCGGACGACGACGAGCTGATCGCCGAAGCGATCCGCCGCGAGCTCGATCGCGGCGGACAGGTCTTCGTCCTGCACAACAAGGTCCACTCGATCGAGAGTTTCACTGCGCGGCTGCGCACGTTGGTGCCGGAGGCGACGTTCGCGATCGGCCACGGCCAGATGGGCGCACGCGAGCTGCAAGAGGTCATGCGCGCGGTGAACTCGGGCGCAGTGCAGGTCCTGGTGGCGTCCACGATCATCGAGAATGGCGTGGACGTCCCTTCCGCAGGCACGATCTTGATCGACGACGCGGATCATTTCGGATTGTCCGAGCTGCACCAGTTGCGCGGCCGTGTCGGCCGGGGCGAGCACAAGTCGTTCTGTTATCTCCTGGTGCAGCGCCACAAGCCGCTCAAGGAGCACGCGCGCGAGCGCTTGAAGGCCCTGGAGGAGTTGAACCACCTGGGCGCGGGTTTCGGAATCTCGGTCAAGGACCTCGAGCTGCGCGGCGCCGGCAACGTGCTCGGCGCGCAGCAATCGGGGCACATCGCGGCGGTCGGCTACGACATGTACTGCCGCCTCCTCAAGCTGACGGTCGAGCGCCTGCAGTCGGGCGAGACCGTCGAGTCGATCGCCGCCTCGAACGCGCCGCGGCACGAGGAGATCGAAGCGGGCTGCGAGCTCGTGCTGGGCACACGCGCGTTCCTGCCCGACGATTGGATCCCGTCGCCGGACCAGCGCCTCGACGTCCTACGCCGGCTGGCGCACCTGCACGACGACGCGGACTTCGAAGCGGAGGAAGCCGCGCTGCGGGACCGCTACGGCCGCATCCCGAAGGAGGCCCAGGAGCTCCTGCGGCTCTTCCGCCTGAAGGTGCGCCTGGATGCGTACCAGATGCGGCACGTCGCGTGGCACGGCGAGCTGTACGTGATCCAGTACGACGACCGGGTCAAGCTCGAGGAGCTCGCGGCGGCGTCCGGGCGCAAGCTCGACCTGCGCCTCGTGAAACCGGGGGTCGCGCACCTCGTGCCGCCGACCCGCTGCCACGGCAAACCGGCCGAGGCGCTGCGCTGGCTCGAAGGGCTCGTCGGGGACGCGACCCAGGCGGGCTGATCCCCGACCCTGCGACCCGCGCGGCGCGTTAGGATGCGAGGGATGCACCTCGCGCCCCTCGTCGCGTCCTTGGTCCTCGGCGTCGCTCAGGAGCCCACCCCGCCGCCGGCGCCGCAGGACGGCCCCCCCACCGACCTCGAGCTGGCCCTCGGCGACGGCGTCGTCGCGGTGGTTGGCCGGCACCTCATCCGCCGCAACGACGTGGTGGCGGCGTTCGAGGGCGGGTACTTCGAAGCGGTGCTGCCCGAGCTCGCGGACATGCGCAAAGCGACCGATCCGGCGCTGCGCCGCCGGGGCCTCGAGAAGGTCCTCATCGAGATGCTGCGGGACCACCTCAAGACGGAGGGCGGGCGGGTGCAGGGGTTCGCCCAGGAGGCCATCGACGGGATGGTCCAGCGCCGTATCGCCGACCTGCAACGCGACTCGGGCGGCGCGGCGGCGGCCGCGGAGCGCCTGCGGAGCAGCGGCTACGACCCCGCCAGCTTCGGGCTGCGCCACGAGGAGATGATCCTGCGGGTGACCTGGGAGCGCATGGTGACGGGCCGCGCGCCGGGCCCGCTCGGGCGGGTCAACACGGACCGCTACGTGCCGCCGGGGCTGCTGCAGATGCAGTACCAGAACCTGGCGACGTCGCCGCGCGCGGAGGACCGGGCGACGGTCGGCGAGGCGCCTAAGCGCTACGTCATGGAGCAGGCGATCCTCGGCCTCGTCGAGTACCGCTCGCTGGAGCGCGCCCAGGAGGTCGCCGAGCGGATCCGCTCCGAGATCCTCGCCGGCAACCTGACCATGGAGCAGGCGGCGCGGCAGTTCACGCTGCCCCAGGAGCGGGTCCAGGACTGGCGCATCGACCCCCTGAGCGAGCCGCAGGTCCGCGCCCTCGCCAAGAGCCGCTTCGACGGGACCGAGATGGCGAGCTGGGTGCTCGGCGCCGCCCCGGGGGACGTCAGCCCGCCGCTCCTCCTGTCCCTGCCCGGCCCGGGCGGGGCGCTGCGGCCGCGCGCCCTCGTCGTGATCCGCCTCGCGGAGGTCCTCGCCCCCGTGCCCGCGCGCCCCTTCTCCGACCAGGGGCTGCAAGCCGAGCTCTCCCAGGCCGTCCAGGCCGATTGGGACGAAGCCCGGGTCGAGCAGGCGCTCTACGAGCTCCTGGAGGCCACCTACGTCTACCCCCCGCAGCTCAAGGCCGACCTCCTGCGCCGCGACGCGCGGGCCGGCGCGCCCGGCCCGGGCATGGGCGTGCGCTGAGCGCCGGGTAGCCCTCCCGACAGACCCTGGATATTCTCTGAACCCCCGCGCCGTCGGCGCGTTCCCCCCAGATAGGGCCGCGTGCCCACCGCACGTTCCCCCTACACCCCCTCGCGCCGACCCCCGTCGGAGTCCGACATGAGCGACAACCAATACCGCGACGTCCACATCGAGACGACGCTCCCGAAGCCCTGGGAGCAGGAGGAGACCTTCAACGACGTCCTGTATGACTGGATGTCGCGGGCCCCCTGGCTGCTGATCTCCGCAGCGCTGCACTTCGTCATCTTCCTGATCGTCGCTGCCATCCCGTGGAGCATGTTCGACGACTCGAAGGACAAGGAGATGAAGGCGCAGCTCGAGGTCCCGCCGGAGGAGCCCTTCGAGGAGCCGCCGGAAGAGGAGATCGAGGAGATCGAAGAGGAGGAGACCGAAGAGGAGCCCATCGTCGAGGACTACGAGGTCTCCGACCACAACGAGACCGACACGAACGAGGTGTTCGAGAGCTCCGAGGGTGACCCGGACATGAACGCCGACTCGCCGTTCGACAACAAGGCGTTCAACGACGTCCTCGGCATCGGGGGCGGCGCGGGCGGCAAGTACGGCGGCCGCATGGGCGGCAACAAGAACCTGCGCGCCGCGGGTGGCTCGGGCACCGAGCAGGCCCTCAAGGCCGGCCTCGAGTGGCTCAAGAACCACCAGGACGAAGACGGCAAGTGGGACTGCGACGAGTTCATGAAGCACGACCCGCCGGCCGACCAGGGCGACCGCCCCATGAAGGACGCGGGTGAAGCGAACCACGACGTCGGCGTCACGGGCCTCGCGCTCCTGGCCTTCCTCGGCGACGGCAACACGATGCGCGTCGGTCCTTACAAGGACAACGTGTCCCGCGGCATGAAGTGGCTGCGCGAGCAGCAGGAAGCCGAAACGGGCCTCATCGGCGAGCAGATCGGCCACGCGTTCCTCTACGACCACGGCATCGCGACGCTCGCGGTGTGCGAGGCCTACTACTTCGACAAGTCCCCGCTCCTCAAGGGCACCGCGCAGAAGGCGATCAACTTCGTCACCCGCGCTCGTAACCCCTACGGTGCGTGGCGTTACGACGTGCCGCCGATCGGCGACAACGACACGTCGGTCACGGGCTGGATGGTGTTCGCGCTGAAGTCCGCCGAAGAGGGCGGCCTGAAGATCGATCCGGAGGCCTTCAACGGCGCGAAGCAGTGGTTCAACGAGGTCTCCGACGCGAACACCGGCCGCTGCGGCTACGACTCCCCCGGCAGCCTCAGCTCGCGCGTCCCCGGACGCAACGAGCAGTACCCGGCGGAGAAGGGCGAAGCGATGACCTCGGTGGCGCTGCTCTGCCGCTTCTTCCTCGGTGAGGACCCGGACAAGTCGCCGATCATGAAGGCCCACGCGGAGCTCATGATGAAGGCCCTGCCGAAGTGGGAGCCGGACGCCAAGGCGAACGACATGTACTACTGGTACTACGGCTCCTACGCCATGTACCAGATGGGCGGCCGCTACTGGGAGCAGTGGAACAAGGCGATGAAGGACGCGGTGCTGAAGTCGCAGCGCTGGCAGGAGGGCAACCTCGCGTACCACGGCTCGTGGGACCCGATCGGCCCCTGGGGCTGGTCCGGCGGCCGGGTGTACTCGACGGCCCTCGGCGTCCTCTGCCTCGAGGTCTACTTCCGCTACGGCAAAGTCCTCGGCGCCCGCTAGGTACCAGGTACGAGTTTGCGGCGAGGCGCGCGGCGCCCGAGCTGACGCGCGCTCCGCGCGCGCTAGCTCGGGCGGCATCTTTGGCGAAAGCTG
>CAYOBN010000141.1:0-10660 GCA_964402175.1 uncultured Planctomycetaceae bacterium | reverse complement strand
CCTCTTCGGCCGCCGTAAGCTGCACGTCCACTCGCACCGCCCCATCCACGCCCGGTTCCCCGACCCGTACGACCCGCGCAGCCAGCACATTGCGCGCCGAGATCCGCGTCGGCACATCCAGCGCGATCAGCACGTCTTCGCTGCGCAACGCCAGCACCAATCGCTCGCCGACGGTCGCGCCGCGGACCGGGACACACAGCGCGCCGCCCTCCTCCAACTGGACCTCGGCGAGCGAACCGTCGATGCCCGCGATCACCCCGCGCAGGACGTTCTCCAAGCGTCCGTGCTCGCCCCCATCGTCTGCGAGGACCGCGCGCGGCGCCCCCTGCGCGACGACACGCCCCGCGCGGAGCACGATCACTTCTTCGCACAGCGCTTGCACCTCGGTCGCGTCGTGCGAGACGTACAGCGTCGGGACGCCGAAGTGCTCGCGCACACGCAGCAGGTACGGCAGGATCCGCCGGCGCAGCGGGGCGTCGAGCGCGCCCAAGGGCTCGTCCAGGACGAGCAGCGCAGGCTGCGCGACGAGCGCGCGCGCGAGCGCCACCCTCTGCCGCTCACCCCCGGAGAGGCCGCCGATCGAGCGCGCGAGCAGATGGCCGATCTCGAGCACCGCGACCGTCTCGGCGAACATCCGTTCGGCGTCGCGGCCCGCTGCCGCGACGCGGATATTGCGCTCGACGCTCCAATGGGGCCAGAGGAGACCCTCCTGCGGTACGTAACCCACGCGGCGCTCGCCGAGCGGCACCGAGCGCCCCTGCGCCGTATCGAGCAGCGTCTGGCCCTCGACGGCGATGCGGCCGCGCACTGGTCTGCGCCAACCGACGAGGCACTCCAGCAGGCTCGTCTTGCCCGCGCCCGATGGCCCGAACAGGCCGAGCGCGCGCGCGTCGCTTTCGAACGCGACGTCGAGCGCAAAGGGCGCCAACGGCAGCTCGATCTCGACCTGGAAGCGCTTCGCGTTCATGGCGTACGACCGCCGGAGCGCTGCAGGAGTCGCTCGATCACCCACATGAGGGCAAACGCGAGCGCGACGGTGATGCCGACGTAGACGAGCGCCGCGCGGGTATGGCCGAGCTGCAGCTCGCTGAAGATCGCGAGGGACAGGGTCTGCGTACGCCCCGGGATGTTGCCCGCGACGATCACCGTGGCGCCGAACTCACCGAGCGCTCGCGCGAACCCGAGGGCGACCGCCGCGAGCAAACCGCGCCGTGCCAGCGGCAGCGTCACGGTCGCCAACGTGCGGCTGAACGAAAGCCCGTAGCTGCGCGCCAGGAGTTCGAGGCGCGGATCGACGCCTTCGAACGCCGCGCGCGCGGTGCGCGTCACGAGCGGCAGCGCGACCACCACCGATGCGAGCACCGCTGCGCGCCAGGTGAACAGGATCCCAGGGTCGAAGCCCAGCGCGCGCTCGCCGAACGGTCCGTTGCGCGCCAACGCCATGAGCAGCAGATACCCGATCGCCGTCGGCGGCAGGACGAGCGGCAGCGCGACGAGCGTCTCGACGAGCGCCTTGCCTGGAAAGCGACGCCGCGCCAAGGCATAACCGAGCGCGCAACCCAACGGGGCCGCGATCGACGTCGCGACGCCCGCGACACGGAGCGTCGTCATCAGCACGGACCAGGTGGCGTCGGACGGCTCGATCACGACCGATGGCGTTAGTGTGCGCCCAGCGGCGGCAGGACCAGGAAGCCGTTGCGGTCGAAGGCCTCGCGGGCCAGAGGCCCCGTGAGGGCGACGAGGATCGCGCGCGAGCGCTCGAGGGCCGGTCGGTCCGCGAGCGCCGCGACGGGGTACACGATCCGGGGCCCCTCTTCGATCGGGACCGTGAACACCACCGTCACCGCCGACGACGCGACGGCGTCGGAGCGGTAGACGATGCCCGCGTCACACGCCCCCGACTCGACAGCGGCCAGAGCCGCGCGCACGTCGACCGCGGGGATCACGCGCTCGCGCAGCGCTTCGTACACCCCGAGCGACTCGAGCCAAGCCTTCGCGTAGCGCCCCGCAGGGACGGTCTCCACGTCCGCGAGCGACACACGGCGCACGTCCGCGGCGACGAGCGACGCGGGTGAGAACGGCCGAGCGAGCGCCGTGCGCGGAGCTCGCGGCTCGATCACCGCGAGCTGATTCGAGAGGAGGTCCACACGCGAGCCAGGCGCCAGCAGGCCCGCCTCGGCCACGCGGTCCATGTCGCGGGCGCTCGCCGAGAGGAAGAGGTCCGCCTGGCCCGCCGCGAGCACCTGGTTCGCGAGCGCCCCCGACGAGCCGAAGTTGAAGACGAGGTCGACGCCGTGCTCGGATTCGAGCCAGGGCTCGAGCTCGAGCAGCGCGTCGCGGGTGCTGGCTGCGGCGTACACGACGAGCTCGGGACGGTCGGGCGCGGCTGGGGCGCCGCCACAACCGAGCACCGCGGCCAGGGCGAAGCCCAGCCCGAGGGCCGAAACACGCTCCGCCGAGCGCTGCGGGGTGACGTGGACGTGTCGCACGCGCGAGAGGGTACCCGACCCAGAAGTCCGGAAGTCCCCCGTTCCGCCGAGCGCCCCGCTGGCGTGGCACGTCGCGCGAGCCCGGGAGCTATCCTCTCCGTCCCGTGTCCCACGCCATCCACGACTTCGCCGCGAAGCTGCGGCAGCCCTCCGTCGCGCCCGCAGTCGCCGCCTACGTGCGCTGGCGCCGGGGGGTCCGGCGGGCGGAGGAGCTCGGCGTCGAGCCGCCGCCGCCGCCGAGCCAGGCGCCGGTCTCGATCAACCTGGACCTGACGACGGCGTGCAACTACCGCTGCACGCACTGCATCGACTGGGACATCCTCAACACCAAGCACCGCCTGGCCGAGGCGGACCTGCGCGCGTCGCTCGCGCTGATGCGCGAGCGGGGGCTGCGCTCCGTGATCCTCATCGGCGGCGGTGAGCCGACGCTCTACCCGGGCTTCGTCGGCTTCGTCGGGTTCCTGAAGGAGCTCGGCCTGTCCGTCGCGGTCGTGACCAACGGCAGCCGCGGCGATCGCCTGCTCGAGGCGATCCCGACCCTGACGGAGGGCGATTGGATCAGGATGTCGCTCGACGCCGGCTCGAACGAGCTCTTCGAAGCGATGCACCGGCCCACCAACTCATCGGTGACGCTGGACGCGATCTGCGCTTGGGTCCCCAGGCTCAAAGCCGCGAACCCGAAGCCGCGCATCGGCTTCAGCTACATCATCATCTGGGGCGGCGCCTCGCGCGATGAACACGCGCTGGCCGACAACATCGACGAGGTCGTGTTGGCGGCGGAGCGCGCGAAGCGCAGCGGCTTCGACTACATCGCGCTGAAGCCCGTGCTGGAGCGCCAGGAGAACGGCGCCGAGGTCATGGACCCCGGCAAAGCAAACGCGGCGCTCGATGCCACGATCGCGCGCGTTCGGCGCGAGGTCGATCGCGCGAAGGGCCTCGCAGACGCGACGTTCGACGTCTACGAGAGCACCAACCTGCGTATGCTCGAAGAGGGCACGTGGCGCGCGCTCACGCAGCAACCGCGGACCTGCCACATGCAGGCTTTGCGCCAAGTGTTGACGCCGATGGGCCTCTACAACTGCCCCGCGCACCGCGGCGTCGAGAAAGCGAAGATCGCGGAGAAGAGCGCCTACGAGAGCGACGCCGACGCGGCCGTCACAGGCACTGCGCTCGCTGCGCTCCTGGACCGCTTCGACGCGAGCGTCGAGTGCCGCGAGGTCACTTGCCTCTATCATTCGACGAACTGGTGGCTCGAGGACCTGATCGCGCGCGACGACGAGCCGCTGTTCGAGACGAGCGCGAAAGACGGTGACTTCTTCCTTTGACGCGCGCTGTGGCACGCCCGATCCCGCAACATCCTAAGAAGATCCTCGTCCGCCTGCCCAATTGGGTCGGCGACGTCGTCATGGCGACCCCCGCGCTGCGCGCGCTCGGTGCGGCGCATCCCGAGGCGGAGATCGTCGCCGAAGGGCGGCCCTATTCGCGGCCCCTCGTCGAGGACCTGCCCTACGTCACACGCTTCTTGCCGGACCCGGGGAAGGGCATCCGCAAGACGGAAGAGCGCATTCGGCAGCTACGCGCGGAGCGCTTCGACTGGGCGGTCCTGTGCCCCGACAGCCAGCGCGCGGCGTACGGCGCGTGGCGCGCAGGCATCCCCGTCCGGATCGGCTATTCGCGCGACTTCGTGCGCGATGTCCTGACGACGCACCGGCTGCGGCACCCGAAGACGCCGGACGGCAAGCGCCTGGCGTTCTCGATGATCGAGCGGTACCTGCGCATCACGCGCATGCTGGGCTGCGCCGATCAGGGCACCGTGATGGACCTGCCGGTGCGCGACACCTGGCGCACGGAGGTGGCGGAGATCCTGGCTGGCATCGGCGTCGCGCCGACCGAGCGGCTGTGTGTCGTCATCTGCGGCGCCTCGTTCGGCAGCAGCAAGATGTGGCCCGCCGAGCACTTCGGCGCCGCATGTGACGGCATCCAGCGCGAGCTCGGGCTGACCCCGCTCGTGTCGCACGCGCCCGGTGAAGAGGACGTCGCCGCGGCGGTGCGCAGCTCCGCGAAGACCCCCGTGCACGTGCTCGCAGGGCTGCACCTCGGCCTGCTCGCGGCGCTGCTAGAGCGCACGACGCTCTGCCTCACGAACGATACAGGTCCGCGCAGTATGGCCGTTGCGCTCGGCATCCCTACGGTGGTGCTGATCGGTCCGACGAGCAACGGCCACACGGACCATCACTTGGAGCGCCAGCGTGTCTTGCGTGAGCAGGTCGACTGTGCGCCGTGTCAGCTCAAGGTCTGCCCCATCGACCATCGCTGCATGACCCGCCTCGCTCCCGAGCGCGCCGTGGCCGCCGCAAAGGAGCTGCTCACGACCCTCGGAGTCGCGCCGTGACCGCGCGCATCGTCCCGGACTATCGCGAGCTGGCGCAGCTCCTGGGTCGCGCGCAGGGGAGCGCTCCTACGCTCGTCCTCGCCAACGGCTGCTTCGATGTCCTGCACGTGGGCCACGTGCGCTTGCTGCACGACGCGCGCCGACTCGGGGAGATCCTCGTCGTCGCGCTGAACACCGACGCGAGCGTCGCGCGCAACAAGGGCCCCCATCGTCCGCGCGTGCCGCTCGCCGAGCGCATGGAGGTGATCGCGGCGCTCGCCGGCGTCGACTACGTGACCAGCTTCGACGAGCCCACGGCGCACGAGCTCATCCGCGCCCTGCGCCCGAACGTACACGCCAAAGGCACCGACTGGACCGCCGAAGCCGTGCCCGAGCGCGCAGACGTCGAACGCTGGGGCGGCCGCGTCGCGATCTGCGGCGATCCGAAGAGCCACTCGTCGACGGCGCTGATCGAGCGCGAGTGACACGTCGGAGCGCGTCCCCGCCACGACGGCGTTCGGCACATACTCGCCTGTTCTGCGGCCGGCATCGTCAGGGAGTCACTGGCCCGTCGGCGAAAACACGTCGCTCCTGAGGCGCGCGGTTATGCTCCCCCCATGCACTCGGCCCTTCTCGTCGCGCTCGCAGCGCTGCCTGTTCTGGTCCCATCGGCTACCGCGCAGAACTCCAGCAAGAAGGAGCGCGTCGAGCCGTCCGAGCTCGCCGCACGCGCCGGCAGCGCCGTGCCGTGGCGTGGCTCGCTCGACGAGGCGCTCGCCGAGGCGCTCACGAGCGGCAAGCCGGTCTTCTGGTACGTGCCGACGATCGCGGGCAGCTTCATGGACCGCAAACCCGAGGTCGATCGCGCGATGCTCGCGGGGCCGTTCTCGTGGCCGCGGCTCATCGCGCTGCTGGAGACCCAGTTCGTCCCGGTGAAAGCGGCGGCGGACAAAGAGCTCTGCGAGCGCTACGGTCTGCGCCGCATCGAGTTCATCGAACCCGGGTTCTTGGTGCTCGTGCCGAGCGATGCGCTGCCCGCGGGTGAGGTCCGCCTACGTCAGGATCGGCTGTCGACGCTCCACCCGACGTGGTTCGAAGCGCAGCTCGCGCCGCTCGTCGGTGCGCCCGTCCGCGCCGAGGACCCGAGCCCGCTGGCGGCGACGCCCGAAGAGGGCTCTGCCGAAGCGCTCTACCTGGAGGCGCTCGCAGCGTGGCGTGCGAAGGACGAAGCGGGCGCCGGTGAGCGCTGGCGCGCGCTGTGCGAAGCGCACCCGAACCATCCGCTGGCGTGGAAGGCCGCGATGGAGCTCGAAGGGCACGGTCCGCTCGCGCGGGGACTGGAGAGCGATGTCCCGCTGCCCGCCGCAGCCCTCGCCGCGAGCGGCCAAGGCACGCAGTGCAACACGGGTGTGTACGGCGAAGCCGACGTCTGGCGCCGCAGCCTCGAGTACTTGCTGTCTGTACAGCGAGCGGACGGCGGATTCCGCGATTCGATCTACGACTTCGGCGGTACGGACGGTTTGCCGAACGTCTTCGTGTCCGTCACCGCGATCGCGGCGATCGCGTACCTGGAGGGCCTCGAGCGCATCGACGGCGGCCTCTTGGGCGACGCGGCGGAGCTGCGCGCGCGGGTCGTCCCGGCGCTCGAAGCCGCGCTGCGTTACGCGCTCGACGATGCCAACATGGCGTTCGAGGACACGGACGAGCGTGTGTGGGCGTACCTCTATCGCCTGCGCGCTGCGGCCCGTTATGTCGCCCGCTTCGGCGCGCCGACGGCGGACGCGACCGCGGCGCTGCGGCCTGATGTCGGCGCGCTCGCGACAGCACTCATCAAGGACCAACGCGAGAGCGGCGCGTGGGCCCACGAGTACCCGAACCCGTTTGTCACCGCCAGCGCGCTGATCGCTTTGGCCGAGGCCAACGATGTCGCGCCGCTGCGCGACGCCTCCGACGCCGTCGCGCGCGGCTCGAGCGCCCTCCTCGCGTGCCGAACGGCCGATGGCGCGTACACGTACGGCCAGACCCGCGCCGGTCGTGCGCCGCGGGCCGACCTGCGCGGTTCGGTCGGCCGCACGCCGCTCGGTGAGCTCGCACTCGAGCGCTGGTCCCCCGCCGCTTGCATGGGCCTCGACAAAGCGGTCACCCTCTCGTTCGAGCACCACCAGCACTTGGAGCCCGTGCGCAAATACGACGACCACACGGACCGCTTTGCGTACGGCGGCTTCTTCTACTGGTACGACGTCCACGGGCGTATCGAAGCCCTCGCCCGTTGGTCCAAAGCTGCCCCCGATGAGCAGCGCGCCGCGGTCGACGCCTTCCGCACCCGCCAACGCGACGAGATCCTGCGCCTTGTCGAGATCGACGGCACGTTCATCGACAGCCACGAAGTCGGCAAGGCCTACGGCACGGCGCTCGCCCTGTGGTGCCTCGCCGAGCTGGACGGCTGAGCCTGTCGCAGGCGAGAGCGGCGCGCTACTCCGTCGAACCTTCGAGCGGTGAGCGCGCGAGGCGCAGGGCTTCGGGCACGACCTGCCCGGGGCCCGTCAGGACGAACCAGCGCGGATCGACCGCGAGCCCGTCGGGGCGCGGGCCGAACGGGTCGCGCGGGACATCCAGCACGACGGCGGCGAGGCAGCCCCCGGTGACGTTGACAAAGCCCATCGCCGCGGAGCGCGCGAGGCACTCGCGCAGGATCGGCCGACCGTCGCGCTGCGCCTGCAGGACCGGTCGCTCGCCCGCGTCGAAGATGCAGCGCTCGAAGTACGAGTCGCCGAAGTCGCCCAGGTAGACACTGCCGCCGCGGAAGTACACCCCGCGCGCGACGATGCGGCCGCGGCCCAAGTGGCGCGCGGACCATTGGCCGCCGCGGCCGGCGGTCAGGTCGCCGACCTCGGTGTTGTAGAGCTCGAGGTCGGCGTCCTGGACCTGCACCCCCATGCCCGTGCCGAGCGCGGAGCCGCCGCGCAGCGCGAGGTGCGCTCCGTCCAGCAAGAGGAGCGCCGCGCCGCCTTGGTGTTCGATGTGCACCCCGTCGAGCACGACCCCTCGGGCGGCCATCACTCGCACGCCGCAGCGGAGACGCGCGGGCTCCGACGCAGACCGCGAGCGCAGGCGGACCCCCGGCACATCGAGCTCGAGCCACTGCCCGGGGCTGCCGTCGCCGATGTCGCCGGGCGGAAGCAGCACGTCAGCGCCTGTGACGCCGGACTGGCGCAGCTCGGCCAGGAGCGTCGCGAGGTCCTCGAGGGTCGGCGCACCGCCGCCCGCGCCGCGCAGCTCGAAGACCGGTCGGGCTGCGGCGAGGACCGACTCATCGGCGATGCGCACAGCGACCGCCGAGCGCCAACCTTCGAGGGTCACTTGCCAGTCGATCGCCGCGCCGTCGACGAAGAGCCCGCGCGCCGCATCGAGCAGCCGCGTGTCGCGGCGCAGCGCGTAGCGCGCGACGAGCCGCAGGGCGAGGTCCACGGAATCGACGTCGTAATCGGGCAGCGCGAGGCCAGCCTCGGGCGCACGCGCTGCGCGCCCGACGTGCGCCAGAACAGCGCCCAGGACGGGGCCGACCTCCAAGTCCGCCAAATCAAGTGTGCGGTCGAGGCGCAGCCGCATCAGGGCCGAGTTCGCGTCGTCCGTCAGGGTGACATCGGAGAGCCGAGGCTGCTGCGCCAGCCGCGGTTCGCCGCGCAGCGCTGCGAGGTCGCCGCGCAGGAGCCCCTCGGGCCCCGTGCCCGGCGCACCGCGTTCGTGCAGCGCGACGAGCATGTCGCAATACGCGCGCACGCCGAGGTCCGAGTCGTGTTGTGCGGACACCGCCGCCCAGACGAGGGCTGCGGCGCGGGCCTCACCGTCGGCGCGTGCGGCGGCCGCCTCGAGGGCTCGCACGATCGCAAACGCGCGCTCGCTGGGCTGCTCCGAGAGGAGCGCCTCGGGGACGTCGCCGGTGACGCCACGGCGCGCGGCTTCGACGCCGTAGAGCAGGGCGCGGCCGGTGGCGCTCGTGTCGCTCGACAGCAACGCTTGGACCGCGGCGCGCGCCTCCGGCGTCCCCGCTTCGAGGACCTGGCGCAGACGCGGCAGGACCTCGGGTCCGAGGGCCTCCAGCAAACGGCGCGCTGCATCGCGCCGCTGCCAGTCTTCGGCGTCCAGGTCCGCGATCGCGGCGTCCGCCCACGCGGCCCGCCGCGCGGTGTCTTCGAGAGACGCCAGCACGATCGTGCGCGGCGCGGTCGGGAACGAGCTGGCGCCGAACGTGTAGCGCTGGCGCACGCGCAGGCGCACGAGCGGCGGCGCTTCCGCTGCGGCCGGTGTGCCCGGCTCGGCGTGCGGCAGCTCGACGTCCAACCGGCGGGCGCCCGGGTCGCCTTCGGCCACGGTGACCCAGTCGCCGCGGCCCAGCGCGAGCTCGCGCTCGAGCACGAGCGCGACGTCGTCGCTGCGCTCGCTGGGCTCCGCGAGCGGCTCCGCGACGACCGTCACGCCCGCGGGTGTGTGCTCGATCTGGATCGCGGGTGGGCGCGGGATCGAGAGCTCTCCTTGCAGCGCGGGTTGGCGCAACAACGCCACGCCGCCGTCTTCACCGCGCACGAGCTCGACGCGCACGATGACGCCCTCGGGGGTCAGCGCACAGAGCTCCGAGCCCGCTTGGAACGAGCGCAGGCGACCCTCCGCATTCACGTCGAAGTTCGTGCGCGCGACGAGGCCCCAGCCGAGCTTCGGCGACGACGGCGCGACGAGCGTCGCACGCAGCGGCTTGAGGACGACGATCCCGCCGCTGACCTGCGTGACCTCGAGGTGCGCCCGCGCGCCGTCGAGCGCGCCCGTGAGCAGATCGATGTGGGTGCCCGTCGTGAGCGGCACGGGCCACTCCCCCGGAGTCACGGTGCGCACGCCGCGGGCCAACGCTCCGGGCTGCGCCGGCGCCGCGGCGCGGCTGACGCGCCACTCGTGCGGCCGATCGCGGGGCGCATCGGTGTCGAGGAACGGGGAGGCATCCACCGTCGCGACCTCGCTGAAGGGTGCGCCGGGGGCGAGCTCGCGGCGCTCGATCCGCCACGGACCCGCGGCGAGGCCCTCGGTGTCGAAGTAGAGCGCGAAGCCCGCGGGGTCCGCTTCGACGCGCAGGACCGCGGGGGCGCGCACGAGCGCGTCGACCCCCGCCGGAGCGCGGGCGACCTCGAGCCGCGCCGCCTGCGGGCCCTGCTCGAGGAGGCGCACGAAGCCCCACGCGCCGTCGAGCGCCCAGAGGACCCCGTCGCCCTCCGCCAACCCCTTGTAGTAGGGGGTCCCGCCACCGCCGGCGGGGTCCGGCCGGCCGAACATACGCGCGGGGCTCGGGGCCGCCTGCAGCAGCACGTTGCCCTGGAACGCCTCGTGGGGCCCGCGCAGGAACGGCCCACCGTCCGCCGGCGGCTCTGCGACGACGGCCCCGCGCTGCAGGTCGACGATGGCTCCGAGCGGGACATCGACGACCTCCCACACCGCCCCATCCTGGGGAGCGGCGAGCGCCGCCAGCCACACGGCGGCGGAGAGGAGGGTCGACGGAGCCATGGCTGCGATCGAGTCTAGTCGGCCCTGGGCGGCGGGGTCGGGAAGTTTGGTTTTGTGCTTGCGGAGGGGAGGGGAGTGGTTAAACTCTCCGCCTCGAACACGGGGGTGTAGCTCAGTTGGTAGAGCGTCGCGTTCGCAATGCGAAGGCCAGGGGTTCGAATCCCCTCACCTCCACCACCAGGTACCAGGTACGAGTTTGCGGCGAAGGGGTAGGTTCGAGCGGTACCAAGAACGGCTTGACGCCAAGGCGCGC
>CAYOBN010000140.1:0-10677 GCA_964402175.1 uncultured Planctomycetaceae bacterium | reverse complement strand
GCTGGCCGGCGCGCGCGCAGCGCGCGCGCCCGCCAGCGCACCACCGCAAACACGTACCTGGTACCGTCCGGTTCAAAATCACCGCCCCAGCAGCGCCAGCACCAGCGCCACGGCGCCGAGGACCCACCCCTGCCAGCGCCCCGTGCGCACGAACAGGGTCTGCCCCGCCGGGTCCACCGGCAGCGGCACCCGCGCCGCGAGGTGCCCGCGCACCATCTTGCGCGCGCCCCCCACGCTCAGGACCGCGAGGTCGCGCCCGTCCGCGCCGATGGCCGCCGAGATCCCCGAGTTCGTCGCGCGCACGATCGGCCGCCCCGTCGCGAGCGCGCGCATCCGCGCGAGCGCGAGCAGGTGGTCCATCTCGTACGACGTCCGGTACCACGCCTCGTTGCTCGCGATGACGAACAGGTCCACCGGCCCGCAGCGCAGCGGCTCCGCGTACGGCGCATCGAAGGCGTTGTCATAACAGACCGTCGCGCCGATCGCGAGCGGCGCGCCGTCCCGGAGGCGCGCGGTCAGGACCTCCGTGCGCTCGGCGGCGACGAAGTCCGGCACATAACCGCCGACACGTCGGACGGCCTCGACGACGAAGGGGAAGCGCTTCACCGGCTCGAGCCCCTCGGCCGCTGGCACGAGGTTGACCTTCGCGCCGATCCCGGCGAGGTCCCCCGCCGCATCCCAGAGCGCGAGCGCATTGCGCCGCCGCAGCTCCCCCCCCACTTCGTCCCAGGCTTCGACCCCCGCGAGGAGCTGCGTGCCCGCCGGCAACAGCGCGCGGCCCGCGAGCGCCGCTTCGGCCCACGGGCGGCCCGCTGCCGCGCGCGCTCCGAAGAGCTGGCGCGCGAAGTGCTGCAGCGGAGCGAGCGCGCGCGCATCGCCGTACAGCGCACCGACGAGCAAGCGCACGTACGCGTCGCGCACCTCGAGGTCCGAGCGCGTGAGCCCCGCGCGGCCGCTCCACTCCGGAGGGCGCACGCCGCGGTCGTAGGCGGCGAAGACCTCCGGCGGCGCGAGCTGGCCCGCGAGGATCGACTCGCCGAGCAGCACGAGGTCCGGCGGCGCCCCGAAGGACGCCTCCGCGGCGGCGACGCCGGCGAGCAGCTCCTCCGCGAGCGGCTCGAACTCGTCGCGCACGTAGTCGCCCTTGCCCCCCTTGAGCGCCTGCTCGATGCCCGGCTGCGCGACGACCACCGTCACCGCGCGCGCCGTCGGCGGCGCGGGCACCAGCAGCGCCAGCAGCACCCCGGCGACGAGCGGGCCGACCCCGCACACGAGCGTCGCGCCACGCAGCCGCCCGCGACCGCGCCCCGCCCACCAGACGTCTGCGGCGAGGCCTCCCAGCGCGCCCAGGATGTACGTGAGCCCGAGGCTCCCCCACACCCGCGCGCTCCCCGACAGCCACAGCGTGTCGTGCAGGAGCTCGCCCGCGCGCAGCCACCCGAACGACAGCGGCGCGGGCAGGTGCCAGCGCACGAGCTCCGCCGCGCTGAACGCGAGCGGCGCGGCCAGCGCCAACGGGAACCGGCGCGCGAGCCGGCGCAGGAGCACGCCGCCCGCCGCGAGGTAGAGCGACGGCACGAGCGCCATCGGCACGAGCAGCCACGGCAGGAGGTGCCGCATCCAGAGGAACCACCCGCAGAGCCCCACGGCGTGCGCGAGCCACTCCGCGAGGAACGCGCGGCGGCCCGGACAGGCCGCCGCGGCGGCCCACGGGGCCAGGGCGAAGAACGCGAGGTGCCCGAAGCCGTCGGGCCGCAGGAGCCCGGGCTGCGCCAGATTCAGGAGCGCCCACGTGAAAAGCACGGCGCCGAAGCGCCGTAAAGGAGAGAGCGTCGGCGCGCCCCCGAGTCCCTCGACCGGCCCCATGCAGGGCCCTTCGGACGGCCCCTGGGACCCGATCGCCTCCGCCGTCGCTCGCTGCTCGCGCTGCATGCCCCGATTACCCAGATTTTGCGTCCCCGAGTCCAGGCCTGGGCGAACGTTCACCCCTCGGGTGGCACCGGCGTGCGACGCTACCCTCACGCGCTGTTTCCCGACGCTTTGTTGCACTCTCTGCTCCCGCTGCTCCCGACTGCCCTAGGCGGTCCGGGGACGTCCCCACGGCGCCCCCGGCGACCCACGAGGCCCCTCCGCATGTCCTTCCGGCACTCCGACCGCCCCGTCCGCGGCGTCCCCTTCGTCCTCCTCGCCGCCGCCCTGTCGCTCGCCTCGGGCTGTCCGAGCCGCCCGGGCGCCGCAGCGGGCCCCCCCGGGTCGGCCGGCGCAGGGGGCCAGGCGGAGTCGGGCGCGGGCGCCCTGCGCAAGGACGTCCTGCCGAAGGTGCTGGTGACGCCGCTGGTCGAGCGCGAGATGGTGCGCCGCATCTCCACCACCACCGTCGTCGAGTCCGAGCGCGAGATCCAGCTCTTCCCGCGCATCGGCGGCCAGGTGATCGCCCTCGCGTGCGAAGAGGGCGACCGGGTCGTCGAGGGCCAGGAGCTCGTGACCCTCGACCCGCGCCAGGCGGAGTCGGCGCGCGACGAGGCCGTCATCGCGCTGCGCGAGGCCGAGGACGGGAAGCGGCGCCTCGAGTTCGCCGTCGCCGAGGCCGAGGCCCGCGCGGCGCGCGCGCGTTTGACGCTCGAACAGTCCGAGCGCGAGCTCGAGCGCAAGGAAGCCGTCGCCGCAGGCCTCCTTTCGAAGAACGAGCTCGAACAACTGCGCTTGACCCGCGACCAGCACCGCTCGGACCTCGAAGCGCAGGGCACCGCGGTCAACTCGGCAAAGGCCCAGCTCACGTCGCAGGACATCGCGATCGACCGCGCGAAGCTGATGGTCGAGAAGGCCGAGCTCGACCTCTCGTTCACGCGCATCAGCGCGCCCTTCTCCGGCATCGTCGCCGAGCGCCGCGTGAAGGTCGGCGACCTGATCGGCACCGGCGCAGCGATCCTGACGCTGACCGACCCCGAGCACGTCCGCGCGGTGGTGTTCCGCCCGCAGCGCGAGCTCGCTTTCTTCCGCGCCGCCGAGCGCGTCGGCTCGGAGAGCGGCGCGGGCGTCGAGATCGTCGCGCGGCCCGAGGCCGACCCCGACCGCGTCTACACCGGCCACATCCGCATCGTCAGCCCGACCGTCGATGCGGCGTCGGGGCAGTTCCGCGTCACCGTCGGCCTGGACCAGCCGACCGACGGCGACGTCCCGCGGCTCCTGCCCGGCATGCTGCTGCGCCTCGAGATCGTCACCGAGCGCCACCCGCGCGCCCTCGTCGTGCCGAAGCGCGCCGTCGTGCGCGAGGGCGAGGCCTACTTCGTCTTCGTGCTCGAAGGATCGATCGCGCGCCGCGTACGGGTGACGGAGGGCTTCGCCGACGATCGCTCGGTCGAGGTGCTCCCCGCGACCGAAGGCGCCCTCTCGGTCGGACAGACGATCGTCGTCGTCGGCAACCGCGACCTCGAAGACGGCACGGAGGTCACCACCGAGCCGTGGACCGAGGTCGGCGCCGCGCAGAACGGGGGGCAGTGAACCCATGGGCGCCCCCGATCCCACGCCGGGCCGCGGCGGAGCGGCCGAAGCGGCGCGCTCCGCGCTGGCGTTCGTCGCGACGCGGCCCGTCGCGATCACGATGTTCATGGTCGCCCTCGGCATGTTCGGCTTCGTGTCGTTCGCGAAGCTGCCGGTCGACCTCCTGCCCGAGATCAGCTATCCGACGTTGACGGTCCGCACGACGTTCCCGGGGGCTGCCCCGGAGGACGTCGAAGACCGCGTGTCGGTGCGCTTGCAGGAGTCGCTCGCCACGCTGCCGAACCTCGTCGGGACGACCTCGGTCAGCCGCGCCGGTACGAGCGATGTGGTGCTCGAGTTCGACTGGGGCACGAACATGACGTTCGCCGTGCAGGAGGTGCGCGACCGCATCGACGGCGTGTTCCTGCCGGCCGAAGCCGAGCGCCCGCTGATCCTGCGCTACGACCCGAACCTCGACCCGATCCTGCGCTTCGGCATCGCGCCGACCGCGTCGGGCGCAGAGGACGAAGAGACGCTCGTGCGCCTCCGATGGCTGGCCGAGAAGCGCATCGAGCGCGAGCTCGAGGGCATCGACGGCGTCGCTGCCGTGCAGGTACGCGGCGGCCTCGAAGAGGAGATCCGCGTGCGCGTGGATCCGTTCCGCCTCGCGGCGCAGAAGCTCGATGCGAAGCTGATCGGCGAGCGCCTCGCGCAGGAGAACCTGAACGCGTCGGGCGGGCAGATCCGCGAGGGCTCGACGGACTACCTCGTGCGGACGCTGAACGAGTTCCGCGACATCGAGGAGCTGCGCGACCTGGCGGTGGTGCGCCGCGGCGACGCCGTCGTGCGCGTGCGCGACATCGCGGACGTGACGCGCACGCACCGCGAACGCGAGGTCATCACGAAGCTCGACGGCCGCCAAGCCGTCGAGGTCGCGGTCTACCGCGAAGCGGGCGCGAACATCGTCGACGTCGCCGAGCGCGTGCGCCTCGCGGTGCTCGGGACACCCGAGGGCGCCGAGCTCGCCGCGCGCAAGGCCGCCGAAGGGGTGCGCAACGAAGACGTGCCGTTCTGGGAGCGCAGCAAGCTGGGGTTCCTCGCCTGGCAGCTCCGCGACGAGGCCCGCATCGAGCTGCTCTCCGACCAATCGACCTTCATCGCGGACGCCGTCGAAGAGGTCCAGAGCTCCGCGCTCCTGGGCGGCGCGCTGGCGATCATCGTCGTGTGGATGTTCCTGCGGCGCGTCGCCCCCACGCTGATCATCGGCGTTTCGATCCCGATCTCGGTGGTCGTCACGTTCGCGCCGATGTTCCTGCTGGACGTGTCGCTCAACATCATGTCCCTGGGCGGCCTGGCGCTCGGGGTCGGGATGCTCGTCGACAACGCGATCGTCGTGCTGGAGTCGATCACGCGTTGCCGCGACGAGGGTGATGACCTGCGCACCGCCGCGGTGCGCGGGGTCTCCGAGGTCGCGGGCGCCATCGTCGCGTCGACGCTGACGACGGTGTGTGTGTTCGCGCCGATCGTGTTCGTGCACGGCATCGCCGGGCAGATCTTCGGCGACCAAGCGGTGACGGTGGTCTCCGCGTTGCTGGTGTCGCTGCTCGTCGCCGTGCTGTTCATCCCGATGCTCGCGTCGCGCCCCGCGTTCGCGGGCACGAGCGGACCGCGCGGGACCTGGCCGGCGCTCGGCGCGGCTTGGCCCAAGGGCCTCACGTGGCGCCTCGGCACGCTGCTGCCGAACCTCGCCCAGCTCACGTGGAGCCTTGTGCTCACCGTCCTCGGACTCGCGCTCTGGACCGTCGGCGCGCTCACGCTCGCGCTGGGGCGCGTGCTCGGCGTCGTGACTTGGCCGCTGCGGGCCAGCTTCGACCTGGCTTGGCGCGCGCTCGATGCGGCGTACCCGAGGCTCCTGCAGCTCGCCCTCTCCGCGCGCCTCCTCGTGCTCGCCGCCATCGGCGCGCTCGCGTGGCTCAGCGCCGAGCGCATCGAGCGCCTGGGCCTCGAGCTCCTGCCGGAGATCCAGCAGGGTGAGTTCACGGCGTTCCTCGCGCTGCCGGTCGGCACGCCGATCGACGAGTCCGAGCGGGTCTACACGGCGATCGAAGCCGCGGTCGGCGCGCTGCCCGAGGTCGCCGTCACGTCGCTCACGGTCGGCATCGAAGCCGATACGCTGACCCGGGAGATCGAAGGGGAGCACACCGCGCGCCTCACGGCGCGGTTGACGCCGGAGGCGCGCGCGGCGGGGCGCGAAGGCGACGTCATCGCAGCGGTGCGCGCGCTCGCCTCGGCGACCCCCGAGGTCGAAGTCATCGACGTGCGCCGCCCGACGCCCTTTGCGCTCGACGCCCCCATCGCGGTCGAGGTGAAGGGCTACGACCTGGAGCTCATGGGCGTCGCGGCAGCAGAGGTCTCGCGGCGCCTCGCCGGGATCCCGGGGCTGACCGACATCCGCACGACGATCCGGCCCGGTTACCCCGAGGCGCGTGTGATCTTCGACCGCGACAAGACCTTGGCGTACTCCCTCGACCTCGCGACGGTGTCGAGCCTCGTGCGCGATCAGGTCCTCGGCAACGTCAGCACACGCTTCGTCGAAGGCGACGACCGCATCGACGTGCGCGTGCGCGGCGACGAGCTGCTCCTGAGCTCGATCGCCTCCATCGGCGAGCTCGTCGTGAACCCGACGGAGCCGACGCCGGTCCCCCTGCGCTCCGTGGCGGACATCACGCTGACGCAGGGCCCCGCCGAGATCCGGCGGATCGGCGGTCAGCGCGCGGTCCTCGTCACCGCGGCCAGCACCGGCCTCGACCTCGGCAGCGTCAACACGCGCATCGAGGCTGCGCTGGCCACCCTGCAGCCGCCGCGCGACGTCGAAGTCCAACTGGGCGGTCAGAAGCGCGAGCTGGACGAAGGCACCGCGAGCCTGCGCTTTGCGTTGCTGCTGGCGATCTTCCTCGTCTACGTCGTCATGGCGAGCCAGTTCGAGTCGCTGATCCAGCCGCTCGTGATCCTCGTCAGCGTCCCCCTCGCCGGCATCGGCGCGGTGTTCGCCCTCGATGCGGCGCGGCTGCCGCTGTCCGTCGTCGTGTTCATCGGCTTGATCCTCCTCGCGGGCATCGTCGTCAACAACGCGATCGTCCTCGTGGACCGGATCAACCAGAAACGCGCAGAGGGCCTGTCCGTGCGCGAGGCGATCCTCGAAGCCGGCCGCGCGCGCCTGCGCCCGATCCTGATGACCACGGCGACGACGATCCTGGGCCTCGTGCCGCTGACGGGGTGGCTGCTCCACGTGCCGGGCCTCGAACGCTTCGTCGGCGGGGACGGCGCCGAGCTGCGCGCGCCGATGGCGATCACCGTCATCGGCGGCCTCACGAGCTCGACCGTGCTGACCCTCTTCGTGATCCCCGTGCTCTACAGCCTGGTCGTGCGCGAGCGGCGCACCTTGCCGAGGGAGACCCCAGCGTGAAGACCGACGCGACGACGAACGTCGAAGACATCGGCGAGGACCTCCACCTCGACGACGACAGCGGCGACCGCGGCTTCTTCGCGCTGACGGTCCGCCGACCGATCGCGATGGGCGTGATCTTCGCCGCGCTCCTGTTGCTCGGCTTGATCGCCTTCGACCGCCTGCCCCTGCAGATGTTGCCTGGCGGCATCTCCGGCAGCCGCTTCTCCGTGTGGATCCCGAACCCCGGGGCCAGCGCCGAGGAGAACGTCGAGAAGGTCGCGCGGCCGCTCGAAGAGCAGTTCCGCACGCTGCCGAACCTGGAGTCCGTGACGTCGTACTGCTCGACCGGCACCGTCCGCGTGCGCGTGGTCTTCGACGGTGAAGCGAACACGGAGCTCGCCAAAGCCGAGCTGCGCGACCGCATCGAGCGCGCGCGGCCGCTGCTGCCCGAGACGGTCGAGCGCATCAACGTCTGGGCGAGCGACGACGGCGAACCGCCGATCATGTGGTTCGCCATCGTCGCTGAGGACCAGGGCAACGATGTCGACGCGCTGCTCGAGAAACACGTCCAGAAGCGCCTCGAGGCGGTCGACGGCGTCAGCCGCGTCAACATCTTCGGGCTCCTGGACGACTCGATCCGGATCCTCCTGGACGAGGACAAGGTCATGGCCGCCCGGCTGGACCTCGGCGCTCTGATCCGGCGCCTCAACGCGGACAACTTCGCCGAGCCGCTGGGGACCGTCGATGACGCAGGCACGCGCTACATCCTGCGGGCGGACATGCGCTTCAAGGACCTGGACGAGGTCCGCGCGTACCCCGTCGGGAACGGGCTGCGCATCGGTGACGTCGCGCGCGTCGAGCGGATGAAGTCCGTGCGCGATTGGGTGACCCGCATCAACGGCGGGTACGCCTTCTACGGGATGGTGCAGCGCGAGGGCTCCGCGAACATCGTGGACGTCGGGCGCGAGCTGCAGACGATCATGGACGGGATCGTCGACGAGCCCGCGCTGAACGGGCGCTTCAAGGCCGAGGTCTTCTTCAACCAGGCCGACTTCATCGAGAACTCGCTGGACCAGCTCGAGTCGACGGCGGTGCTGGGCGGCGGCCTCGCCGTGATCATCCTGTTCCTGTTCCTGCGGCGCGCGCGGATGACGCTGTGTGTCGCCCTGTCGATCCCGGTCTCGGCCCTGCTCGCGCTGACGATCGAGTACTTCCGCGGCGGTTCGTTCAACGTGCTGACCATGGTCGGGCTGACGCTGGCGATCGGGATGCTCGTCGACAACGCGGTCGTCGTCGTCGAGAACGTCGCCCGCCTGCGCGCTGCAGGGCATGACGGCAAACGCGCCGCAGTGCTCGGGACGCGCGACGTCGCGCTGGCGGTCACGCTGGCGACGTTGACCTCCGTCGCGGTGTTCCTGCCGCTGATCTTCTTCGGCGGCGCGCGGATGCGGGTCTTCATGACCGCGCTGGGCATCCCGCTGTGCACGTCGCTGCTCCTGAGCCTCGCGATCGCGTTGATCTTCCTGCCCACGGGCGCGGCGCGCGCGCTGGGCGGCCGGCCGCGCTGGCTCGCAGCGACGATGCGCGGCATCGACGCCGTCCTCGCGCTCCCCGCGCTCGTGATCGGACGGGTCATCGGTGCGCTGCGCGCGCTCTGGTTCTACGCGCTGACGGCGGCCCACAAGGCGCTGCGGCTCACCTTCCGCTGCGCGACGCCGCTGCGCCTCGGGCTCGCAGCAGCGGTCGCGTGGCTCGCGTATCGAGCGCATGCGACCGCGCTCGGGCGGGCCGAGGTCGGGCGCACGCTGGCCGAGTTCGGCGTCGCCGGGGCGGGCCCGGGGATGGGTGAGGGCCTCGCCAAAGGGGCGCTCGGCCTCGGCGCCCTCGCCGCCGCGCTGCTGCTCGTCGGACTCCCGGCGTGGCGGCGCCGTCCGGCGCGTGGCCCCGTACGGCCAGCGCGCTTCTCCCCCGCCGGCACGTCGATCGTCGCGTGGGCCCAGGAGAGCAATCGGGCGCTCTTGGGTTGGACGCTGCAGCACCGCTTCCTCGCGTCGGTCCTGGCGCTCTGCGCGCCGTTCTCGGCGTTCCTCGCGGCGTCGTCGGTCTCGATGTCGGGCTTCGGTGACGAAGACGAGCTGACGGAGCTGTCGTTCTGGGTCGACCTCGAATCGAACTTCACGCTGGGCGAGACGAGCCGCGAGATCGGGCGCTACGAGGAGTTCCTCGAAGCGCGCCGCGCAGAGCTCGGCTTCGAGAACCTCGTCGCGCGCTTCGACGGGACGGGCGGCACGCTCGAGCTGCGCTGGAAGGAGCGTCAGGACGTGAAGTTCCTCGACGGTGTGCGCGAGCGCTTGCGGCGCGAGCTGCCGAGCTACGCGGGCCACCGCGTCTACTTCCGCGGACAGGACGAGGTGAGCGACTCCAGCAAGCAGTTCGTCTCGTTCGAGCTGCGCGGTCCGGACCACGTCGAGCTGGGTCGCCTGGCCGACGAAGCCGAGCAGATCCTCGCGCGTGTGCCCGGTTTGACGGACGTCGCCAGCACGCTGACCGAAGCGCCGGAGCAGGTGCTGCTGGAGCTCGACGACGACGTCGCGTTCAGCTACGGGGTCACCAGCCAGAGCGCCTTGCGCAGCGTGTCGTGGGCCCTGCGCGGCGCGCAGCTCCCGCGTTACAACGAAGCGGGCCGCGAGGTGCCCTTCCTGATCGAGTACGACGAGGAACAGGTCGCAGGCCTCGACACGCTGAAGGACCTGACGATCTTCACGGGCGAAGGCATGGTGCCACTGGCGACGTTCTCGAAGGTGCAGTTCGAGGCCGCCCCCACCGAGATCGTGCGCCGCGAGGGCCAGATCACCCAGCGCATCACGGCCCGGGTGCTGGATCCGGCGCGGCAGACGAAGCTCGTCGAAGAGGGCTACGACGCGCTGGCGGGGCTCGAGCTGCCGCGGGGGTATTCGCTCGGGCGAGACACGAGCCTCATCGCGCAGCGGGAGGCCGACCTGTCCGACCTCTGGCGCATGCTGGCGCTCGCGATCGGCCTCGTGTTCCTGTTGATGGGCATCCTGTTCGAGTCGCTGATGCTGCCCTTCAGCGTGCTGACGACGATCCCCTACGCGATGGCGGGCGCGGTGTGGGCGCTGCGGCTGACGGGGACCCCGGTGGACTTCATCGGGGTGATCGGGTTGATCATCCTCGTCGGCGTCGTCGTGAACAACGGCATCGTGTTGATCGACAAGATCCACCGGCTGCGGCTCGCGGGGATGCCGCGCAGCGAAGCGGTGCTCGTCGGCGCGGCGGCGCGGGTGCGGCCGATCCTGATGACGGCGCTGACGACGGTCTTCGGTCTCCTGCCGATGGCGCTGTCGACGGGTCCGACGCAGGGGATCGACTACAAGGCGCTGGCGACGTGTGTCGCGGGCGGCCTGTCGGTCTGCACGTTCTTCACGCTCTGGGTCGTCCCGCTGGCGTACACGGTGATCGATGACCTGACGCGGGACGCCAGCCGCGCGATGCGCGCGGCGCTGGGGCGGCGCACTCGGGCGGCGGAGGAGGATGGGACGGAACGTGAGGTGACGCCGCTGCCGGCCCACCCGTGAGGGGTACTGCCTCAGCGAAAGGTTGCAGGTACGACTTTGCGATCGCGCGGGAATCGAACGGTACCAGGTACGACTTAGCGATCGCGCGCCCGCCCCCATGCACTCGCAAGCGCTCTCGCGCGCGATCGCAAAGTCGTACCTGGTACCGTTCGA
>CAYOBN010000139.1:0-10831 GCA_964402175.1 uncultured Planctomycetaceae bacterium | reverse complement strand
GCTCGAGGGCGGCGCGGTACCAGTCGGCGAGGAGGCTGCGGTCGCTGGGGCGGGGAGGAAGGTCGGGGTGGCTCATGCCCAGACCATGACCACCCGACGGGGGGTGGGCATAGAGGGGAGGCCGACAGGCAGCGGACGCTTACGAGCACCCAGAGGACCCAGAGCGCCCAGAGCACCCGGGGCGCCCGCGCCGGTCAGTACCGCGCCATGCCCGGATCCACCTCGGCCGCCCACCGGTCGACCCCGCCGACCAGGTTGTAGAGGCGCTCGAACCCGAGGCGCGCGAGGCCCGCGGCCGCGTGGGCGCTGCGCACGCCGTGGTGGCAGATGCAGACCGTCGGCGCATCGGGGTCGAGCTCGGTGTGGCGCAGCGCGAGCTCCGAGAGGGGCACGTGGGTGACCCCCGGCAGCGCGCAGATCGCGAGCTCCTCGGCCTCGCGCACGTCGAGCAGCACAAACGTCTCACCGGCGGCGAGCCGCGCGGCGAGGTCCTTGGGGAAGAGCGCTTCGGGGTGGCCAGTCATGGGGGTCACTCCAGCACGAGCGTCGGGCGGTCGAAGTCCGAAGGCACGGGCACACCGACGAGGCCGAGCACCGTCGGCGCGATGTCGAGCACGCTGAACGGCGCCCCGTCCGCCGTGCGCACCTTGCGGTTGGCGAAGAAGATCCCCGTCACGACGTTCGGGTCGTTGGACGCGTGGTCACCCGACCAGGGGCTCGTGTTGTCCTCGAAGAGGTCGCCGATGACGATGCGGCCGTCGGGCCCTTCTTTCAGTGCAAGCTTGCCTTCGACCGAGGTCCACGCGACGCGGTAGTACTCACCGAGCCCGAGCATCAAGTCCGCGCACGGGTGCTCCGGCGAGCCCCACGGGATGGGCCCGTCGTAGAGGCCCTGGATGATGCGCGCGCTGGAGCCGACGGCGGCGTCACCGTCGCGCAGCGCGAGGAAGCGCTCCTGGATGCGCTGCAACACGGCCGGCGCGTCCTCGCGGCGGACGATGCCCTCCGGCTCGCGGCCCGCGAGGTTCAGGTAGACCATGCCGAGCCCGAGCGAATACGCCTGCGTCTTCGACCAGTCGATCGCCGCGTTCAGATCGCGCTTCGACGTGCTGTCGATGTCCTCGCGCAGCGTCAGGAACCCCTCGGACGCGAGCCAGTTGTTCACGACGAGGCCGCGGCGGTAGCTCGTGAAGCCGTGGTCGGCGCACAACATCAGCGTGTCGCCCGGCGCGAGCGCCGCGGAGACCTCACCGACGACGCGGTCCATCTGGCGATAGATCGCGGGCACCGCGTCCGACAGCGGGATCTCCTCGCCGAAGAACGTCACCTTCGTCGCAGCCTCTTCGGGGTCGTGCAGCGGGTGCTGCGGGTCGTAACACCGATACAGAATGTGCTGCACGCGGTCGGTCACGGTGAAGACGCTGAAGAGCAAGCGCCAATCGCGCTGCTTCAGCATCTCCTGCGTGAGCCTGCGGCGGTACGCGTGGGTGAACTCGACGTCCTCGAGGAACGCCTCGACCGGCAGCAAGCCGTCCTTCTGCTGGTTCGTCATGCAGCCCCAGCCGAGGGTCTCGAACGGCCCACCGTTCATGGCGACGAGCTCCTTGCCGAACGAGCGCGGCTCGGTGACGGGCTGCCAGAAGGCCTGGTGCTCCGGGTCGATGTGCAGCGAATCGACGTAGAGTTCGAAGGGCTCGTCCTTCACGACGCGCACGCGGGTCACCGCGTGCGCCTTCACGAGCGGCGAGAGGTCGAAGCGCAGCCGATACAGCTCGCTCCACTGCCCCACGGCGACGCGCTGCGTCACATTGCCGAGCGTCACATCGAAGGCATCACCTGCGCGGCGCACGACGAGCGGCTGCGCTGGGCGGTGCTTGTAGGCTTTGTCGCTGTAGGAATCGAACTCCTCGAGGGTCTCTTCGAGCGCCGTCTTCTCTTCGCGCAGGGGCTTGGCCTCGTGGAAGCCGATGTCAGCGCTATCGAGGCGCGCGCGCAGCTCCTCGACGCGTCGACGCACGCGGTCCTGCTCCACGAAGTCGATCGGGCCGAGGACGGTGGTCTCGATCGCGCCGTCCTTCCAATCGACCCGATACACCGTGCCGGTGCCCGACTTCGACGCGCGTGTGTCGCCCTTCGGAGGGCGGCCGCTCGCAAACTCGTCCGTGGTGTAGATCGACCAGACACCGTTCGACTCTCCGCGCAGGTCGGGCAAGCCGAGGCCGTACAGCGTGCGTGCGCCGGGCACCCCGGGGCGCCCCAGCGCCAGCGCCGCGTCGAGGGCGACGGACGGCTGGCCGGCGCGCGCGGCGTGGATCCAGAAGCCATCGAGCCCGACTTGGTTCTCCAAGACACCGGACACGGTGCGCGGCACGTCGGCACCGATGCGCCAGGACCCGTACCCGACCCCCGCGCCGACCAACAGCGAGAGCAGCGCCGCCGCGCCCTTGCCAGTGCGCAGCACGAGCCGCGCGAGGAGGAAGAACACGACGAGCGCGAGCGCCGCGCCGGCGGCGGTGACCCGCTCTCTCCCGTGCTCGGCGTAGAGGCCGAGGAGCCCGTCGGGGCGCAGCTCGGAGACCACGCCGGTGGCGGGCCGCACGTGGGCGAAAACGGGCCCGGGTCGGCCTCCGGCGAGGGAGCGTTTGATGAAGCTCGCCACCCCGTTCTTCGCGGGGTTGGCGCCCGTGTTGATCGCGGCCCAGCCCGCCGCCGACTCCGCGGGGTCGGTCGAGACGAGGGGCCCCGCCGTGCCCGCGGCCCGGAGCGCCGCGAGGTGCGGGAGCTGCCCCGCGTCCATCAGGCGCTCGGTCGTGCGCCAGTCGGCGCCATCGAAGCCGAGGACCACGACCCGGCCCCCGCTCCCCGCGGAGTCCGCGGGGGCCTGGGCCTCGGCCGACGGGGCACGGAGGACGGCCCCGGCGAGCAAGGCGGTGAGGACGAGCGACCGGGGGGCGGCGGTGGAACGGCGATGGAGCATCGGAAGCGCGGCGCGCGGGGTGCTTCGGGACTACGATGGGGAGCCCGGGACGGCGACGGGAATCGAGACAGAGCGATGCAGATGCAGCACTCCACCCCTGGCCTCTACGGCTCCCCCACCAGCGCGGACACCCTCGGACGATCGGGTGTGGACCGCCGAGCCCTGAAGGATAACGGCTGGGCCCGAAGCGCGGGCGCGGGCGCGGGCGGTGGCCTGCGGCGCAGCGGCCCGCGCGCCGAGGGGACCCTCGGCCGCGCGGCGCTCTTCCCCGTGGCGCTGCTCGCGCTCGCGGCGCTCGCGTGGGTCGCGCTGCGCGGCGCAGGGGGCCCCGCGGGGCAGGCGGCGCCGGCCGACGCGCAGGGTGCCGTCGCGCCCGAGCGGCCGCTGGGCTCGGCCGGCGCAGCGCCGGGCGAGACCGGCGCCGCTTCGCCCCTCGCCGCGCCCGCGCGGCCGGAGGGCACGCCCGTGCCGATCGGGGGCATCGAGGTCGGCGCGCCCGCGGACTGGGCGAGCCTCGGCAAGGTGTTCGAGGGCACGGGCACGATCGCGGTGGACCTGCGCCTCGACGCGGGGGTGACCGCGCCCGAGGAGTGGACGCTGCACCTCGCGCCGTCCCTGAGCGCGGAGGGCCGCGCGCACGCCGTCGCGCGCAGCACCGCGTTCCCGGGGCGGCTCGCGTCGGCCGAAGTCCGCGATGTGCCGCTCGGCGGCTACCGCGTGTTCGCGGCCGCGCCGGGCCTCGCTTCGGCGCCGCAGGAGGTCGTGCTGCACAAGATCGAAGGCTACGAGCACCTGCCCGGCGTGACGTGGGTGCGCCTCACGCTCACGCTGCGCCGCGCGAGCGCCGTCGGCGGCACGCTGCTGGACGGCTTCGGCGCGGGCGCGGAGGAGTGCGCGGTCGCGCTGCGTGAGCTCGGCGGCGAGCGCGTGCACACGGCCGTCACCGGACCGGGCGGCGGTTACCGCTTCGACGCGGTGGCGCCGGGGGCCTACGCGCTCTGGATCGGCAGCGAAGAGCGCCCGCTCCTGCCCGCGAGCCGCGTCGACGTCACCGGCGGCGACGTCGCGGTGCCGACGCTGCGTTTGCCGCCGTACATCACGCTCGATGTGCGCGTCGTCGATTGGCTGGACCGCGGCGTACCGGACGCGGACGTGCGCGGTTACCTCACCACCGATGGGCGCGGCAGCTTCGAGGGCCGCACGGACTCGGAGGGGCACCTCCGCGTGCGTTACCTGAACCCGGGCGCGTGGCGGCTGCGCGGCGCACACACGGAGCTCAGCCTGCGCGGCGACCTCGACCTGCAGCTCGGCTTCGACACCGAAGGCACCGCGGGCGGCGTGCAGCGCGCGACGCTCTTCCTCGCAGCCGATCCGGACAAGACGCGCTGAGCCGCGGGCCGGTCAGGCGCGCGCGTGCGCGAGCGCCTGCAGCACGTCGCGCACGAGGTCCCGCGGCGCTTCGATGCCGACGGCGAAGCGCACGGCGCCAGGCCCGATGCCCGCGGCGCGCAGCGCCTCGGTGCTCTGGCCCGCGTGCGACATCACGCGCGGGATCGAGACGAGCGACTCGACGCCGCCGAGGCTCGGCGCATCCTGGAAGACGTGCAGCGCGCCGACGAAGGGGCGCGCGGCGTCGTCGCCGGCCGCGAGCTCGGCGGTGAGCACGCTGCCGAAGAGCCCGGGCTCGAGGAGGCGACCCGCGAGGGCGTGGCCGGGGTCGCTCGCGAGGCTCGGGTGCCATACGCGCCGCACGGCGGGATGCCGCGCGAGCGCCGCCGCGAGCGCCGCGGCCCCCGCACACTGCGCGCGCACCCGCAGCGCGAGCGTCGCGAGTCCGCGCGTCAGCAGCCACGCCGCCGTCGGATCGAGCACCGCGCCCGTGCGCTTGCGGAACCCGCGCGCGCGCGCCATGTCGGCCGCACGGCCCAGCAGCACCCCCGCCGTGAGGTCCGAGTGGCCGCCCAGCGCTTTGGTCGCGCTGTGCACGACGAGGTCCGCGCCGTGCAGGAGCGGGCGCTGGACGACCGGCGTCGCAAACGTCGCATCGACGAGGAGCCGCGCGCCCCGAGCGTGCGCCCGCGCCGCGAGCGCCGGCAGGTCCGCGACGCGCACCGTGGGGTTCGAGAGGCTCTCCGCGAGGACCAGCTCGGCGCCCGCGGCGAGGGCCGCGTCCAAGCTGTCGAGGTCCTCCACGTCGTACAGGACATGGCCGACGCCGACCTCGGCGAGCTCCGCCCCGAGCAGCGCGGCGGTGCCCCCGTAGACCTGGCGCGGAAGGGCCACGGTGCGCGCCGTGCCGGAGCCGCCTCCCTCCGGGCCGGAGAAACACCAGAGCGCCGCGTGCAGCGCCGCCATGCCGCTGCCGAAGGCGACCGCAGCCTCGGCCCCCTCGAGGACCGCGAGGTGCCCCTCGAGCGCTTCGACGTTGGGGCTCTTGTACCGCGCGTAGACCAAGGGCCCCTCGAAGTCCCCGCCGTCGGTCGCCGCGTGGGTGCCGGGGTGCTGCAGGAACGTCGACGCGCGGCGCAGCGGCGGCGCGAGGTCGGGGTCCTCGGGGGTCGCGCGGCGGCCGCCGTGCACACAGCGGGTGGCCAAGTCGAGGTCGCGGGTAGTCGTGGGGCCCATACCCCTGTACCGTAGCGTGCGCGACTCGCGGCCGCTTCCCCCCGGAGACCCCCACATATGCCGTCCGAAACCTTCGTCGACCTCGCTCGCCTCGACCTCGACCGGACGCTCTATGGGCGGGCCGAGCTCGACCAGCACCTCGCCCAGCGCGGCACATTCCAGGTCGTCGACCGGATCGTGTTCGAGGACCGCGAAGGGGGCGTGATCGTCGGGGTGAAGGAGATCCACGCGGACGACTGGTGGGCCAAGGACCACATCCCAGGCCGCCCGATGTTCCCGGGCGCGCTGATGATCGAGACGGCGGCGCAGATCGCATCGTTCGACTACCAGCAGAACCGCGTCGACCGCTCGAGCGGCGTCGGCGAGCGCTTCGTGGGCTTCGGCGGCGTCGAGAGCGCGCGCTTCCGCGGCCTCGTGACCCCGGGCTGCACGATGGTCTTCGTGGTCAAGCTCCTGCGCGCGGGCAGCCGGATGTTCCGCTACGCGGTGCAGGCGTTCCTGCACCGCGACGGAGTGCTCGCCCAGGACTGCGTCTTCGACGCCGAGGTGCTCGGCGTCATCGTTTGAGCGAGTGTCCTGAGCCAGAAGATCGCATCTGAAGTCGCGTCGATCGCGTGGCGCCGCGACGACGGCATAACCACTGCGCGATTCCGAGGAGCGGCAACGCCGCCAGGGGCGCGCAGGCGGCGCGAATACGGACGTGAACTTCTGACTCGGGACACTCGCAGGGCGTGCAGAAGGACCACTGCGCGCGCTGCGGCTCAGAGCCCCGCGCCGAACTTCGGCGGGGGCTCGGGCAGCGCCGCGGCCGCGCCGCCTTCGACGTCGAGGATCGCGAGCACGTCCAGCTCGACGCAGCGACAGGTCGCACCGACCCAGTCCGCGATCGACGGCTGCGTCTGTCCGCCGTCGCCGCTGACCGCTTCCTTGACGTAGGTCCCGTGCTGCGTGCGCAGTGTGATCTCGAAGCGGCCGTCGCCGTGATCGGTCACGTCGCGCACTTCGATCCAGCGCTCGCGCACCTTCTCGGCGCGGCGGTGCGCGACGCGGGTCGGTGTCTCCTGGGCGAGCACCACCCGCGCCCCGAAGTGCGCCCTGAGGCCCGCGAGGTCGTAGGGGCCGTCGACCTCGACGAGCGCGCGGTACTCCTTGGCGTACTCGGTCTCCTTGAGGACCCGCACGCGCTCCTTCTGCGTCCAGTGCAAGCCGGTCACCTCGAGGCGACCGGCGTTGCGCTCGTTGATGAGCTGTTCGACCTCGGCCAGGTTCGGCGCGCCGAGCTTCGCGTCTTCGAGCTCGATCACGAACGGGCGCCCCGTGCCGAGCATGCGCACGTCGACGTCTTCGCGCCCTGCGCCGTGGAACTTCGCCTTGCGCGTGCCGGCCGCTTTGCCGAGCACCCACGTGATGAGCTCCTGCACCGACTCGCGGGTGAGCTTGCCGAAGCCCTCGCAGGTCTTGCAGCCGTGCCTGCGGCGCTCGTTGCCGCGGCAGGCCGGGCAGAAGAACACGGTCTGGGGCAGGTCCCGCGACAGCTTGCGGTAGCGGCCCTCGACGTAGAGCTTCGGGAGCGGGGGCGGCTGCATCGGACGGGTGCTCTCGGGTTGCCCCTGTGGGCGGGCTGCGGCGGGTCGGGCGGAGGCACCGGCGGCGGCCTCGCGCGCGCCGGGGGGCGAAGAGGGTAACCGCTCGCGGACCCGCGCGCATCCGGGGAGCCGCGCCGTTACCATCGGCGCCCCAGCGCGGAGCCCGCACAGCATGCACCCGATCCTGTTCACCGTCCCCGGCCTCGATTTCCCGATCCGCTCGTTCGGGCTGATGGTGGTGCTCGGGTTCCTGCTCGGCTCGCACCTCTATTCGAAGCTCGGCGAGCGCTACGCCCTCGATCCCCAGCGCGAGGCCCCGGGCTTCGCCGCCGTGCCGCTGTGGGTCCTCGTCGGGATCCTGATCGGCGCGCGCGCGATGTACGTGATCGTCGAGGTGCTGCAGGGCTCGGAGACCGGTAAGGCGTACCTCGCCGACCCGCTGAAGGTCTTTGCGTACTGGGAGGGCGGCCTCGTGATGTACGGGGGCGCCTTCGGCGGCATCGCGCTCGGGCTCTACGCCGCGAAGAAACACATGATGCGGCTCGGGCATGCGCTCGACCTGGGGCTCGTCGCAGGCATGTCGGGGTACGGCGTCGGGCGCATCGGCTGCTTGCTCGTCGGCGACGACTACGGCAGCATCGTGCCGGAGAAGTACGCGGACCTGCCGTTCCCGATCACGCTGCACGTGCCCGAGAAGCTCCCGGTCGGCAGCCTCTTCGGCGACGAGAACGCCGGGCAGGTCCTGTGGGCGACGCAGCCCTGGATGACCATCAACGCGTGGCTGATCTTCACGGCGGGGCTGTGGCTCCTGCGGCGGCGGCGCTGGGAGGGCCAAGTCGCCTGCCAAGTGCTCCTCCTGTACGCGATCGGCCGGTACACGATCGAGAACTTCCGCGGCGACTCGATCCGCGGGCTGTGGTTCGACGGGCTGCTCTCGACGTCGCAGCTCGTGTCGGTCGCGGTGGGCCTCGTCGCGCTCGCGGTGCTCTTCAAGAACCGCCGCCGCGACGACCGGCGCAACCCCGACGGCACGCGGCGCGCCGCGGCGCGGCCGTGAGCGCGGCGCGGGTCTTCGTCGGGCTCGATGAAGCCGGCTACGGGCCGCTGCTCGGGCCGTTGACCTACGGGTACGCGGCGTTTCGCTGCGAGCGCGGCGAGGGCCCGACGTGGACGCGCCTCGCGGCGGCCGCTTCGGCGGACAAGGGCGCGGCGGCGACGCGCCTCGTCGTCAACGACTCGAAGGAGGTCTTCGACCGCACGGCGCGCGGCCGCGCCCGGCTCGAAGCGACCGCGCTGGCGTTCCTCGGCGCCCGCGCGGAGGGCGCGCCGGCGAGCGGCAGAGCGCTCGTCGCGTGTGCGCCCGCGGGGCTCGCGCCGGACGACGCCGAGCTGCGCCATCACCCCTGGTACTCCGCGCTCCCGGAGACCCTGCCGGTCCACGTGGACGGGGCGGCCCTCGCCGCCCACCGCGAGCGGCTCGCGGCGGCGCTGCAGGGGTCCGGGCTGGCGCTGGCCGACGCCGGCGTGCGCGTCGTGCCGGTGCGCGCGCTCAACGAGGCGTTCGAGCGCCACGGCAACAAGGGCGCGGCGCACTTCGCGCTCGGAGGGGCCGTCCTCTCCGCGCTCTTCGAGCGCTACGGCGACGAGGGGCTCGATGTCACCTGTGACCGCCTGGGCGGGCGCATGCGCTACAGCGCCCAGCTCGCGGGCCTCTTCCCCTGGGCGGACGTGCGCGCGCTGCGCGAGGACCCCGAGTGGAGCGAGTACGACGTCCAGGTCGGCGCACGTTCCATGCGGATCCGCTTCGTCGAGAAGGGCGACCGGCACTGGTTCACCGTCGCGCTCGGGTCGTGCCTCGCGAAGTACGCCCGCGAGCTCGTGATGGAGGCCTTCAACACCTGGTTCCAGCGCCTCGATCCGGACCTCACCCCCACCGCCGGCTACGTCCAGGACGGCCGCCGCTGGCTCGCCGAGTCCGCCGAGGCGCGCAAACGGGGCGGGGTGTGGTTGGACGTGCTCGTGCGCGCCCGGTGAGCCGCTGCGGGGTATCCTCTGGGGCCTTCCCGTCGCCCCGAGCGGGGCCGGAACCCTCCCCACGCAGCCCCCTGTGAAGATCGGAATCCTCGGCGCCGGAGTCTCCGGCCTCGCCCTCGCCCGTTTCCTCGTCGAGGGGGGTGTCGCCCCGGGCGACATCACGCTGTTCGAGGCGGACTCCGTCGCGGGCGGCCTGTGCCAATCGAAGACGGTCGATGGGTTCACCTACGACGTCGCCGGCGGGCACATCCTGTTCAGCAAGGACACCGCCGCGATGCAGTGGATGAAGGACCACGCGGGCGGCGACGCGGCGTTTGCGACGCGCAACCGGAACACGAAGATCCGCTTCGAGGACCGCTGGGTGCATTACCCGTTCGAGAACGGGATCGGCGACCTGCCGCAGCAGGCGAACTACGACTGCCTCGCGGGTTACGTCAAAGCCTGGCACGAGCGGCAGATGACGGGCGCGCCCGCGCCGAAGGAGTTCGGCAAGTGGATCCGCTGGCGCTTCGGCGACGGGATCGCCGAGCACTTCATGGATCCCTACAACGAGAAGATCTGGAAGCGCGACCTGGACTTCATCACCAGCGACTGGGTCGCAGGCCGCGTCCCCGATGCGCCGGTCGAAGACGTGCTGCGCGCCGCGGTCGGCATCCGCACCGAGGGGTATACGCACCAGGCGATCTTCTATTACCCGAAACAGGGCGGGTTCCAGGCGATCACGGACGGCCTCGCGCGTTACGCGGGCCCGCAGGTGCGCTTGAACCACCGCGTCCAGCACGTGCGCAAGGACAAAGGCGGCTTCACGATCGACGGCGAGCGCTTCGATGTCGTCGTGAACACGATCGCGATGACGTACCTGCCGGACATCATCGAGGGGATGCCCGCGGACGTGGCCGCGGCGATGCGCTCGCTCGAATACAACGCGCTGGTGACGTACCTGGTGGCCCTCGACCGCCCGGAGCACCCCGACCTCTCGTGGATCTACCTGCCGCAGACGAAGCAGGGCCCCGCGAACCGCGTCACCTACATGTCCAACTACGCGGACTCGAACGCACCCGCGGGCAAGACCTCGTTCCTCGTCGAGGTGACGACCCCGGGCGGCCGCCCCTTCCCGGGCCAGGAGCTCGAAGCCGAGGTCCTCGCGGGCCTCGAAGTGGCGGGCCTCCTGCGGCGCGACGAGATCCTCTTCACGGACCGCAGCCAGGTGAACCACGCCTACGTCGTCTTCGACCACCGCTACCACGAGCGGCGCAAGGTCGCCTTCGACTGGCAAGCCCAGTTCGGCCTCGTGCCCCTGGGCCGCTTCGGCCGCTTCGAGTACGACAACTCCGACCAGATCGTGATCAAAGCCCGCGCGAAGGCCAAGGAGATGCTGGCCGCCCTCGCGAAGGGCGATCCGGTGCGGTAGATCACGGCGCGCCGGATCCGCCCCTCGCCGCCTGCGCCGACGCTCCAGGGGAGATGGCACCCCCAAAGCGTCACGGCCAACGCGCAGCACACGCTGCGGGTGTATCGCCCGTCCCGGCGCTCGGGCGGGCGGGCTGGCCGTCTGCCGCCCGCGCGCCGGTGCGGGCTCAGAGGAAGAGCACCTGCACGGCGTTCGAGA